>MNEL01000033.1 GCA_001917665.1 Gemmatimonadetes bacterium 13_1_40CM_69_22 | reverse complement strand
CCCCGAAGTCAGCGTATGACGGGTAGCGGCTGCGCAGCTGCGGGATCAGCCGGACCAGCTCGTCCCGGCCGGCGAGCGGATAGCTCACGCCGTGCTTGTAGAACGTGAGGATCGGCTCCGGCGTGCCGCTATGCCCGAAGTCGTGCACGTACAGCCGCGCGGGCTCCGTCCGGGAGGCCCGGAGGTAGGCGTTCAGCCCCAGGTTGCCCAGCACGAGATCCTTGCGCCCGTCTCCGTTCAGGTCGACCGCCGTGATGGTGTTCCACCAGCCCTCCGTCCCCGACAGGCCGGCCTCGGCGGTGCGGTCCACGAACCGGCCGTGCTCTTGTCGAAACACGCGCACCGGCATCCATTCGCCCACGACGACCAGGTCGAGCTGGCCGTCGTTGTCGTAATCGATCCATGCCGCCGAGGTGACCATCCCGGCCTCGGCGAGCGGCGGGGCCCGCTCGAGCGTGACGTCGCGAAACTGCCCCGTGCCGTCGTTCTGAAGCAAGTAGCTTCGGGGACTGAGGCCGTAGCGACGGGTTACGGCGCGCCTGCCGACAAACAGATCGAGACGGCCGTCGCCGTTGAAGTCGCCTGGAACGACGCACGAGCCGCTCTCAGAGAACCGCGGCAGGGCGCCCGCATCCCGGTGGAAATTCCCCTTCCCGTCGTTGATATAGAGCCGGTCCTGCAGCGCGTCGTGATCTCCCCAGAACTCGTTCCCACCGCTCACGACGTAGAGATCCGGATGCCCGTCGCCGTTGGCATCGAAGAACACCGCGTCGACGTCCTCGGCCAGGCTGTCCGCCTGAAAGGCCCGCTGCTCGCTGGCGCGGAACGTCCCGTCGCGCTGCTGCAGGTACAGCCGCCCGGCCTGCCATTTGGCGCCGCCGACGTAGATGTCGTCCAGCCCGTCGCCGTTGACGTCGCCGACGGCCAGGGCGGGCCCTTCCGTCGATAGCAGGTGCGGTATGAGCGGTTGGCTGTTGTAGTCGTAGAAGGAGTTCTCCTGATGCTTGAAATCGATGGCGAGCCGGCTCGTCACGTCGGCGAAAACGGGGGCTAGGGGCTGGGGGCTGGGGTTCAGGGCCGTGGCGTCTTGCTGTGACAGCGCGATGGCCCGGTCCGCCGCGACGTGCGTTAACACCTGAAAGCGCCGGTCCGGCCAGATGACGATCAGAGAGTCGATCTCGTTGGACGTGCCCAGCCCGAAGTGCAAGCGGGGATCGACGGAAGACTGAAAGCCGCGCGTGGGCATCTGCTCCAGCAGCTGGGTTGTGCCGTGCTGCTTCACGATCACCTTCGCGCCGATCCCCGCCGTGTTGGCTCCGGCACCTCGCAGCCCCACCTGGAGATAGTGGTTCCCCGTCAGCTCGCGCGCGTGGTTGCGGTAGATCACGGCGGGCGCGTTGAGGTTGTTGACCACCAAGTCGAGCGCGCCGCTGTTGTTCAGGTCCGCGTAGACCGCGCCATTCGAGAACCCCGGCTGCGCCAAGCCCCACGGCTGGGCCATGTTCGTGAACGTGAGGTCGCCGTTGTTGTGAAAGGCGTAGTTCGCGATCGGGACGTGGGGCATCAGATGCGTCAGCCGTCGCAGCAGCCCCGAGCTGATGCCGATCGCCAGGGCGGCCTGGATGGCGGAGTCGCGCACCGCCGCGAGGTAATCGAGGTCGTTGGGCCGGCGATAGATGCCGTTGGTGACGAACAAGTCCTTGTTCCCGTCGTTGTCCAGGTCCGCGAACAATGGCCCCCAGCTCCAGTCGGTCGCGTACACGCCGGCCAGATAGCCGATCTCGCTGAAGCGGACCGCACCTCTCACGGAGCCGCGGTTGACGAGCAGCGTGTTGCGGGCGTACTGCGGGTAATAGCCGGCCTGCTCCTTCATGTGCTCGATCGGCCATGGGTCGGCGTTGACTGAGGTCTTGAGGACGTCCTCCCGGTCTGGCAGCATGTCGAGCACCATCAGGTCGGGCCGCCCGTCGTTGTTGTAGTCGGCTGCATCGACGCCCATCGAGGCATGGCTGGTGTGCCCCACCGCCGTGGCGATGGACTCGGTGAACGTGCCGTCGCAATTGTTGATGTAGAGAAAGTCGTTCTCCTGAAAGTCGTTGGCGACGTACAGGTCGGGACAGCCATCGAGGTTCACGTCGCTCGCGACCACGCCCAGGCCGTACCCTTCGACGCCCCCGTAGATGTGAGCCTGGTCGCTCACATCCACGAAATGGCCCCCCCCCTCGTTGCGGAACAGGCGGTCGCCTGCCCGTGGATGACGCGGCTCGCGCGACGGGTGCGTGATCGGCCCGCGCTCGGCGTGCGTGGAGTAGTTGAGCAGGTACATGTCCAGGTCGCCGTCGCCGTCGTAGTCGAAAAACACGGCCTGGGTAGAGTAGCCGGCGAAGTCGAGCCCGTACTGCTTGGTCCGGTCGGTGAAGGTGCCGTCTCCGTTGTTGATGTAGAGCACGTTGTGGCCGTGCAGCGTGAGATAGCTCATGGCGGACACGTAGATGTCCAGGCGCCCGTCGCCGTTGACGTCGGCCATGGTGACACCGGTCTTCCAGCCCTCGGGATCGGCCACGCCGGCGCGCTCGGTGATGTCCTCGAAGCGGTAGTTCCCCAGGTTCCGGTACAGCCGGTTGGAACCGACGTTCGACGTGAAGTAGAGATCGGGGAGCCCGTCGCCGTCGACGTCGCCCACGGCCACGCCGCCGCCGTTGTAGTAGTTGAGGAAATTGATGATGTTGAGCGCGGTATCGTGCTCCGACACCTCGTTGACGAACGTGACGCCGGTGGTGCTGGGGGGCAGGAGCTCGAACAGCGTGGGCTCCGTCTTGCGACCGCAGCCGGCCAGTGCGACGCCGCCCGCGAGCAGCAGCGCTGCCCGCACAAGACGGTTTCGACGTCGGAGGTCCCCATCCTGAAGGATGGGCTCGACGCGGCACAACCCCAAAGGGTCACGAGTGTGCTTCAGCACAATGCCCCGCCGAGCCCACACTTTAGGGAAGCTCCGCACAAGTCGCGCGAAGTCGGGGGTGGGGGCGTCGCACGCGTCACACGCGAGGGCGCTCGGGCGGCACATCTGCATCGAAGCAGGGGCGATACCGGCGCTTCTGTGCCTGCCGTGCGCCCTCGCGTGTCAGCGTGCTAGCCCCAACCCCCGACTTCGCGTCACCTACGCAGAGCTTCCTTAGCGTGGGAATCACCGAGCGGCCGCGATCATCGGCTCGTTCAGCACGGCTTATCGCGCCGGCCGAATCCGAATCGCCTGCCCGCCCCCGGGAGCGAGGACCAGGTGGAGCCGCGTCGTCGCGTCGACCGGGCGCTGGGAGATCGTGACCGGCAGCGGGTTCGTGAGCCAATTGGCTCCCGGCCCGTCGGCGTAGATTTCGGCGACGTACTTCCGCCCCCGCGCGAGGAAGGAGAGCGGGATGTCGAAGCGGCGCGCCTCCTCGTCGGTGATGGCGCCCAGGTACCAGCTCGGGCCGTTCCGCTCGCGCCGCGCCACGACGACGTAGTCGCCGATCTTGCCCTCCAGCACGCGCGTGGTGTCCCAGTCGACTGCCACGTCGCGGATGAACTGGAAGGCGGGCTGGTGCTCGTAGTTCTCCGGCAGGTCCGCCGCCATCTGCAGCGGCGAGTAGAGCACCACGTAGATGGCGAGCTGCTTGGCGAGCGTGGTGCGCACTCGCGGCTCCTCGGGCCGCCGCGGACTGGCGGTGCCACGCTCGCGCAAGATGTCGAAGATGCCCGGGGTGAAGTCCATGGGCCCGTCGAGCAGGCGCGTGAAGAACAGAATCGTCTCGTGCTCCGGCGGGTTGCCCCCCTCGCCCCCCCACGCGTTGTACTCCTGTCCTCGCGCGCCTTCGCGACTCATCATGTTCGGGTAGGTGCGCCGTTCTCCCGTATCGTGAATCGGCTCGTGGACGTCCAGCATGATGCCGTACTGCGCCGCTTTCTCGATGACGTGGCGGTAGTGCCGCACCATGTACTGCCCCCAGTGCGAATGACCTTCGCTGGTCAGGTCCGCCACGTACCCCGACTTGATGGCATCGAGGCCGAGCGAGTGGTAGAGCGCGAAGGCGCTGTCCAGCTGCCGCTCGTAGTTTTCGATGCCTCCCGACGTTTCGTTGTGGACGATCAGCTTCACGCCCTTGTCGTGGGCATACCGGGCGACTGCCGCGAGATCGTAGTCGGGATAAGCCTGTGTGAACGAGAAGGCGTTGCGGTTCTGGATCCAGTCTCCGTCCCAGCCGACGTTCCAACCCTCGACCAGCACGCCGCCCAGCCCGGTGGCGGCCGCGAAGTCGATGTAGCGTTTCGCATTCGCCGTCGTGGCGCCGTGCTTGGGCCCGGAGCTCCACGTCATCGTGCCGATGTGCATGCCCCACCAGATGCCGACGTACTTCATCGGCTTGATCCAGGTCGTGTTCTGGATGACGCTGGGGGGGTTCAGGTTCAGGCCGAGCACCGACGGCGCCAAATCGGTCGCGCGGTCGGCCAGCTGGATGGTGCGCCAGGGCGTGACGAACGGCGTGTGCCCGCGCACCTTGATCCCGTCGGCCCAGGGCGCGAGGTCGGCGTGCAGCGTGCGGCCCTCCATGCGGGGGCCGCGCAGGTCCATCCGCGCGTAGTCGACGAGGTTCGCCTCGTGGATGACGATGAAGGTGCGGCCGTCGCGGGTCTCCAATGTGAGCGGTGTCTGCACGCTGTCGAGGACGCTCAGCGGGGATGAGGAGTACAGCTGCTCGGACCGGTCGAGCCGCGGCCGGTTCGACGCGATCCACCAGGCGCGGGCGTTATCCGCCAGGGCGAACTCGGTCAGCTCTTCGGTGATCTCGAAGTCTTTGAGACCGGGTTGGTCCGGGACCTCGTAGCGGAAGCCGACGCCGTCGTTGAAGACCCGGAACACCACGGCGAACTGCCGGCCCGGAGAGGCGGTCTCGGCGACGGAGACCTTCAGCTCATTATGGTGATCCCGCACCCGGGCCACTTCGCCCCACGGTTGCGTCCAGGTCTCGTCGACCGCGTTCCGGGTGGTGTCGACCAAGTGCAGCCCGTCGCGTAGGGGCGGCGCCCCCCGGAGCTCGAAGCCGAGCAACGACGGCAGCAGCAGCGCTCGACCGTCCCGGCGCAGGCTGTAGTACAGCTTGCCGTCGTGGATTTCGACCGTGGCCTCGTTTCGACCGTCCGGTGAGGCGACTCGCACCTGGGCCCCCGCAACCGTCGCGAGCACCGGCAGAGCCGCCGAAACGAGGTATATTGCGCGGTAGACGTGCGCTCTCTTACCGGGGGATTCCAATGACCTCGCTCTCATCGCGTTCCCTCTTGCCCGTTGGTCTCGTGGTGGCGGTCGTTGCCGGATGCTCTCATTCCACCGGAGCGCGCCAGACGAGCCCGCCTGGCCCCCAGACGGTGACGTCCGAAGACATCGAACGCAATCCCGGCCAGCCCATTGAGAGGGTGCTCCAAGGACGGTTCTCCGGCGTCGAGGTCAGCCGCACCTCTGACGGCGGCATCGCGGTGCGCATTCGCGGCGCCACGTCCTTCAACGCCAGTACGCAGCCGCTGTACGTGGTGGACGGCATCCCGATGCAGCCCGGACCGAACGGGAGCCTGACGGGGATCAATCCGTACGACATCGAATCGATCCAAGTCTTGAAGGATGCCGCCGACACCGCCATCTACGGCATGCGCGGTGCCAACGGGGTGATCGTCATCAAGACGAAGCGGCCGGGTCGGTGACACGCCTAGGGACGCGCCGCCACTGACCGGGGCGTCAGCGCGGCGCGGAAGACGAGCGGCCGGTCGTTGTTCCGGGTCACCACGTAGCGAGGGCCAGCCCGGGTCCGGATGCGCGCGATATCGCGCGCCTGGCCGGGCACGAGAAAGCCGCTCTCGGCGGTCCGCACCGGCGTGAAGTTCCCCTTGCCGTCTCCGCGCAGCAACAGGCCGTAGCTCGCGCTCATGCGGCCGATTTCCGGTTTCACGCCGTCGAAATTCCCGGCCAGGAGCAGATCCAGGGTACCGTTCCCGTCGAGGTCGGCGGCGAGCATGCCGTACACCGGCGCCAGCTGCGCCTCGAGCGGCAGGGGCACGAGTGTGAAAGAGCCGTCGCCGTTGTTCCGAGCAAGCGCGGTCACAAACGTGTACGCCTGCTTGAAGACCGCGCCGGCCAGCTCCGCCGGCGAGAAGATGTCGGGCACGGCCTGCCGGGCGTACTCTTGGTACGTGAGATAGCGGGTCTTGAGGTGCGGCAGGGCGTTGAGGAGCTCGTCTCGCATCGCGAGGGGACGACTCACGCCCCCCTGGTAGGTCGCCACGATCTGCTCGACGGACCCGTTGCGCTCGAAGTCCTTCACGTACATGGTGGCCGGCTCGCCGTCGCTGGCGTGCAGGCGCGTGTTGAGCCCCAGGTTGCCGACGACGAAATCGACGCGACCGCCCCCGTGGCCCGTGAAGTCGCCGGCCACGATGCGATTCCACCAGCCGTTGCTCTGCTCGAGCCCGCGCGTGTTCAGGCGGACGAGCTTCCCGCCGCCCGCGTTTCGGAAGATCGTGATCGGCATCCACTCGCCCACGACCACGAGATCCAGGCGGCCATCGCCGTCCACGTCCTGCCACACCGCGTCGGTCACCATGCCGATGTGTGCCAGCTCAGGAGCGAGCTGCGCGGTCACGTCGGTGAAGTGGCCGTGGCCGTCGTTCTGGAGTAGCATGCTCTGGGGATCGACCCCGTAGCGCCACGGGACGACCCGCCCGCCAACGAACAGGTCGACGTCGCCATCCCCGTCGTAGTCGGCCGCCACCACGCGCGATCCGCTGATGTACTCGGCCGGCAGGTTGCCGGTCGCCTTGCGGAAATGCCCTCGCACGTCGTTCAGGTACAGCCGGTCCTGCAGGGCGGGCGACATGCTCGAGAACTCGTTGCCACCGCTCACGACGTACAGGTCGGGGTGGCCGTCGCCGTCCGCGTCGAAGAACACGGCGCCCAGGTCCTCCGACACGCGATCCTGCTCGAAGACGGCGCGGTCGCTGCTCACGAAGCGGCCGTCGGGCTGCTGGATCAGCAGCTCGCCCGGCTGATCTTTGGCGCCCCCGATGAACATGTCATCGAGCCCGTCGCCGTTCACGTCCGCCACAGCCAGATACGGTCCCTCCGTCGACAGCAGCTTGGGGATGAGTGGCTCCCGGTCGAAGTCGACGAAGTCGTTCTCCCGGTGTACGTAGGGCAGCTTGACGCGGTCGGTGACGTCGGCGAAGAGAGGGGTTAGGGGTTTGGGGCTAGGGGCTCGGGCTGGGGGTGCCACCGCCTGCGGCTGGCGGATCGTGACACGCTGGTTCGTCGCGACGCGCTGCGAGACGCTCACGCGGCCATCCGGCCACTGCACCGTCACCGAATCGATGGTATCGCGCCGCCCGACGCCGAAGGTCAGCACGTAGTCCACGCTCGACTGGAAGCCGCGCGTGGGCTCTTCCTCCTGGAAGAACTGGTCCTTCCCGCTCCAGAGCGTCACCTTCGCCCCGATGGCGAAGCGATTGCCGCCTTCTCCCGCGAGCTGGACCTGGAGATAGTGGTTGGGGACGAGCGTCCGGGCGTTGTTGCGGTAGACGAAGGCCTCCTGGTCGACGTTGTTCACGACCAGGTCCGGCGCCCCGTCGCCGTCCAGGTCGCCGTATCCCGCGCCGTTGGCGAAGCTCGGCGTGTTCAGGCCCCAGGCAGCGCTGTGGTTCGAGAAAGTCAGGTCGCCGTTGTTCCGGAACGCGTAATGCGGCAGCTTCGTCGAGCTCATCGCCGCGGTGAGTTTCAGGAAGTCGACCCGCTTGCCCCGCGTCGCCGCGCGCATCGTCTCGTTGTTCGCCAGGAAAGCGATGTAGTCCTGCGACGTGACGTCCTTGGCGAGGCCGTTCGTCACATAGATGTCCTTGGAGCCGTCCAAATCGAGGTCCGCGATGAGGGCGCTCCAGCTCCAGTCCGTCCGGGCCACGCCAGCCAGCTGGCCGATGTCCGAGAACGTGCCGTTGCCGTTGTTGAGATGGAGCATGTTGCGCGTGAACTGGTAGTGAAAGCCGTTGCGGACCTCGGCCTGAAGGCGGTGCCAGTCCTCGAAGGACGTGGTGGTCTTGAGCCGGTAGTCGTCGTCGGGTAGCATGTCGACTACGTAGATGTCGGGCCGGCCGTCGTTGTTCACGTCCGCGATGTCGAGGCCCATGGACGACATGCTGATGTACGGCATCTCCTGCTCCAGCCGCTCGGCGAAGGTGCCGTCGCCCCGGTTGATGTAGAGATAGTCGCGCTCGAAGAAGTCGTTCGCGACGTAGATGTCGGGCCAACCGTCCGAGTTCACGTCGCTCACGACGACGCCCAGGCCCAATCCGATCTCGCTCCCGTAGATCCCCGCCGCCGCGCTCACGTCCACGAAGTGCCCGCCGTCGTTGCGGTACAGCCGGTCGCCGCCGAGCGGGTCGCGCAGTTCCCGCGTGTTCTCGAGCGGCATGCTCGAGACGGGGCGAGGCGAGTTGTTGATCACCAGCAGGTCCAGGTCGCCGTCGCGGTCGTAGTCGAAGAACACCGCCTGGGTCGAGTACGCCGTGTCCGCAACGCCATAGGCCGCCGCTTGCTCCAGGAACGTGGGGACACTGTCCGCGTTCAGCCCCTGGTTCATGTACAGCTCGTTGGCCCGGAGCTTGCCCGGCACGTTGCCAGCGTGGCAGATGTAGATGTCGAGCCGTCCGTCCCCGTTGACGTCGGCGAGGGTGACCCCGGTGGTCCAGCCCCCATTGTTCCGCAGGCCGGCCTGCTCGGTCACGTCCCGGAAGCGGAACTTCCCCTCGTTCAGGTACAGGCGCGGGCCGCCCAGATTCGAGGTGAGCACGATCTCCGGCAGTCCGTCCCCCGTGAGATCGCCCAGAGCCACGCCGCCACCGTTGTAGAAGTTGCGATAGGTAAAGACGTTCAGGTCGCGGGTCGCGGTGAGGCGATTCTCGAATCGGACGCCCGTGTAGCTCGAAGGCAGTAGGGTGAACAGGTGGCCGTCGGCAGCGGGCGCGGCGGCGGAGCCGGCGGCGCCGGTGCAAGCGGCGACGAGACACACCGCCGGCATCAGAAAATGTAGGGGCGCAAGAAAACGTAGGGGCGCAGCATGCTGCGCCCCTACGTGATCGACCGCGACCTCCCCAACCTCCCCAACCTCCACGACCTCCTGCGCCTTCTCCGCTCAGTATCCGGGATTCTGTGTCAACAACGGGTTCGCGTCCATCTGGTTCTGCGGAATCGGCAACAGCATGCGGAACGCCGCACTCGCCGGCTTGTACCCCCACGCCTGGGTGTACTTGCCGTGCCGGATCAGATCCTGGCGCCGCTTGGCTTCGCCGGTGAGCTCGAACCGGCGCTCCTGGAGGATAAGGTCGCGAGTAATGGGCCCCGCGAGCGCCGGCGCGACGGTTTCTTTGGGACGCGCGCGCAGCTGATTCAGCAGCGCCAGGGCCGCGGGATCCCCCGGCGTCAGCTCGTTCATCGCCTCCGCCTTGATCAGATAGATCTCGCCCAGGCGGAACCAGGCGTAATCGTTGCCGTTGTTCTGGGCCACGTGTTTCGGGTCGGCCGGCCACTTGTAGAGCCGAGGGCCTTCGCCTTCGGTGGCCTGCGTCTCATCAGCGATGTTGATGGTGAAGACCAACGGGTTGCCGGCCCGGTCCTTGGCCGGAAGGCCGGTCTCTACGTTGTACTGCGATCCTTGCAGGATGACATTCCGGCGATGGTCGGCGGCATCGAACGCGTTGTACGTCTCCGCCAGGATCGCGAAGCCGTTCCAGGGCGTGGGCGTGTACTGGTTGTAGTGCAGCGACCGCATCACGAAGTTGAGGCCGATGTCCCCCACGGGCGCGAACTTGATGACCAGGACGTTCTCCTTCGACGTGGCGTTGTCGGCCCGGAAGCTTTGCGCAAACGAGTCGGCCAATTGGTAGCCGGCGGAGGAGTTCAGGATATTGTTCGCCGCAGTGATGGCGGCCTGGCACGCGTTCTGAGAACCGATCTGCACCGTCGTGCACGAGTTATAGGCCGTGGGACTGACGCCCGCGTCCTTGTCGAACACCGCGGCGTTCAGATACATACTGGCCAGGATGGCATCGACGGCGCCTTGCGTCATGCGCCCGTTGTACGCCGCCGGCCACGTGGCCGGCAGCGCGGCGCGGGCCGCCGTCAGCTCCGCCTGGATGAACCGGAATAGCGAGTCGCGCGTCACGCGCGGCCGCGCCGCGATCTGAGTCGAGGTGGCGATCGGCACCCCGCCGAACGTGTCCATCAGGAAGTAGTAGTAGAATGCCCGCAGCGTTCTAGCCTCGGCCGCGATCGTGTCGCGACTGGTGAACGTCAGGTTCGGCAGCACTTCGAGCAGCGCGTTGGCGCGCGCGATGCCGGTAAACGCGGTGACCCAGATACCGTTCCCAAAACCGTTGCCGACCGGGCTGACCGGCGTCCAGGTCTGGTGGTGCAGCTCGAGCCATTGACCGCCGTCATACCAGTCCGAGCCACGCGTCGGCACGATCATCTCGTCGGTGCTGATTTCGCTCACGTTGTAGTAGTCATCCAGCGTGCCCCGGAGCTGAGCGTAAATCCCCGCCAGGCTGCTGAGCACTTCCCCCTCGTTGCGGTAGAAGTTGCCCGGGGTAATGGCGCTGGGTGGGTTTTCGTCCAGGTTCGTGCATCCCAGGGGCACGAGCACCGTGCCCAGGAGGAACAGCCTGAAGAGCCCCACAGCTCCGATCGGTTTCGTCACAAGTGATGTCGTCATAGGATGCAGATCCTCAGAACGTGAGTCGGAGGCCGCCCGTAATGGTGCGGGAACGCGGGTAGCTGAGATAGTCGATACTGCGCGCTTGCAGGCCGGCGGCCGGATTAAGCCCCGACTCCAGGTTCGAGACCTCCGGATCCAAACCCGAGTAGCCGGTGAGCACGAACAGGTTGTCGGCCGACACGTAGAGCCGGGCACTGCGAGCCGATCCCGTGAACATCGGCAGGTCGAGTCGGTATTCCACCGTGAGATTCTGGAGGCGCAGGAACGAAGCACCTTCGACCCAACGGGACGAGTAGATGGCCGGCTCATGAATACCGGTCGGGTCGCTCAGCGCCGAAGCCAGGAAGTTCTTGTCCTGCAGCGCATCGCTCTTCGTACCAAACACGAGCGCGGTATTGTTGAACACGTCCTGTCCCACGGCCGCCCGGATGAGGAAGCTGATGTCGAACTTGCCCCAGTTCACCTGGCTGTGCAGGCCGACGGTGAAGTCCGGATTGGCGTTGCCGATAATGGTGTAGTCGTCAGCAGTGGGGCTCAGCGTCTCGCCGTTGACACATCCCGCGCTGGTTGCCACACAGGTGAACACCTGCTTGCCCTGCGCGTTCACGCGGAGAAAGCGCGGTCCGAAGAACGTGCCGATCGGCTGGCCGGGCAGGATGCGCTGGGCGTTCACGTTGGACTGGCCCTGACCGCTCACGGTACCGGTGGCGATGGAGCTGTAGGGGCCGAGATCGACGACCGTGTTGCGCTCGGCCGAGAACACGAGGCCAGCCCGCCAGGTCAGATTCGGCTTGGACACCGCCAGGGCGTCGAGCGAGATCTCGAGGCCCTTATTGCGCACCTTGCCGACGTTCTCGAGCCGCTGCTCCGCGAACGCCGGCTGTGCGTTCGACACCTGCAATAGCAGATCGGATGTGTTCTTGATGTAATACTCCACGCTCCCCGAGAACCGGTTATTTAGGAGGCCGTAGTCGACTGCCACGTTGAATTGCGACGTCTGCTCCCACTTGAGGCTCGGGTTGGCATCTCTGGTCGGGATGACACCGGACACCGGCACATCGCCGAACGGGTAGCGCGCGCCAGGATCAGGATTGAGCGTCAGCAACGAGGAATAGGGCGGGACGCCCGGATTGCCCTGCAGCCCGTATCCAGCGCGCAGGCGCAGCTCCGAGAACCCGCGATCGCGCATGAAGGGCTCTTGGCTGATGCGCCAGGACCCCGACACCGCCGGGAACAGCGCCCACTTGTGCCCCACCGCGAACCGGGACGAACCGTCGTACCGCAGCACCCCGGTCAGGAAGTAGCGATCCTTGAGGCCGTAGTTGGCCCGGCCGAAGAACGCGACTTGGCGGCTCAAGTCTCGCCCCGAGAAATCAATGATGGTTTGGGCGGAGCCGGGGCTGTTGAAGAGCAACGCATCGGTCACGTATCCCCGACCTTCAGTCGTCAGGTTACCGGTGTTGAATTTGCTGAACTCGTAACCGCCTACCACATCGAAGGTATGGATGTCCCCGAGCTGCCGGCGCAAGGTCAGCAGCGTTTGCAGCGTCACGGTGGTGTTGTCGCGATTCGACTGGCGCGCCAGGCCGCCAAACGAGGCTCCCACCGGGCTGGCCTTCGGGAGGTAGATGTTCCGCTCGCCGTCCGAGCGGTCCACCCCGACATTCACTTGTGCGGTGAGACCCGGCACGAGATCCAGCTCGGCCGTCGCGTTGCCCAGCGTGCGCGTCGTGGTGCCGATGTCAGTGATCTGGTTCGCCAGCGCCACCGGGTTGCGCACCGACGTCTGACCCAGCAGCTCGTAATACGTGGTCAGCCCGCTCGCCGGATCGACCACCGTCACCGGCTGCGTCGGGTTGAAGATCGCCACGTTCTGGAACACGCCACCTTCGAACCCCGCCACGCTCTCAAACGTGATATAGTCGTCCTGCGTGTGCGACGTCGTCACATTGAGCCCGAGGCGCAGGCGGTTGTCGAACGCGTTGTGGGTCGCGTTGAGGCGTCCCTGCACGCGCTGGAAGCCGTTGGAAATCGCCACCCCCTCCTGGTTCATGAAATTGAGGGACGCACGATAGCGGGTATCCTCGCCCCCACCGGAGAACGACAGGTTGTGATTGTGCGTCACGGAGGTGCGCTCTACCTCGTTCTCCCAGTTCGTATTCGCCGCCCCCAGAGCCGCGAGGTGCGAAGGACTCAGGCCGCCCAACTTGCCCGCCACCGAGTCCTTGAAGAAGTTCTGGCAGAGCGTCGGCCGGCTCGCACAGGTGGAGGTTGAATCTGACCGCCAAACGCCAACCTGGCCCTGCACGAACTGCTTGAATTCATCTCCGTTCAGCACGTCCAGGTGCCTCGACGCACTCGCCATCGCCACGTAACCGTCATATTCCACACCCGCTCCGCCCCCGGAAGAGCCCTTTTTCGTCTCGATCAGGATGACGCCGTTGGCGGCGCGGCTGCCATAGATGGCCGTCGCCGCGGCGTCTTTGAGAATCGTGATCGATGCGATGTCCGATGGGTTGAGCAGGTTGAGCGGGCTGCGGGGCAGCGGCGGATTCCCACCGACACCGAACCCGCTCGCTTGGGTCTCTACGTTGTTGATGATCACCCCGTCAATCACGTACAGCGGTTCGTTGCTCGCGCTGATCGAAGTGCCACCGCGGATGCGGATCTGCGCGCCGGCGCCCGGCTCACCGTTGTTTTGAATAATGGTGACACCCGCGGCCCTGCCCTGCACCATCTGGTTGACATTGGAGACTACACCGACGTTCGCCGCGTTGCCGTCGATCGTTGAGACCGATCCAGTGATGGCCTCGCGCCGCTGGGTGCCGTACCCGGTCACTACCACCGCTTCGAGAATCGCCGCCGCCGGCGTCAGCGTGATGTTCGCCGTGATCGTTCCTCCCGGCGTGACCGTGACGTCCTGCGTTTGTGGGCCGTAGCCGATCCGGGTGGCCCGCAGATGCTGGATTCCGGCGGGTATGCCGCTCAGCAGGAACCCACCGTCGCTGCGAGTGAGCATGCGATGCGGTGTTCCTGCGATCGCGACTTCGACACTGGGAAGGGGCTGTTGGGTCGTGGCATCGACGACCTTTCCCGTGATGGCACCGGTGGAGTCCTGCGCGCCGAGTGGGACCGCCCAAAGCAAGCTACCGACGAGCGCGGGAATGACGTGACGGACGAGTCGCATACGTCTGCCCTCTGCACGGTGGGAGGTAGAGTGGAAATGCCCTCCAAACGTTGACTTGTCAAGGCTCGTGAAAAAAGGCACAATCCAGCCGTGCACCTCTTGGCCCTCCTCGGCTTGTTGCAGGCTGGCACACCGGTCCTCGAGTTCCCCGAGCCGGGGCTCGACGACCCCGCCGCATACGAGGGCTACCAGACGCGCGTCTATCAAGACGCGCGCGGCAACGCCTTCCAGGTCTACCTGAATCGCAGTACCGGGCGGGTTGTGCACCTCTGGGCCGACGCGGCCGACGAGAGTGTGGGGTTCACCGCGCGCGACTCCGGCGGCACGCCGGCCGAGCTCGCCTGGAGCTCGTCCGGGGCTGTCGTGGCCGCGTCGGGTCGCACCCGGTCGGTCTCCTATAGTCTGGAAGACCCGTCCCCCATCACGCTCGGTCTCTTCCTGCTCGGTTCCATGCGGGTGGAGCGCGACTTTCAGTACGCGCGGCGCGACTCTCTGCCGCTCGACGCGCCGTCGTTTCCACAGGCGGAGCTGACCAAGCTGATCGACCATCTGGCGCGACTGGGGGCGCGCGAGCGTGCCCGCCACCTGTCATTGCTCGGCGTGCAGACGATCGCGGCTCTCAGGGCACGGCTGTCGCCCCAGGTGACGTTGCAACGCAGTGACACGTCCTGGGTCGTGCGGGTCGAGCAGGTGAGCTTCGACGGCAAGAGCCACCTCTGGCTCGCGCTGGAAGGCGATGCCCGGGAGACGGTTCCCGCGCTGGCCGGAGGCACCGTCACGATCCGCCGGCCGGCCGGGGGCCCGGTGCGTATCGCCGTGCGCGTGACCACGGACGCCCCGGCGCTGACGCCCCTCTCCCGCGCCGACATCTTCAACGACGACTTCCGCCGGTTTTACGAGACGGTCCGAGCTGATTCGGCCCGTCCCGAGCGGTTCCGCCGGCTCGAGCGCGAAGTCCGCGGCATGGAGCTGTTGTGCTACGGCGAGAAGCTCATGGCGGGACTGCCGAACTTCGCGACCTACTTCGGCCGCGACATGCTGATGACCGCCCTGCTGATGGAACCCGTGTGGGCGCCGGCGATGCCGGAGCACGTCATCGCCAGCGCGCTGCGCAAGCTCTCGCCCACGGGCACAGTGAGCCACGAGGAGGCGCTCGGCGGCCAGGCGATTCGCGAGCACGCGGCCGAGTACAACCGGTTGGTCGACGCCGGCCGCCTAGCGGAGGCACGAGCCGTGCTGCGAGACCTGCAGGCGGTGCGCGAAAACTACGTCATGGTGGACGATGACTTCCAGCTGCCGGTGGTCGCGGCGCGCTATCTCGGCGACCCGCGCGTGTCCGCAGCGCGGAAGCGTGGGTTTCTGCTCGAGGAGCGGCGCCTCGCGCGGCTCGTGTCCAACCTGGCGTACGTGGCGCGGCGGGCCGACGCGTACGCCCACAATCCGATCGCGACGAATCTGGTCGATTTTCCACGCGACCCTGAGGGCAGATGGATCTCCGCGAGCTGGCGCGACTCGAGGGCCGGGTACGGCGGCGGCCGGTTCGCGATGGACGTGAATGTCATCTGGGTGCCACACGCGCTCGAGGCGATCGGAACGATTCTCGACGCGCTGCAGCAGCTCCGCATCACGCCCACGATTCGTGCAGAACCGCTCGCCAGCTTCGCGCGTGATCGCGCGGCGTTGCAGCAGGCGATCGCCGCGTGGCGGGGCGCCGAGCGCCACTTCAGAGTCGCGGTCGGGGACGTCGGCCGTCCGGTCGGGGACAGGCTCCGTTGGCTACCGCTGGCCGAGCGGCAGTACTGGGACGGTGTCATCCAGCGGAGCGGATTGCCCGCGGACACGCTCCGGTTTCTCGCCCTCTCGCTCGATGAGAACGGTCGGCCCATCCCGATCGTCAACACCGATCCGGCTATGCTGCTGCTGCTCGAGCCCCTCGGGCGCGATCGGACGCTCGAGCTCGTGGGCCCGATCATGTTGCCGTACCCCTGGGGGTTATTCGTCGACGATCTGGGTCCCCTGGTCGCCAACGACGCCTACACCACGCGGGAAGTGTGGGAGCGGTTTCGTCAGGACCCGTACCATTCGCCCACCGTCGTATGGGGTCGGGACGTGAACGCGCTGCTCGCCGGTCTGGCGCAGCAGATCGCGTCGGCTCCCTCCCCATCCGGTGCCGACGTCGCGCCGCTCGCGAACGCACTGCAGCGCACCGTCACCGCGGTGGATCGTTCCGGACTGCGGCATGCCGAGCTGTGGAGCTACCGCATCGAGAACGGCAGGCTCGTGCCGGTGCGCTACGGCACGAGCTCGGACGTCCAGCTGTGGAGCCTGACCGACCTGGCGGTGCAGTTCGCGCTCGACCGGATCGGGCGCCCGTGACCGGGCCGGCGCGCGGCGACCAGCGCGCGGCCGTCGTCGCCGGGTTCCTCGGCTGGACGCTCGACGCCTTCGATTTTTTCCTCGTCGTGATGACGCTCACGGCGATCGCGAAGGACTTCGGGCGCTCCGACGCCGACATCGCCCTCACGCTCACCCTCACCCTCGCCTTCCGTCCCGTGGGCGCGTTCATCTTCGGGCTGATCGCGGACCGCTACGGCCGCAAGATCCCGTTGATGGCCGACCTCGTGTTCTACTCGGTCGTCGAGGTGCTCTCCGGACTCGCACCGACGTACGGGACGTTCCTCGTGCTGCGCGCGCTGTTCGGGATCGGGATGGGCGCCGAGTGGGGCGTCGGGGCGTCGCTGGTGATGGAGAAGGTGCCTCCCCGCCTGCGCGGCGTCGTCTCGGGGTTGCTGCAACAGGGCTACGCCGCGGGGTATCTGCTCGCCGCGCTGTGCTACTTCTTCGTGTTCCCGCACTGGGGGTGGCGGCCGCTGTTCTTCATCGGCGGCCTGCCGGCGCTGCTCGCGCTGTTCGTGCGCGCGCGGGTGCAGGAATCCGAGGTATGGCGAGAAACGCGGCACGAGACCTGGAGCGGGCTGGGACGGACTATCGCCGCGAACTGGAAGCTGTTCCTCTACCTCACCGTCCTCATGGCGATGATGAACATGGTGTCCCACGGCACCCAAGACATGTACCCCACCTTCTTGCAGCGCGACTGGGGCTTCGGCCCGACCACGCGCTCGGCCCTGACGGCGTTCTCCCAGGTGGGCGCACTCACCGGCGGCGTGTTGTGCGGGCTGTACTCCGACCGCCTGGGCCGCCGGCGCACGATCGCGCTCGCGCTGGTCGGCGCCATCCTGGTGATCCCGATCTGGGCGTTCGCGCCATCCCTGCCGCTGCTGGTGGTGGGTGCGTTCGTGATGCAGTTCTTCGTGCAGGGAGCGTGGGGCGTCATCCCGGCCCACATCACCGAGCTCTCTCCCGACTCGGTGCGCGGCTTCCTGCCCGGCTTCGCGTACCAATGCGGGGTGGCGATCGCCAGCAAGCTTCCGCACGTGCAAGCACTCTTCGCCGTCGGCTCGAGCTACGCGCGGTCGATGGCCTTCTCCGCCGCGACCGTGTTCGCGCTCGGGGCGATCGTCGCGATGCTCGGCCGCGAGCGCCGGGGGGTGGCGTTCGGAAAGGGCTATCCTCCATCGAGTGTATGAAAGAGCGATCCCCATCGAGTGTATAAAGAGCGATCCCCCATCGAGTGTATGAGGGACTGAAGTCCCTGCTCGGCCCCGTGAGGCGTCCTAAAGGACGCTGGCCACCCCGCGTCCTTCAGGACGCCAACCGGCCGAGTCGGGACTTGAGTCCCTCATAACCCGAGCGCTACACTGTACCGATCAGCTCGAGGCGCAAAGAGATGCCCACGTTCGTCAAAGCCACCCAAGTCTACCAGCAGGGGCAGCGCACGCTCCCCGGCCGCTATTACACGTCGGCCGAGATCTATGCGGAAGAGCAGGAACGCATCTTCACTGAGCGCTGGATCTGTGCCGGCCGGGCCGCCGAGATCCCCGAGGCCGGCGACTACGTGCTCCGCAGGATCGCGGGGGAGAGTGTGATCGTGGTCCGTGGTCGCGACGGCGCGCTCCGGGCGTTTTACAACGTGTGCCGCCACCGCGGCACGCGGCTATGCGAAGAGCCGCTGGGGCGCTTCTCCGAGACGATCCAGTGCCCCTATCACGCGTGGACCTACACCATCGACGGGCAACTGATCGGCGCGCCACACATGAACGAGGTCCCCGGCTTCGACAAGGGCGACTACCCGCTCCAGGCGGTGCCGCTCGAGACGTGGGAGGGCTTCGCCTTCGTCAACCTGGCGCGGGAGCCGCAGGCTTTCGCACAGGCGTTCGCGCCGCTCGCCGGGCGGTTCAGCCGCTTCAACCTGCCGACCCTCAAGTCTGCGCGCCGGATCGATTACGACGTCGCGGCAAACTGGAAGCTCGTCTTCCAAAACTATTCCGAGTGCCTGCACTGCCCCGTCATTCACCCCGGACTCGCCAAGCTCACGCCGTACACGAGCGGCGCAAACGACCTGTTCGACGGGCCGTTCCTGGGCGGCTACATGGTCATTACGAAGGAAGGAGGGAGCCTGACGCTGAGCGGGCGCGCTTGTGGGGCGCCGGTCGGCGTGCTGCCGGTGGAGGACCAGCACCGTGTCTACTTCTATTCGCTCTTCCCGAACCTGCTCCTGTCGCTGCACCCCGATTACGTGATGTTCCACACGCTCTGGCCGGAGGGCCCGGGCCAGACGCGGATCACCTGCGAATGGCTGTTCCATCCCGACTCCTTCGGGCAAGCGGGGTTCGACCCTGACGACGCGGTGCGGTTCTGGGACGAGACGAACCGCCAGGACTGGCACATTTGCGAGCAGAGCCACGCCGGCATCACCTCGCGGGCTTACGTGCCGGGGCCCTACTCGCCGCGCGAGGGGATTTCCGCCGCGTGGGACCGGGAGTTCCTCCGGGCCATGGGACACGCAACGTGACAAGTCTCGGGCACGCCCAGTGATGTTTCGTAGGGGCGCAGCATGCTGCGCCCCTACTCGCGCCCCGCTGCCTGCTCACGTCCTCCGCAGATAGGCGTCGGTCCCCTTGAGCCAGTCCTCGCGCGGCGGCGAGAACACGTCCACGTCCAGCGTGTCCTCGAGCGCGTGGGCGGCGTGCGGCACGTTGGAGGGGAGGTGCAACACTTCGCCCGCCCGCACGACGACCTCTTCGCTCCCGTCCTCGCCCACGAGGAACCGCAGCGCCCCCTCGAGGATGTAGGTGAACTGCTCGTTCTCGTGCGCGTGCTTGGGCACGACGCACCCCTTCTTCAGGTAGACGTGCGCCAGCATCACGCGGTCTCCCGTGATTAGGCGGCGCGACAGACGCTCGGAGACCTCCTCCTTCGGCATATCGACCCAGCGGTACCACATGGATCCCCCCAAGGTGTTGGCGCAGAGCACAACATTAGCACGTAGTGTGATTTAGCACACCGATTCGTCGAGCCTAGGAGGTTGCCATAAATGCCGCAGAAAGCTGGAGCGGGGCGACACTGAGACCCTCCTGTTGCAATCCTGCCACACCCTGCAGTTAGCCTGCTGTGCACCAGCCACGTTCCCCGATGGCAAGGGTTATGCGAGAGGGAGTGTGCACCATGATCAGAGTCCGTAGCAACGTCGGCGTCCTCGTGGCGCTCGCAGGGCTGCTCGCCGCATGCGCGGGCGGATCGTCGCAATGGCAACGCGAGCGGCTCACGGCGCTCCCCAAGCCCGGCGATCGCATCCTCGGGGAGCGGTTGATCGACGCCCACTACGTGGTCGCCGGCAGGATCGTGGACGTGGAGCGGGCTATCCTCTATGAGCAGCGTGGGGGCTGGCTCATGCGGGCGCTGTTCCATGACGAGGGGACCCCCGAGGCCTACGAAGCGAAGATCGCGGTCGACTCCGTACTGGTGGGGGGCGGTCAGCCCAAGCGGCTGTATGTGACGTTTTTTGCGCCGCACGGCAACCGGATCCCAGCGATTGGGGCGAGCGCGATCTGGATCGCGCACCAGCGGCAGCTGTGGCGATTCGCCCAGGCGAGCCTATACGGCACGCCGTACGATATCGGCCTCGCGCTCGACTCGGACGACGACATCCGACCGGTCGGGGAGTGGCCGCTGCTCCGGGCTGTCGCGTTGAAGCTGCAACTGTCACACGTCTGGTAAGCGACGGGGCCCGGCTCAAGCCTCAGCTCGATACCCTCACCGTAGGCGGAAACTTCGGCGGCTGACGAAGCGTGGTCGCCTGCTCGTACGCGTACGCCAGCCTGACGAGTGTCGCCTCGCTCCACGGCGCCCCGATGAACGACAGCCCCACCGGTAGGCCGAATACGTAGCCTGCGGGCACCGTCACGTGGGGGAAGCCCGCGACCGCCGCCGGCGTGGAGCTGCCCCCCAGGAAGTGGTCCCCGTTGACCAGGTCGATCGGCCACGCCGGGTTCCCCGTGGGCGCGACGATGGCATCGAGCTTCTGCTGGTCCAAGGTCGCC
The DNA here is from genome assembly GCA_001917665.1 of Gemmatimonadetes bacterium 13_1_40CM_69_22. Taxonomy (GTDB): domain Bacteria; phylum Gemmatimonadota; class Gemmatimonadetes; order Gemmatimonadales; family GWC2-71-9; genus 20CM-4-69-16. The sequence continues at coordinate 74,872 of MNEL01000033.1, read as the reverse complement.
CGGAGCCCCTCCTCACGGCCCAGCTTGCGGCATTTGTCGAGAGCGTCGCGGTAGGCCTGATCGCTGGGCGGTCCCTTGTCTTGCGCCTTGACGAACAGATCTTGCCCAAAGTAGGGCATCTCCCGCTCCCTATTTCGCTCGTTGAACACGATGACGTCCTGCAACGTCTTGACCGGCGCGCCGGGCGCGAATTCGGCGAGATAGCGATTCAGGTCCGCCTTGAACTCGTACAACAGCACCGTGAGCTCGGCGTCGTCGTACTCACCGAGGTGGGGAATGTCGGCCGGGTCCACGATCACGGCACCGGCGCGCCGCAGCACGTCGATCGCTTGGTTGATGACCGCATCCGTCGCCGCGTGGTAGCCGAACAGCTTCGTGCGCGCGACCCCGATGCGCGCCCCGTCGAGCCCCTTGGGGTCGAGGGATCGGGTGTAGTCGGGGACGGCGGTCGGCGCGGCGCTGGTCGCGGCGTCCCTGGCATCCGCGCCCGCGAGCGCCCCCAGCAGGACTGCGGCATCTCGCACCGTTCGGGCCATCGGCCCCGCGGTGTCCTGGCTGTGGGCGATCGGGACGATGCCGGTGCGGGAGACGAGTCCGAGCGTCGGCTTGATCCCGACGAGCGAGCACGCGGCCGCCGGGCAAACGATCGAGCCGTCGGTCTCGGTGCCGACGCCCACCGCCGCGAAGTTCGCGGCGATGGCGGCGGCGGTGCCCGAGCTCGAGCCGCAGGGGCTGCGGTCGAGCGCGTAGGGGTTTTTGCATTGGCCGCCCCGCGCGCTCCAACCGCTGGAAGAGTTGTTGGACCGGAAGTTGGCCCATTCGGAGAGGTTGGCCTTCCCGAGGATGACGGCCCCAGCGGCGCGGAGCCGCGCGGCCACGGCCGCGTCCGCCGGCGGCTTGGCACCGACGAGCGCGAGCGATCCGGCCGTCGTCGCCATGCGGTCGGCCGTGGCGATGTTGTCCTTCACGAGCACCGGGATCCCGTGCAGCGGCCCGCGCGGACCCTTCGTCTTCCGCTCCGTGTCGAGCTGCTCGGCCGTGGTGAGCGCCTCGGGGTTCGTCTCGATAACCGAGTGCAGCGCGGGCCCGCGCCCGTCCAGCTCGTCGACACGGGTCAGATAGTATTCGCACAGCCCACGGGCCGTGTACTTCCCGCTCTGCATTCCCGCCTGGAGATCCGCGATCGTCGCCTCCTGGAGCGCGAACGGCGGGATCGCCGGCCCCGTCAGGCCGCGCGTCATGGCGGCCGGCGCGCCGGTACGGCACCCGGCGCTCGCGGCGCAGGCGAGGCCGGCTGCGGCGCCGAGCTCCAAGAACTCGCGACGGGTGATGTCTGCGGGAACGAGCGGCATGGCAAACCTCGGTGAGAAGGGGTCGGATGGAGAATCTATAAGGGACGGAGGGCCCGTTGCGGCGGGCGGGTTCGGTTGCCTTGCCGGAAGGGGCGGCAGGGCGATATGGTTTACGGTTCCCTTCCGATGAGGCAGGGCGTGACGCTGGCCGACGAGCGCGGGTTCCGAAGATAGGATGCGCACCTGGGAGCAGACCGTCTCGCATGGCCTCCGCGCCCTGGGGCTGGAGAGCATCCGGAACAAGCTGCTCGCATTCGCCGTGCTGGCCACACTCATTCCCTCGCTCTCGACCGCCTGGGTGTCGTACGCGCACAGCCAGCGATCGCTCACCGAAAAGATCACGGGCGAACAGCAAAGCGTGAGCTCGCAGGCGTCCCGCGAGCTCGACTTGTGGCTCAAGGAGCGTCTCTACGATCTCCGGGTGTTCGCGAGCTCCTACGAAGTTTCCGAGAACCTCGAGAAAATCCCCCGGACCGGGAGGGAGCCCGTGCGCGAAGGTCGGGCGTACGGCCGCCTGCGCGACTATCTCAACTCGGTCCGGGATCGCTTCAGCGACTACGAGGAGCTCATCGTCCTCGATTCGAGCGCCCGAGTAGTGGCCACAAGCGCGAGCGACGCCGGGGTCGTGGCGCTGCCTCCGGACTGGCTCCACGCCATCAAGACGGATAACGCCTTCGTCGGCGAGCCCTATCGCGACGACGTCACGCGCAAGCCGGAGATGATCGTCGCCGTTCCCATCTACCCGTCGAGCGGACGCCTCATCGGTGCGCTGACGGCAAAGCTGAACCTGCGCGCGGTGCAACAGATCATCCGCCGCTTCGCCAGCAACGGGCTCGGAGGCATCGTTGTCGTGACGGCCGACGGCACGCTGCTCGCCAGCTCCGGTACGGGCGGAGCGGCGCCGATGACCGTCCAGCTTCCGGCGGAGAGCGTCCGACTGCTGTTCGATCGAGCGGGCACCGCGCTCCGGTACCGCGGCTTCGACGGGGAGGAGGTCGTGGGGACGCTGCAGCGCGTGCCGCGACTGGGGTGGGCAGTCGTGGCCGAGATCCCGGCGGAGGCGGCCTATCGCCAGGTCATCCGGTTACGAAATCTGACCGTCCTGATCGTCGCAGCCCTGCTGCTCGGCGTCGGCTTGCTCGCGTACCTGCTGGGCGTGCTGATCGTGCGCCCGCTCGATCGGCTGACGGCCGGCGCCGGCAAGGTGGCGGCCGGCGATCTGGCCGTCGACCTCCCCGTGGTGAGCGGCGGCGAGGTCGGCTCGCTGACCGAAGTGTTCAACGACATGGTCGCGCGGCTGCGAGACGGGCGCCGCGAGCTCGAGCACCGGTCCCTCACCGATGACCTGACGGGGCTCTACAACCGCCGCTACCTGATGGAGACGCTCGCCAACGAGATCCGACGCTCCCGGCGACTGGAGCACTGCTGCGCCCTTCTGATGGCGGACATCGATCACTTCAAGGAATACAACGACGCCTTCGGCCACCTCGCTGGCGACGAAGTGCTCATCAAGGTGGCGCGGGCGCTGCGCGAGTCGACGCGTGAGGTGGACAGCGTCGCGCGCTACGGCGGCGAAGAGTTCGTCGTCCTGTTACCGGAGACGGCGGCAGAGCAAGCCGCGGAAACAGCCGAGCGGATTCGCGCCCGGGTGGCGGCGGAAGCGCTGGCCGGCGGCACGATCACACTGAGCGTCGGCATCGCCGAGTTCCCGACGCACGGGGACTCGCCCGAGTCCATGATCGCCGCCGCCGATCGGGCGCTGTACCGGGCGAAACACGAAGGGCGCAACCGGGTGGCGCACGCCAGCGCCGCCGCGAAGAGCGCCTCCCCACCCTGAAGCCTGGGATCACCGCTCCTGCCGGCGGCCCACGAGGCTCTGGAACACCCAGCCGCTGCGCCCTGCCTGATCGCCGACGTGCACCCATTGGTCGGCGTACGAGTAGCCGACGAGCGGTGCCCCGGCCTCCAGCGTGAAGAGCACGGCGAAGGTCGCTCCCGGCCCCTCCCGCACATTGCTGCGGCTCACCGTCGCGAGGCGCAGCGGCAGCGCCAACAGCACCTCGCCCGAGCGTAGCGACCCCCGGACGTCGCTGGCCACGCGCTCGCGGCTCGTCCCGGCGACGCTCTTCGCCTGGTTGGCGAGGTACAGGGCGCCGCCGTAATTCTGTTTGTTGAATTCCGCAGTGCTGAGCTGCAGCAGCTGCGTGGCCTGGCCGATTTCCGGAGCCGCCTGCTGCCCAGCGGCGGTCTTGAGCGATTGCAACGCGATCTCCGTCTCCGCCATCGCGGAGGCGGCTTCGGCGCGGCTGGCCAGCGTCTGCAGCTTCGCCATCGCCCGCACCACTTCCCGCCTCGCCTCATCGAGCCGGGCTTGCAGCTCCTCGATCTGCGCGTCTCGCTCGAGCAGGCGCAACTCCAGCCGCGCGACCCGCTGCTCGAGTTGGGGATCCCGGACGGCCACCGTTTCCGTCACCGCGCGAACGCTGGCGGAGTCGCGGGCCGGCAGGACCGTCGTCGGCGCCGGATGACTGCACGCCCCGGCCAACGTTCCCCCTCCCACGGCCAGGACCAGGTAGCCCGCACGCCAGCCGGCAGCCATGGTCCTCAACTTGGCATGCCGTATCGGCCCGATCAACTGACCCCACCCGCTAAAGGCCCCGCTCCGCGCTGTGGAGAGGGCCCTAGGGGTGGGCTGGAGCGCCGAGGGGCTATGGAGTCGGTCCGGCGGTGCGGATCTGACCGCGGATTTCGCCGCCGGGGAAGTCTCCCGGGCCGGTATTCGGCGGTGCCACGCCGTCGTTGGTGTGGACGTTGACGTACGCGTTACCGGCGCGGATCGCGTCGACGAGCGCGCTGAACGGCTGGCCCGCGAGCGGACCCACGAAATTCGCGGCGCTGACCGTCCCCTCGGCGAGGACGCCGTCGAACCGGCCGCCGCCCGATGGAACCGTCCCGAACAGGAACACCACGACGGGACCGTTTACACCCGCGGCGGCGATGTGAATGTGGGATGCAATGACGTTGTCGATGTCGGCGGAGATCAACCGGTACTCGAGCGCCGTCCCATCCGCGCTGAGCTGGAACTTGACCTGGCCTACGGCACGGGTGTCGTGGCCCGGCACCTCGTTTGACCCCGTCAGATGCGCTACGAAGTTCTTCCCGTCCGGCGTGCTTGCCGCCTGGGCGTCGAACGTGGCCCGCAGTTTCGGGTTGGTGGGCATGCTTCGGTCACAGGCCGTGCCGGCTGCCGCCACGAGCAGCGCGGCGCGGAACATTGCGAGAGGGCGCATGGAACGCTCCTAGGTGGGGTGCCGGGTTGAGTCTACCTCCGCTCCATCCGCGGGCAAGGGGACGTCAGCCTGTGGGTCCGATGGGCTGCGTCCGCCGCAAGATCTCCTGCACGGTCGTGACCGTGTCCGCCTGACCGGCCGGCTTGTCGCTGCGATACCGCTTCACGCGCGCGAAGCGGAGCGCGACCCCGCCCGGGTAATGGGGACTTGCTTGCACGTCATTGAACGCCACCTCGACCACCAGCTCCGGACGTACGTACACCGTGTGGGCATCCCGCCCCACCTCGAGCTCCAGCAGCCGTTTCGTTTGCCACTCGAGCATCGCATCGGTCATGCCCTTGAAGGTCTTCCCTAGCATCACGAAGTCGCCGCGCTCGGGATCCCGGGCTCCGAGGTGGAGGTTCGAGAGCCACCCGCGACGCCGCCCGTGACCCCATTCCGCCGCGAGCACCACCAGGTCGAGCGTCCGCGCCGGCTTGACCTTGAGCCAGCGCTGGCCGCGGTTGCCGGCTTCATACGGGGCGTCGAGAGCCTTGGCCATGATTCCCTCGTGCCCGCGCCCGAGGGCCGCGTCGAGAAAGGCTTGCGCTGCCTCGGCTGAGTCCGCCACGGTGCGCGGGATGACGAGCCCGCTCGGCGCGATCTCCGTGAGCGCCGTAAAACGGCGCTCCTGCCGCTCGCCGAGCAACGGGGCGCCGTCCAGATAGAGGAGGTCGAAGAAAAACGGCGTCAGGGGAAGCTCCGAGCGGAGACGCTCGACCTCGAGCTTGCGTCCAAAACGCCGCATCGTCGTCTGAAATGCGTGCGGCTGCCCGTCCGGCCGAAGCGCGATCGCTTCACCGTCGAGGATCAGCGCGCGGGCGGGGAGCGCGCGGGTCACCTCCACGAGCTCGGGCACGGCCACGGTCACCTCGTTCAGCCGGCGGGAGTAGACCCTCACCTCCTCGCCGCTCTTGTGGACCTGGACACGGGCGCCGTCGAGCTTGAACTCGAGCGCCGCCCGGCCGAGCCGCGCCAGGGCCTCGGGCGCATCCTCGGCGGACTCCGCGAGCATCGGGAGCACCGGACGGAACAGCTGAATGGCGAAGCGCGACAGCCCCGAGCCGCCTTCCACCAGCGCCACCCGCGCGACGCTCGGCAGGTCGCCCGCCGCCGTCACGGCGCGCCGTACCGCGTGGCTCGGGATCCCGGCCGCCTGCGCCACGGCCTCGAGCACCAGACCCCGTAAGGCACCCTGGCGCAGCTCACCGATCACGAGGCTCGCGAGAAAGCGCTGCTCGTCCTGCGTCGCGCGGGTCAACAGCGCGCGCAGCAACCGCAGCTTCTGCTCGGCGGAACCCTTCCCCGCAACGTGTGCGATCCGCTCGAACGCGACGTCCACGTCGGAAAGCCCTAACGTGGGCGCCTCAGCCGCCGAGTCGGGCGTCGCTGCTCGCACACCGGCGTAGGCGACGCCCAGCTTCGACGGACGGAGCTCGCCGCACAGATAGGCGGCGGCGATCTCCGCCTCTTGCGGCTCGACGCGACGGAGCAGCCCCGCGAGCAGGGCGATTTTGTCGAGGCGGCCGCTGGTCCGGGCGACGTGTTGAGAAGTGGCGACGAGGTCGGCGAGGCGCACGGGGGGTCTTGAGGCCTTAAGGGGTTATTGGGAACGCGTGTGATCGGTGGCGCTCACGATGGACGCTCGTGATGGCTGACGCTCGTGATGGCTGACGCTCGTGATGGGTGACGCTCATGGATTATTGGGTTATGAGGGACTGAAGTCCCTGCTCGGCGGCAGCGCGTCCTGAAGGACGCTGCGTCCTGTAGGACATCCCACGGCCGAGTTGGGACTTCAGTCCCTTATAACACTACGACACGACGGGAGAACTCGTCACCAGACTTGGGGCGCATCACCATCTTAGCGCGCATCACCACATCTTACCGCGCATCACCACATCTTACCGCGCATCACCACATCTTACCGCGCATCACTATTCTCGTACGCAACCGCTTCGTCAAGGCTCACCCAGCAACTCGGACGACCGCACCGAACGCCGGCTTCCCTCCGAGTTATGAGGGACTGAAGTCCCTGCTCGGCGGCAGCGCGTCCTGAAGGACGCGTTCGCAGAGAAACGCCCCACGCTGCACCGATTTGATCACAGTTTCAATCCCTCCAAGCGTAGCTTCGGCGCATGCCGGTTCGAGTGTACGTCCACCTGACGTGGACCACCTTGCAGCGGCAGCCCCTAATCAACTCGGAGGTCGCGGACTTCCTGCGCCGGTTTCTGCCAAAGGTGGCGCAGCGCCACGGGGCGCGCGTTCTCGAGGCGGGAATCGTCGCGGACCATGTGCACCTCGTGCTCCAGCTGCTCCCGGTCATCAACATCCCACGCCTCGTGCAGGGCCTCAAGGGGGCGAGCGCCCGACTGGCAAATCGGGACGGCCTCACGCCGCGGGCACCGCTGCGCTGGGCGGAGGGCTACGACCTGCGGAGTGTGGGGGTGCGCCAACTCCGGACCGTGATCGAGTACGTGGGCAGGCAAGCCCAGCGACACCCGGAACTCGCCATCGGCCAGCGTCCTTCAGGACGCCCCACGGCCGAGCAGGGACTTTAGTCCCTCATACCTACGGGGAACGTCATCACCAGACTCGGGCGTCATCTCCAGACCTAGACGTCATCTCCAGACCTAGACGTCATCACCAGACCTGGACGTCATCGCCCGACTCGGACGTCGTCACCCGGCTGGACGTCATCGCCAGACCGAGACATCATCACTCGACTCGGACGTCAATCACCGGACCGAGACATCATTACCAGACTTGGACGTCATTACCCGACTCGGACGGCCTCACCAGACTCGGACGTCAACACCAGACTTACTGCCCATCACCATCCTTAGCGCGCACCACGTCTTGGCGTGCACTACCATTCTCACACGCAACTGCCTCGACCAGGCTCACCCAGCAACCCGGACGACCGCCCAATCGCGGCCTCCCTCCGAGTTTATGAGGGACTAAAGTCCCTGCTCGGCGGCAGCGCGTCCTGAAGGACGCGTGCGCAGAGAAACGCCGCACGCTGCACCGATTTGATTACGAGCTTGAACCACCCCGGAACTCGGCATCTGTCAGCGTCCTTCAGGACGCCCCACGGCCGAGCAGGGACTTTAGTCCCTCATAACACAACAACGCGGACGGTGATCACCAAACTCCGACGTCATCACCAGACTCCGACGTCATCACCAAACTCGGACGTCATCACCAAACTCCGACGTCATCACCAGACTCCGACGTCATCACCAGACTCCGACGTCATCACCAGACTCCGACGTCATCACCAGACTCCGACGTCATCACCCCAACCGGACCGCACGGTCGCTATCTCCGCTCCACCCCCGCGCCCGCCCTTACCTCGAACTCCCCCTCGAGCCCTGCCTCCGAGCTCCCACCCACGTACACCCGGAACTTCCCGGGCTCGACCACGAACCTCATGCGCTGATCGTACAACCCGAGCTCTTTCGGCGTCAGGGTGAACTCCAGCGTGCGCGACTCGCCGGGTCGGAGGGATACACGCCGAAATCCCGCGAGCGCGCGCACCGGCCGGGTGACACTCGCCACCTCGTCGTGCACGTAGAGCTGCGCGACGTCGGTGCCTTCGCGCACACCCGTGTTGGTCACGGTCACCGACACGTTGAGCGTCCCGCCCGCGGCGATGCTCGGCGCGCTCAGCTTGAGATCCTTGTACTCGAACGACGTGTAGCTCAGCCCATAGCCAAAGGGAAAGAGTGGGCTCGACGGCAGGTCGGTGTATTTGGAGGTGTACTTGTCCGTGCCCGCCGGCCGTCCCGTGTTCTTGTGATTGTAGTAGATCGGAATCTGGCCGACGGCCCGGGGGAAGGTCACGGGGAGCTTGCCGCTGGGACTCACGTCGCCGAACAGGACGCCCGCGAGGGCGGGCCCGGTCTCGACACCCAGGAACCACGCCTCGACGATCGCGGGCACATGGTCGGCCGCCCACTGCACGATGAGCGGCCGGCCGTTCATAAGTATCAGCACCACGGGAGTCCCGGTTGCCTGGACGGCCTCGAGTAATTGCTGTTGCACACCGGGGAATCCGAGGCTCGAGCGGCTCGCAGCCTCGCCGCTCATGTCGCCCGCTTCCCCCAGTACGAGGAGAGCAACGTTGGCTTGGCGCGCCAGCGCCACGGCCTCGGCAAAGCCGCCGGTCGCCGTATCGACGATGCCGCAGCCCTTGGCGTAGCGAACCTCCGTGCCGGTTCCCGCTCGGGTCTTGATGCCTTCCAGCGGCGTGACCGCATCGCGCGGGTCGCCGCGGCCCGCCCACGAGCCGAGCGCCGCCACGTGGTCGTCCGCGAGCGGACCGATCACCGCCAGCGTGTGCCGCGTGGGCCCGAGCGGGAGCAGATTGCCGTCGTTCTTGAGCAGCACGATCGCCGCTTGCGCCACGCTGCGGGCGAGCTGGCGCTGCTCCGGCGCGAGCAGCACGCTGCGCTCGCGCTCGACGCTCGATCCGCGGTACGGGTCATCGAACAGGCCCAGGGCGCGTTTACCCGCGAGCACGCGTCGCACGGCGGCGTCGACCGTCGCGATCGGGATGCGCCCCGCTCGGACCAAGGCGGGTAGGTCCTCGAGATAAATGCGGCTCACCATGTCCATGTCGACGCCGGCCTCGAGTGCGACCTTGCCCGCGTCGGCGCGCGAGCCCGCGACGCCGTGGTTCCGCAGCTCTTCGACGCCGGTCCAGTCGCTCACGACGAAGCCGGGAAACTTCCACTCGTCGCGCAGCAGCGTGGTCACGAGCCAGCGGTTCGCGTGGCTCGGGATGCCGCCGATCTCATTGAAGGAGGTCATGATGCTCCCGGCGCCCGCCTCCACCCCGGCCCGGTACGGCGGCAGGTAGATCTCCCGCAGGGTGCGCTCGGGCACGTCCACGGTGTTGTAGTCCCGGCCGCCTTCGGCGCCGCCGTACGCGGCGAAGTGCTTGACCGTGGCCATTACGGCGTCGGGCGCGCGCAGATCCTTGCCCTGAAATCCCCGCACGCGGGCCGCGGCCATGGCCGATCCCAGGTAGGGGTCCTCGCCCGAGCCCTCGGCGATGCGCCCCCACCGCGGGTCGCGCGCGATGTCGACCATAGGCGCGAACGTCCAGTTCACGCCGGCCGCCGCGGCTTCGCGCGCCGCCGCACGCGCCGTGCTCTCCGCCACCGCAGGGTCCCACGTGGCCGCCTCGGCGAGCGGGATCGGGAAGATCGTGCGATAGCCGTGGATCACGTCCAGGCCCAGGAGGAGGGGGATATGGAGGCGTGACTCGGTCACCGCGATCCGCTGGGCGTCTCGGGTCGCCTGGGCGCCGGCTAGGTTCAGGAACCCGCCGACCTGGCCCTTGCGCACCTGCTCGAGCTGAGCGGGGCTCGGCTGGTTATCGACCGAAGGCAGGTTGAGCTGGCCGAGCTTTTCCTCCAGGGTCATGCGGGCAACGAGCGAGTCGATCAGTCGCCCTGGGGCGGCGCGCTGCGCGGCAGCGGGGCCGGGGGCAGCGAGGCCCAGGGCGACGAACGCCGTGAAACAGCCGTCTTGGATGCGCATCGGGATCCCGTTGAGCAGAGGTAGAAATCTGAAACGCGGTGGACGGAATCTACGCGGGTTCATGCGGACTTGACAAACGACACAACGCGCGTGATAAGGGATGCAACGCACTCAGCAGAGATTTGTCCATGAGCCGGAGCTCTCTCAGACCGTTCAGCGCGACGCTTTTCGTCGGTCTCGTCTCCCTCCTCTCGCTAGCCTCCGTCGAGCCTGGCTGGGGTCAAGCGGCGCCGGTGCAGGTGACTGGCACGGTGACCTCAGCCAGCGATGGCAGCCCCCTCTCGGGGGCGAGGGTCGTCGTCAAGGGCACGAGCATCGGCACGCTCACAGGCACTAACGGCAGGTACGCGATCGCTGCCCGCACTCCGAACGACACGCTGACCTTCGCCTTCATCGGCTACCGCCCCGTCGAGGTCGCGATCGCGGGGCGGTCGGTGGTGAACGCCACCATGGAGGCCGCAGCGATCATGATGGAAGAGGTCGTCGTGACAGGCTACGGCACGCAACAGCGGCGCGACGTCACAGGAGCCGTGACGACCGTCAACGCCGATGACTTGACGCCGGTCCCCACGGCATCGGTCGACCAGACACTGCAGGGTCGGATCGCGGGGGCGCAGGTGACGCCCTCGTCCGGCCGGCCGGGCGCCAGCGCCGTCGTGCGTATCCGCGGCGTCGGCACCCTCAACGACGCGTCCCCACTTTACGTCGTCGACGGCATGCTGACCGACGACGTCTCGTTCCTGCAGGCAAACGACGTCACGTCCGTCGAGGTGCTCAAGGACGCCTCGGCCACAGCGATCTACGGCTCGCGCGGCGCCAACGGTGTCATCATCATCTCCACCAAGCGCGGGGGTCTCGAGCGCCCGACGCACTTCAGCTTCAACGCCTACGCCGGGTCCCAGGCCGTCGAGCATCGCGTCGATCTCGTCAACGCGCACGACTACGCCATACTCGCCAACGAGCTGGCCACCAATCTGGGAGCGCCGGCCTACTTCACCAATCCGGATACCATCGGGGCGGGCACCGATTGGCAGAAGGTGATGTTCGAAACCGCGCCGATGCAGAACTACCAGGTCTCGAGCTCGGGGGGCACGGACAAGGTCACGTACTACTTCAGTGGCGACTACTTTCGGCAGGCAGGCGTCGTTCCGAAGTCGGACTTCCATCGGGTCACGCTGCGCCTGAACAACGACTATCGCGTGACGAACCACCTGCTGCTGGGGCACAACCTCGCGGTTTCCTATACCGACGACGACCGACCACCGGACGTGTTGAGCGTGCTCTACCGCGCGGACCCGACCGTGGCGCCGTACAATCCGGCCGGCACCTTCGCCGATGGCACGGTGCGCTCTTCGGCGGGCAATCCCGCGGCCACCGTCTTCTACACGCGCAACACCGAGAACAACGCGCGCCTGATCGGCAATTTCTTCGGCGAGCTGAATCTCCCGCACAGCGTCACGTTCCGGTCCAGTTTCGGTGTGGACCTCGGTCGCTCACACTTCCGGAGTTTCGTACCCGTGTACTCAGTTTCGACGCTTCAGAAGAACGACATCTCCAGCGTCGACGTCGAGACGGGCACCAGCAGCTCCTGGCTGTGGGAGAACACGCTCGCCTACAACTATCAGTCGGAGCGCCACCGCCTCAACCTGCTCGCCGGGGTCACCGCGCAGTCGTTCTACAACGAAGTGCTCGGCTGCGCGCGCACCAACATCGCCGGCGAAGACCCGAGTCTCTGGTACTGTGACGCAGGCGCCGCGGCGGGGGAAACGAACTTCAACCGTGCGTCGGACTGGAAGATGCTGTCCTATCTGTTCCGCGCCAACTACACCCTCAAGGACCGGTACTCGTTCACCGGCACGATGCGCATCGACGGATCGTCGCGGTTCGGCCCGGACAATCGCTACGGCTCGTTCCCGTCGTTCGCGGTCGCGTGGAATCTGAAGGAAGAGCCGTTCATGAAGGAGAAAGGGCCGTTCTCGGCCCTGAAGCTGCGCGCCAGTTGGGGGGAGACCGGCAACGACAAGATCGGCGCGTATCCCGGCATCCCGATCGTCACCGGCAACCTGAACGCCGTGTTCGGGACCGGTGAGACGCTGCAATACGGCGCCAGCCCCATCGAGCTGGCCAACCCGCAGGTCAAATGGGAGAAGACGACCCAGAGCGACGTCGGCGCCGACATGGTGCTGTTGGATGGTCAGCTCGAGGCCACGCTCGACTACTATCACCGCCTCACCGACGGCATCTTGGTGCAGGTACCGATCCCCGCCTACATCGGCGTGTCGACGCAGCCCTACGTGAACGCGGCCAAGGTCCTGAACACCGGCATCGAGGGCACGTTCGCCTGGCGCCGTAAGCTGGGCGCCGCGGACCTAGAGCTCGGCTTGAACGGCTCCACCATCAGCAACACCGTGAAGGCGCTCGGTCAGGGCAACACGCAAATCCTCGCCGGCGGCCTCGGCAACGAGGTCACGTTCACGACGCGCACGGCGGTCGGCCAGCCGATCGGCTGCTTCTGGGGTTTGAAGGTGCAGGGAGTCTTCCAGACGGCGGCGGAGATCGCCAGCTCACCGACTCGCAACGTCGGCGAGCAGCCCGGGGACCTGCGCTACGTCGATACGAACGGCGACAAGACGATCACCGACGCGGACAAGCAGTTCCTCGGCTGCCCCATCCCGGATGTCGTGTACGGGTTCAACGGTCGCCTCCGTTTTGGAGATTTCGATGTCTCGGCCAACTTCAGCGGACAGGCGGGCAACAAGGTGTTCAACGGCAAGAAGGCGGTCCGCTTCGGGGTCGAGAACTTCGAGGCCTCGTACTTGAACCGCTGGCACGGGCAGGGCACGAGCAACACGGAGCCGCGGGTGACCACGGCCGGAACCAACTACGTGGCCTCCGACCGATTCATCGAGGACGGCTCCTTCCTCAAGCTGCAGAACGTGCAGGTCGGTTATCGGTTGCCCGTGAGCGCAACGAACGGACTCGGCATCGGGCAGGCCAGGGTCTACCTGAGCGGCACCAACCTGTTCAACGCCACGAACTACACCGGCTACACCCCCGAGCTGCCTGGAGGCTCGGTGATCGCCAGCGGGATCGACACCTTCGGGGGGATCTTTCCCCCAGCGCGGACGTTTACGGTGGGCCTGGATGTGGCGTTCTGAGACATGTTAACGTGAATTCATTCGATTCGGGGCGAGCTATGAAACCTTCAACGACAGCAACGCGCGGGCTCTGTCTCCTCGCCGTCCTCGGCCTCGCCGCGGGATGCGACTTCCTCTCGACCGAGCCGAAAGGCGTGCTCACCACGGAGAATTTCTTCAAGACATCAGACCAGGCCGTGGCGGCGACCAACGCCACCTACAACATGCTGCGCGAGTGGCAGGTGCACGTCTTCTCGTGGCTCGGGCTGACCGACATCGTGTCGGACGACGCCACCAAGGGGAGCACGCCCGGTGACGCCAGCTTTCTGGGCGACTTAGACAACCTCACCTTCGATCCCGGTAACCTCGCCTTCGCGGATCCCTGGGCCGGCTATTACAAGGGGGTGTATCGGGCGAACGTGGCGATCCAGCACATCCCCGACGTCCCGATGGATGCGACCCTCAAGGCGCGGCTCATCGGTGAGAACAAGTTCCTGCGCGCCTATTACTACTTCTTCTTGGCGCGGGCGTTCGGAGGCGTGCCGCTCTTCACCCAGCCGCTCACCCCGGACCAGTTCATCCAGCCGCGGGCCACTGCGGACGAGGTGTACGCGCTGATCGAGCAGGATCTCCAGGACGCGAGCGCCGTGCTCCCGACGAAGTTGCAGTACGCCGCCGCGGACGTGGGCCGCGCCACCAAGGGCGCCGCCCAGGGCATGCTGGCGGAGGTGTACCTCTACCGCAAGGACTACGCCCACGCCCTGACATATGCCGATTCGGTCATCGGCCGGCCCGGCTACGGTCTCTTCGCCGATTACGCGACGCTCTTCACGGACGCAGGGGAAAACTCCACTGAGTCGGTATGGGAGGTGGAAGCGAACGTGACCCCAGGCGGCGGGAAGCAGCCGAGCGAGGGAGGCGCGAACATTCAGTATGCCGAGGTGCAGGGCGTGCGAGGCACACCGAACATCGGTTGGGGATTCAACACGCCGTCACCCAGTCTCGAAGCCGCCTACGAGCCGGGTGACCCGCGCCTCGAGACCACGATCCTCTACCCGTGGGAGTTGCTCCCGGACGGGAGCGGTTTGGTGGTCTACCTGAATCCGAGCATGCTGAACAACCGGTACAACCAGAAGGCGTTCATGTCTCCCAGCAACGTCGGCGGCGCCTTCAACTCGGGGATCAACCTCCGGCGCCTCCGCTACGCCGACGTGTTGCTGATCGGGGCCGAGGCGGCGTATCAGACGGGAGATATCGCCAAAGCGCAGAGTTACCTGAACCAGGTTCGCGCGCGTGCGCGTGGCACCCAAACGGTGACGCTCGGCTTCACGCCCGAGCTGCTCGCTGCACCGATCGACTCTGCCGTGCTCGCTCGACCCTCGGGAGAGAGCCGCGTGTTCGTGCGCTACGTCAATCCGACCAGTCCGGCCTTCACTGCGGGACTGCGCAGCTTCAAGTCCCGCTGCGTCGGCGGCTGCGCCTCCGCCACGATCCCGCCGGTGCGGGTCGATACGATCGACATCGTCCGCGCGATCGACGGGACGCCGATCGCCACCGTGGCCGATTATTTCACCGCGGTGAACTCGAAAACGCCCGGCGTCAACGTCACGCTCGATGTGCTGCGCGTGCGACAGGACTCCGTCACCGGGGTCATCACCACGCAAACGCTGGCCGTTACCATCGCGGCGCAGACGCTGCTTCCCAACGTGACGGCCACGGGACAGGCGCTGCTCGATGCTATTTGGCAGGAGCGCCGTGTGGAGCTGGGGATGGAGCAACAGCGCTGGTTCGACATCATCCGGCAGAACGGGGTGGTTCCGGGCCGGGCTGCCCTGCTCATGGGCGCGGCATTCGCACCGCGGGACACGTTGTACCCGATCCCGGCGGGTGAAGCGGCCATCGCCGGCCTGCAGCAGAACCCCGGGTACTAGGGCGGTGACGCGGGGCTCGCGGACCTCTCTGGGCGTCGTGCTCGTCGCGGCTGGGGTGAGGTGGCTGGGGTGCGCCCACCCACGCGCATCCTCCCCGGCAGCAGCATCCCCGAAGGAAATGACCGCGAGCGCCGTCTCCACGGTGAGCGCCGAGGATCTACACGGCATCCCCGCAGCGCAGGTCGAGGAGCTGCTCGAAGGTCGGAGCGCCGGCGTGCAGGTCATCCGGTTGTCGAGCGGGGGCATTTCGGTCCAGATCCGGGGCCGGAGCTCCATCTACGGTGACACCGAGCCGCTGTATGTGGTGGATGGAATGCCCGTGGAAGTGACCACCAGGCACGGCTTGTCGTGGCTCAACCCGGGTGATATTGAGCGGATCGATATCCTGAAAGATGCCAGCGCCACGGCGATCTACGGTGTTCGGGGAGCGAACGGCGTGGTAGTCATCACGACCCGGCACGGCCAGCGCCGCCCTGACTAGACGCCTCGCCGGTTACGAGACGGCACTCCTACTCCTCGCCGCCCAGGCGTCGGCCCAGGCTGCCCACGATCGTCATGTCTTCTTCGAGCGCAGTCTGACCGACACGGCCTACTATTTCAGCGAGGCCCGGGCGATCACTCCGAGCACGCTGGCTGCCGCGCGCGGCAAGCTCCCGGTCGAGACCACTCACGTCTTCACCCCCCCGAACGCGCTGCGCCTGACGTGGACCTCCCGCCCCGGCGGCACCTGGCACGCGGGCGTGCGCCGGGAGAGCTGGCGCAATCAGACGGCTGAGTTCACCGGCGATTCGCTGGTACTCCGAGCGTACACCGACGCGGCGATTCCCGCCGGGGTGCTCCCGCTGATCGGGATCGAGGACGCGCAAGGACTGCGTCGCGAGCTGCGACTCGCCGACTATTACACGGACGGGCTTCCCGCCGGGCAGTGGACGCGCGTGTCGGTGCCGATCGGGCAGCTCGCCATGACGTTGCAGGACGGCCGGACGTTCGACCCGCACCGCGCGGCCACCGTGTTCTTCGAGCAGTGGCTGGACGACGGCGCGCCGCACACACTCTATATCGACGAGATCGCGATTACGAGCGGCGACCCCCGCGACACGACGCCCCCGCCCGTGCCGCGCACCCTGCGAGCCCGCGGCTTCGAACGACACATCGAGCTGGCGTGGGAGCCGGTCCAGGCCCCCGATCTCAGGGGATACCGGATCGAGCGCTCCACCGACGGCACGCGCTTCAAGGCGATCGACGTGCAGACATCATGGTTCAATCGCTACGTCGCCTTCCTGGGCGCGCCGGGACGGCGGGCCACCTACCGCGTCCGCGCGGTGGACGTCAACGACAACCTCTCGGCCCCGTCGGAGACGGCGACCGCGACGACGCGCGCGATGACCGACGATGAGCTGCTGACGATGGTGCAGGAGGCCTCGTTCCGCTACTACTGGGACGGAGCGCATCCCAACGCCGGGCTGGCGCTCGAGAGCCAGCCCGGGGATCCCGATCTCGTGGCGACCGGCGCCTCCGGCTTCGGCATCATGGCGCTCATCGTCGGGACCGAGCGCGGCTTCATCACCCGCGAGCAGAGCACCGCGCGCATGCGGCAGATCGTCGGTTTTCTCGAGACCGCGGACCGGTTTCACGGCGTCTGGCCCCACTTCATGAGCGGGCGCAGCGGCCACGTGATTCCGCTGTTCGGCCGCTACGACGACGGCGGCGACCTGGTCGAAACCGCTTTCCTCACGCAAGGGTTGCTGGCCGCGCGGCAGTATTTCAAGGCCGACCAGGCGCTGTACGATCACATCACGGCCCTGTGGGAGGGCGTCGAGTGGAGCTGGCACCGCAAGACCCCGGACGGCGCCTTTCTGATCTGGCACTGGTCGCCGGACTACGCCTGGAAGCTCGAGCATCCGCTCATCGGGTGGAACGAGACGATGATCGCCTACCTGCTGGCGATCGCCTCCCCCACGCATGGGGTGCCGGGGGAGGTGTACTACAGGGGCTGGGCCAGTCAGGCGCAGCGTGCCGTGGAGTATCGCCGCGGGTGGGGGCAGACGACCCACGGTGACCACTACACGAACGGGCACAGCTACTACGGCATCGAGCTACCCGTCGGGGTGGCGACGGGGGGACCGTTGTTCTTCACCCATTACTCCTTTCTCGGCTTCGACCCCCGCGGTAAGCGAGACCGCTACACCGACTACTTCGAGAACAACCGCCGCATCGCGCGCATCAACCGAGCGTACTGCATCGCCAACCCACGCCGGCACGCCGGGTACGGACCTGCGGCCTGGGGGCTGACGGCGAGCGACGGGCCGTGGGGGTATGAGGCGCACGAGCCCGCGCCGCACGTCGACACCGGCACCCTCACCCCGACCGGCGCGCTGGCGTCGTTCCCCTACACGGCGGATGCGTCGCTGGCCGCCCTGAAGCACTTCTACCGCGATCTGGGGGATCGGTTGTGGGGGGTGTATGGCTTCCGCGATGCGATCAACTTCGACGAGCATTGGATCTCGCCGATCTTCATGGGGCTGAACCAGGCGCCAATTGTGGTGATGATCGAGAACTACCGCACCGGGCTCATCTGGAAGCTATTCATGGCGAACCCGGAGATCGGTGCCGCGCTGGACAAGATCGGCTTCGTCCGGGACCGATGAAACCGGTGCTCCTCGCCGCGGCGCTCGCCGGCTGCGCGGCAAACAACGCTGCCGGGCCGCCTCCTCCTAACACGGCCCGTGACACCACCGCCTTCCTCGACACCCTGGAGCAGCGCACCTTTCATTATTTCTGGGACTTGACCAACCCCCAGAACGGGCTGACCCCCGACCGCGCGCCGAGCCCGTCGTTCTCGAGCATCGCGGCGGTCGGGTTCGCGCTCACCGCCTACCCGATCGGCGTGGAGCGTGGCTATATCACCCGCGCTCAGGCGGCCGCCCGCACCCTCACGACGCTGCGCTTCTTCTGGACCGCCCCCCAGGACTCGAGCGTCTCGGGCGCGACCGGCTACCACGGCTTCTTCTATCACTTCCTCGACATGAGCACGGGTCAGCGGTTCCAAAATGTGGAGCTCTCGACCATCGATACCTCGCTCCTGCTCGCGGGCGTGGTGTTCTGCCAGTCGTACTACGACGCAGCCGACTCGACCGAGTCCCTCATCCGGTCGCTCGTTGACTCCATCTACTACCGCGTGGATTGGAACTGGGCGCAGGCGCGGCCGCCCGCCGTCAGCATGGGGTGGCACCCGGAGGGCGGGTTCATCCCCGCCGACTGGATCGGCTACAACGAGGCGATGATCCTCTACATCCTCGCGCTCGGCTCGCCCACCCACGCCGTGGATTCCACCGCCTGGACCGCGTGGGTCGGGGGCTACCAGTGGGGGACGTTTCGCGGGCAGGATTACGTGCAGTTCGGGCCCTTGTTCGGCCACGAGTACTCCCACGTGTGGATCGCCTTCCGCGGTATTCAGGACTCCTACATGCGCGGCCGCGGCATTGACTACTTCGAGAATTCACGCCGCGCGACCTACGCCCAGCGCGCCTACGCCGCGGCCAACCCCATGGTGTGGAACGGCTACTCGAACCAGATCTGGGGGCTCACGGCTTCGGACGGCCCGGCGAACACGACGCTCGTCCTGAACGGGCGCACCCGCCAGTTCCACACCTACTGGGCGCGCGGCGTGTCGCTGCTCGAGACCAACGACGACGGCACGCTCGCTCCCACGGCCGCCGGCGGCGCGGTGCCGTTCGCGCCCGAGATCGCGATCGCCGCCCTCATCACGATGCGCGAGACCTACGGGTCACATCTCTTCTCGACCTACGGCTTCCGCGACGCCTTCAACCCGACCTTCACCGCGCAAGTACCCGTGGAACGGGGCGAGGTGGATCCCGTGTTCGGGTGGTTCGACGTTGATTATCTCGGGATCGACCAGGGGCCGATCCTCGCGATGATCGAGAACTATCGCAGCGAGCTGATCTGGCGCACGATGCGAAAGAATCCGTACATCGTGCGGGGGCTCAAGCGGGCGGGGTTCAGCGGAGGTTGGCTCGGCGCGACCGGGCCGGTGCGGTGACCGAGCGCGGGCGCTGGCGCGTTACGGCTGCTCCGCCGGCAGGGGGACGGGCTGGTTCACCAGGAAGCGCAGCCCCAGGTGCTTCAGCTCCTTCTCGAGCGCGCGATTGACGGCGCGCTGCCGACTGGGGCTGTCGCTGACGATCAGGATGTGACTGACCCGCGTCTCCACCACGATGCGGCCCGTCCACATCCGCGCCGCGCGCCGGGCGGCCATGTGAGCCTTGCCGAGCAGCGCTTTGACCCTGTGGAACCGCGCGTCGGGCTGCGGCGGCTCGATCTGATAGGCATACACCCAGTGCTGCGGCGCCGCCTGCTGTCGCTGCGGTTTCGTCACCACGCGTCCCCGCTGCTCTCCGAGAAAAAAGAACGCGAGATGCGCCGATCGGTCGGCGGATCTCGCGTGGCCTACGTCTTGTCGCCTCGACCCAGGTGTTGGCTGGGTGGCCGCTATCTGTGTCTTGCCCGAGCGGTCGTAGCTGTGCCGTTCCGCACGTATACCGAAGGTAGCCGCGGGTACGACGGATTGCTACTGACAGGCTGGCAGGCCCTGGCCCAGTGCTTGCGAGCCGGCCTTTCCTTTCCCATCGTACTAGGCAGGACTGTCCGGGACCATGCCCACGCCTATCCCAGTATTGTTGATTGAGGACAACCGCCTGCTGCGCGATGCGATCACCCTACTGCTCGCGGCGCAGCCGGACGTTGCGTTGGTCGGCGCCGTGGCGAGCGGTGAGGCAGCCCTACGGGAGTCGCACGCCAAGAACGCTCAGGTCGTGCTCGTGGACCTAGGCCTCAAGGATGACGACAGCGCGCGTGTGGTGCGCGAGTTGAAGCGGACGGCACCCGACGTGAGGATCATCGCGATGGATCTCTTCCCGGTGCACGAGGACGTCGTCGAGCTCGTGAAAGCGGGGGTCTCGGGCTTCATCTTGAAGGACGCCACGCCGACGGACTTCGTGGACACGATCCGTGCCGTCGCCGGGGGGAGCAACGTGCTGCCGCCGCCGATGACCGAATCCCTGTTCTCCCAGATCGCCAGGCAAGCGAAGGGGCACGGCACCCGGGCCGTGATCGACGCCGTGCGCCTGACCCAGCGGGAACGGCAGGTGATCGACCTCATCGGCGAAGGGTTGAGCAACAAGGAGATCGCGCAGCGGTTGCATATCGCAACGCATACCGTCAAGAGCCACGTGCACAACATCCTCGAGAAGCTCGCGCTGCACACCCGGTTGCAGATCGCCGCCTTCGCCCGCTCGGAAGGCGCCGACTAGCCCCGGAGAGCTAGCTCGTTAGATTGATGCGTCGCGCACGCCTCACCCACCCGGTCGATGGCTTTCCGTGACCGGGAGTGCGGCATTAGGTGCGCCACAGACATCCTTCCCGCGCCCAGGAGATAGTGGATCATCCGTCACCGACAGGTGTGTGCGTAAACTCCGCATCGGCATCGTCGACCTCGTAACCAAGGGGCCGACGCGCGCGCTGTACGCGCGGGTGATGCACGCCAACCTGGCGAGCATCATGCCTCAGGTCGTCGGCGTCTGGTGCGAAGCGGAAGGCCATCAGGTCACCTTCGTCTGCTATACCGGCTTCGAGAATCTCGTCGCAGAATTACCGGCCGACGTCGACCTCGTGTTCATCGGCGCCTTCACGGAAGCGGCGCTGCTCGCGTACGCGCTCAGCAACCTGTTCCGCTCGCGCGGGGCCGTCACCGTGCTGGGTGGACCGCACGCCCGCTGCTACCCCGAGGACGCCCGGCGCTATTTCGACTATGTGCTCGGCTTCACCGACCGGGCGGTCATCCGAGAGGTATTGCAGGACGGCGCCCGGCACCGGCCGCTGGGCGTGCACCGCGCCGCCCCACGTCAACCCGCGACGCTCCCAGGCGTGCGCGAGCGTTGGAAGTTCATCGAGCCGACGCTCCGCAAAGCCCCGTTCTTCAAGATCGTGCCGATGCTCGGCAGCCTCGGCTGCCCGTATACCTGCAGCTTCTGCATCGACTCGGTGGTGCCGTATCAGCCGCTCGACATGCAGGTGCTGCAGGACGACCTCAAGTTCCTGCGGCAACAGCTGCGCCGCCCGCGCGTCGGCTGGCACGATCCCAATTTCGGCGTGCGATTCGACGAGGTGCTGGACGCCATCGAGGCGGCGGCTCCCCCGGACTCGATCGATTTCATCGCAGAGAGCAGCCTCTCGCTGCTCTCCGAGCCGCACGTCCAGCGGCTGCGACGCAACGGATTCAAGGCGCTGCTGCCGGGCATCGAGTCGTGGTACGACCTCGGCAACAAGTCGAAGACCGGCAAGGTGGAGGGCCTCGGCAAGGTCGAGCAGGTCTCCGAGCACGTCAACATGATCTTGCGGCACATCCCCTACGTGCAGACCAACTTCGTGCTCGGCCTCGACTCGGATCGCGGCCCGGAGCCCTTCGAGCTCACCAAGCGGTTCGTCGATCTCACGCCCGGCGCGTTCCCCGGCTATTCGCTGTTATCCGCGTTCGGGCGGGCGGCGCCGCTCAATCTGGAATACCAGCGCGCCGATCGCGTGCTGCCGTTCCCGTTCCATTTCCTCGACAACAACCACGCGATGAACGTCAAGCCGAAGAACTACTCCTGGCGGGACTTCTACGACCACGTGATCGGCTTGACCCGGTACACCTTCTCCGGCCGCGCCATCGTCAACCGCTTCCGCGCGACGACCGCTCCGATTCCGCGGTGGATGAACGTGGTGCGTGCGGTGTCATCCGAAGGGTTTGGACGGATTCGCTACCATACGGAGCTGCGCCGCCGGCTCGACGCCGACCCCCAGATCCAGCGCTACTTCGACCAGGAGACGACCGAGATCCCCCAGTTCTATGTGGAGCGGGTACGACGGGACCTCGGCCCCCTGTGGCAGTGGCTCCCGGAGGGAGCGCTGTACCACGACCACCACGCCTACCTGAAGTCCGAGGAAGCACAGCCGCTCGAGCCGGTGAACGTCGGCTGAGCGGCGCGCACCCCGATCACGGTGCGGCGAGGAACCACTCCTCCCAAGCGACCTGAAACACCCCACTGCAACGCGCGCAGCGCAGCGTGTGTGGATTCCCCATGAGCGCGGCGCGGTTGCGGCAGCTGGGACACACCGCGTACTTGTCGGCCCACGTCTCCGGCACGTGCCTCGCGTCGTGGGGACGCGGCACAATGGTCCACGCCCGGGGCAGCTTGGTTCTCAGCTTGACGGACCCGCGCGGTAGCGCGATCTGCTTGTGATTCACGTCGAGCACGGCGTCGCTCGAGGTCAGGTCCGCCACGCGATACCACGCCCCACGACGCACGCCGTAATTCGCATCCTCGGCCAAGCGAGCCCACTGCGTTTCGGACATGCGCGCACGCTCTCTGTGTGATCGGCTCGACCACACCATAATCAGTGTGAGCCAATCGCGGCAGTGTTGCAGACACGCAGCAGAGCTGTCGGAGCGGGCTCAGAGCCTGGTAGGCGGGGTTACCGGGGTCGTCACCACCGGCGTTTCGGGCTCCGGCGTGAAGTCTTCGCCGGGGTTGATGAACAGGTCCTGCTCGAAGTGGTACTGTTTATCGTACAGCTGGCGATAGCGCCCGTGCTTCGCCAGCAGCTCCGCGTGGGTGCCGCGCTCGACGATCTCGCCCCCTTCCATCACTAGGATCTGCTCGGCGCTGCGGATGGTCGAAAGCCGGTGAGCGATCACGAAGGTCGTGCGACCGCGCCGCAGCGTGCGCAGCCCGTCTTGGATGGCCGCCTCGCTCTCCGAATCGAGACTGGACGTGGCCTCGTCGAGGATCAGGATCCGCGGATCGGCCAGGATCGCCCGCGCGATGGAGACCCGTTGGCGCTCGCCGCCCGACAGCTTCACGCCCCGCTCGCCGACGACCGTGTCGTAGCCCTTTTCGAAACGGCGCACGAAGTCGTCGCAGTGGGCGATGCGGCCTGCCGCGTCGATCTCCTCGCGCGTCGCGTGGGGGCGGGCGAACGCGATGTTCTCGGCGATCGTGCCATCGAACAGGAAGTTGTCCTGGAGCACGACCCCCAGCTGCCGGCGATACTCGGCCAGCCGCACTGTGGCGAGGTCGCGTCCGTCCACCAGGACGCGCCCGGCGCCGGGGCGGCTGAACGCGAGCACCAGGCTGATGAGCGTGCTCTTCCCCGCCCCTGACGACCCCACGAGCGCCGTGGTGGAGCCGGGGGGCGCGTGGAACGAGACGTGTCGTAGCACGTCCTTCCCCGGCACGTAGGCGAAGCTCACAGCGTCGAAGACGACATCCCCCTCCACCTCCGCCAGCGCTGGACGGGCGCCGTCTTCGGCGTCCTCGGTCGCGAGCCGGCGGATCTCCCGGATCCGGTCGAGGCCCGCGAACGCCTCGGTGATCTGCGTCCCGATCGACGCGATGTTGATGAGCGGCAGCGCCACGAGGCCGACAAAGATGGCGTACATGAAGAGATCGCCCAGCGTCATGGCGCCGGTGAGCACCGCATGACCGCCCTCCAGGATCATCAGGATGCCGATGGCGCCGACGATGAGTGTGGCGAACGAGCCCACGGCGGAGATACCCGTCATCGTGGCGGCGATGTTGCGAAACAGGGTGTTCGCGCCCCGCGTGAACACCAGCCGCTCGCCCCGCTCCGCGCGGTAGGCCTTGACGATGCGGATGCCGCCGAGCGTCTCGCCGAGCCGTCCCGTCACCTCGGCGTTGAGCTTGCCGCGCTCCCGGAACAGCGGCCGCAGCTTGGTGAACGCGAACGCCATGCCGCCGCCGAAGCAGCCGAGAATGAGGATCGCGATCGCCGTGAGCCGCCAGTTCAGGAAGAAGAGGACGACCAACGCCGCCGCTCCCGTGAGCAAGCCGCCGATCAGCTGCACCAGTCCCGTGCCGACGAGGTTGCGGATGCCCTCGGCATCGGTCATGATGCGCGAGATGAGGATGCCGCTCTTGGTCGAATCGAAGTAGCTGACCGGCAGACGCAGGACGTACGCCTGGACCGTGCGGCGCATGTCGGTGATGGCGCGCTGCGCCGCGACCCCGAGGATCTGCGACAAGCCGAAGCCGGTGGCCGCCTGCACCAGCGTCGCCACGCCCGCGGCCACGGCCAGCGGCAGGAGCAGCTCCGGGCGGTGCTGGCCGATCACGCGGTCGATGACCCATTTGGGGGACGCGGGCAGCACGAACCCCGCGATCCGGTTGACGAGCAGGAGCACGAGCCCCAGCGACAGCCGCTTGCGGTGGGCGTAGATCAGGCCCCGGGCTTCCTGCCAGGCGCCGGGGGTAATCGCAGGCTTGCTGGGTCGCGTCGCAGCGTCGGCCATAGGCGTGGGAATCTAAACTCGACACGCCTCGGCGTACTAGGCTCTGCGCCGCTCGAGCCCGCGAGCTGCGACGTCGCGGCCCTCGACCCGGATACCTGCGGATCACTGTGGCGTCCTGAACTGATCCTCCTCCAGGCGCCGCGATTCGCGGACGATGCGTCGGAACACTGCTTGCACCGCCGGCCCATCCAGCGGGCCGAGGTTCGCTGCGGCGACGTTGGCGAGTACGTCCCGTTCGCGCGCCGGGGCGTGCAGTGGGAGCCCCGCGGCGCGCTTCGACCCCGCGATCTTGAGGGCGAGGCGCGCCCGCAGGTTCAGCAGGCGCACCAGCACGCGGTCCACGTGGTCGATTTCCTCACGCCAGCGCTCGATCTCGCTGGGGTGCGTCGGCGGCGATCGCCGCGGGGTGGCCAGGGAAGGCGCCATCACTCGTCTCCATTCACTTCACTGGTAAAAAAAATGCCCCCGCCATGCTCGGGAGCCGGAACGACATCGGGGTGACCTGTGGCTACGTCAGCTGATCACACACACGCGCCCACCGCTCCCGGGGGTCGTTGCAGCGGTAAAACGCAAATCGCGTCGAGGCCGCGTGGTGCAGAGTCACGGGGACGAATACTAGGCGGTGGGCGCCGCCTTGGGAAGGGAGAAGGAGAAGGTCGCGCCTTCGTTCAACTTTCCCTCCGCCCAGATCCGCCCGCCGTGGCGATCGATGATGCGCTGGGCGAGGGCGAGCCCGATTCCGGTCCCCTCGAACTCCTCCACGTGGTGCAGCCGCT
Organism: Gemmatimonadetes bacterium 13_1_40CM_69_22; assembly: GCA_001917665.1. Lineage (GTDB taxonomy): Bacteria > Gemmatimonadota > Gemmatimonadetes > Gemmatimonadales > GWC2-71-9 > 20CM-4-69-16. Next base: position 49,430 of record MNEL01000033.1, on the reverse strand, counting down.
GGAACACGCCGAACAGTTTGTCCTTGAAGCGCATGTCGAATCCGGCGCCGTTGTCCTTCACGTAGCAGGTGACTTCACTTCCCTCCCGCCGCGCCCCGATTTCGACCCGCGGATGCGAGCGATTGCGGCTGAACTTGAAGGCGTTGCCGAGAAGATTGGCGAGCACCAGGCGCAACAGCGTCGCGTCCCCAGCGACCGTGGGCAAGGGGTGGAGGGTGACTTCCACGGCAACGCCGTTGGCGGTGCGCCGCAGCTCGTCCACGACCGACTCCGCCAGCGCCGTGAGGTCGACGGACGTCGTGACCAGGGGCTGCCGGCCTACGCGTGAGAAGTTGAGCAGCGCATCGATGAGCTGACCCATGCGCTGGGCGCTGTCGCGGATCACCCCCAGCAGACGCTGACCGTCGGCGTTGAGGTTCGACCCATGGTCCTCGTGCAACGCCCGGGCAAATCCGTCGATGGCGCGCAACGGCGCGCGGAGATCGTGCGAGACGGAATAGCTGAACTTCTCGAGCTCGGCGTTGGACCGGGCGAGCTCCTGCTCGACACGCTTCCGCTCGGTCACGTCCCGCACGATGGCCAGTACCCCCACGATCTGTCCGCTGTCGCCGATAAGTGGTGAGTACTGCGCCTCGAAGACGGAGCGGGCTGCGGGCTCGCGCGCGCTGTAGCGGCCGCCTTCCGCAGTGACCGTCCGGCCTTCGAAGGCCGCCGCGAAGTGCTTGTCCTCGCCGGTGTCCTTGAAGAACGGGAACACCTCGAGCGCCGGCCGCCCCAAGACTTCCTCGGCGCGCAGGCCGCTGATCCGTGCCATGCCGTCGCTCCACAGGGTGCAGCGGGACTCCCGGTCGAACGCCAGGATCCCGTCCGTGCTCGAGTTGATCAGCTGCTCGATGAACCCCTTCTGGCGGCGTAGCTCCGCTTCGGCCCGCCGGCGCTCGGTGAGATCCTTGGTGACCTTGGCGAAGCCCATCAGGACGCCCTGGGCGTCCCGGATCGGCGTGATCACCACGTTGGCCCAGAAGCGGGAGCCGTCTTTGCGCACCCGCCACCCTTCGTCTTCGAACTGCCCTTCCCTGGCCGCCCGCTCGAGCTCCCACTCCGGCTTTCCCTGGGCCACGTCCTCCGCCTGATAGAAGCGGGAGAAGTGCCGGCCGAGAATCTCCTCCGTACGGTATCCCTCGATCCGTTCGGCACCGGTGTTCCAGCTGATGACTCGTCCCTCGCGGTCGAGCGCGAGGATCGCGTAATCCCTCACACTCTCCACCATCAGGCGGAGCCGCTCCTCGTTTTGCCGTAGCGCCGTTTCCGTCCGGCGCCGCTCGGTGAGGTCGCGGGTGAGCTTGGCAAAACCGAGCAGCGCGCCGTCGGTGCTCCGCAAGGCGGTGATGACGACGTTCGCCCAGAAGCGGGAGCCGTCCTTGCGGACTCGCCACCCTTCGTCTTCCCACCGCCCCTCCGCCGCGGCTACCTGCAGCCCCCGCTCTGCTTTGCTCGCCTGCACATCCTGCGGCGGATAAAACCGGGAAATGTGCTGTCCAAGAATCTCCTGGACCGAGTACCCCTCGATGCGCTCGGCCCCCGCGTTCCAGCTCACCACCCGCCCTGCGGGATCGAGCATGAGCAGCGCATACTCCTTCCCGCCGTCCACCAGCAGCCGCAACCGCTCTTCCGTCTCCCGCAGAGCCTGTTCCGCCCGGTGGCGCCCGGTCAGGTCGCGCGTGACTTTCGCGAAGCCGAGCAGCGCGCCGTCGGCGCTCCGCAAGGCGGTGATGACGACGTTCGCCCAGAAGCGGGAGCCATCCTGGCGCACACGCCAGCCCTCGTCTTCGCACCGCCCCTCCGCCGCGGCCACCTGGAGCTCGTGTTCGGGTTTCCGCGCCTGCACGTCCTCCGGAACGTAAAAGCGGGAAAAATGCTGCCCCATGATCTCTTCGGCCGAGTATCCCTTGATCCGCTGGGCGCCGACGTTCCAGCTCTTCACCCGCCCGGCGACGTCGAGCATGAAGATCGCGTAGTCTTGCACGTTCTCCACGATCAAGCGGAAGGCCTGGTCGCTGTCGCGGAGCTCCGTCGCGACGTCGCGAGCGTTGGATGACGGGACGCTGCGTTTGCGGGGCGTCATGACTGCAAAACTAGAGTAGGAGAAGGCCGTTGGTCCAGTCCAAATACCCTCCGTCTACAGCCGCCCGACGCGGGTCGCGAGCGTCCAGCGGGCGGGCCGGGCTGTCGCGTCGGCGCCCCAGGCGTGGGCGAGCTCGCGCCGAAACGCCTCGAACGGTGCAGGCCCCACCGCCCGCTCCAGCGCCCACACCGCCGACCACGTCTCCAAGTACCCGATCAGATCGGCAAGCGCCCAGCTTGCCTGGATCTCGCAATGCGGCGTGACGATTTCGTCGAAGGGAAACGGCAGCGAGCGGTAGCCGTCCGCGACGTGCCGCCGCTCGGGCGGCCAGTACGAGCCCAAGACCTCCACATAGAAGCGATCGACCAGGCGATCGATCGCGTGATCGACGCGTACCAGCCCATAGGTCACCAGGGCGACGACCGACCCGGGTCGCCCGACGCGCCTCACCTCCGCGTAGTAAGCGGGGAGATCGAACCAGTGCGCGGCTTGCGCGGCCACGGCGAGGTCTGCGATACGCTGGGGCAGCCCGCACGCTTCCGCGGGCGCGCACGCGTATGCCACGTTCGGGTGTGGCGCTGCGTGAGCGATTTGCTCGGGGCTTGCATCGGTCGCGATCACGCGCGCGAAGCGATCCGCCAGCAGCACCGAGAGCTGGCCCGATCCGCACCCGGCATCCCAGGCGAGCTCGCGCCGCGGAGCAGTCTCGGCAAGGAAATCCGCCAAGGCGGCGGGGTACGTCGGCCGATGAGCCGCGTAGGCGGCCGCGACATCGGAGAAATGATCCTGAAAGCGGCGCGGCGCGGTCACCACCCCCGCTCCGAGAAGGCGGCCTTCTCGTAGGTATGCCGGGCGGCGTGGAGCAGCTCGTTCGTCCAGAGCATGATCTTCCGGTAACCTACCTGTCGGGCGCAGGCTACGCACTCGTCGACGAGCCGCGGCGTGAACGCTCCCGGCTTCCAGGTTATCTTGCCCATCTCGAATGACGGTCCCAACCCCCGTCTGGTCGCGCCCCGACGACGCCGTGCGGCAAGCCCAGCTCGACGCGATGAAGCGGCGAGCTACCGGACTCTTGGCCCTGGCGGGGGCGGTGTTCGGCGCGGCGACCGCGTTCGAGAGCCGGTACCCCTGGCTCGGCTACGTGCGCGCCACCGCGGAGGCTTCGCTCGTCGGCGGCCTCGCCGACTGGTTCGCCGTCACGGCGTTGTTCCGCCGGCCCCTCGGTCTGCCGATCCCCCACACGGCGATCGTGGCGACCCGAAAAGAGCGCATCGGCCGCATCCTCGGGAACTTCGTGCAAAACCACTTCCTGTCCCGCGACGTGATCGCCGCCAAGCTCCAGACGATGCACCTCGCCGAGCGCGCCGCGCGCTGGCTCAGCCAGCCCGAGAACGCCCGCCGGGTGGCCCTGCATGTAGCGAGCGGCGTCGCCAAGACGCTCGAGGCGCTGCCGGACGACGAGATGCGCCGGCTGGTGCACCAGGTGGTGAGCGCCCGCTTGCGCGCGACCCGAGTGGCCCCCGCGCTTGGCAAGACGCTCTCGCTCCTGCTCGTGGCCGATGGGCATCAGGAGCTGTTGAGCGAAGCCGTCCGGCTCGCGGCACAGGCGGTGCACGACAACCGCGATCTGATCCGGGACCAGGTCCGCGCCGAGAGCCCGTGGTGGGTCCCGGGCGTCGTGGACGAGAAGATCTACGAGCGGATCGTCGGGGCGATCGAGCGGTTGCTGCGCCAGATCGCGACCCACCCCGGGCATCCGCTGCGGGCGACGTTCGACGCCGCGCTGCGCGACCTCATCGACCGGCTGGAGCATTCACCCGAGGCCATCGCGCGCACCGAAGCCATGAAGCAAGACTGGCTCGCCGAGCCGGGCGCGGCCGAGCTGTCGGCCCGGTTGTGGGAGACGACGCGTCGTGCCATCGTGACCTACGCCACGCAGGCGAGCGCGACAGCGCCGCGTCCGCTCGAGCAGGGGATCAGCGCGTTCGGCGCCGCCGTGGCCGCCAATAGCGCGCTGCTCGAGGAAATCGACGCGCTGGTGATCGATCTGACGGTATCGGTCGTCGAGCAGTACCGACAGGAGATCGGGGACTTCATCGCCCAGACGGTGGCGGGCTGGGACCCGGAGGCGACCTCCCGACGGTTCGAGCTGGCGGTCGGACGTGACTTGCAGTTCGTCCGGATCAACGGGACGTTGGTGGGCGGCCTGGTTGGCCTGGCGATCTATACGCTCTACCACCTCTGGCACTGAGAAGCCTATGAGTCGCTTCACCCTGGTGACCCTGCTCGTTACCGCCACCCGCCTGGCGGCACAGGATACGCCGCTCGACGCGTTCCGCGCCAACATCGCGGCGATCCACGCGCGTGACCGCGCCGCATATCTCTCGCGCTACCTCCACACTCCGGCGCTCGCGCGGGTGGGGCCCGACGGGCTGCGACAGGGCTATGACGACTTCGCACGCGGCACGGGCGCCGGGTGGCCGGACACGCTGGTCGCGACGCACCTGCGCCTCGTCCCTGTGTCGCCCGACGTCGCCTACGGCGTGTACCGCTACCGCGTGGTGGATTCGAGCGGGAGCGCCCGAGGCGTGAGCGAGCGCGTCTTCGTGCGCACCCCTGCCGGCTGGAGGGTGGCCGTCACGACGGCGTTCCCCACGGCGAACGTGCCACCCCCTGCGATGGCGCTCGTCGGCGGTACGCTCGTGGACGGCACGGGCGCTGCTCCGCTCGCCAACGCCGTGGTCGTGATGCGGGGCGGCCGGATCGCCTGCGCGGGATCGCGCGCCGCCTGTCCCGTGCCGGCCGATGCCGACACCGTGAGCGCCACCGGGAAATGGATCATCCCGGGACTGATCGACGCTCACGTGCACTTCTCCCAGACCGGCTGGGTGGACGGGCGACCCGATGCGCTGGACCTGCGAGACCGCTACCCCTACGAGCAGGTCGAAGCGGAGCTGCACGCAACGCCGGAGCGCTTCTACCGCTCCTACCTCTGCAGCGGCGTCACCGCGGTGTTCGACGTGGGCGGCTACCCATGGACGCTCGAGCTCCAGGAGCGGACCGCCCGCAGCACCACCGCTCCGCGCGTCGTGGCCGCGGGTCCGCTGCTCTCGACGATCGACTTCTGGCTCAACCTCCCCGATCAGCGCCAGTTCATTTACATGTCGGATGAGACCGCGGTGCGCGCGGCGGTGCGCGCCCACAGGGCCTGGGGTGCCGCGGCGGTCAAGGTGTGGTACATCATGCCGCCCCAGCCTCCCGACACGGCCCGGGTCTCCGCATTGGTGCACGCCGCAGGGGACGAGGCGCGCCAAGTCGGGCTGCCGCTCATCGTGCACGCTACCGGGTTGTGGGAGGCGAAGGACGCGATGCAGGCCGGGGCGCGGGTGCTGGTGCACTCGGTCTGGTCGGGGCCGGTGGACGACGAGTTCCTCACGCTCGCGCGACGCGGGGGAACGATCTACGTGCCGACGCTCACGGTGCCCGACGGCTACCGCCAGGTGGCGGCGCGCCGGTTCGAGCGAGACCTTCAGCCACTCGCATGCGTCGACCCGGCGACTCGCGCCAAAGCCCTGGCGACCGACACGGTGGCCCCGGCGCAGCGCCTCGGCGCCGCCGCGGTCGCAGAGCGGTCCGCCCGCACGGCGCGCACGCTGGCCCAGGGGCTGGCGAACCTCAAGCGCGTGCACGACGCCGGGATTCCGGTGGCGCTCGGCACAGACGCCGGCAACCCGCTCACGCTACATGGCGCTGCGGTGTTCGCGGAGCTCGAGGCGATGCAGGCGGCGGGGCTCAGACCGGTGGACGTCCTGCTGGCGGCGACCCGCAACGCGGCGCGTGCGGCCGGCGCCGCCCTCGACAGCGCAGGCACGCTCACCGCAGGCGCCGTCGCGGACCTCGTAGTGCTGGATGCCGATCCGCTCGCCGACATCCGTAACGTGCGTCGCATCGCCCTGGTCGCCCGGAGCGGCGAGATCTACACGCGGCGCGAGCTCGAGTATCGGTAATCGGGGTGCTGCAACAGGGACGCGTGGTCTAGCAGGGTGCTGAAAAACCACTTGGGTGTCGCGGCGTCACTTGATTGGACGCCCTGAAGGTAGCCTCGTCTTGTCCACTGGCAACCTCCTCACGCAGGGAAGGTTCGCGCTCGCGACAACGCCGAGCGCTCTACGGGACTACGTGTGAACCGGCTGCCTGGCTGAGTGGGACGGAGGTGGGGGTAGACTGGCCGTCAGACGTCGCGGCCGGGCGCCAGGTACCGCTCGCCCCACGCGACGCCGAAGACGCCGTGGCAGCGCGGGCAGCGCAGGTCGACGGGGCGACCGGCGACGGGCGCGCGGGTGCGACACACCGGGCACACCGCGTAGCTGGAGCCCCAGTCGCTCGGCACATTGAGGGCGTCGTGGGGACGCGGTACCACGGACCAGCGAAACGGCCGGTGGAACACGGTTTCGAGCAAGCGGCGAGGCACCGGCACCGGCTCGGGAGTCAGCTCGAGCACGGCGTCGTTTCCAGCGACCTGGACGATTCGGTACCACGCGCCGCGTCGGAGACCACAGTTGACGTCCACTCGCAGGCGGGCCCATGCGACGGGCTGTTCTTGGAGGGGTGGCTCCATGGCTGGCTACCTACGGTGGAGCAACGCCCGCGGCCGTGACCGATGCCACCCGCGTGCGGGTCGAACGTCGCGCGGGGTTGGTCGCCGCGTGCACCGTTTCGCGGCCCGCGGCCTTTTGGAACGAGGGCGTCGTCACCGGTGTGGCGGCCGCGCGCCTTGTGCAGGCCGTTCCGCTCCTGCATGATCAAGGGCGATGCAGCCCGTCAGCCATACGCTCATCAATTCCGTCCGCGCCCCGGTGGATCGGGTCTTCGCGCTGCTCACCGACCCACAGCGCATCGCCCAATGGCTACCCGGATGCGACGGCGTCCAAAGCCAGGGGCCACTCAAGAAGGGAGCCCGGTTCACGGCGCGCTTCGGCGCACGTCAGACCGAATTCGAGATAGTCGATTTCACTCCGCCGACCACGTTCGGCTGGGTGGAGCGAGGTCAGCGGAAAGGTTGGAAGACGTTCTTTCGTCTCGACGCCGGGGCGGGCGCGACAGCCATTACGATTCGGGACGTGTGGACCCCGCGGTCCCTCGCGGGGTGGCTGCGCGGTCGTTTCTTGGAGAAGCGCCGGGTGCAGAGTCAACTCAAGGCGATACTCGAAAACCTCGGGAAGATCCTCGCGGCTTGAGCGCGTGCAGCTTGCAAGAGTGCAGGCGAGACGCCCGTCAACCCTCGGCTACCGCTCCAAGCGGCTGCACGATTTCAGGCATGATCGCCGTGGCACAGCCCCTGCAAAACTCCCAGCCATGAGCATCGACGCGCTGTACCGCCGGGGATATGTCGCCGCCGCGATAGGCATTCTCGCCGTTGCGGCGACCGCTCCGCGGCGCCTCGCCGCACAGGGTGGCGAGCGCCTCAATCGGACGACCGACCCGGCAGCGGCGCTATCGCTCGAGCCGGCTCACCTGGACCCGGCCCGCGGCATGCTCCGCAGCCTGGTTGGAACCTGGCGGTTCGAGATGTGGTTCGCCGGCAACTTTGACGGTGCGCCCGACGCGTCGGGAACGCGCGTGGTGAAGACACTGTTCGATGACCTGCGCCTGCAGTGGACCGAGCAGCTGGATCACTCCACGATTCAGGGCCAAGGGGTCCTCGGGTTCGACCCGGGAAGCGACCGGTTCTTCAGCAGCGCGGTGTACAATGGCGGCTCTGCACCGGAATTCATGACAGGGACCCTGGACGCGGGCGAACCGCTCGTCACCTTCAGTCCCGTCGCGACCGCGGCGGGCACGAGCCCCGGCCAGAAGCTCGTCCAGTCCTCTGTCCTGAGCGTGCTCGATCAGAATCATTTCACGTGGGTGGCGTTGGACCGGGGGTGGCGCGCCGTGTTCACGCGCCAGCAGTAGCCACTCTTCGATGCTGAAGGATGGGCTCAGCGCGGCACGTCGCTAAAGCCGGAGCGTGCTTGTGGACAGGAAACGAGTGATCGTCGGCGCCGCGCTGATCGGCGGTCTCGCCGCGGCGGGGCCGACATCCGGGCAACAACTGCCGGCGACCCTGGAGCAATTCCTCCGCCAGAGCATCGGCCTCGATTCGACGCAACTCGCTGACGTACAGCGAGGCGACGCAGTCGTGAAGGTCCTCGACACCCAGAACAAACGCGACGTCGCGGTGTTCGGCATCATCACGGCCAACGTCTCCCGCGAGTTCTTCGTCGGTCGTGTGGAGGACTTCCCGACCTCGCTCCGCACGCCGACCCGCACGCGGTTCGGCATCTTCTCAGACCCGGCCACGGCGGCGGACGTCGCGGCGCTCACCGTCGACAGCCGCGACGTCGCCGAGCTGAAGCACTGCCGCCCGGGCGACTGCAAGATCAAGCTGCCGGCGACGGAGATGCAGCGGATCCGCGAAGCGATCGACTGGTCGGCCGCCGATCCGCAGGCTCAGGTGAACGCGTATGCGCGCCGCCGCCTGCTGGAGTACGTCACCGACTATCGCACCCGCGGGGACACGGCGATGGTGGTGTACGATGATCGTGGCAACGTCCGCGCCAGCGACGCGTTCGCCGCGCTGCTCGGACAGTCCCCTTACGTGTACCAGTACGTCCCCTCGTTCCAGACGTATCTGGCGACGTATCCGCATGGCAAGCTCAACGGCTTGGTCGAAGTGCTCTACTGGTCGGAGGACGCGTTGCCGAGCCTGCGGCCAATTCTCGGCATCACCCACCTGGCCGTGTATGGGCCGCCGGAGCTCGCCGGAGCCACTCTCGTGGCCGGCAAACAGATCTACGCGGACCACTACTTCGAGGCCGCACTCGACCTGATGACCGTCGTCGACCGGCCGACCTCGGCCGGCAAGCCAGGGATCTATCTGATCCTGCTGCGGCGCTTGCGGTTCGACAATCTGCCGAGCGGCCTCCTCAACATCCGCGGAAAAGTGATCGGCAAGCTGCGGGACCAGATGCGGGCAGACCTGGGGCGGGAGAAGGCGACGTCCGAGCGGGCGCTCGGGCACTGATCCCGGCGTCACCGCAACGGTTATCGCTCGGGATTGCGCAGCGCGTGCCGCTCCGGAACCAGCTCGCGGGCGAGCGACGCCAATCCGTCGGCCAATCGCTCCAGCTCGCGCACCCGCCGCCTCGTGCTGTAGTAGAAGACCGTCCGCGCGGTCGCGAACGTGGTGAGCAGCCACAGCGGCACGACCGCCGCGATCACAGCCCCCGTCACGTGCAACGCGCCCGCGAAGACTCCGATGATCGGCCCCATCCCACCGCCGCCCATCCCGCCGCCGATACCGCCGTAGATCGCGCCGATGAGCGAGGCGAGGTTCTCGTGGATCGTGATACGGGTGGCGCCTCCACGGACCGACACGACGATTTCCAAATCTCGCTGCGACGCGCCACGGCGCGTGGCGACCCAGGAGAACGAGCGTCCGAACTGGCTCACCTGCCCGACGTTCGTCAGCATGCGACGGATCTCGTCGACCATCATCGGCCATTCGGTGTCCGGCAGCTCGCCCTCGACGACGCGCTCGAACCGGAGCGTCGTGGGACCCCCCAGCCAGCGGTTGGGCCGTGGCGCTTCGACCGGAGTGGGCGCTGGGCCTGCGGGTGCCACCGCGCGCGCCGCCGCCCGCACGACCTCCGGCGCGATCCCCACCTCGGCCGCCAGGGCTTCGACGCCGCCGATTGTCATCGCCCCGCTCGCCGTCGGGGTCGTCGCCTCGAGCTCGGTCGCGCGCTTGACGATCTGCTGAACTTCGTCCCCGCTGAAGCGACGTCGCGGTGCTCCCTCCGTCGCTCTGCCCGCGAGCTCATCCATGACCGCCCCGGGCGTCGGCGTGCGCTGGTCGTGCCGGATCGCCAGGCCGCGTACCAGCGCCCCCTCGATCCGGCTACCCGCCTCCGTCAGCCGCGTGCGGTGCGTCGCGGCCGCTTCGAGGAACCGCCCCGTCCGCACCGCATCCTCCGTTGGCCAGCGACCGGGGACCTCGCCCACCAGCATCTCGTAGATCACCACCGTCAGGCTGTAGACGTCGGTCCGCTCGTCGAGATCGGTCAGCCCGGCGGCCTGCTCGGGGCTCATGTACCCCGGCGTCCCGACCGGGAAGCCCGTGCGGGTCAGGTTCGCGCCGCCGGCCGTACTGATCGCCTTGGCGATCCCGAAGTCCGCCACGATCGGATGACCCTGCGAGAACAGGATGTTCTCCGGCTTGATGTCCCGGTGCAGGACGCCCATGCGGTGCGCGTAGGAGAGCGCATCGGCCACCGGCGCCGCGATCGCCAGCGCGCGCTCGGCGCGCAGGCGCGCCCCGCCTGCGAGCTGCTGGCGCAGCGACCCGCCGTCGATGTACGGCATGACGTAATAGAGGAACCCGCCCGCTTCGCCCGAATCGTGTAAGGCGAGGATGTGTGGGTGGGTGAGGTGGGCGGCGACCTGGATCTCCTTCAGGAACCGCTCGACGCCGAGAAAGGCGGCGAGGCCGGGCAGGAGCACTTTGAGCGCGACGCCGCGCCGATGCTTGCGGTCGTACGCCAGGTACACGGTCGCCATGCCGCCGCGGCCGAGCACTTGACGGAGCTCGTAGCGCTCGGCGAGCGCCGCCTCGAGGTCGGCGGGGATATCCGGGGGCACGAAGCCAGAATATAGGGCCGGTGAAGCGGGCCCGAGAACCCAGGCAAGCGGTGCGAAACCTTAAACCTCCGGCGGGCTCGCGGCATCGAAACAGAACGAAACCACGAAGGGGGCGCCATGTTGCGAGTCCTGTTACTGGTGTGGCTGATCAGCGCCTACCCCGGCGGGTGGGCGGCGATCACCGTTGAGGAGCTACCCGACTACGTCGTAGCGGATCGGCCGGTCGCTCTGACATTCACCGTGCGGCAACACGGCGTCACCCGGCTCAGCGGTCTCCGGGCCAGAATCGAGGCCCGCGCGGGCGACGTCACTGCCCAAGCGATGGCGACGCCGGGCAGGGAGCCCGGGCAGTACGTCGCCTCGCTGACCCTGCCCCGCCCCGGCGAGTGGACGATCACCATCTACAGCGGGTTCGGGAACAGCCGGATCACGCTCCTGCCCCTGCTGGCGATCGCCCCCGGGGCCCAGGCGCCGGTGTCGCCGCCCGAGAGCGAGCGGGGACGGCGACTCTTCGTGGCCAAGGGGTGCGTCACCTGTCACGTCCATGGGGACATCGAGGGAAGCGGCACCGTCGCAGTCGGGCCGGAGCTGACCGGCCGCCGTTGGCCCGCGGACTATTTAAAGCTGTTCCTCGCCAATCCGGCGATCGCTCCGCAGAGCGGCACGTTCCGGATGCCCGACCTCGGTCTCAAGCCCCAGGAGATCGCGGCGCTCGCGGCATTCCTGAGGGCGGAGCGCCAGGCGCTTCAGTAGGCGCGCCGGGCTTCACGGCTCGACCGGCAGCCCGCTCGGCACCGTTGCGGGGATGAGCGAGGTCAAGTCTCGCGCCGAGGGATCCGTCAAGGCCTTGAGGAACGCCACCAGGTCGCGCCGCTCGGCATCGGTGAGGCCGAGCGGCGCCCGGAGCCGGAAGTCCAGCGTCTCGAGCACGGCGTTGATCGTGGCGTCGTCACCGTGGTACGTGTCGCGCAGCGCCGGGGCGAGTTGCGACACGTCGTAGGCCTGCAGTTCTCCGGTCACGTCGTTGTAATGACGCACCACGGCCTCGAGCGTGGGAAACGCCCCGTTATGCATGTAGGGCGCCGTCAGCTCGACGTTGCGCAGCGGCGTCACCCGAAAGGCGAAGCGGTAGAATGACTGATCCTTGAGGCCGCCGCGTCCCAGGTCCAGCGGCGCCGCATTGCCCGTCCCCGGCCCGAGCTGCGGAACGCCGGCGTTCGCGAAGCTACTCGCGCCGAGGAACGGGCCGTTGTGGCACTGAGAGCACCGCGCCTTGCCGAAGAAGAGCACCGCCCCGCGTTTCGCCTCCACCGTCAACGCCGCGTCGTCCCGGTTCAGGTAGCGGTCGAACGGCGAGTCGGTCTTGGTGAACGCCTGCATTTCGAAGGCGGCGATCGCGGTCGCGGCGTGCTGGAAGCCGAGCCCACCGGGCGGCACACTCGGGAAAGCGGCGGCGAACTTCGCCTTGTAGGCGTCGATCGCCAGCAGCCGACGCGTGACGGCTTGCCAGATCTCGACGAACTGGCTGTCACCGTACTGCGCCAGCTCGTTCGGATTCCCGAACACGTCGAGGTCGCCGCGCTCGCCGCGCATTTCGCGGTGGTTCGCCACGGGGAACATCGCCTGCGCGGCGAGAATGTTGGGCACGGCCGGCAGCAGACCGCCGGCCGGCGTCACGAACCCACCGGCGGCGGGGCCGGGAGGCGGGGGGCCGAAGCCGGAGCGGGCGATCTGCCCGTCCCAGAACAGATAGTTCAGGCCGAGGCCCGCATTGAGCAGCGACGGCGCGCTCCGGGGGACGAATTGTCGCCCCGGGCCAGGCGTGCGTGCAGGACCCGCTCCCGTGCCGCCGGTGCCGATGGCGAGGGACAGGCCGTCGGCCGCGTGCTGCGCGGGGAGATGGCAAGTGGCGCAGGCGATGTCACGGTTGCCGCTCAGGATCTTGTCGAACATGAGCGCCTGGCCAAGATCGACGAGTGCGGGATCCTGGGCCGGCATCGGCCCGATCGGAATCACGCCCCAGCGTGACAGGGTCTGCCTCAATTCGGTGTCGAGCGGCGGCGGCAGCGCTTCCGGCGGCGCCAGCCCGTCGCAGCCGGCGACGACGGTGACGAGGCCGAGGCAGATGGCTCTGACGATGCGCGTCATGGGGGCGCCTCCTCAGCGCAGCGGGAGCGAAATGGAGATCTGATGCGTGGTCGTGCGGACCTCGGTGAGGCTCAGCGGGCCGCTCGGCGCCACGAGGATGCTGCTGCCCGCAACGGCGAGGTCACGGGCGGCGAAGAACACGCCGGACGGTTGCACGCCCGGCCGACCGGTCCCGTGGGTGGCCCGCCCGCGGTAGCGAATCTCCAGGTCCGGGAAGCGCAAACTCAGACCCCAGGTGGGCGACCACTCGCGCCACCCCTCTTCCAGACTCCGGGCGGCGGCCTGGACGTTGTCGGACTGCGCCAGCCGGTAGTGGACGGACCGGACCACGAGGCCGAGCTGCAAGCCCAGCGCCTTTCCCAGACCGTGAAGTGCCACGTCGCGACTCACCCCCATCCGGAACAAGCCGTTCGAGAAGCGGAAGCGATTCTCGACGGTCTTGCCCCCCGCCGGGATCGTGTCGCCCATGGTCGTGACGACCGGCGAGGCCGCATCGGCCCACGTGTAGCTCCAGATCGGCTCATAGATCGCGTCGATCGCGAACGTCGCCGGACCGCTCGCTCTCGAGAGCCCGAGGCCGACGTTGTACGCAGCGGAGTGCCCGGGATCGCGCGGGATCACCGGGACGTTCGCGAGCTCGTACTCCGGGAGCTTGGGATGGGACATCCGATTGGCGGTCGCGAGCCACCCGATCCGCCAGCCCGACGCGGCGAGGGGACGCTGGTACTGAAGATGCACGCCCCAGGTATTGGTGCGATCGAAGTTGTGCTCCAAGCGCGTGCGTAGGATCTGCCGCTGCGTGCCCGGATCCCACACCGGATCGAGGTAGCCGACGTCGTGCCTCATCCCGAACCGGTCGAGCAGCACCAGAGCCTCCAGCGACCGGTCGCCGGTCCATTCTTTGAGTAGCCCGAGCCGGACGTCCAGGGTGTGACCGAACTGCTTGAGCCCGGCGCTGCCGGCATACAGCAGATCGACGCCATCGATCCCGGTGAGCCTGGCCCACGTCACGCTGCCTCCCAGCGAGAGCCCGGCGCCGGGCACTCTCCTGCCCGCCATCGCAAACGCGTACTGATTGCCATACGAGTCCTGCCGCGGCGGCACGGTCGCCACCGGCGCCGGAGCCGTGTCGAACGAGGCAGTGGGGTTGAACACCACTCCCTGGTCAAACGGCGGCCGGCTGGCGTCGACCTCCTGCAGCGCGAGCGACAGCCCGCCGAACCACTCGCCCGAGCCCGCGATAGCGGCCAGCGGCAGCGTCCGGCCTCCGCCCGCCCGCTGCGAAATGCTGTAGACGGTGGGAGCGCTGAAGAACCGCGCCGCGCCGAGCCGCCCCCCCTTCGCCGGATTGATGAAGGGGTCGAGCAGCGTGTCCGCCAGCGCAATCGACACCCCGCCCATCCCGACATTGTTGGACGGGAAAATGTCGAACTGGTCGCCCTGGGCGATCGGGACGGTCTTGATCGAGATGAGCTGCGCGGAAGCTGGCCCGGCCAGGGCCACGAGCAGAATCGAGAGGCGGACGGCGCGCTTGGTCATAGACACCTCGCTCGGAAGGGATCCCTACATACGGGATACCTCGAGAACCGAGCGCGGCGTCACTACGCTTAAGACGTCATGGGTGTGGCGTGCGTGCGACAGCGAGCTACGGGCCGGCAGGCCTCAGCGGATCGCTTGGACCACCGGCACCCGCGCGGCGCGGCGGGCCGGGAAGAAGCCGCCCAGCACCCCCATCACCACCGCGAAGACCAGTCCCGTCAGGAGCAACCCCGGCGTGACGCGGAAGCTGAAGGCGATCTCGCTGAAGCTCGCCCAGTTGGTCGTGCTCGTGACGATGCCGTTGATGGGAAGCGCGAACAGGCACCCGGCCGCGCCGCCGGCGGCCGCGATGATCGCGGATTCGAGCAGGAAGCTCGCCAGGACGCTCCGGGGGTGAAAACCGAGGGTGAGGAGCACGCCGATCTCCGGCGCGCGCGAGGCGACCGCGGCGTACATGGTGTTGACCGCCCCGAACACGGCGCCGATCGCCATGATCCCCGTGATCAGGAACGCCAGGACCCGGAGCAGGCGGCCCAGGAGCTGCGACTGCTGGACGTAGAAGTCCGATTCGCGGTGGACATCGACGGTCATGCGCTTGTCGGTCTCGAGGGATCGCTTCGCCTCGTCGAACGCGCCGGGATCGCTCAGCCGCATGGTGATGGATTGGAACACCTGCCCGCGGAACACGGGCATGAACTGCTCGTTCTCGCCCCAGATCTCCGACTCGAACGCCGAGCCGCCGGCCGCGAAATGGCATACGACGCCCCAGTCCCTCCCCGCGAAGCGCAGCGTCTCACCGATGCCGGTGTGGGGGAAGCGCGGGACGATCCGCTGGCCGACGCAGATCTCGGAGCGTCCCGACTCGGGCTTGCGCCCCGCGACGACGCGCACGTTGGAGCGCACGGTCCACGCCCGATCGCTGACCCCGCGGGCCACGACGTTGGCCACCTGGGTGGTATCGAAGATCTTGGGGAGGGGGATCAGGACGTACACTTCCGGGCTCACCAGCGGGTGCCCGTCCGCGCCGGTGGCGACGTGGGGCGAGGCAGCGAGGATGCTCGCCGTCTCGCGCGAGAGTCCGCTCGACAGCTCGGAGTCGGCGCCGCGGCGCAGCACGAGCACGTTGCGGTCCGATCCGGTGCGCACCAGCGCCGTCCGGAAGCCGCTCGCCAGCGCCAACATCCCGATGAACACCGCGACCACGAGCGCGATGCCCAGCGCGGTGAGGGCGGTCGAGACCGGGCGCTGCAGCACGCTCCGGACATTGTAGACGAGCGGGATCTTCATTCGACGTGACGCAGCGCCTGCACGACGGGGAGGCGCGCCGCCCGCACCGCGGGAACCAGCCCGCTCGCGAGCATCAGGAGCAGCGCAATGGCACCGCCCACGACGAGCGTCGTGCTGTTGACGTTGAAGCCCGGGAGGAAGCCGGCGGCGCTGAAGTTGGTGGCGCGATACAGCAGCTTCGCGCCCCCCAGACCCAGCACGGCGCCGGTGAGGGTGATGAGGCCCGCCTCCAGCATCACCAGCCCGAACAAGCGCCGGTCCGAAAAGCCGATGGTCTTGAGCACGGCGACCTCGCCCATGCGCTCTCGCGCGCTCATCATCATCGCGTTCGCGGTGACCAGGAGGATCGCGAACACCACCGCCATGCCGATCGTGTTCATCAACAGGCTCACGTTGCCCCACATCGTGGCGAAGCTGGCATTGAACGCCTGCTCCGTGCCGGTCTTCGTCGGGGCGCTCGAGTTGCGGAACTGGTCGTCCACGACCTTGGCGATCCCCGCCGCGTTGTTCGGATCGTCGATCCGCAGGATGTACCAGCCGGCAAACCCCGCGCGGTTCATCCGCTCGTCCAGGTAGTCGTGACGGAAGATCAGCATGTCGTCGTTGATCACCGGATCAGACGGCGTGTAGACGCCCCGGATCGTGAAGGTCCAGTCGCCGCTGTAGATGGTACCCTGGAGGGTGACGTCCTGGCCGAGGCGCCAGCCGAACACGTCGAGCAGCCGTCTCCCCACAATGGCGGCCGAGCGCTCGCGCAGGAACGCCTCGCGCTGGTCGGCGGGCAGCACGATCTCGGGATACATCTCGAGATACGACGCGGGGTCGACGGCGAAGGTCGCGAAGAAGCGCTTGCCGTCGCCGTAACGCCCGCCGAACCAGTTGGCCCAACTCACCGCCTGCACCCCGGGCAGCGCACGCAAGCGGCCGGCGTAGGCAAGCGGCAGCGGGAAGACGATGCCCGTGGCGTTGGTGGCCACCAGTCGGCGGGCGCTGCCGAACTGTGCGCCGGCGGCGATGGTCGTCACCACGGTGCGAAGCGACGCGAACAGGAACAGCGCGAGCGCGACGCTCGCCATGGTGAGAAACGTGCGGCGCTTGTGGCGGCCCAGGTTCGCGAGGACCAGGGGGAGGTACTTCATGCTCCCACGGCCGCCCGCTCGATCAACGCCCCCTTCTCCAGGTGCAGCACCGTCTTGGCCTTGTCCGCCGCGTGCGCATCGTGGGTCACGATCACGACCGTCTTGCCGAACTCGCTGTTGAGCCGCTGGAGCAGCGTGAGCACCTCCTGCGAGCTCTTGGCATCGAGCTGGCCGGTCGGCTCGTCGAGCAGGATGAGCGTGGGGTCCGCCACGATCGCCCGAGCGATGGCGACCCGCTGCTCCTGCCCGCCCGAGAGCTGGCGCGGGTAGTGGTGAATCCGGTCGTCGAGAGCGACCACGCCGAGCGCGACGCGCACCCGCTCCGCGCGCTCCTGCTTGGAGAGCCGCGTGAGCAGCAGCGGCAGCTCGACGTTCTGATAGGCCGTCAGCACTGGCAGCAAGTTGAGCTGCTGGAACACGAAGCCGATGTGCCGGGCGCGCCAGGCCGCCAGCTGGGCCGCCGACATCGCGTGCACGTCGGCCCCGGCGACCCGCACCGTGCCGCTGGTCGGCCGATCGAGACCAGCGATCAGATTGAGCAGCGTGGACTTGCCCGAGCCCGACGGCCCCATGAGGGCCGTGAAGCTGCCCTGGGCGACGTCGAGCGACAGGCCCGTGAACACATCGATCCGTTGCGTGTCGCGCTGAAAGGTCTTGTAGACGTCGCGGATTTGTACGAGAGCCATGCAGGGGTCAGGGGTCAGGGGTCAGGGGTCAGGGGATCATGGAGTCGTGGCCTGTACGCGCAGGCCCACCCGCGGAGTTTCAACGCCGCCGACCAACACCAGCTCGCCGCCCGACAAGCCGGAGCGGATCTCGCGGAAGTCCCCGCTGACCGGACCGGCCTGGACGACGCGCGGCTCGAGCCGACCGTTCCGCACCAGCCAGACCACGGTCTGACCGTCCAGCTCCCGCACGGCGGCAGCCGGGAGCCGAATGCGGCGGGGGGTCGAGGTGACCGGGGCCGCGGCCCCGCGCCCCGCCGGCGTGCCCTCGGCTTGGAGGAAATCCACGCGGGCGCCCATCTCCGGCAGGATGCGGGGGTCGTGGTCCAGGATGCTCACCTTCACCTGCACCGTCGCCCGCTGCCGGTCGGCCGTGGGCACGACCTGGCGCACCCCGCCGCGGAAGGAGGTGTCGGGATACGCATCGAGCGTGATCTTGGCCGGCTGGCCGTGGCGCACCCGGGCGATGTAGGCCTCGTTCACATCCACCTCGACTTCGAGGGTGGTCAAGTCGGCCATCGTCACCACCGCGCCCCGCGTGAGGCCACCGCCTACCGAGGGCGCCACGACCTCGCCCACTTCGGCTTCCTTGCGTAGCACCGTGCCGGTGAACGGCGCGCGGACCACCGTGTTCTCGAAGCTCGCCTGAGCGAAGCGCAGGCCGGCCTCGGCCGCGTCAATCCGTGCCGCCGCGGCGCGTGCCCGCGCGTCGGCCTGGGCGGCGCGGCTTTCGGACGCGTCCACGTCCTGCTGCGAGACGAGCTGGGCGTTTTGCGCGCGAATGTCCTGCACGCGGCGTGCCTCGCGCTGCAGCTGATCACGCTCCGCCTCCGCCTCGATCAGCTGGGCGCGGGCGTTCGCCACTCCGGCCTGGGCCTGGGTCACTTGCGCCTGGAAGTCCCCACTCTCGAGCCGCGCGATCACCTCGCCGCGCTTCACGTACGACCCTTCGCTCACACCGAGGTAGGCGAGGCGACCCGGCACCTTGGCGGACACCGAGGCCCGGGTGCGCGCCACCACGTAGCCGTTCGCCGTGACCGCCGTGCCGGCGCCGCCCGCTGCAGCGCCGGCGTCGAGCGGCGTCACGACCAGCGTCTGGACGGGCACCGCGCCGCCGCGTCGCCCGATGAAGACGACCGCAGCGACGAGCCCGGCGGCCACGCCGGCCAGGATCAGGCTCCAGCGGAATGCGCGCCGCACCCCCGGCGGGGGGTCCCGGTTGATGCGAAGCTTCGCGAGATCGTGTACCGACGTGGTCATGGGCCCGGGGAATGTAAGAGCACTGCGACCGCGACGCCAAGGCCTGCCGGCTCAGCGAAACACGCGGCCCCTCACGCAGGTTTGCGGGCGCGGACAAACGCCCCCATGATCCGGCCGCCGACCTCGCGTGCCAGGACCTCGGTGTCGAGCCCGGCGCCCGTCAGCGCGTCCCGCGCAGCCTCGAACTCGTAGACCCGCGTGGGCTCGACCCCGACGTCCACGAATCCCGCCTCCGTAAGGAGGCTCTTGTAGTCCTGCTCCTCCAGCGCACCCGCCACGCACCCCACCCACAGCTCCATGCTGTTCCGCACGGCGGGGGGGATCTCGCCGCGGACCACTACATCCGACACCGCGAACCGGCCGCCCGGCCTGAGAACGCGGAAGGCTTCGTGCAGCACCCGGCGCTTGTCGGCGGAGAGGTTGATGACGCAGTTCGAGATGATCACGTCCACCGCCGCGTCAGGCAGTGGGATGTGCTCGATCTCTCCTTTGAAGAACTCGACGTTCGTGACGCCGGCCGTGCGCTGGTTCTCGCGTGCCAGCGCGAGCATCTCGTCGGTCATGTCGAGGCCGTAGGCCTTCCCGCTCGGCCCCACGCGCCTGGCGGACAAGAGGACGTCGATTCCACCACCCGACCCCAGGTCGAGGACCGTCTCTCCTTCATGGAGCTCGGCCAAGAGAGTGGGATTACCACAGCCGAGTGACGCCAAGACCGCTCCCTCAGGGAGCGCGGCCGTCTCGGCTGGATCATAGAGGTTCGAGCTCACCGAATCGCAGCCGCAGTTCCCCCGCTCACCGGACAGCACGCGCAGCGCCGTCTGCCCGTATTTCTGCTTCACGGTATCCTTGATGCGCGTGTCGCTCATGGACGTCTCCTTATCAACGAATCTTGATGTATGGGCCACAAAAAACTGTCAGCGGCAGCACGCCGCCCGGCAGCTCCCTGCGTGCTTGCCGGGCTGCACCGCCGCCGCGAAGGCCGTGATCTGGTCCAGGGCATCGCGGTTGAGCGCGTAGTAGACCCAACGGCCGTCCCGGCGATCGGTCACCAGCCCGGCGTCCTTGAGAACTCGGAGATGGAACGACAGCCGCGACTGCGCGGCGTCGAGTACGTCCTGCAATTCGCACACGCACCGCTCTCCATGGGAGAGGAGGCACACGACCTCGAGGCGCGTCTCGTCGGAGAGCGCATGGAACCAGCGCCTGGTGCGGGCGGTGTCGGGCGGAGCGGCCACGGGCATGGCCTAAGCTATATATCAACGAATTTCGATACGTCAAGGGGCGTTACCGCTCCGTCTCCTCCTTCAGGTGCTCGAAACCCGATGCGGCGCTGAGAATCTGCTCGTCCAACCAGCGATCGACGATGCTCTTCCGAAAGCGCCACTCCTTCCCCAGCTTCGCCGCCGGAATCCGCCTCTGCTGCGCCCACTTGTAGATGGTCTGCGGTGTGAGCCGGAGGTAGGCCGCGACCTCTTCAATCGTCAGAATGTCGTTGTTGAGCGGAGGTGCGCGGCGCTTGTCCTCATCCCGAGTCATGGGCGCTTACGCCGCCGGGTAGTGTCGGCAAGCGTGTCAACCAGGGGAAGCACGAGACCGCGAAACCGCGGCAGCGTATCTGGGTTGACCGATGGGGCAGTCGGCCTCGCTTCGCCCTGTATCAGCTTGTTCACGGCGTAGATGACCGCTGCGTAGAAATTGCCCTGGTACGTTCCGAACACGCGGAAGGGCTGGTTGCGATCACCGAGGAAGGGGCGCAGGCTCCATGCCAGCTGGATTCCCACGAAGGCGAACAACACCGCCCACGCTCGCATGATGGTGAGCGCCTTGCGCGGGTACACCTCGCGTTTCTCGCACACCAAGCTCAGCCCCTCGTGCAGGGCGTACATGCCGAACAGTCCGGCGATGCCGGCGATCGCGATGTTCAGCAGGTGCTGGAAGTAGTAGTTCGCACCGGTAATGAGAAAGAACGCCGTGATCGGCACGAACGCCGCCAGCAGCACACACGCGAGCGCGAGCGCGCCGAACACCAGCACGGCGACCTGCAGCAGGCGCAAGCGAGAGCCGACGAGCACCTGCACCACGAAAAACGCAGGGAAGCAGACGGCGAACGTCGCGAAAAACAGGAAGGGCAGCTTGACGGCGGCCGACACGGCCTGCGCGGGACCGGAGTAGGCACCGGCGACCAGTCCGAAGAACCCGGAAAGCGCGACGATCGTGACAACCGCGTAGCGAAGCTTGCTGCGAAGCCCGACGCCTTCAACGACCTCCTCGAAGAAGCGGTCGCGGTCGCTGAGCAGTGATCTCAGGAAATCGTGGTAGGTCGCCATCGCGCGCCTGGGGATGGCTCCGTCCGGCCGTGTGGCCATCGTTCAAGCCCCCTCTCGCGTTCGAAGGCCAACCTACCGTTTTATTGATGTTCTGTCAATTGTCATAGTGTCTGTTAATGTTTATTAGTGGCCATCCGCGCTACCTGGGGCCGGAGAGGCGCCCCAGCTTGCCGCTGGTCTCCTCCACCCGCGCCGCCCACTCGCCGCGCGGCAGGTCGTACCGCTGCAGGAACTCGCGATAGTCCGCCACGGCCGCCGCGGTGTCCCCCAACGCCTCTTCGATCCGGGCCCGCTCGAACAGCGCCGGCGCGGCGAAGACGACATTCGCGGGACCCAGAAACCGGTGGTGGTCCCAGAACACGGCCTCGTACCACGTGAGCAGCCTGGCCGCCTCCGCCGTGTCGCCCGCGGCGAGCAGCCAGCGGCTGGCGGACAGGCGGTTCACCGCATTGAAATACGGATGGTGTCGGCCGTAGTCGTGGTGTCGCGTGTGCTCGGCGCTCTCCCACTCGAGCGCGGCGAGAGCGCGCCCGGCCGCCCGGCGCTCACCGGCACGCTCCGCCGCGAACGCCGCCAGCGAGCGCTCGAGCAGGTCTGCATTGACACTACCGCTCTCGCGGACCTGCCGGCGCGCCCGAGCGAGTCCCGCCGTATCGCCGCCGGCGTGCGCCAGAATCCCGTCGAGCCATGCCACTTCCGCGCGGCCCTCCGCCCACGTGGGCAGCCGCGCTGCGCGCCGGGCCGCCGCCTGACGAGGCTCCACCTCCCCAAATCGGGCACCGGCCACAGCGAGACCGTAGGCCGTGAGCGGCGCCGTGGAGTCGTTCGTGAGACGCCGCCACCGCTCCATCGCCACCAGCGCCGAGTCCCAGCCGCCGCGTGCCGCATAGGCGAATCCCTTTCCTGCCCACAGGACGGCTTGAAACGGCACGCTAGGCGCGAGCGCAAGCACCGCATTGTTGAATTCCACCTGGGCTCGCGGAAAGCCCGGGAACAGAAACCCGATCCCGATGTACTGGCTCGGCGCCGCGCCGTGAGTGGCCACGACGAATTGCGCGTCGTGGGCGAGTTGGGCCGGGGCCCAGTCTCCGCCGGACACGAGGAGCCCGTTCACCGCGCTGTAGAAAGCGATGAGATCGGGATTGAGCCGGAATCCCGTTGCGGTGGCGAAGCCCTGCAGCCTCCGCAGGACACGGGCAGCCCCCGCCGTGTCCCGTTGGGCGACCACGATCCAGGAGAGATGCTCCCAGGCGGGCGCGAACCTCGGGTTGAGCGCAACCGTTCGCTCGAGGGCCGCGCGCGAATCGTCGTACGTCGTCCCCAGGTACGGCGTCCAGTGAACCATGTAGTTGCCGTAGTCGTACCAGGCCGGCCAGTAATTCGGGAAGCGACGCGTGACGTCCCGCCAGACGGCCAGCTCCTCGCTCATCGTGTGCGCGAGGAAACGGGCCTCGATCATGAGCCGGTCGGCCTCGGGGAGCTCGCGCCGGTGCGCGACGAGTGCCACCAAGGCCGCGCTGTCGGGTGGCGTCCCCTCGTAGTCACGGGGATACAACGATCGCCAGAAGGCGAACCAGAAGTGCGAGTCGGCAGCGAACGCCCGGTCGAACGCCCGTACGGCCTCGTCGAACTCGGCTCGCGCCAGAGCTTGCTCCCCCTGCAGGTACGCCCGCAGCGCCGGGACTGAGCGCGTGGTGATGGCGGCCAGCTGGGGTGCGGGCGGCGTGCCGCGCTGCCATACCTGCCGGAGCAGGGCCAGCGTGGCAGCATCGGTCAGGCCCGCGACATCGTCCGCGGGACCGGTTACGGTCGCGTGGGCAAGCGCCGCCAGGCTGTCCACGTCGAACAGAGCGGCGTCCAGGCGCACCTCCCGTCCCGCCGGGACCAGCGTCCCGCGCAGCACGCTGCGCGCGCCGAGACGGCGGGCGAGCTCAGCCCCTCGCTCGGGCGTGAGGGGCTCGCCTTCGGCGACTTGCGCGAGGACGGTGATCGCCTCCGCGGTGCGGATCCCACCCACGCCGTCGAGGTTGGCGCTCAGGGTCACCACCAGCTCCCGGCCGAGGCGCTCGAGCGCAGTGTCCGCCGCGACCGGCACGAACGGCATCACCGCGATCGTCGAGGCAGACGGCACCACCGCGCCCGCGGCCCAGCGACTCCGGAGCACGAGGAACGCGACTCCCAGCGCGACCGCCGCCACGCCGGCGCCGCGGGCGACGATGCGACGCGAGCGACTCGGAGCGAGGCGCGGCGGCGCCCGGAGCGCGGCGTCGAGCGCCTCGGCGAACTGTGCCGTGGTTGCGTACCGGTCGGCCGGCGCCTTTGCCAGCGCGCGCCCCAGCACGAGTACCACCGACTCCGGCACGGTCCGCCGGAGCTGCGTCACGGGCGCAGGATCGGCCGTGAGGTGCTGGTGCAACACGCTCTCGACCGTCGGGCCCGTGAACGGCGGCTGCCCCGCCAGCATCTCGTACAACACGCACCCCAGGCTGTACAGGTCGCTCCGCCCATCGAGCTGCCGCTGACCGGCCGCCTGCTCGGGGCTCATGTACGCCGGGGTCCCGACCGTCAGTCCGGTCGCCGTCAACGTGTCCCCACCCGCCGTTATGATCGCCCGCGCAATCCCGAAGTCGGCAACCACCGCATGGCCTGCTTGCAGCAAAATGTTCTCCGGTTTGATATCGCGGTGGAGCACGTTGCGGCGATGGGCGTGGTCGAGGGCACTCGCGACCTCGCCGGTGATTCGCACGGCGTCTTCGAGCGGCAGCTGCTTCTCGCGGCTCAGGCGTTCCCGCAGGGACTCCCCTTCGACGTAGGGCATCACGTAGTAGAGGAACCCGTCGCCCTCGCCCGAGTCGTGGAGCGGGAGGATGTGCGCGTGGGTCAGGCCGCCCGCCATCGCGATCTCACGGAGAAACCGCTCCGGACCGAGGGCAACTGCAACTTCGGGCTTCAGGACCTTGAGGGCGACTTTCCGACGGTGCCTCAAGTCCTGGGCCAGGTAGACGGTCGCCATCCCACCGCGGCCGAGTTCACGCTCGATCGCGTAACGCTGAGCGAGGGCGCCCTGGAGGCGGGCAAGCAAGTCGGGCAGACGGAGGCTCGGACCCGTGGGTGAGTTCCATCATACGAACCCCGCTCAGGGCCCGCCAGAGCGCCACGCTGTTGGGTCTTGCCAGCCGCGCCCGCACAATGCATTCTGGAGACACAGGCGGCGATCCACGCCCAACCTCGTCGGCCCTCCCCCAGCGAGGGTCCCCGTGAGGCAAAGGGGGGGATACTCCCGGATCGGCATCGCGAAAACCTTTGCGTCGCCACGGAGCGTCGCTGCTGGGGGGCGGTTGGCCGTGGCCAGACCAAAGGACGGACACGATGCCGACCAACAAGGACTTCAAGCGCCTCGTTCGCGCTCGCATGCAAAAGACGGGCGAAGCTTACACCACCGCCCGCGCGCAGCTCCTCAGCAGGAAGCAAGCTTCCGCCCCCGCGACTGCCCCGCCCCAGTACGCCAAGCTCGCCGGCACGAGCGATGCCACGCTCAAGGCGAAGACCGGCTGTACCTGGGAGCGCTGGGTGAAGGCGCTCGATCGGGTGGAAGCCCACACGTGGCCGCACCGGCAGATCGCCGCATACGTGCATGAGAAGTACAAGGTGCCGGGCTGGTGGGCGCAGACGGTCACCGTTGGCTACGAGCGTATCAAGGGCCTGCGCGCCATCGGGCAGCGGCGGGGCGGCGGGTTCGAGGCCACGAAGAGCAAGACGTTCGCACTGCCGGCCGCCCGGCTGTATCGGGCGTTCAGCGACGCGCGCACTCGGGCGCGTTGGCTGCCGGGCATCTCCCTCACCGTCCGCACCGCGACCCGCGAGAAGTACATGCGGATCACCTGGCCGGACGGGACGTCGGTCGACGTGGGTTTCACCCGCAAGGGCCCCGCCAAGGGCCAGGTGCAGATACAGCACAGCAAGCTCGCTGACCAGTCAGCGGCGACGCGGATGAAGCAGTACTGGGCGGAGCGGCTGGCGGCGCTCGGGGAGGTGCTGGGGCGGCCGACCGGTTGAGCGATCCGGAACTACGAGCGGGGGCGGCTAGAGTACGACTAGCTTGCCCCCGCCCGTCAGGACAATCGTGAGATTCATCACGAGCAGCATGAGGTCATAGTGCCAGCCGTGCGTCCGCTCGCCCCAAAAACCCGTTTTCCATACGAAGATCTTCTTCTGTATCGCGCCGAGCATGATCAGGATCAGACCGATGGCGGCGAGCTGCGTCAGGATCCCGACAGCCACGCCGCTGCTGCCCAGCAGCTCCGCCGTGCCGAGAAACACCGTGAAGCGGGGGCTCGCGCCGATGCTGTGTGAGCGCGCCACCGGGTCCTTCAGGTGATTCAGGCCGCTCGAGAAGAACACCACGCCAACCATGAGTCGAAGCAGCAGTAGCCCCACGTCGCTGAACCGCAACAGCGCGGGAAACAGGACGCTCATCAAGCGCGGGCCTGGGTACGGGCAGCGCCCTCCGCGTGAGCCTCGACGAACCACAGCCACTTGTCGACACCCCGCGAGATCTCCGTGCAGATGTCGGTCGAGTCCGCGTCCCCCAGTTCGTCCGTCTCACCGATGGCCTGGCGGATGCGCTCCCCGAAACTCGCCAGTGCGTTGGACAACGCCCATACATGCTCCTCGCCACTCGAGATGTTGATGGGGTACTGCGGCAGCTCGGATCGCTCGGCCACGATCGCACCGGTCCCTTCCGCGATGCCGCCTAATTGAATCACCCGCTCCGCCAGGAGGTCGACGTACTCGAGCGCGGCGCTGTGAATCTCGTCGAACAGTTTGTGGAGCGCGATGAACTGGGACCCCTTCACGTTCCAGTGCGCCTGTTTCGCCTGTAACTGGAGGTCGATCGCGTCCGCCAGCCGCTGATTCAAGAGGTCGATCACCTGCCCACGGGTGGATTCGGGGATGTCGTTGAGCGTGGGGTGCGTCGTGCCAGCCATAACACAACTCCGGTTTGGGGTGAATGGTGAGTCAGGGTCGATTTCCATCGGGCCGCCGCGGGTGGCGCCGCAGGCCCGCGGTGGCTGCGTCGATCCGTGCGATGTAGGCGCGCGTCCCCTCCCCGTGCGCCCGGCGCGGCACGACGTAGTGAGGATCGTCAGGCTGCGAGCTGCGCAGGTCGTCGACCATGAGGTCGCCGCCGTGCGCCTCGACCGCGGCCTCGAACCGCTCCACCGCGGATAGCAGGTCCACCAGGTCGTCGGGGCGCTCGGCGCCGGTGACGGTGATGCCGCGCTGCCGGAGCCGGGCCGCGACCTCGGCGGCGGCCGCGTCTTGTTCCTGCGCGCGGTGGGGGTCCAGGCTGCGCTCGAGGTCCTCGTAGTTGTCCATACGTTCCTCCGTGTTCCACAAGCGTCAGGAGTGCCCGGGCTGTTCCCGCGAATGGGGCGGGCGCTGCGAGCGCCGCTCGGGTCGAGACCGTCCGGAGGGGATCTTATCTCCTCGAGCCGTCGGTGTCGACCGGCACTACGGGCAGCACCAGGTGCGACGGCAGCGACGCGGAGCAATAGACGCGCTCGGTGGCCGTGACGAAATCAGCCGCCGTCGCCTGATAGATGCTGGGCACGAATTTCTGCGGATTGCGGTCGATCAGCGGAAACCAGGTCGATTGCACCTGGACCATGAGGCGGTGCCCCTTGAGAAAGACGTGGTCGCGATCGCGCAGTGGGACCTTCCACTCGACAGGCGTATTCGGCGGGAGCGGCCGGGGGTGCTCGTAGCCCGTGAGGTAGCGGCCGCGGCGCACCTCCATGGCGATCGGCAGCTCGTAGCCGTTCACGGATCGCGCGTACTCGCCGGGCCCGGCGCCGGCCTCCGGGTCCCACGCGCTCCGCTGAGCGTCCTCGGGGTACACGTCGATCAGCTTGACGACGAAGTCGGCGTCGGTGCCCGAGGTGGACGCGAACAGGTCGGCCGCCACCTCGCCAGTGATCGTGAGATCGTGCTCGAGCGGCGCGCTCACGAACGTCAGCACGTCGGGCCGCTGCTCGACGAAGCGTTGATCTTGGACCTCCCAGGTGCGCCAGTCGGCGCCTGGGTACGTCGGGGAGATGGGGCGCTGCCGGTAAGGGACCGGGCTTGCCGGATCCGAGATGTATTCGCGATACCCGGCGCCCCGCTCCGCGCGAGGACGGTCGAAGGACAGCGTCCCGTCGGCGTGGAGATACAGGTTGGTGGGCTTGGCCTCCGGGGGCGGCCACGCGCCGTAGGTCCGCCAGCGGTTCGCCCCCGACTGAAAGGTCGTCGCCCGCCAGGGCGGCGGCTCGCCTCTCCCATGGAGGTAGTAGCGGAAGAACGGCGCCTCGATCGTCTCGCGGAACTCGCGCGCCGTCTCATGCCCGCCGAGCGCGATCGGCCCGATGCTGTCCGCTTTGGGGGCGCGCCACTGGCCATGATACCAGGGACCGGCGACCATAAAGTTCGTGTGGTCCGGGTCGCGCTCGGCGGCGTGGCGAAAGATCTGCCACGGCCCCCACGGATCTTCCTGGTCCCAGAAGCCCGCGACGTTCAGGTTGGGGACCGTCGAAGCGTGCAGCTGGCTGATCCATGCCTCCTTCTTCCAGAATTCGTCGTAATCCGCGTGAGCCACGACGTCGTTCCAGTAGGGAATGGAGCCATGGAGGTACTTGGCGTTGATGTTCGAGAGCGGCCCCAGGGCCAAGTACCACGCATACGTGTCGTACGTCTCGAACGCGAAGTGGGTGTTCTTGTACTTGTCCGCCTGCTCGAGCACCGCGTACTCGAACGCGTAACTCTCGCGCAACGCGCCATAGCGGTGGTCGTCGTCGTTCATCCACTGATCCACCGGAGACGCCTGCTCGCTCATCGCCTTGAGGGCCGGGTGCGGGTGCAACAGCGCCAGCGCCGTAGTCAGTCCGTCGTAGGAGACGCCGAACATGCCGACCTTGCCGCTGTTGTTCGGGACATGGTGCACGAGCCACTCGATGCTGTCGTAGGCGTCGGTTGTTTCGTTGGTGGCGGTCGAGTCGGCCAGATCGACCTGCGAGGTCAGCTTGAACACGCCTTCCGACTTGAACCGTCCCCGCAAGTTCTGGATCACGAAGATATAGCCGTCCTGCGCGAGCTCCTTGATGCTCGGCGGCAGCCGCGGCGGCGGCTGGCTGGGTACTCCGTACGGCGTGCGGCGCAACAGGATCGGCAGCGGCTCGGTCTGATCGACCGGCGTCAAGATCACGGTCTGCAGGCGCACGCCGTCCCGCACGGGGATCATCACTGCTTCGAGCTTGAATGGCGGCTGCGGCGCCGGTTGCTGCGCGGGGCTGGGAGCGGCGAGCAACCGGGTGGCGACGAAGCACACGCGCGCGTACATCGATCCTCCCTGCGCCGAATCATGTCCGCACGAATGTTCCAAAGGCCAAGGCCAGGCACCAAGCCTTGATTAGCCGACTCAAACGTAGCCTCGGGTGGCCATTCTTGCTCTCGGTTACGGCGAGGTGGTCGGCGCGATCGTCAGCCTGGCGCTCGCGGTCGCTGCGATGGCTGGCGCGGCTCAGATCGTTGGGCCAGCAGCGACGCAGCTACTTCCTCAGATCCCGAGCCAGTAGTTCACCTTGACCAGGAAGATGTTCTCCGACGACCCGCGGAACAGCGCCCGGGAGTCGTCGCCGAAATCGATCGCGCCGCGCGTGAGCGACGAGGAGCCGCTGCGGGTCCACACCAGGTAGAGTGTCGAGCCCGGCCGATATTCCCAGCGCAGCACCGCGTTGCCCCGCAGCGAGCGGAGCGTGAAGCTCGGATCGACGATCACGAACCGGGCGGCGGGCCCGCCCCCGTCGGGGTCGATGAAGATCGAGTCGCGCACCCCCAGCGACGGGTTCCCCGGCTTGATCGAATCCGTTCCCACATCCGCCCCATAGACGAGCCGGCGCAGGCCGCGCGGAGCCGCGAACTCCTTGTAGCGGGAGTAGGCGCCGCTCGCGATCAGGGGTTGCATGAACAGCTCGAGCGTCAGGTTGGGTGAGAACGTGACGTTGAAGCGCGTGTTCATCGCGAGGGAGTTCTGCACCAGGTCGGCAAAGACGTAGCGGTGGCCGTAGAATGCCGTGGCCGTCGGGTCGGACACGGTGCTCACGTACTGGTAGCCGGTCTCATCGTGACTCGCGGACGGCCCGAGCGAGAGCGACACGTTGGAGGCCGGCCGCAGCTGCACGGAGACGCTGGCCGAGCGGCTGCAGTCGCCGTCGCGGTTGCAGCCCAGCTCCGCGGATCCGCTCAGCACGACGTTCTTGCGGGAATCGGTGGAGGCGTTCGTGGCCCAGAAGTCGGCCCCGGGCCGGCGCAGCACGGGGCCGCCGCGGCTCAGGCGGTCGTCGAGCACGCTCGGCCGGTGGATCCAGAATGCGTTGATGTCCCAATAGTTGTGCGGCTGGATGTAGCCGAACAGCTGCACCTGCCGGTCGGTCAGGTCGCCGTCGAAGTTGTACTGCTGCTGGCCGCCGGCGATGAAGAGCAGCTGGCGGTACCAGCGGGTCGGCTTCGTCCACTGGGGGAAGATGTTCCCGCTCATCCACCAGTAGTCGGCCCGGCCGAGGAACGAGATGTCGTTGTTCTCGAATCCCGGCGTGCGCATGTTGGTGGACAACTCCCACAACAGGTGCCCGGACTCCCGGGCGAAACGCGCATACGCGCCCACGCCGCGCAGCGCCGTGAGCGAGGGATCGTAGGCGTCGCTCAGCACCCCGTTCGAGCCGTTCCCCCGGTCGGGCCGCTGGAAGTAGCGCGCGCTCGACGTCTGCAGTCGCAGCAGCGCCGCGGTGTCGCCCGACACCTGCGTGCCCGCCAGCTGTGCCATGAGGCGGTACTCCCGCTTGCCGAACCACATCTCGGTCCCGAGGCCGAACGATTCGGCGTGGCGGCTCAGGCGGTCGGCCAGGAACGGGTCGTCGAGCTCGCGCACCACCGACGTGCCGATCGCCCGCAGCACGGTCGCGCCGCCGCGCAGGTCCTTCGCCACGCGGGCCACGAAGTAGTTCGTGAACGGCTCGACGGTGACGTCGCCGCGCGTGCCGTCGCTCTTCAGGAATGCCGCTCGCTCGCGCCGAGTGAGCGCGTCGAGCGCGCCGATCGACCACCCCGAGGGCGTGCGTCCCGTGAGCTTCGCGGCACCGAGAATCGCGGTGTTGTGCGGCTGGTCGGCGTACACGCCGCCCGCGGCGTCCACGTTGTCCGGCGCCTGCGGCGGGCGGCCGATGCGGCGCGTGTAGAACATGCCGAGGCTCGAGACGTTGGAGCAGAAGTAGCAGTTGAGGCCGCCGAACCCGAAGTAGCCCGCGCCCTCGACGAAGAAGGGACGGCGCTCCTCGAAGAACGTCTCGAACGCGGACAGGTTCACTACGGCCGGGTCCACCTCGACCTGCCCGAAGTCGGGGTTCACCGTCGCGTTGAGGGTGAGGTTGGACGTCAGCAGCACCCGTGCGTCCACGCCGCCGCGGCCGTCCCAGGTATGCGCCTTCTGGAACGGGTCGTTCGGGTCGCTCACCGGGACGTTGGCCGAGCGCCCCACCATGTAGGGTAGGATTTCGGCTCGGCCGGGGGCGCGCCGGATCACGAGCCCCCGCAGATGCCCGAAGCGCGGTGGACCGCCCGCTTCGGTGAGGCCCCAGAAGGACCACTGCGACAGCTCGTTCAACCGGTTCTCCTGGCGCCAGATCTGCAGGCCCCACGTCTGCTCCTCGGCGGTCGCCGGATAGCGCAGCTGCGAAAACGGGATCCGCATCTCGGCGGTCCAGCCGAG
The DNA here is from genome assembly GCA_001917665.1 of Gemmatimonadetes bacterium 13_1_40CM_69_22. Lineage (GTDB taxonomy): Bacteria > Gemmatimonadota > Gemmatimonadetes > Gemmatimonadales > GWC2-71-9 > 20CM-4-69-16. Next base: position 18,396 of record MNEL01000033.1, on the reverse strand, counting down.
CGAATCGATCGCCGTCTTGACCTCCCACACCGGGTCCCAGGAATCGTCCGAGCCGCCGCCCAGGCCGTTGGCGTCGCCCCGCACGCCGGAGGGATTCACCGTGAAGAACAGCCGGCCGATGTGGTCGTGATAGGTGTCGAAGATCACTTCGACGTAGTCCGAGTTGGCGGAGCCGTCCCGGCGCACCAGTCGGGTCTGCACGCCAGCCGCTCCGTGGTCGTCGAACATCCGCGCCCCCACGTACAGCGCCGCTCCGTCGAACGCGAACCGGACCTCCGTCCGCTGCGTAGCGGGCTGACCTTCGTGCGGCTGGGCCTGGCGAAAGGCGGTGGCCGGGGGTGCCGTCTGCCAGACGGCCTCGTCCAACCGGCCGTCGAGCCGAATCTCGCCTGCGAGAGGAACGGCCCGTGCTTCCGGCGGAGGGCTTGGGTGGATGCTCTGAGCAGCGGCCGAGACGGCGCAGGCTACGGGGGCGGCCGGGGCGACAGCAACGCCGAGGACCGCCAGACGGATGAGCGTTCTCGACACGCGCGTGCCCTTGGATGGGGATACCTATTCCGACGCGTAGCCACGGCGGAAGGTTGCAAACCGGGACACCGCGTGCGTGCGCTACGGCGCGTCCGCGGCAGCTGCGAGACTCACCCGACTGCCATCGGCGAAGATCACCTCGCTGGGTTGCCAGACCACCCGCAACTTACTCAGGGGCGTGTCTCGCAGCCGCTGATGCTCAGTCCGGAACGGGTTGTACTTGATGATGCGTCCTTGCTCGCGCCGCGTCTGCCCGGGGCCAAGCGCCAGCTCTACCTTGAGGTGCGCGCTGTAGATCGTGTCTCCCACGGCGTCGAGAAAAGCCACGTCACCCTGGAAGGCCCGGACCGGCTTCGTCCCTTTGTTGCGGTACGCGAATGTCAGAGAGATGTAGTCGTCGAAGCGCTCCAAGTCGGGGTCCTTCGGCAGGTAGCCTTTGCTGACCAGCGTCACGGTGAGCAGGGAGTCGAGCTGCCGCTTGCGCGCTTCCTCGCGCGCCCGCGCGGCGGCCGTCGTTTCCGCAGCGGCGCGCTCCATCCGCGCGTGCTCGGTGCGCCCCCACGCCAGCAGCTCCGTGATGGTCATCGTGTCGTGAGGGAGTTTGGCGGCGAACTCGGCGTCCGCGACGATCCCCAATAGCGTGCGAGCGTCGGCCAGTGACAGCCGCACGCTGTCGGCTGCCCGGAGTACGGAATCGAGCCGGGCTGCGGGGACGCGGGTGGCGAGGAACGCATCGTCCCGGGCGCGCGATCGACACCCCAGCAGCGCCCCGCTCAGCAGGCTGGCGCATACGATGTCCACAGTCCAACGGGATGCGTGCATTCTCCGCATAGCCTCTCCCTTGGAGACCAAACCGTTCAGCGGCGCCCGAGGCCGACGTCGAGGCGTAGCGTCAGCGCCGCCAGCTGCTCCACGCGGGGTATCGCCCCCTGAGCCGGAAAGTCATAGCGCTCGAGCGAGTACAGTGCGCCGAGCGTGAGTCCCCGCCGCCGCAGTTGCAGCCCTGTGGCGGCAGTGACGGCGACGTCGGGTCGCGGCAACCCGCTCACCGATACCAGGGGCACCAGAGCGGCACGGGTCACGCCGCTGATCGTACCCCGGGCGAACGCGAGTCGCACTTCGGCACCGACGTCAACCATGGTCCAGCCCTGCCGGGCGATCACGGACGAGTAGGTGCGCCGTTGCGCGCCGACGCGGAAGGTGAGCCAGGGAACGGCGCGAACGCCTGCCTCGACCCCCACCTCTCCCACGTCCCGATCCACGGCACTCGGCGTGGCCGCGTTGAGCCGTCCGCCCTGGACGCGCAGTCCCAGCTCCACCCTCGCGCCGAGGCGCAGGCTCGCACCGCCGCCCAGGATGGCTCCCCAGGCGCGTTCCACGCCGTACCCCGCATCCACACGGTGCTCGGCCACCGACAAGGCCGCAAACGCGGTCACGGCGCGCTGCGCCACCGCCGGGCCGGCGCTGAGCGCGATACCGACGGCCCCGAGCCGGATCGCCGGCGCCGTCGGGCTCAGGGACCGACTCCCGCCGCCGGCGTCACCAGGAGAACCGTCGCGGCGGTCTTGGCGGTGTTGCGGCCCTTGATTGCGGCGTTTTGCCCGGCGCGCTCGGCGCGCCGCTGGGCGTTCGCCACGACGTTCCCGGGGATGTCCGGGTGGCGTCGGTCGCCGGCGAACGCCACCGCACCGGTGACGACGGCCGTTCCCGCGATCACCGCCGAGCCGGGCTTCAGGCTCCCCCCGAGATGCCGGCTTGCCAGAACGTCGGATATCAGGAGGGCCGCGCCCGCCACGACGAGCCCTCTGAGTAGGTCACGCGTCGCCGCCGACCTCGAGAACTGCTCCGGAAGCAGGTCACGGGCCGTGAGCTCCGGCAATGTATCCTCGAGCGGAGCCACCTCGTGCCGGATCTCAAAGTAGATGACGGCCGAATCGGCTCGCCTGAGCAGTTGGCTGTTGCCGGTGACCCTGAGTTCGTAGCGCCCCGGAGGCGCCAGGTGGCGGTCCGCCAACAGGCCGTCCCAGGCGACTTCCCGCGGCCCGTCATTCACGCCGCGAAACAACGACAGAGCCGAGTCCGAGCCGACCGCACGCAACGCGATGTCGACGGACCCAGCGTGCGTCGTCACGACGGCGAAGGTCAGGCGTTCCGTCCGCGGGTCGACGCGCGCCGGGGCGACCGGCCGCACGGCCACGGCGAAGGTGAGTCGCCGGGCCTCCCCAAACAGGCGGAGCTGCGCCGGTGTGAAGACGGCCGGATCGAGGTCCGCGAACGGGTCCCGCTCGATGGCAGCGCGGAAGTACACCGTAGCGGAGTCGCGCTTTCCCACGAGGGCGAGACAGGCTCCCAGGTACTTGTAGGCATCCACCCGTTGGGCGGCCGTCACCTCGAACGGCCAGTTGGGCGACACGATTTGGCGGAGCAGCGGCAGGGCGCGCTCCACGTCCAGGCGCTCGTAGAACGCGGACGCTTGCTGGAGCAGATCTTGAGTGCTGCTCTGCGCCCCGAGGCGCGGGACAACGCTGCCGGTCAGCCCGAGGAGCAGGACGAGATGCTTCACGTGCCACCGTCACGGCTGCGCAGGGCAATGCGCCCGAGTCGCAGCGTCTCGCCCCGCGGCACCACGATGCTGGTGTCGAACGTTTGGTAGCCCGGCGCCCGGACGCGCAGGCGGCGGGGCCCCGCCGCGACTTCCTGATCGAACACGCTCCCGACCCCGAGCCGGCGGTCGTCGATCAGGATCTCGGCATCGGGAGGGCTGGTGAGCATTCTCAGCTTCCCCGTGGGGCTGGCGGCGCGTGGGCTCGGGGGCGTTGCGCTGGGCGGCGGTGCAGCGGGCGCGGCGGTCGAGCCCGGGATCGCGGATGGTGCCGGGGTGCCGCCGGCACGGCTGATCCACCAGGCGGCTCCGACCGCCAAAGTGGCGACGGCGCCGACCGCCGTCAGCCGAGCGCGCCGCCCCGACGGCCACCGGGCCGGGGGTGGAGCCGGGAGGCTCATGGCCAAGGTAGGGCCTTCCGGGAGGGCCGGGAGCCCGCGGGTGGCGATCTTTCCCACTGGCGAGCCGGCGGCCAGCGCGCGCAGCGTCCGCTCACACTCCCGGCGATCCGCTTCGGAGAACGGGATCGCCTCGACCGCGGCAAGCATGTCGCGGGTCGACGCGTAGCGGGCGCCCGGCTCCTTGGCCAACGCGACGTGCAGCACGTCGATCAGCGCGCTCGGCACATCGTCGCGCACCAGCCGGACGTCCGGCACGGGCGTGAAGAAGTGATGGTGCATGATGCCGGCCAGCGTGTCGGCCTGGAACGGCACCGCGCCCGTCAACATTTGAAAGGCGACGATGCCGAGCGAGTACTGGTCGCTCTGCGGGCCGGCCCGGCGGCCGGAGCACTGCTCCGGGCTCATGAAGGGGGGTGTGCCGATCACGGTGCCGTCGGCGGTGAGGGTCACGTCCGACGCCCGCAGCGCGACTCCGAAATCGGACACCATGACCCGCCCGTCTCGATCGACGAGGATATTCGCGCCCTTCAAGTCTCGGTGCACGATCCCGCGGTCGTGGGCGTACGCGGCCGCACGGGAGGTCCCGCGCAGCACGTACACCACCACCGGCACGGGCAGCGCGCCTTGCGCTTCGATGATGGCGTCGAGGGACCGCCCTTCGATGAACTTCATCGCGATATGCAGGACCCCGCCGATCTGCCCGACTCGATACACGGGAATGATGTTGGGGTGGTCGAGCTCGGCCACCATACGCGCTTCGCGCTTGAACCGCTCGACCGCCCGGGCGGTGAGCCCGAGGTCGGGCGGCAGGATTTTCAAGGCGACCGTGCGGCCGAGCCCGGCCTCGGTCGCCCTGAAGACCACCCCCATCCCGCCGCGCCCCAGCTCGTGCTCGACCTCGTATTCGCCGGCGAGCACCATCCGTACGCGCTGCAGCAGCTCGTCCTGGTTCTCGACCGGGAGCACCAACGTGGCCTCGAGCGGGTCCGAGGTCCGGGTGCCACAACGGCCGCAGAAGCTCGCGTCCGGCGCCACGTCGGCGCCGCACTGGAAGCACTTGCCCTTCACGGTCTCACGTGGAGCGCCTGGGTGAGCGTCGGCGCCGTCGCCGGATCGGTGAGCATCGAGCTCTCCAGGCGGATCGTGAGCGTCGCGTTGCCCGTGTTCCGACCGATCAGCGAATCGCGTCCGGGAGTGAGCGCGACGATGGACGTGTCGGATGACGTGATGCTGAGGTGAGGCCGGGACAACGTCGCGCCGCCGACCTGAACGACGACCGTGAACGCCACCGTGGAGTCGACCCGCACGAAGGCGTTGCCCTGGTACACCAGGGTCACCGCCTCGACACCGCTCGACTGAAACACGTCTATGAGCCCGCAAGCTACCGCAGCCATCGCGAGGAGAACCGCGAGCACGAGCCGCGGCGCAGCACGAGAAGGCCGCATGGCACAATACCTTACGACAAGGGCGGCTTACAAATTGGGAGTCGGCAGGGAGATTGCAAGGGAGGCGGTTACCCCGCGCCTGCGGCTGGGGCTGCCCACCCCCTTGCGCGCGCTGCTTGGTGAGCGACCTCACTTGCGGGGGATGGTCGAAGGTGAATCTTGCTGTACTCCTCCAGGAACTGCTCGTGCGCGTTTGGGAAGACGTCATCGCACCCCTGCTGCGGGCGCTGCACCTCGGCAGCACCAGGAACAAGGTCCTGGTGTTTGCGGTGCTGGCTACGTTGATTCCGGCGCTCGCGACGACCTGCGTGTCGTACAGACAGAATCGGCGTTCGCTCAGCGACCAGACCGACCAGGAGCTGCGCAGCGCGAGCTCCGAGGCGGCCCGCGGGACGGACCTGTGGCTCACCGAGCGGCTCGACGACCTGCGGGTAGCGGCGAGCTCGTACCTGGTATCGGAGAACCTCGCCAAGCTCACGGGTAGGGACGGCGCCCGAGCGCTCGCGCGTCTGCGCGACTATCTCAACTCGATCCGCGAGCGTTTCCCGGACCACGAAGCGTTGGTGGTCATCGACCCGGGCGGACGGGTGGTCGCGAGCAACAGCGGGCGGACGGGCGGCGTGCGGCTGCCCCCGGACGGGCTGACCAGCCTGCGAACGGGCGACGCCTTGATCGGCGAGGCGTACTGGGACGGGGTGCTCGGCAAGGCTGCGATGGTGCTCGCCGTACCGATCCGCCAGGCGGATGGCCGGTTTATCGGCGCGTTCACCGCGAAGATCAATCTGCACGCCGTCGCCGATATGCTGCAGCGGCTTGCCCCAGACGACCCGCGCGACGTCTACCTGATGACGGACCAGGGCAGGCTGGTCATCCGGTCCCGGCTCAGCTCCGCGGACCTGATGCGCACGAGACTTCCGGACACGACCACGCGCGTTCTGTTCGACGGGGAAGGCCAGACTGTGGTGTACAAGCGCGCGGACGGGCGGGAAGTGGTCGGGGTGCTCCGACGCGTGCCCCGGCTGCGCTGGGCAGCGGTCGCCGAGCTGCCGCGGGCGGAGGCGTTCCGCCGGGGTGGCCAGCTCCGGAGCCTCACCGCGTTGATGATCGCCGCGCAGTTCGCGGGGGTCGGGCTGATGGCCTACGTCCTGGTCCTGCTCGTCTTGCGCCCGCTCGCGCGCCTCAGCAGCGCCGCCGCGACGGTGGCCGCCGGGGATCTCACGGTCGATCTCCCAGCGGGCGGCGCGGGTGAGGTGGGTTACTTGACGCAGGTGTTCAACCGCCTGGTCGCACGCCTGCGGGAGCGGGAGAGCCAGGCCGAGCTGGAGCGGCTCTCCGTCACCGACGCCCTCACCGGCCTGTACAACCGGCGGCACCTGATGGACACGCTGTCGAGCGAAGCGCAGCGGTCGCGGCGACTCAGACGCCCGTTCTCGATCCTGTTGGCAGACGTCGATCACTTCAAGCCGTACAACGACACGCACGGCCACCTCGCGGGCGACGCGGCGCTCGCGAAGATCGCTGAGATCCTGCGGCAAACGACGCGCGCGGTGGACTGCGTGGCGCGGTACGGCGGCGAGGAGTTCCTGGTGGTGCTGCTCGAAACGACGACGGCGACGGCCGCCCTGGTCGCCGAGCGCATCCGCGCCCGTGTGGCCGCCGAGCCGTTCGACGGCCGACGGATCACGGTGAGCATCGGCGTTGCGGAGTGTCCCGCGCACGGCGACACGCCGGAGACGCTCATCGCCACCGCCGACGCGGCGCTGTACGAGGCGAAGGACGAGGGCCGCGACCGCGTGGTGGCCGCGGGCGGGAAGCAGGAGAAGGAAAAGCGACGGCGCAAGGGCGAGGCTTAGCCTCGCCTCAAATCAGCCCGGCGTGATGAACGTGCCGTCGCGCAGCTCGGCGTAGGCGCGCCGCAGCTCCGCCTCGGTGTTCATCACGATCGGCCCCTGCCAGGCTACGGGCTCAGCGATCGGCCGGCCCGAAACGAGCAGGAACCGGATCCCCGCGTCGCCGGCCTGAACGGTGATCTCGTCGCCCGAGTCGAAGAGCACGAGCGAGCGATTGCCGGTCTCGTCGCGACCTTCGGCCTGTGTGCCCCCCTCCCCTACCCACTCGGTGCGCACTCCGCGGGGCGGCGACGCGTCACGGAACGTGCCGCTCCCCTCGAAGATGTAGGCGAAGGCGTGGCGCGACGACTCCACCGGCAGGGTCTTGCGCACTCGCGGCGGCACCCACACGTCGAGGTAGCGCGGATCGGCGGCGACGCCGTCGACGGGACCGGTCTTGCCCCAGAAGCTCCCGCAGATGACCCGCACGCGCGTCCCGTCGTCGTCCACGACTTCCGGGATGGCGCCCGCCAGGACGTCCTGGTAGCGCGGCCGAGTCATCTTCAAGGAGGACGGAAGATTGGCCCACAGTTGGAATCCGTGCATCCGTCCCTGCGGGTCACCCCGCGGCATCTCCTGATGGAGGATGCCGCTGCCCGCGGTCATCCACTGCACGTCCCCGGCACCGAGCGTGCCACGGTTGCCCAAGCTGTCGCCGTGGTTCACCGTGCCGGCGAGGACATAGGTGATGGTTTCGATCCCGCGATGGGGGTGCCAGGGGAACCCCGCGAGGTAGTCCTGCGGGTTCTCGTTGCGGAAGTCGTCTAACAGGAGGAACGGGTCGAACTCGCCGGTGTTCCCGAATCCGAACGCCCGGCGCAGCTTTACGCCCGCGCCTTCGATGGTGGGCTGCGACTGAATGATCGACTTGATCGGCCGGATGGACATGGCGCCTCCTGCGCTACGGTGGGAACGTAGCCAGGGTGCCCGATGTTCCGGCAAAGCCGGCTAGTCTGGTGCCTCACTCCAGCGGTTTTCTCTCCTTTGGTGTTCGCCGGCCACCACGCGCCAGAACGCCCCGAACACCCGCTCGCACCACCAGCCCCGGCAGTCGGTCATCGCCGCGAGTGCCTGTGCCGCCGGGAGCGGGGGCGCATAGGCCCGCGAGTTAGTCAGCGCATCGTACACGTCCAAGATCCCGACGATCTGTGCGGAGAGCGGGATCTCGTCTCCTTTGAGTCGGTCGGGATAGCCGCTGCCGTCGTATCTCTCGTGGTGCCAGCGGATGATCGGCTTCAAGTCCCAGGGAAAGTCGACGTTCGCGAGCAGCTCGATTCCCCAGACCGGGTGCATCTGCACGACGGCACGCTCCGCGTCCGTGAGCGAGGCGGGCTTGTGGAGAATCTCGTGCGGGATCCGTACCTTGCCCACGTCGTGCAGATAGGCGCCGAGCAGGATGGTCGTCTCCTCCTGCTCGTCGAGCCCCAGGGCCCGCGCCACGGCGACCGCGTTCCGCGCCACCCGCTCGCAATGGCCGAACGTGTAGCCGTCACTCGACTCGATCGACTGACCCCACTCGCGCACGACCGCGAGGTACGTGCCTTCGAGCTCCGCCACTTTCCCGCCTACGTGGACCAGGTCCACCCGGGCATCTAATCGGCGGAACAGACGGTACGCGGTGTTGAGCAGCCGGAGCGCGTCCTGGTTCCGGCCCATCGCTTGGTACAACAGCGCCAGCTCGCGGGAGGCCTCCGCCTCGTTGAGCACGGAGCCCGCGCCGACGGCCAAGTCGATCGCCGAGCGGAGGCGCGACTCGGCGAGGGTGAGGCGGCCCGTCTCGCGATACGCCATGCCGATCACCCGGTAGGCGCCCGCCTTGGCATCTCGCACGCCCAGCTGATCGAACAGCGCGAGCGCATTCTCCGCGCTTTGCCGCGCGTTCTCGAACCGTTGGCGCGCCACGTCCACCTCGGCGTGGTTGACGAGACAGAGCGCCTGCAGGTACACGTCGCCGACCCGTTCGGCGAGGGCCCGACTCTCCCGGAAGTAGCAGTCCGCTGCGTCGAACCGCTCCCGGTCCGCGCTGACCATCCCCAGGTTGTGATAGGCGATGGCACACCCATGCTCGTCCCCGCACTCACGGTACGCCGCGAGCGAGCGCTCATAGCGCGCCAGGGCCTCGCTCAGCTCGCCCTGGATGTTGGCGACGATCCCCAGGTTCTGCTGCACACGCGCGCGCAGCTGACGGCTCGAGCCACCCAGCTCCAGCGCCCGCATGAACGTCTTGCGGGCATCCTCCAGGGAGCCCGTCGTCACATCGAGCCCGCCCAGCGTGTTGAGCGCTTCCGCCGCGAGCCCGTCGTCGCCGATCTGGCGCGCTACGTCATAGCTCCGACGACAGAGCTCGCGGGCCCGTGCGGGCTCGCTGCGATGATGGCGCTGCACGGCCAGACGTCGCAGCGCCTCCGCCAACCGCGCGTGCTCCCCGTCCCGCTGCGCCGCTTCGATCGCCGCCTCGTAGCGCTCAATCGCTTCCGGGATGCAACCCGCGCGCTCCTGCTCGCGCGCTGCGTGGAGCAAATCGGCGGCCCGGAAGGACGCGCCGGAGAGCCCGACGAGCGGGGTTACGCTTGCCTCACCACGCGATGGCATAGTCGGAAAAGTGCTGCAACTGTCCCGTCACCGCCCCCGTGAGCAGGTCGTCGACTGTGGGCAGGTACTCGAGGATCTGCAGCGCGTCCGTGGTGTGCACGATGTGCTTGGGCGCGAGCGACCCGAGCAGGTTGCAATTCGCGTAGCTCAGCGTGAGGTCCGCCGCGCGATCGAACTGCAGGCCCTCCGGCTGGAACCGCACCGCGTTCACCGTGTCCGACGGTACCACAGCGGTGATGGTCGTCGGCACCCCGAGCGCTCCCGCGGGAATGGCCAGCGCGTGCGGCCCGACTCGAATCGTTCCGCCGTCCGGACCGATCGTCGCGGTGACGGAGTCGTACGCGAGCGGCGAGCAGGTGAGGAGGCCGCCGCCCTGCAGCAGCGAGGTCCCCAGCAGTGCCTGCCGCGGCGGCACGGGCGGAGCAACGCCCACCGGCGACGGCTCGCCGCAGCTCAACACGACCACCGTGGCAGTGCCGAACAGCGTGGCGAGCGAGAGACGCGTGACCTTCATGAGCTGGCTCTCCCCGGATCGACCGCGAGCCCGGAGGGAGTAGTGCGCCCCGTCGCTCCCCCGCCTCGATCGGTGGTCGTGGTCAAGTCGAAGCGTCGCACCCACGGGGAGCCGGGCTCCGGCCTGCCGCTGCGCAGCGCGGTAGTAGCGCGCAACAGCAGCGCGACGGGATCAATCGGCGAATACTTCAGGTTGCCGACCGCATCGTAGCCGACCCGGAGGGTTGACCCCGGAGCCACGACGCCCCCGCCAAGCGTCTCGCTCAGAGCGGCGGCGATGCGCTGGGCGAGCTTCACCGCACCCGCGTGATCGGTCGCGGGCGCGACGACGGCGAATTCGGTCGGGCCCAAGGCCCCGACGACGTCGGACACTCGTGCCGCACGCGCGACGACGCTTCCGGCCCTTGGGTCTGCGGGGTCCGCCTCCAGCGCGAACACGATGCAGGCCAGCGCGCCGTTCTGCCGCGACATCAGCGCTCCCAGCTCCCGCGCCCGCCGCGCGAGGCTGGCCCGACTGTGCACTCCTGTCGGAGCGTCAACCGGGCCCTCCGCGAGGGTCGCATCGAGGTTCCGCTTCGCCTGCACGTAGGTCTGGAGCTTGACCAACAGCTCGTCGAGGTCACCCGGATAGCGGAGAAAGTCCCAGGCACCCGCGTGCAGCGCGGTCACCCGCTGCTCGGGAGTCGGCCGGTCGGGCGCGAGAACGAGGATCGGCACGTTACTGCCGATGTGCAGGTCGTTGTCGAACAGCCAGCCGGCGATCGCCGAGATGTCCGGCAACTCGACCCCGAGGATGAGGACGTCCGGACGCACTTCACGCGCCTGCGCGAGGGCGAGCATGGCGGTCGGGGACTGGACCACGGCGTAGCCGTTCGTCTCGAGCGCACTCGTGAGGGAGTGGACTCGAGCACCCGCGATGAGGACGACCGGCGGCGCGCTTGGGGGATCCATGGGACCTACCAGTCGTGCGGCAACAAGCGGGCCCAGACACGAGAGCGCCGGCGTTTCCAAGGCCACGACACGTTAACCTCAGGGAGCGGCTCGGACTGCTACACTTGTGGCGGAGACGCTACATGCCGTGTACCGGCCCCCAGGCGTGGCACGCGGCATGCGCCACACCTACGTTGGTTCCTGTCCGCTAGGTCCACGCTCGCTCGCGCATCAAAGGGGGTGGCCCCGATCGTAGAGCACAGCGACGACGCGATCGGCCTCGGGTCGGCCGACGCAACCATCTCGCCCGCCAGCAACGCGCGCGGTCTTGCGAATCCATGACTGCCACGCTCTCGAGCGGACTGGAGCAGCGGTGGCAGGAGGTGCTGCGCAGGGCGGCCATCGCCCTCGAGGGGCGAGGGGTCGGTGTCTGGGAGGCGGACGCGCGCGATCGACTGCATCTCCTGGCCGCCAGCTCCGCGGCGGACGTGGCCGCTGGCGCCGCCGCCGAGCTGGAGGCCACGTTGCGCGACCTCGGCGAGCTGCAATCGCCGCGCAAGCCCCGCCGCTGGGTGGTGAGCCGCGTGCGGCAGCAGCGCTGGTGTATCGCGCCGGTCCGCCGCGAGCCGCCGCAGCCCCCGCCAACCGGAATCGAGCGGCGGGGCCGAGAGCGGATGATGCTCGAGCTCGCCGGGGTGTGCATCGGTCTGATCGACGACCCGGAGCGCCGGGTGCAGGAGCTGGAGCGCGCGGATTGCTTCGAGAACGCGCCCGTCGGCCTGCGGTGGACGGCGGCGGACGGCACGATTCTCGGCGCCAACCAGACCGAGCTCGACACGCTGGGCTATCAGCGCGACGAGTATGTGGGTCGCAACATCGCCCAGTTTTATGTCGATCCCCAGGCGGCCGCGGATGCCCTGCAGCGCCTGCGGACGGGGGAGACGCTCCGTAACGTCGAGACCCGAATGCGCCACCGCGACGGTTCGATGCGCCACGGCCTCATCAGTGCGAGCGGGCTGCTCGCAGGCGGGCAGCTCATCCGCGCCCGCTGGGCCACGCAGGACGTCACGGAGCGCCAACTCGCCGAGCAGGCCTTAACACTGTTCAAGGCCTTGGTGGAGTCAGCCGACGACGCCGTCATCGGCAAGACGTTGGACGGAACCATCACCAGCTGGAACCCGGCGGCGGCACGCCTGTACGGGTACTCCGCCGAGGAAGTGATCGGGAAGCCGATCGCCCTGCTCGCCCCGCCCGACCGCGTCGACGAGCTCCCCGGGATGCTGGAACGCTTGCGGCGCGGCGAGCGGATCGAGCGTTACGAGACGACCCGGGTGCGTAAGGACGGCACGCGCGTAGAGGTGTCGCTCAGCGTCTCACCGATCCTGGACCCGCAGGGTCGCCCCATCGGCACCACGTCGATCGCGTACGACGTCACGGCGCGCAAGCAGGCCGAGCAACAGCTCGTGCATGGAGCCCTCCACGACGCCCTCACCGACCTGCCCAACCGAACGTACTTCGTCGAGCGGGTGTCTCAAGCGCTGGCGCGCGTGCGGCGCGATCCCGCGTACCGGTTCGCCGTCCTGTTCCTCGACTTCGACGACTTCAAGGCGGTGAACGACAGCCTCGGTCACGCAGCCGGTGACCACCTGCTGGGGGAGATCGCGGGCCGGCTACGGACGTGCGTGCGGCCCGGCGACGTCGTGGCGCGGCTCGGGGGCGATGAGTTTACCCTGCTGCTCGAGGAGATCACCGGACTGCCCGACGCGGAGCACGCGGCGCGGCGCATCCAGGACTCGCTCGCCACGCCATTTTCGCTCGAGGGCTGCGAGATCCTCGCGAGCGCCAGCATCGGCGTGGCGCTGAGCGACCCTGACCACGGGCAAGTCCAGGATCTGCTGCGCGACGCCGACCTCGCCATGTATCATGCCAAGCAGCAGGGGCGGGCGCGCTTCCAGGTGTTCGATGTGGCCATGCGCGACTCGGCCGAGGCCCGCTCCGGCATGGAGGCGGACCTGCGGAACGCCCTCGAGCGCGATGAGTTTCGGCTGGTCTTCCAGCCCATTGTGGAGCTCGAGAGCGGCCGCGTGCACGGGTTCGAGGCGCTGCTGCGCTGGCATCACCCCAAGCGCGGCGTGATCCTCCCGCTCGACTTCGTGCCGCTGGCGGAGCAGACCGGGCTCATCATCCCTATCGGCCGCTGGGTACTCCAGGAGGCGTGCCGGCACGCGCGAGGCTGGCAGGAGACGTTCCCGGCCGCTGCTGGGCTGCGGATCAGCGTGAACCTTTCCGCCGAACAGCTCGGGCACCCGCGCATCGTGGAAGAGGTGCGGACGGCCCTGCAGACCGCGGGACTCGCGCCCCCTTGCCTGTCCCTCGAGATCAGCGAGCGCGTGCTGATGGAGAGCGTCGAGTCGTCGACCACCGCGCTCGGTCAGCTGCGGGGGTTGAACGTCGAGCTGCACATGGACGACTTCGGCACCGGGTACTCGTCACTCAGCGCGTTGCCGCGCTTCCCGCTCCAGGGGATCAAGGTCGATCGCTCCCTCGTGCACCGCATGGGAGCGCGCCGCACTGACCTGGAGATCGTGCGCTCGATCGTGGACCTGGCGGGCAATCTCGGTCTGGGCGTGATTGCGGAGGGCGTGGAGACGGTCACGCAGCGCGCGCGCCTCATCGCGTTCGGGTGCCGGCTCGGGCAGGGCCAGCTGTTTGCCAAACCGCTCGAGCCCGCGGCAGCGGGCGCCCTGCTCGCCGAACCGGAAGAGTCGGACCGCCGCATCGCTTGACGCAATCCCGCTGCTCCGAGATGATGAAGCACCACCGACAAGAGGAGGTCGACGCATGCACGCCCGGTACGGACTAGCCATGGCTGCCGTGTTGCTCTCACAGTCGCCTGGAAACGCCAACGTCAAGACCCGGGAACTCGAATACCGGCAGGGCGAGACCGTCCTGCAGGGATTCATCGCCTGGGACGACGCCGCGCGAGGCAAGCGCTCCGGCGTGCTCGTCGTGCACGAGTGGTGGGGGCACAACGAGCACGCGCGCAACCAGGCGCGGCGCCTCGCCGAGGCCGGTTATGTCGGCCTCGCGCTGGACATGTTCGGCAAGGGCAAGGTCGCCACCCACCCACAGGACGCGCAGGCGTTCGTGAACGAGGTGACCAAGGATCCGGCGGTGCTTGCGGCCCGGTTCAACGCCGCGCTCGAGCAGTTGAAGCGCGATCCCCACGTCGACACCACGCGCATCGCGGCGATCGGCTATTGCTTCGGCGGCGCGGTCGTGCTGGACATGGCGCGCGCGGGCGCCCCGCTTGCCGCCGTCGTGACGTTCCACGGGGCGCTCGCGACGAAGACTCCTGCGCAGCCCGGGAAGGTCAAGGCCCGGGTGCTCGTGCTGACAGGCGGCGCCGATCCGTTCGTCCCGCCCGAGCAAGTGGAGGCGTTCAAGCGCGAGATGCAAGCGGCGGGCGGGCGGTTCGAGGTGATTTCGTATCCCGGCGCCAAGCACGGCTTCACCAACCCCGACGCGGCGAAGTATGGCATGCCGCAGCTCGCCTATGATGCCGACGCGGACCGCCAGTCCTGGACGGCGATGCTAAAGCTGTTTAACGAGGTGTTTTGAGCGACGCCTGCACCGCCTTCAGGCGCCGCCACAGGGTAGTGCGGCTGATGCCGAGTCGGCGGGCGGTTTCCGCGCACTTGCCACCCGTCTGTTGCAGGGTCTCCTGAATTGCCTGGCGCTCTTGGTCGGCCCACCTTTGACTGGACTCCTGAGGCACGATAATCACCTCGCCCAGTACGCCGTCTCCCAGGCGCAGCGGCACGGCGCGCCCGCCCCGCGCCATGAACTGCGATGGTGTATGCGGTTGTGGCCGCGTGGCCCGCGCCGCCGCGTTCAGGTAGAGCGTGCCGCCGCGCGCGTCGACGATCACGATCGCTTCGTCCCGCGCGTCAAGCACCGCGCGCACAATGAGCGACAGCTCCCGCATACGCGCCCAACCTATCGGGATCGCGCGTTAAGAATCAACGAGGCTGGCTAGCGATCGCTGCTAAGAGTTCACAAAGACGGGTCCGCCGGGAGCCGCAGCTCGAAACTGCTGCCGCCGCCCAGCCGCGCTGCGTACTCGAGCGTGCCCCCCTGTAGCTCCGCCAGGCGCCGCGCGATCGAAAGTCCAAGGCCGGCGCCGCCGCCGTCGGCGGGAGCGCCGGCCGGGCGGTAGAACGGCTCGAAGATGCGGTCCCGCTCGGCCATAGGGATGCCCGGACCACGGTCGGCCACGACGAACACCAGGGCCGCGCCGTCCCGATGGACGGAAAGCTCGATCGGCGACGCGGGCGGCGTGTAGCGGACGGCGTTTCCCAGCAGATTGCTCAGGATGCGGAGCGATTGGACGAAGTCGAACCGACCGGCCAGGGCCGGCTCGGTGAGGTCGACGTTGGTCTCGACCCTCCGATCCTTCAGGACTCCGGCCGTCTGCCGCATCGCCGCGCCGACCAGATCCTCGGCGGTGTTGACCTCGGGATGCACGGGCATGGCCCCGCCCTTGAGGCGAGAGAGATCGAGCAAATCGGCGACGAGGTGACCGAGTCGGTCCGTCTGCTCCTCGATCGCGAGCGCGTTCCGGTCACCGCGGAGCGCGCCCTCCTGAGCGAGCGCCTTGATGGTCGTCAAAGGGGTCCGGAGATCGTGCGAGACGGACGCCAATACGACGTCCTTGAGGCGGTCCGCCTCCCGCAATGCCTCCGCATGCTGCGCGGTTGCGACCAGCCGCGTCCGCTCCACGGCCAGCGCCGCGTAGTAGGCGAGCGCGCCCAGAAAGCGCTGTCGCGCCGGATCGAGCGCGATCGGCCCTTCATCGGCGAGGTACAGCACGCCCACGGTTCGCCCGTGCGCCCGGAGGGCCGCGAACACCGTGCGCTCGTCGGCAGCGCGGCTGTGGAGCGCCGCCCCAGACACGCTATCTTCTGCGTGGTCAAACGTGCCTGTGGTCTCCGCGAAGCGGCGGAGCTCGTCGCGGTCCGGCAGGGGCGGTTCTGCCGGCGCGGCGGTCGGCGATGCCACGAGCAGGCGCACGGCATCGTCGTCCCGACCGTAGATCCGGCAGTGCGTGATCTCGAGGGACGTGCGGATCAACTCCGCGATGCCCGCCAACGAATCCTCTGCCCGACCCGCGCTCAAGATTTCCGCGCCGAGCCGGCCGAGCGATGCCACTTCGCCGGCTCGCCGCTCGGCCTCCGCGGCTCGCGCCCGCTCCTGCGTCAGCAGGTGCGTCGTGACGACCGCGGTGGTGAGGAAGGCCAGCAACACGATCCAGTCGAGCGGCTTGCTCACCGAGAGCGTGTCGTACGGCACCTGGAAGAAGTAGTCGATCAACAGGAACCCGGCTAACGTGAGCGCGAGACCCAGCGGTCGCCCGCCGCTCACGCTCCCGCCCAAGATGATCAGCAGATAGGTGAGGACGGCGTATACCGTGTCCACGCCGTCGCGGCGGGCTCGGAGGACGACGGTGGCCACGACGCACACGGTAACCCAGCACAGCCAAGCCCACACGCGGGATCGCGCCATGACGCTACGCCGGCAGCTCGGCGCGATAGCCGACCCCGGGCTCCGTCACGATGAGCTCCGGACGAGCGGCGTTCGCCTCCACCTTGCGGCGGAGGTTGGTGATGTGAACGCGCAGGTATTGCTGGGGATTGCCGGCCGCGTCTCCCCAGACCGCGTCGAAAATCTGCTGATGCGTGAGCGTGCGTCCGGCATTCGTGACTAGCGTTCGAAGAATGTCCCACTCGATCGGCGTGAGCCGAATCGGGGTGCCGCCCCGCGTGACGCGACGGTGGAGCAGATCGATGGTGAGCCCATACCCCTCGACCACCGTCGCGACGTCGTCCGCCGTCGGCAGCCGCGCCCGCCGCAAGAGGGCGCGTACGCGCGCCACGAATTCCGGTGTGCTGAACGGCTTGGTGACATAGTCATCGGCTCCGGCATTCAGCAGCTGAACCTTCTCGGCGTCTGAATGCCGGGCGGACAGCACGAGGATGGGCACGCGGGACCACGACCGGATTTCATGGCAAACGTCGACCCCTCGGCAGTCCGGCAAACCCAGGTCAAGGATGACCAGGTCCGGACGCTCAGTCGCCGTGATGTCAATTCCTTCTCGTCCGGTCGGCGCCTCGAGCAGCCGATCCGTCACTGCGCTGAGCGCGTGGCGGAGTGCGCGCCGAATCGGGGCGTCGTCTTCGATGATCACCAGCGCGCGCGCACGGACGACCGCGCTCGTCATGTCGTCGTCGCTCAAGCGTGTCGCGTCCATCGCCAGCCTGCGGCTCGGCCGAGAGGGTACCAGGATAGAATGTGCGCGGTCGGGTGCCACGCAGGCTATCTCCCGTTGCTCCAGCGCACGGGCGTGTTCTATTACTAAGCAGGTGGCCAAGGCCCTTCAACGGTGGCGCGCGACATGAAGCCACGCTTCTTCAGGTCCCCGGCCGAGTTCCGCCGCTGGCTCCAGACCAACGGCGCCACGGCCCGCGAGCTCTTGGTCGGCTTCCACAAGAAGGGCTCGGGTAAGCCAAGCATCACCTGGCCCGAGTCCGTGGATCAGGCATTGTGTTTCGGGTGGATCGACGGGATCCGCCGCAGCCTCGACGACACCAGCTACACGATCCGCTTCACCCCCTGCAGGGCGCGCAGCATCTGGAGCGCGGTGAACATCCAGCGGGCCCGGCAGCTCGCGCGCGCGGGGCTGATGCGCCCGCCGGGGCTCCGGGCGTTCGAGGCGCGCCACGAGCAGAGGTCCGGGGTCTATTCGTTCGAGCAGCGGAGCGTTACCCTCCCCGTCCGCTACGGCCGGAAGCTGAAGCAGCCAGCCGATCAGCTACTCGGCGCGCCGGCGCACCTTTCCACCGCTGACGCGGCGCCGGCGTTCACCGGCACCCGATCTTTCCCCCCCCGCTGCCGCGGTTCACGCCGCCCGCGAACGTCGTCTTGAGACGCCGGAGCGGCGACGAGAGGCTCACCGGCGACGTGCCAGCGAACGCGGTGCCGATGCCAAGTGACAGCGCCCACTTGGGCGAAGCCGCCGAAAGCCCGATGCTGCCGTCGAGCGTGAGCGTGAATGGCGCTGCGAGCCGATAGCCCGCGCCGGCGCCCACCACGCGGCTCAGAGCCTGCGTGGAGTCGGCTGCTCCGACGTCGGCGCCGAGCGACGCACTGGCCCTCCAGCGGGACGAAACGTCGTAGCCGGCGTCCGCCCGGAGCGAGGTCGCGTGGGGCGCGCTGAGGGCCGATTGGGCCGAGAGGCCGCTCACGCTCCGGCTGGCGTCCGCCGAGAGGTGCAGCCGCCGGCTCGGCGACACTGCCGCGCCGACGTCGAGCCCCAGCGACGTGTTCCCGCTGCCGAGCCCACACGCCGCATTCCCGACGGGCAGAACGAAGGTCAGCGCTGCGGCGATCACCGCTGCGCCGGGTGACGCGAACGCGTGGAGCGCGGCGGCGGACAC
>MNEL01000060.1 GCA_001917665.1 Gemmatimonadetes bacterium 13_1_40CM_69_22 | reverse complement strand
CGACCGCGATCGGCCGCATCATCCCCTTCATGATGTGGGGCGCCCCGTCAGCGCTCGGGATCCAGCAGGCGAGCACGTACAACCCGGGTGCGAGCGCCTGGGTCGCCTGGGCGGTGTCACCGACGGTCACGGCGTTGGGCCCTCCGGCGAAGGAAATCCACGGCGGCGGGGGGGTGTGGTTCTGCATCGCAGCTTGCAGCCCGGCTTGGAAGTCGGTGATGGTCTTGCCCTCGCCGAGCCGGACGAGCGAGGCGTGGTGGAGCTCTTTGCCTCGATTGACGAGGCGCAGGGTGGTGAGCCCGGCGGGGATGGTGTCCGGCGCGCTGAACGCGTAGTCGGTGGCGGTGATCGTGACGACGTTCGGCCCGGCGGCCTGAGACGCCGGCCTGGCACAGGCGGCGCACGCTACGAAGCCGGCGACAAGCAGACAGGATCGCATGGTTCAGTTTCCTTTCGACGGTGCGGCGTTGCGCCGTGGGTCAGCGGCGTTCCAGCAGCGCGATGCCGGAGAAGCGACGGAACTCTTCCCGCTTGCGTTTCGGGTATAACCGGCCGAGCAGACCCCACAGCCAGGCCAAGCGCATCGTCCGTTTGAGCCGCAGGGATTCCTCCCAGGTCGAGCGGTACTCGGCTTCGCGCCAGCCGAACGGCTCGAAGAAGCGCGTCCCTTCGGAAGGGGCGAACCGGAACGGCGCGTTGCTGGTGACGGCGCGACCCCACGTCCGCTCCATCATCTTGAGCAGCCCCGGTGAGGCGAGGTCGATCAGCCACCACCCGAACGAAGACTGCGCGGCGAGATCGCCGGCGAGCGCCCCGACTTGCTCGCCCGTGAGATAGATGAGCAAGCCTTCGCTCACCACCAGCACCTGCCGCGCCGCGCCGCCGATCTGCGCGAACAGCGCGCGCCGGCGCGCCGGATCCGTGAGATCGACGCCGACCTGTTCCAGCGCGCACGCAGGCCGCTCGCCCGCCAGCTGCTCCTGCTTGTAGGCGATCACATCGGGGAAGTCCACTTCGACCCAACGGAGCGAGGGTGCGAGCGGCAGCCGGTACGGTCGCGTGTCCAAACCGGCGGCGAGGTTAAGCACCGTTTCGACGCCGTCGCGCGCGATCGCTCCTAGGATCAGCTCGTCCATCACCGCCGTCCGCACGATCATCGCCCACGCCCAGGTCCGGCCCTTCGGCATGGACGCGAGAATCTGCTCGCCGCGCGCTCCCGCCAGCCGCCGCGCGTAGGGGTCGTGGAACAGCGCGTCCGGCCGCTCGGACTCCATCGCGCGATACAGCGCGACCCAGCGCGCAGTATCGGAGACGTGCTGGATGGTTGCGGACGCTTCGCTCACCGTGCGCCTCGAGAGTCGCGGGCCGGAAAGTTACAGCGGCTGGTGCGCGGCGTCGAGCGCCGTAGCTTTCGTCGCGTGGCTGATCGCGCAATCCACCTATCGGTCGTCGTGCCCGTGCGCAACGGGGCGGATCGCCTCCCGGCGCATCTCGCGGCGCTGCGGGCGTTCGCGTGCGCTCGTGGCCACCCGACCGAGCTGGTCCTGGTCGACGACGCGAGCGAGCCAGCGGCCGCCCGCCTGCTCACGGAGTTCGGCCGCGACGCGGCGGAGGTGACCGTGCTCCGGAACGACACGAACCGGGGCAAGGGCTTTTCGGTCGCCCGGGGGATGCTCGCTGCCCGAGGGCGTTACCGCGTGTTCACCGACGCCGACCTGGCGTATCCCGTCGACGAGATCGCGCACATCGTGCACCGGCTCGAGACGGGGAGCGACGTGGCCATCGCCTGCCGCGTGCTCCCCGAGTCGCGCTACCTCATGAGTCCGTCGTTCTTCCATTATCTGTACACGCGGCACGTGATGAGCCGGGTATTCAACCGCGTGGTGCGGCTCGTCCTGTTGCCGGGGATTCTCGATACGCAGGCCGGCTTGAAGGGCTTCACGGCGCGCGCGGCCGAGCTGATCTTCCCGCGCCTCACCATCGCCGGCTTCGGCTTCGACGTCGAGCTGCTCTACATCGCGAAGCAGCACGGCCTGACGGTCGCGCAGGCGGCGGTCCACTATCGGTACGACGACGAGCCGAGCACCGTCCGCTTCGCGGCGGACGCGGTCGAGATGCTCGAGGACCTCGTGAAGATCCGCTGGAACGCCTGGCGGGGGCGCTACGGCTGACGCGCGGCGCCTCGTCGTGAACGCCGACGACTTCGGCCTATCGGCCGGCGTGAACCGCGGGATCCTGGAGGCGCACGCGGCGGGTGTGGTGTCCTCGGTCTCGGTCCTCGTGAACACGCCGGGGTGGACCGACGGCGCGCGGCTGCTGCGCGGCATCGGGCCCGGGCTCGGGGTCGGATTGCACCTCAACCTGACGACGGGCCGGCCCGTCTCGTGGGGTGGCAGCCTGTGCGACGCCCGCACCGGCTGGTTCCATCCACTGCGGCGACTCATCCCGCGTGCGCTCGCGGGACGCATCGATCCGGGGGACATCGCGATCGAGTGCACGGCGCAGATCGCGCGCCTGCGAAACGCGGGACTCATCGTCACCCACCTGGACAGCCACCGGCACGTCCACGTCCTCCCGGGGGTGTGGGGGCCGGTCGTGGAGACCGCCCGCCGGGAAGGGATTCAGGTCGTCCGAGTGCCGCTCGAGCCGTACAGCGTCAACGTGATGAGCTGGCGGGCCTTGCTCAAGAAAGCGACGCTGCGGCTGGCCTGGAGCTTTGCGGCCGGCGGGGCGTCGCCGCTGCGCCGGCCGGACCGCTTCGTCGGCATCTCGCTCCAGGGCAGCCCCCGCTTCCTGCGGCGGCTGCTGGCCCTGCTCGACCACCTCAAGCCGGGCACCACCGAGCTGATGGTGCATCCCGGCCATCCCGACGGGGATCTCGCGGCCTGGGACGACTACACGGCGCCGCGCGCCCGGGAGCTGGCCGCGCTCACGCGCCCCGAGGTTCGGGAGCGGTTCCGGCGAGGGAGCTTCCGGCTGATTCACTTCGGAGCGCTGTAGCGAACAGCTCCACCTGCATCGCGCACCACGCCACCAGGCAGGGAATGCCCTTGATGCGGTAGGGAATCAGGATCTCCGACTTCACCCACCGCGGCACTATGTCCACGTCGTGGACCACCATCACCAGCAGCGTGAGCGCGAGGATCGCGGTCTTGAGCCGGCTCGAGGCGGAGCTCACGCACCAGACGACGATGCCGGTGTAGGCGATGACGAATGTCGCCCGCTCCGATTGATGGTTGAAGAGCACCACGTAGACGAGCACCGAGCAGAGCACGAGGCGCCGGAACGCCGCGTCGCTCCAGCGCCCCCCCCCGCGGCCGAGCGCGAGCGGGGCCACGAGCAGCGTCGTGCCCGCGAGCTGCACCGGCCAGTTGGGCCAATCCGTGCCGAGCGCCATGTGGAGATACTGCATCAGCGAATAGCCCCGGTTCAGCGTGTCGGACGCTTCGATGGCGCGCCACGAGCGGTACTGGGCGACGAGCTCCGGCGCGGGGACCGCGAGGAGCGGCAGGACGACGAGCGCCGTGGCGACGCCAAGGAAGAGGAGACCGAACCGCGCGCGCCGCGGGTGGAACACCGCGACCGGGAGCAGGGCCAGCGGGAACAGCTTGATCGACGCTCCCAGCGCCAGCTCGCTCGCCGCCTCGAGCTGGCGGCCGCGCTCCAGCGCGACGAAGGCCAGCACTATGAGCGCGGCGACCAGCGCGTTGCTCTGCCCGTACTGCATCGCGAACAGCACCTCGAGGTACAGGAGCCCGAGCGCGAGCGTGGCCTCGCGCCGCGGCAACAGACGCTCGAGCGCGTACCACAGGAGCAGCGCGTTGAGCAGGCTCCAGCAGAGGAACGCCAGGGCGAACGGCAGATAGGCGAGCGGCGCGAACAGCAGTGCGAACGTCGGGCTGTACTTGTAGAAGTCGAGGTGTTGCTCGGGGTGTGCCGCGTACAGATCGCGACCGGCGAGGAGGTTGAAGGTCGCCGAGCGGAACACGCGGAAGTTGTTGGACGGGCGGAGCACGCCCTGCTGCAGCGTGACGAGCAGGGCGCTCGCCACGTACAGGCCGAGCAGCCAGCGACGGGGACGTGCTATCCTGAGGAGCGCCGGACGCACGGCGACCGCTACCGGGTCGAGACGGGCCCCTTCAGGTATTGATCCAGCCAGTCGATCCAGCGCCGGTACACGTCCGTCGTGCGCACCGGATCGCCGGGGAAATGACCGTCCACCGGGTAGGCGACGAACTTGACGGGCACGCCGTTGTCCCGGAGCGCGTGGTACAGCTCGTAGGACTGCGTGACCGTGACGCGCGCGTCGCGCACATCCGACAGGATCAGCGTGGGGGTCTTCATCGCGGCGGCGTACGAGATCGGTGACTGGTCGCGATAGGCCTGGAGCGCCTGCCCCGTCCACGGGGAGCCGAAGCCTGCGAAGCTGAACCGTTCCAGCACGTTGAAGTCGGCCATATTGTACTGGTCCACGAGGTTCGTCACCGCGGCCCCGGCGACGGCCGCCTTCCACACGTGGTAGTGCCCGATCAGCCAGCTCGTCATGTAGCCGCCGTACGACCATCCGGACACCGCGATGCGGGTCGTGTCCACGACGCCGAGCTTCACGAGCGCCGCGATCCCGGCCATCACGTCCCGCCCCGGGCCGTCGCCCGCGTCGTTGAAGATGGCGCGCTGGTAGGCGTTGCCGAGGTTGTCCGAGCCGCGGTAGTTGGGCGAGAACACGATGTAGTCGTGCGCGGCCACGGCCTGGCTGAACAGGCTGAACGCGCGCACCGAGGCCGCCGTCGGTCCGCCGTGGATGATGAGCACGAGGGGGTACTGCTTGCCCCTGACGAAGCCGGGGGGGTAGGTCACGACGCCATCGTTGTGGAAGCCGTCCGGCCCCGGCCACTCGAACCGCTCCATGCTGCCGAGCTGGCGCGCGGCGACTTCGGCGTTCAGGTCCGTCAGCCGGCGCGGCGGCGCCGCCGCCGACGCGAGGTAATACAGCTCGGTCGGCCGGTCGGGGGTGCTGCCCGCGAACGTGATCGCGCCGTCTTTGCCGACCGAGACATCGATCCAGAAGCCCCACGCCGGACTGACCTCGCCCAGGTCGATGCGCTTGGCCACGCCGCCCAGCGGCATGAGCCACAGCGCGGTGCGCGTCCCGTCGTGACCGCCCAAGAGCAACGACTTGCCGTCGGGCATCCAGACCGCGCGCACCAGGTTGCGATCCACCGCGCGGGTCTGGTCGACCCCGTCACCCCCGGACGCGGGCGCGACGTGGATCTCGTTCACATTGTTGGGGTCACCGTCGCGCGGGTACCAGTACGCGATGCGGGAACCGTCGGGCGAGTACGTGGCGTAGCCCTCGAACGCCTTGTGCCCGGTGTGCTTGCGGCTCGCGCCACTGGCGACGTCGAGCACCATCACCACCGACTGATCGGCGTCGCCGAAATGCGGCGTGGCCTGCTGCGTGAACAGGATCGTCTTGCCGTCGGGCGACCAAGCGAGCTGCGAGGACGGCGGGCCGGGGGGCTGGCTCTTGGCCAGGCTCCACGCGCCGCGGGTCAGGCGCCGCGCCGTGCCACCCCCGGCCGGCACGCTCCAAAGGTGCGACGGCGTGGGGGCAGCGGTGGTGAGATATCCGTCGTCCCCAACCTCGAAGGCGTCGTTGTGCGTCTCGATCTCCTTCTTGTTTTCGGCGTCGTCCGGAGTGACGTAGGCGATGTCGGCCCCGTCGGGCTTCCAGGCGTACTGCTCGACGCCGTTGGCTGCCTCGGTGATTTGCCGAGCATCACCACCGCGCATGTCGAGCACGAACACCTGTGGCGCCGCCTTGTCCCCCGAGCCCGCGGTCGCAAGGAACGCGAGGCGATCACCGTTGGGGGACCAGCGGGGCGAGCCGACGCCCTTGCGGTCGAAGGTCAGCTTGCGCTGCGTGCCGCTCGCGATGTCGACCAGCACCAGATTCGCGTCGAACCGGTCGTCGGTCCAGTTAACGCGCGACACGACGCAGGCGATCGATTTCCCGTCGGGGGCGATCTGCGGGTCGGAGACATTAATGATCTTCTGCAGGTCGGAGAGTTCGATGCGCTTCGTCTGGGCCCTGGCGGCGCTGGCGAGGCAGACCCCCAGACCCAGGGTGAGGAGCAGACGGTGCTTCATGGAGGTCTCCCCGAATGGGCATGGTTCCGGAGTGCGGGACGTTCCGGCTCGACGCCAAATCTCGGGGCTCGCATACGGGCCGGCTAGAGGCCCGCCGGCCGACTAGAAACAGCCGCTCGGTACGCTCCTCGGGTTAGTGGGCAGGCCAGCCTGCCGATAGCGCCGCGACGTTGAGCCGGGTGAGGTGGGTGAGCCAGCCTGACACGCTCCCGCGCGTGCTCAGAAACCGGGCAGCCGTGCGCCACGCTTGCTCGAAGGTGCTGGCCACGGCCGCTTCGGCGAGCTCGGGGTCGACCAGTGCGGCGTAGGCGGTTGCGTAGAGAGTGCTGCGGTAGCGCGCCAGCAGCTCGCGGACCGCACCTCGGTCCCCCGCCGCCATTCGCTCCACGACGGCCCGATCGGTGGTGTCACGAGCCGGTAACCCGGCACGCCACGGGTGTGGTCGCATGCGTCCTAAAGAGCCTGCAGGCGCAGCGGGCGTAACATCCGTGACGGAGGCCACGCCAGCGGCGCCCACGCGGTCAGGTAGTGCAACTACAGACCGCCGGGGAGGTTTGCCACCACGGCTGGTTGACAGCGCCCGGCCCGGCCTGGTAAGGTCCGTTCCAGTATGATGAGCGCCGGTATCGCCACCCGCTGTCGTCCGTCCTGTCGAGGGATGTGTGCGCTCCCGTGGGGAAGCGGACCGAGTGGCGATGCGCGGTGGTGCGGTACCGGACGAACGTGAGCTAGTTCCGAGACGACGTGCAACGCAATGCGGGCCCGCTTCCCGATTCGGGAAGCGGGCCCGTCGTTTTTTGTAAGATCGATCTATCTGAGCGGGGAGGAGTGAGGATGGCCGACAAGCACGCGGCTGTGAGCGCCGTCGAGAAGATCAAGCAGGCGAGCCACGGGCTGCGCGGCTCGCTCGCGCCGGAGCTCGCCGCCGCCACCAGCCATTTCGAGGACGAGGCCGCGCAGCTCCTCAAGTTCCATGGCGTCTACCAGCAGGACGACCGCGATACGCGCCGGCAGCGGAGCGATGCCGGCCTGGACCCCGCCTACGTCTTCATGGTGCGCTGCAAGATCCCGGGCGGCGTCGTCACCGCCGAGCAGTACCTTGCGCTCGACGAGCTGGCGGGTCGCTACGGCAACGGCACGCTGCGGGTGACCACCCGACAGGACAACCAGTTTCACGGCGTCTTGAAGGGCGACCTGAAAGCCACCGTCCGCGCCTTGAACGACGCGCTGGTCACGACATTCGGCGCCTGCGGCGACGTGCAGCGCAACGTGATGTGCTGCCCGGCGCCGCTGCCCGGTGGGTTGCGCGATCAGGCGCTGGCCGTGGCCTGCCACATATCGGCGCGCTTGCTGCCTCGGACCCGAGCCTATCACGAGATCTGGCTCAACGGCGACCAGGTCGCCGAGGGCGCACCCGCGCCCGAGTCCGAGCCGATCTACGGGCCGCGTTATCTCCCTCGAAAGTTCAAGACGGCGATCGCATTTCCGGACGACAACTGCACCGACGTCTACAGCAACGATCTGGGGTTCGTGGTGATTCCCGACGGGGATCGCGTTGCGGGGTTCAACGTGCTGGTGGGCGGCGGCCTGGGCATGACCCACGGCAAGAAAGTCACCTACCCCCGACTCGCCGATCCGCTGGGGTTCGCCGCGCCGGAGGACGTGGTCCAAGTGGCCGAGGCCGTGATCACCGTGCAGCGCGATTACGGCGATCGCGGCGACCGCCGTCACGCGCGCCTCAAGTATCTGCTGGATGACCGCGGGCTCGATTGGTTCCGGGCGCAGGTGGAGCAGCGGCTCGGCCGGTCCCTGCCGCCGCCCGCTCCAGTCCGCATCCGCGACGTGCACGATCACCTGGGGTGGCACGATCAGGGAGGCGGCCGTGCGTTCTACGGTCTGTTCATCGAAAACGGGCGCATCCAGGATACGGAGGATGTGCGGCTCCGGACCGCCGTCCGGCGCATCGTGGAGGTGTTCCGCGCGGGGGTCCATTTCACGCCGCAGCAGAACCTGCTGCTCACGGGCATCGCCGAGCGGCGCCGGGCGGCGCTCGACGCGATGCTGGCGGACCACGGCGTGCGCCCGGCGGGCGTCATTTCGACGGTAAGGCGCTGGTCGATGGCCTGCCCGGCGCTCCCGACCTGCGGCCTGGCGCTCGCCGAAGCCGAGCGGGCGCTCCCCGGCGTGATCGACGAGCTCGAGGGCGAGCTGGAGCGCCTCGGGCTCGCCGACGTGCGGCTCACAGTGCGGATGACGGGCTGTCCCAACGGCTGCGCGCGACCATACACGGCGGACCTCGCGTTCGTGGGCCGGTCGGCGGACAAGTACACGATTTTCGTGGGAGGGAGCGTGCTCGGCACCAGGCTCGCGACGGAGTACGCCGACCTCGTGCCGCGGCACCGGCTCGTTGCCCAGGTGCGGCCGCTGCTGGAGCGCTACCGCGCCGGGCGCCTGCCGGGCGAGGGCCTGGGAGATTTCTGCTGCCGCATCGGCAGCGACGAGTTACGAAACGACGCCGTCGCGGAGGCCGCGCCGTGACGCACTTCTATCCGGCGTTCCTCGACCTGCGCGGCCGCCGGGCCGTGGTGGTCGGCGGTGGCGCGATCGCGGAGCAGAAGGTGGTGGCGCTGCTCGATGCCGGCGCGCGGGTGAGCGTCATCAGCCCGAGCGTGTCACGGCGGCTCGACGATCTGGAGGCCGCGGGGACGGTCACGATCGAGCGGCGGCCGTATCGTCCCGGTGACTTGGCGGGCGCGTTTCTCGCGATCGCGGCGACCGACGATCGCGGCGCGAACCGCGCGGTGTGGGCCGAAGCCGAGACCCGCGGCGTCTTGCTCAACGCGGTAGACGATCTGCCGCACTGCAGCTTCATCGCGCCTGCGATTCACCGCCAGGGCGACGTCGCGGTCGCCGTCTCGACCGCGGGGAAGAGTCCAGCGCTCGCCGTGCGGCTGCGCGAGCGGATCGGGAGGCTGATCGGACCGGAATACGCGACGCTCCTGGATCTGCTGGGCGAGCTGCGGGCCGAGCTGGCGCAGCGGGTCCCTGACGCGCGTGTGCGCACCCGGCTGTGGTATCGCATCGTCGACTCCGACGCGATCGAGTCGGTGCGACGGGGTGACATCGCGGGCGCGCGTGCTCGCATCGGCCGGCTGGTGGAGGCGGAGGAACCTGAGACCCGCGGCGCAGGGATCGTCTACATCGTCGGTGCGGGGCCGGGAGATCCTGGTTTGATCACGCGGCGCGGCCTCGAGCGCCTCCGGGCGGCCGAGGTCGTGGTGTACGATCGCCTGGTGCATCCGGATCTCCTGGACGAGGCGCCGCCGTGGGCGGAACGGATCTTCGTCGGGAAGCGGTCGGGCGGGGAAGGGCATCCGATCGCGCAGGAGAAGATCAACGCCCTGCTGATAGAGTGGGCCCGGCGTGGCGGTATCGTCGTCCGTCTGAAGGGGGGAGACCCGTTTGTGTTCGGCCGGGGTGCCGAAGAATGTGAGGCGCTGCGCGCGGCGGGCGTGCCGTACGAGGTGGTTCCCGGCGTGACGTCGGCCATCGCCGCGCCCGGTGCCGCAGGCATCCCCGTGACCCACCGGCGCCACGCGTCGGCGTTCGTCGTCGTCGCGGGTCACGAATGCGGCGAGGCGTCGGATCTCGACTGGGACGCGTTGGCGCGGCTGCCGGCGCTCGTGTTCCTGATGGGGCTGCGGGCACTTCCCCAGATCACGGCGCGGCTGATCACGCACGGCATGTCCCCTGACACCCCCGCAGCGGTGATTGCGAGCGCGACGCTGCCGGACCAGCGCACGGTGACCGGCACGCTCGCGACGCTCGCCGAGCGCGCGTACGCCGCGGGGCTCGAGCCTCCCGCCACGCTGGTTGTCGGAGACGTCGTCGCGTCAGCACCGGTCGCGGAACGAGACAGGCCCGCCGCGGCCGCTTGTTTAAGCCCGGGCGCGATGTGAAGTTTGGCGGTGTCCGACCCGGTAGCTCAGTTGGTAGAGCAACGGACTTTTAATCCGTAGGTCGCGGGTTCGATCCCCGCCCGGGTCATGCGCCGGTTGGGCGTAGCTCGCCTGCTCGAGCGGGGTGCTGAGAAAGTCCGTCGAATGGTTGCGACCGGTGATCGCACGGGCTTGAAGCCCGGCCTCGGCCGCCCTGTCGTCCTGAAGGACGCTCGTACATTCTAGGACGCACCCGCGCCGAGGGCGCCCTTCAGGGCGTCCAATCAATGACGCCGCCCGGCGCATCTGGTTGTTCAGCAGCCTGCTAGATGTGCGTCACAACAAGCACAATCGCCGTCGGCAGAAACGCCACCACATCGAGCACGCCGTTCCACGGGCCGCCGTTCACCCGCAGGAAGTCGCCGTCGCCGATCTCATGCGCGATCCCCATCGCGAGCACCGCCACCACCACGGCGACCGGAGGCGCCGCCAGCCACGCCAGCACGGCCGTGAGGCCGGTCCCGATCACGGCGTGGAGCAGCCAGCCACCCCACGGCGACTGCGTCGTCTTATTCTCGTTCATCTGCCTCCCCCTCCGGGGCCCGCGCCCCAACGCAACACACCATCAGGGTCGGCGGCCCGCAGCTGGAACGCCCAGCCGCCGTCTAAGTTCGCGACCTTCACGAGCACGCGGTTCCAGCCGGCGCGCAGCCGCACCGGGATCGCGACGTCATCGGGCTCCGAGGTGTGTCGCCCCTGCCGCTCGGAGACGCGCTCCCCGTTCACCCACAGGACGTGCCCGTCATCCGCGCCCAGAAGTAGCGTGGTTGGCCCCGCCCTCGGCGAGTAAAGCAACGTCTCGCCGTAGGCGAGCACCCAGTCCGCCGGGTTGAAGATCCGGGTGAGCCGCACGCGGCCGTCCGGCCCCGCCGTCACTCGGCGCCAGCGAACCGGCTGGCCGTTCACGCCGGCGTAGCTCGCCGCAAGGTCGGGGTTCCGCTCCGGACCCAGCACACTGTCGAGCGCCGGACTGATTTCCTTCCCCGGCACCCGCGGACTCGGGAACGGGCCGACGACGTGCCATTCGGTCGCCCACACGCGGACGGGCAGCGCTGCGATGGCCGCGGGGAGGTGCCGCACGCGTGCCTCGAGCCGCACGCTATCCCGGACCGACACGGCGCCGAGCGGGATCGCCGGCAAGAGCGAGTTGGAGTCTTCGGCGACGAGGAGCGCCGTACCGCCCGGGCCGCCTGCCACACGGAACGTAGCGCGATCGCTGTCGGGGCCGCCCACCGGATAGACCACGACCGTGTAGCGGTCGGGGCGGGGCACGGGGAGCGCCACGACGGTCGTCGCGCCGCGGCGTTGCCAGTGGAGCGAATCGGCGGGGATCGCCGCGAGCGGAATGACAACGGCCGGTACGCGCCGCGCGTCGGGCGGCGGCAAGGGCGGGAGCGGCGCGTGCGGCTCGGTCTGATACCAGTACGCCATCGTCGCATAATCCGCGACCTCGGTGTTCTCGGTGCCGTGCTCGATGGTGACGCGCAACGAGTCGCGGAACGGCACCGGGTCCGGGAGGTGCCAGCGGTACGCCGCCACGCGCCCCAGCGTATCGTCCTTCACGATCAGCCCCGTGTAGGGGCCGGCGTACGTTCCCTCGTCGAAGTACCAGCCGCTGTTGAAGTAGTCTTCGGTCCCGGTTCCCTGACCGCGGCGCTCTCCATCCACCGTGTAGATCTCGTCTCCTTCGAGGAACGCGAGGTTCTTCGCGTAGCTCTGCGCGTTGAGCGAGACGCCCACGAGGGCGCCGCGGCCGCGCGCGGCCAGAATGAGGTGCGGGGCCCGCGCCGTGGTGCGCGGGTCCCGGTGCCACCACGCGTGGAACGTCGCGAAGCCCGACGGCAGCCGGACGCCTGTGACGAGCTCGATGTTGTAATACAGCGCGTCGATCGGCCGCCCGGTGCCGTTCTCAACCACGATCCGCGCGCGCCGCTGGAACGGCATCGGCAGATAACAGTAGAACCCGCCGCTCGCCTCTCCCATCACCAGCGCGGTGTAGGGGCGCTTGGTGAATCCGTTGCCGAAGAAGTCTCCGAGCGGCGCCGCCACGGAGGGATCGGTCTCGCCCTCCCAGTACATCTTCAACGCGATGCGGCGGAGGTACTGCCGGTCTCGGCTCGCCACGGTGACCCACAGCCGCCGCACCACGCCGGGGCCCGGTGTGTCGAGCAGCACCGCGCTGTCGCCCGCCGCAATCTCGACGAAGTCGTGATTCCCGCCGGTCGCGTCGGTGGACGAGACGTGCTGGAAGCGGCCACCAGGCGGAGCGAACAGGTAGTCGAACGAGCCCGCGGGTGGCGCCGGCTGGCCGCAAGCGGTTAGAGCGACCACGAGGCCGACGCGCGCGGGACGCGGGAAGCGGAGTCGCATGCCACCCTCTCCCAAGGTCGGGCCAAAGATGCGACGCGCCGCACCCTCGGCAAGAGACCCGTTACCGGAAGGCGCCTTGCAGCCTCTTTAAGGAATGCAGACCATGACCCACCGCCTCATGCCGGATAGCCAACTGGTGCAGCTGATGGCCGCAGGCGACCGAGCGGCGCGCGCCGAGTTGTGCGATCGGCACCGCCTTTCCGTGTACGCGCAGGTGTACGTGGCGCTGGTCGATTCGGACGCGGCCGAGCAGGTCGTGGCCGAGACGTTCGATCGGGCTTGGCACACCGCCAGCGAGTTCACTCCCCGCGCCGGCAGTCCGCTCGCCTGGTTATCGGGGATCGCGCGGGCGCTGGCAGAGCGCCGGCGCACCGCGACGCCCTCACGGTGACGCCATTTAGGCGCCTGACTTCCCCCGTCATAACAGTCGCTTCAGCCCCGGTGCTCGCTTGAGCCCCGCGATCAGGAGCTCCGTCGCGGCCGCGCCGGCGAGATCGTAGCCGAGATCGATCACCCCAAACCCCTTGTTGGGACGCCCGCAGCAGTGCGGCCTCTCCCAGCTCTGCTTGCCGGAGGGCGCCATCGCAACAGCGCCGTGTGACTTACCGCACATGTAGCCGATTTCCGCGTTACGACGGTATATTCCGCCCCGCTACCCATGGCACCCATGATCTGGATCGACGGTCAGTACTACGACAAGGCGAACGCCAAGGTCTCGGTGTTCGACCACGGGCTGCTCTACGGCGACGGCGTGTTCGAGGGGATCCGGGTGTACGACCGGCGCGTGTTCCGGCTGGACAAGCACTTGGACCGTCTGTACCACTCGGCGAAGGGCGTGTGGCTCGAGGTTCCGATGGCGAAGGTCGAGCTGCGCCGGCTGGTGGAACAGGCTGTGGCGAAGAGCGGGCTCGCGGACGCCTATATCCGGCTGGTCGTGACGCGCGGGGTCGGTGACTTGGGCCTCGATCCCCGCAAGTGCGCCAAGCCGTCGATCATCCTGATCGTCGACTCGATCCTGCTGTGGCCCGTCGACCGCTACGAGAAGGGCCTCACCTGTCTGACGGCCGCCACGCCCATCAACCACCGGGAGAGTCTCTCCCCGCGCATCAAGTCGCTCAATTACCTGTCGCACATCCTCGCGAAGGTCGAAGGGATCGCGGCTGGCGTGGACGAGATCATCATGCTCGATGCGTCGGGGTACGTCGCCGAGGCGAGCGGGATGAACCTGTTCGCGGTCACGAACGGCACACTCAAGACGCCGCCCGCCTATGCCGGGATCCTGCGCGGCGTCACGCGCGATGCGGTCATCGAGCTGGCGCGCGAGGCGACGTACGGGATCGAAGAGGTGCCGCTCAACCGCTATGACCTGTACACGGCGGACGAGGTGTTCTTCACCGGCACGGCGGCCGAGATCGTGGGTGTGACGAAGCTCGATGCCCGGGTCATCGGCTCGGGTGTTCCCGGCCCCGTGACGAAGGAGCTGGCCAAGCGGTTCAAGGCTTTGGCCACCCGGGGCGACTAACCCCCCGGCAGTCCCCATCGTGGTTTCTCGCCTCAACTATTGACCCGACTTGGGGTTACGTCCATATTGTCGGGCCCCAAGTTCCCCGAGGTGATCCATGCCATGGAGAGTGATCGCCTTAGGCGATCAAGTTTGGCATGTGGACGCGCTCGCCGAGCGCCCGGCCAACACCGAGGCATGGCAGCTGGTGCTGTCGTTCCGCACCGTTTCCGAGCGCCCGGGGCGATCGTTTTGGACCCTGTACCCGCTCGAGGCCACCTCGAAGTCGTCGCTGTTCATCCAGGCGGAACGGATCCCCGACACCGCCCTGTCGCAGCTCTTGGCCGAGCGGTTGGCGTGAGCTCGCTCGGGGTGCAGGCGCTGCGCCGCATCGTGGGCGCGGTCGCGCGGCTGAGGGGCGAGTCAGTGCGCGACGTCACGGTCCGGTCGGACCTGCGCCAGCTCAAGGTGGAGCTGCAGAGCGGGCTCATCCTGGTGGTGTCGGCGGAGCGGGACGCGCAAGGAAGACCGCAGCTGGAGGTGGACGTGGTGGACGTGCCGCAGGACGCGTTGACGAAACAGCAGATCGAAGTCCGGTTCGACTGAGGCGGCCCCGTGGCAGCGCCGATCAGAGGAGAACCGGGCAGCGAGCGGCTGCGCTTCAAAGACTTCGAGTTTCAGCGCCTGGCGAGCGGGCGCTGCCGCGCGAAGGTGGTGTTGTCGTCGTCCGATGGGCGGGAGTTCCTGGGGGAGTCGGAGGGGATCATCTCCCAGGCGGGGGAGCTGCGGTGCGGTGCCGCGGCGGTCGTGCGCGCGCTCGAGCGGGTGGTCCAGCCGAAGCTGGGCTTCGAGCTGCTGGGCGTGAAAGCCGTGCGGGCGTTCGATGCGACGGTGATCATCGTCTCGCTCTCGGTGCGGCAGGAGACGCGAGCCTCGCGGCTGGTGGGGGCGTACTTGACCGAGACTGATGCGCCCCGGGGCGCGGCTCTTGCAGTGTTGAACGCGACGAACCGCATTCTAGGGAATTTCTTCGCCACCCGATGAGGCACTTCGCAATGAGCCTCGCAGCGCTCCCTGTTCCCACGCTGAAGCGTGGGCTCGGCATTGCACTGTGCTTCAGCACGGTGCTGCGCCGAGCCCACCCTTTAGGGTGGGTTGGGAGCGCCATGCTGGCGCTCATCCTGGCGGCGTGCGGGGGAGCGCAGGGGCCGCACGTCGGCACCGTGGCGCCCGCGGTTGCCGACAGCAGCGCGGCGCATACCGTGGACTCGCTCGGCGCGGCGATCGCGCGGGTCGCGCAGGATTCGGCGGCCGACCAGGAGGTGCTCGACAGCCTGCATCGGACGGCACCGCGCCCCGACAGCGCACGGGCCCACCGGGACTCGGCGGCGGCGCCCGCCGTCAAGGGAGAAGAGGTCGAGCGGGAGGCGGTACGGCTGTTCGGCGCCGAGGGCAAAGCCGCCATCGGCGCGGCGCCCTCGCCCGAGCCCACCTTCGATATCGACGTGTCGAGCTTCGCCACCAACCGGCGGGTGCTCGAGTACCTCGAGTTCTTTCAGGTGGACTCGCGCGACCGCTTCGAGATCTGGCTGGCCCGGCTGGGCCGCTATGAGGGCATGATCCGCAACCGGCTGCGGGCGAAGCGGCTGCCCGAGGATCTGGTCTACCTGTCGCTGATCGAGAGCGGGTTCTCGAACACGGCAGTGAGCCGGGCGAAGGCGGTGGGGATGTGGCAGTTCATGGCGAGCACAGCCCGGCTGTACGGCCTCACGGTGGACCCCTGGGTGGACGAACGGCGCGATCCCTTCAAGGCGACCGAGGCGGCTGTGAACTACCTCGCAGACCTGCGGGAGCGGCTGGGGAGCGTCTACCTCGCGGCGGCCGCCTACAACGCGGGTGTGGGACGGATCGAGCGCGGCATCGGCCGCCTGCCCGGGGGCGGCGGCCGCGGCGGGAGCGGCGGCGATCCCGATTCGGTGAGCGACCTCACGTTCTTCCAGCTCGCCGACCGCAGGTATCTGCGCCGCGAGACGCGCGACTACGTGCCTAAGTTGATCGCCGCGTCGCTGATCGCCAAGCAGCCGCAGCGCTACGGGTTCGACGAGGTGAAACCGCTGCCGCGGCTCGAGTTCGACGAGGTCACCATCCCCGACGCGACCGGCCTGGACGTGATCGCACGGCTCGCGGATACGAGCGTCGCGGCGCTGCTCGAGCTGAACTCGCAGTTCGTCCGCGGGATCACGCCGCCGGGGCGCGGCGTCGTGGTGCGCGTGCCGCGCGGTCGCGGGACTATCGTCGCCGAGCGCTACGACAGCCTCCCCGTGACGGACCGGATCACGTTCGTGGATCACTATGTCGCCCGCGGGCAGACGTTGTCGGAGATTGCCAAGCGGTATCGCGTGAGCGTCACGATGATCGAGGGCGCGAACCCGCACATCAGGACGCACGCGCTGCGCGTCGGCCAGCGGATCATCGTCCCCATGAGCGGGCGGATCGTGCCCGCCGGAGCCTGGTCCACGCCACCCGAGCCCCGATACCGGCGCGTCAGCCGGACCGAGGCGAGCACGGGCAGCTATCGGGTCCGGCCGGGGGAGACCGCGAGCGAGATCGCGCGCCGCTACGGTGTAGCGCTCGCTGCGCTGCTGAACTACAACGGCTTGACGATCGCGTCGGTCATCCGGGCGGGGGACATCATCAAAATTCCACAAAAATGACGTAGCACAGAGACGTCGTGCACAGACGTAGCACACAGACGTAGCACAAAGGCGTAGGGCCACTCGACCCTACGCCTTTGTGCTACGCTCCTGTGTAACGTTTTCGCGCGACGTTTCTGTGCTACGTCGTCAGCTTTTCCGCCTATAGCCTTTCATAATGTGCGTCGCATAGCCGTTCTGCGGATCCCGCCCCGCGTCGAGCAGCTCCTGCACCTTGCTCGGACCGCGGTTGTAGGCGAGCAGCGCCAGGCGCAGCTTCGCCTCCGGTGTGCCCTCGTAGCGCTCCAACAGGTCTCGCAGGTAGCGGAACCCGAGCCGGAGGTTCGTGTTCCGGTCGTACAGCTGCTGCATCGTGAGCCCGGGCTCGTACAACCGAGCCGTGCTCGGCAGCACCTGGGTGTACCCGATGGCCCCGACCTTACTCTTCGCCTTGGCGGTGAAGTTCGACTCTGTCTTCACCAAACGGAAGGCGAGAGCCGGATCGACCCCCTCGGCCAGGGCGATGTCGTAAATCGCGGCCGACAGATCGGCAGCGATGTGGTAGTTGGTCGAATAGTCGATGATCGCGTTGGCGCGCTCCAGCTGGAGCCGTGCCACCGCGAGCTCACCCCGCGTCGCCTCGAGCGACTGCTCGAGCGAGCGTAGGTCGCCCAGCGCCGCGGGAGCCGCCACCGCCGCCGGCTGGTCGTCCGCCGTGGCGCGTCGCGCCCACCCGCCGATGCTGCTCACCACCAGGGCGCCGAGCAGGATCAGACTCCCCTGCAGCATCAACTTCTGGGTCTTCGTGTGCATAGCCCTCTCAGGTAAGTCCATGCGGCCCACGCTGGCGCCGCGCCATCAATTCCCCGTCAATCGCCGGCGGCCCGCCGCCAGTCGCCATGCGTCCCGCCCGTCTTCTCGAGCAGCCGCACGCGCTCAAGCTCCATCCCTCGGTCCACCGCCTTGACCATGTCGTAGACGGTGAGCAACGCAACCGACACCGCTGTCAGAGCTTCCATCTCCACCCCGGTGCGCCCTACGGCCCGCGCGGAGGCCCGCACCCGCACCCCGGGGAGCGTCTCGTCCAGGCTCGCGTCTACCTCGACGTGATCCAGGCCGAGCGGGTGGCACAGCGGGATCAGCTCTCCTGTGCGCTTCGCCGCCAGTGTCCCGGCGACCTCGCTCACCGCTAGCACGTCGCCCTTCGCGACCGCCTGGTCGGCCACCAGCCGGTAGGCCTCGGCCGACATCCGGATGCTTCCCTCCGCCACCGCAGTGCGCACGGTGATCGGCTTGTCGCTCACGTCCACCATGCGCGCCCGGCCTGCGGCATCGACATGCGAAAGCTTCATGTCAGCCCCGCCAACTGATCCGCCAGTACGGCCGCCACCAGCTGCGGATTCACGTTGCCCTGGGCCAGCCCGCGCGCCTCGAGCGCGCAAGCCATCGCCTCCACCACCCTCGCCGTCTCGCCGCCGGCCCGCGCCCGCTCCCGCAGCTGCTCGAGCAGACCGTCCAGCATCGCGGTGAATCCGCCGCGCGCCTGGAACGGAGCCTGGCGCAGCGCGAATCCGTATCGTTGGACGGCCCCGCCCGCCACTGCTGCCTGGAACGCCTCGGCTGTCTGCCCCGTTCCGCCGGCGCCCTCCTCAGTTGCAAGGAGCTTGCCTATGCTTCCGTCTGCTGCTGTAACTCGTTCTGCAATATCGCGTTGCGACTTCAGGCCGAGCTCGCGCTGTGCGAACACTGCCACGATGCTGTCGGCATTTCGTGCCACCCGGACGCGCACTACGCGAGACTGGATGGTCGGCAGCAGCGCATCCGGCTCGGAGCTCGTCAGCACGAACACTGTATCGGCTGGTGGCTCCTCGAGCGCCTTCAGCAAGGCGTTAGCCGCCGCTTCCGCTCCGGTCTGCGGCACCAGACGCTCGGCGTCGCCGATCACGAACACCTTGCGCCGCCCAAAGGCAGGGGTGAGCACGAGGCGCCGCAGCACCAGCCGCACCGAGGCGATCCCGTGACTGGCCAGCCCCGACGGAGGCTCGTACAGCGGCCGCTCGCGGCGCTCCGCCATTTCCTCTGCCAGAGCCTCCGCCACCAGATCGACCTGCTTGTCGGCGTCGGCCCCCTTCTTCGAGAGCTCGACCGGCACGAACCAGTGCACGTCCGGGTGCGACAATTTCAGCACGAGCCGGCAGTGCTGACATTCGCCGCACCCTTCGGCCTTCCCCTTCGCCCGGTCACACACCAGCGCCTGCGCCAGCCAGAGAGCCAGGCGTTGTTTTCCGACCCCGCGGGGCCCCTCGAAGAGGAGCGCTTGCGGCAACCGGCCGGAGGCGATAGCGCCTACCAGCCGGCTGCGGATCCCCTCGTGTCCGTATAGGGCGGGGATGGGCATGGCCAAATGTAGACCCGGTCCGTGGTCAGGTGTCGAGGCCATTTTGGAACCAGTTGCGACGCAGCGACTTAGCATTGCTGGCAGGGGCTTGTGCTAGGCTAATGATCTTTGCTGCAATACCTTACGAGCATAAGTGAGCGCACACTCGCTAGATGATGCCCAGTTTACCTGGCTTTTCGGCATCTGTTCGGGCGCCGGTACGAATCCATGGATGGAGCCGCGCATCCCGTTCCGGTGACCTAGCTCACACGGCTGGTGCGCACCTGCCAGAGAGGGAGGACTCGGGGCCACACTTGTGTTGCGCCGCTGCCACGATTCGACTTGTCCGAGCGTCAGCAACGCGGCATCCGGCCGACTGTACCGAGCCGCAAGCGTTCGCCACCTGCGGCGCCGGTGCGGAGCGCCTCGTAGTGGGAGGCCTGGATCTGCTCGACGAGCGATCGATGTAAGCCAGGAGTTGCTCCACGGGGCCCGCCTGGTTTTTGGGGTTTTGAGGGAGTTAGCGGCTCATCCAGGAAGTCGTTGCGTGACCGCCGATTACGACGCGTACCGTGACGGGGCGCACCCTATCCGAGTGGTCCTTACTGTGGAAAAAAAGCCAGAGGAATGCAAGGTTGTGGCCCCTCAATGAACGCCACTCGGTTTCGCCTGCTGCGCGGGGACGACGATCCGCGCGACACGCGGTTGTCCCGCACGGAAGCCACGCTGCGCTCCACCGCGCGGCAGCAGGAGGCTGTCGCCCACTTGGGGCAGCAGGCGCTCGCCGGCGCGCCCGTTCGGGACTTGATGGACGCGGCCGTGACGCTGGCGGCCCGGGTGCTCGAAGTGGAATTCGGCAGTGTGCTCGAGCTGCGCCCCGAAAGCCGGACGTTGCTGCTGCGCGCGGGTGTGGGCTGGGGCGACAAGAGCCGGGTCATCATCCCTGCCGACGCCGACTCCCACGCCGGCTACACCTTGCGCGGCGCGGGTCCGGTCGTGGTGGAAGACTTGCCGACGGACACGCGGTTCGGCAGCGCGCCGCTGCTCGCGCCGCACGGCGTCGTGAGCAGCCTGAGCGTGCTGATCCACGGGAAGGATCGGCCGTTCGGCATCCTGGGCGCTCACAGTGCTCACCGGCGCGAGTTCACGATCCACGACACGCACTTTCTGCAGGCGTTGGCGAACGTCCTCGCGACCGCGATCGACCGCACCGCCACCGAGGAGGCGCTGCGCCGCAGTGAGGAGCACTTCCGCTCGCTGATCGAGAATGCGTCCGACATCGTCACCATCGTCGGCGACAACGGCGTGTTCCGCTACGCGAGTCCGTCGGTGGAGCGCGTGCTCGGGTACGCGCCCGTCGAGCTGCTCGAGCGGAACGCGTTCGACCTCGTCCACCGGGAAGACATTGCGCTCGTCGCCGAGGCGCTCGCTCGCGCGATCCAGCGGCCGAACGTGCCGCAGTCGGCGGAGTTCCGGTTCCGACACCACGACGGCTCGTGGCGCGTGCTGGAGGCCGTCGGTCAGGCGCGGGTCGATCACGGCGGCTCGGCACAATTGATCGTCAACGCGCGGGACGTGACGCAGCGGAGGCGCCAGGAGCGGGCCCTGCGCGAGAGCAAAGAGCGGCTGCGGACCGTCATCGCCGGCGCGCCGCTCGTGCTGTTCGCCTTCGACCAAAACGGCGTGTTCACCATGGTCGAGGGGCGGGGGCTCGACGCGCTCGGGTTCCGGCCGGCGCAGCTGGTGGGCCGGTCGGTGTACGAGCTGTACGCGGACCTGCCGCAGGCGCTCGCGGACGTGCGCCGGGCGCTCGCCGGGGAGACGTTCTCCTCGACCGTCGAGGTGTTCGGGACGGTGTTCGAGGCGTGGTACTCGCCGGTGCGGGACCCGGCCGACGGGGTCACCGGCGTGATCGGCGTGGGGACGGACGTCACCGAGCGCCACCGCGCCGAGGAAGCGTTACGGCGATCCGAGGAGAGCAGCCGCGCGGTGGTCGAGAACGCCAGTTACGGGATCTACCGGTCCACTCCCGACGGCAGGTTCCTCGCCGCGAACCCCGCCGTGGTGAGCCTGCTGGGGTACGCGTCCGAAACGGAGCTGCTCGGGGTGGACTTGGCGCGGGATGTGTACGCGGACCCGAGCGAGCGGCAGCGGGTCATTGCGCGCTTCGACGGGGGCGACGCGATCCGGGGCGTGGAGGTCGCCTGGAAGCGCAAAGACGGCCACCGCATCCTGGTGCGGCTCTCCGCGCGCGCGGTGCGGCGGGCGAGCGGACGGATCGAGTACTTCGAGACGATCGCCGAGGACGTGACCGAGCGGCGCGCGCTCGAAGAGCAGCTGCGCCACTCCCAGAAGATGGAAGCGATCGGTCAGCTCACCGGCGGGATCGCCCACGACTTCAACAACCTCCTCACCATCATCCTGGCCAACGCCCAACTCGTCGCGAAGGCGCTCCCCGTGGCGCACGGGGACGCGCACGCCGACCTGCGCGACGTCATGTCCGCGGCGTTGCGCGGCCGGGTGATGGTGCAGGAGCTGCTCGGGTTCGCGCGGCGCTCGAGCCTCGACCTCCAGTCGGCCGACTTGGGCGCCCTCGTGGCGGAACTCTCCGGGTTCCTGCGGCGCATCCTCCCCGCCGACGTCGAGGTGGTGATCGCCGGCAGCACCGGTCTGCCGGAGGCCCGCGCCGACGTGCACGCGACGGAGCAGATCCTCTTCAACCTCGCCACCAACGCGCGCGACGCCATGCCGAACGGCGGCGTCCTGCGCATCGAGACCGCCCGGGCCATCCTTACCAAGGAGCGGCAGCTCGCCTGCGGCGCACCCGCCCCCGGCGAATACGTCTGCCTGTACGTCGGCGATACCGGCGTCGGGATGGACGAGGAGACCCGGCGGCGCATGTTCGAGCCGTTCTTTACCACCAAACCGGCTGGGCGGGGAACGGGCTTGGGGCTGGCGACCGTCTACGGACTGGTGAAGCAGCACGGCGGCGGTATTGAAGTCGACACGGCCCCGGGGAACGGTACGCGCTTCCGGATCTACTTCCCGGTCGCGGATCAACCCGCCGCGGCGGCCACGCGGGGCGAGGCGGGCGAGCCTGAAGTCCGGGGCGGCACCGAGACGGTGCTGGTGGTCGAGGACGACGACCAGTTGCGCCGCTCGGCGAAGCGCATCCTCGAGGACGCCGGCTATCAGGTGGTGACGGCGGCCGACGGGCAGGAGGCGCTCGAAGTGCTGGGGCAGCGAGGGCCGGCCGTCCACCTCGTCTTCTCCGACCTCGTGATGCCGCGACTCGGTGGGCGAGCGCTGTACGACGCCCTCCGCCGGGAAGGGCGGGCGATGCGCTTCCTGTTCGCGAGCGGCTATTCTGATCCGGACGGCCGAGGCGGCGCCCGGCTCGACCCGGCGCTCCCTTTCCTGCGCAAGCCCTGGACGGCGAACGATCTGCTGCTTCGCGTGAGAGAGATTCTGGACCGAGACGGGGGAGAAGAACGCAGCGAGAGGGTCGATTCGACGCGGTGACCTTGAAGGTCACCGCATGGTACCTCGCCCTTCTCCCTGCTCCCCATCCAGCACTTCCCTGACCTTCCGCGCCAGGGTCTCCGGCACGAACGGTTTCTGCAGGAACGCCACCCCCGAGCGCAGTACGCCTTGGTGGACCATGGCGTCGTCGGTGTAGCCCGACGTGTAGAGCACCCGCATGCCGGGCCGGGCCGGCGCGAGACGCTCGGCGAGCTCCCGCCCGCTCATCCCCGGCATTACCACGTCGGTCACCAGAATGTCGATTCCCCTGGGATGGCGGGCCGACAGCTCGAGCGCCGCGGGGCCGTCGGCCGCCTCGAGCACCTGGTATCCGTAGCTCTCGAGGCCCTTGCGGGCGAGCGATCGCACCGGCGCGGCATCTTCGACCAGCAGCACCGTCTCGGTGCCGCGGCGCAGCTCGGGAGATTCGACAGCCACGGGGAGCGGCTCGGCCGCGCCCGGGACTCGCGGGAGGTAGACCTTCAGCGTGGTCCCGTGCCCGGGCTCGCTGTACACCCAGATGTAGCCACCCGATTGCTTGACGATCCCGTACACCGTGGCGAGCCCCAGGCCCGTCCCCTTGCCCACTTCCTTGGTCGTGAAGAACGGCTCGAACAGGTGCTTCTGCGTCATCTCGTCCATTCCGACGCCGGTGTCCGAGACGGCGAGCAACACGTAAGGGCCGGGAGGGAGCCGGTGATGGCGCTCGGCATATTCCTCCGTGAGCAGGACGTTCGCCGTCTCGATCGTGAGCCGGCCGCCGTGCGGCATGGCGTCACGGGCGTTGACGGCGAGGTTGAGCAGCACCTGCTCGAGCTGGCCGGGATCGGCGCTGACCGGGCCGAGGTCGGCGGCGAGGTGGGTCACGAGCGCGACGTCCTCGCCGAGCAGCCGCCGCAGCATCTTGTCCATGTTGGCCACGACGGCGTTCATGTCCAGGACCTTGGGGGCGAGCACCTGGCGGCGGCTGAACGCGAGCAGCTGGCGCGTGAGCTCCGCCGCCCGGAGCCCGGCGTTCTTGATTTCTTCGACG
Source organism: Gemmatimonadetes bacterium 13_1_40CM_69_22 (assembly GCA_001917665.1). Lineage (GTDB taxonomy): Bacteria > Gemmatimonadota > Gemmatimonadetes > Gemmatimonadales > GWC2-71-9 > 20CM-4-69-16. The sequence goes on along the minus strand of MNEL01000060.1, from coordinate 6,496 downwards.
TCCTCGCGCCGCTGATCCTCGGGCGGGGTCGCGTGTAGCAGCAGCTGGGTGCAGCCGAGGATGGCCGTGAGGAGGTTGTTGAAATCGTGCGCGATGCCTCCGGCGAGCTGGCCCACGGCCTCCATCTTCTGTGCCTGCCGGAGCTGCTCTTCGAGCTGGCGGCGCGCGGTCACGTCCCGCGCGAGCACTAGGCGGGCGGAGCGGCCCGCGAACGTGATCGGCTGCGCCTCGATGTCCACGTCGATCAGCGTGCCGTCCTGGCGCCGGTGCCGCACGCCGCTGAACGTCCCCCCGTCCTGGCCGCGCAGCGTTTCCTCGAACCGCGGCAGCTCCGACGCCGGGCGGATGTCCCGCACCGTCATCGCGAGGAACTCCTGCTCGGCGTAGCCGTAGCGGGCCACGGCGGCGGCGTTCACGGCCACGAAGCGCAGCGTCTCGCAGTCGTAGACCCACATCGCTTCGGGGTTGGCCTCAAACAGCAGGCGGTAGCGCCGCTCGTTCTCGAGCAGCTGCTCCTCGGTGCGCTTCCGCTCGATGGCCATCGCGATCTGGGTTGACACGAACTGGAGGATATGCTTCTCCCGCTCGCCGTAGCGCACGCCCGGCGTGTACGTCTGGGCGACGAGCACGCCGATGGTGCGGTCCCCGGCCTTGAGCGGGACGCCGAGCCAGTCGATGGACGGGGGCCCGATGAGCTCGGCCTCGCCGCGCCGCTCGAGCTCCTCGTGCAGTTCGGGGGTGGCGAGCAGCGCCTGGCCGGTGCGCAGCACGTATTCGGTCAGGCCCTTGCCGAGTCGCTTCGCCGGAAAGTCCGCGTCGACCTCGTCGACGAAGTACGGAAAGCTGAGCAGCTCGCTGGCGGGGTCGTACAGGGCGATGTAGAAGTTCCTCGCCGGCATCAGCCCGCCCACGATCTCATGGATCGCGGCAAACAGGTCCTGCAGGTTGCGGGCGGAGTGGGCCGCCTCGGAGATGCGGTAGGTGGCGAGCTGGATCTGCTCGGCGCGCTTGCGCTCGGTGACGTCGCGGAAGAACCAGACGCGGCCGGCGGTCGCGCCGGCGATCCGCTGCGGCTGCGAGTAGCGCTCGAAGATGCGGCCATCCTGGAAGGCGAGGACGTCGAAGCTCGACGCCTCGGGCCGGCCGTACAGCTCGCGCACCTTGGCGAGGAAGCCGTCGGGATCCTTGAGCTGCTCGAGGACGAACGCCAGGGTCTGCGCGCCGTCCTTGGACTCGAGGACCGAGTCCGGGATGCGCCACAGCTCGGCGAACTTGCGGTTGAAGCTGACGATCCGCCCCTGGAGGTCCACGACCAGGATGCCGTCCGCCGTGGACTCGAACGTGGCGTTGAGGACCGAGAGGGTCGCGCGTAGCTCCTGCTCGGCACGCTTGCGGTCGCTGATGTCGCGGGCGACGAGCACGACGTGGCGCTGGTCCAGCGGCGAGATGGCGGCGGCGAACCACACTTCGCGCCCCTCCATCTGCAAGCTGTACTCGGCGTGCACGGTCGCGTGCGTCTCGAGGGCGCGACGGATGTAGCCGAGGAACTTGTCGGCGTCGGCCTGGTCGAAGACTTCGTGCAGCTTCCGGCCGATCAGCTCCGGAGCAGGCCGGTAGAGGAGCGATGGGCTCGTGGGGGCGATCTTCACGTAGCGCCCCTCGACGTCGAGCACGACGATGACGTCGCTGATCGCCGAAAACAGCGCCTGGAGCTCGGCCTCGGACTGGCGGAGCGGCGGGACGGGACTGGGCGCGTGCGTGGTCATCGCGGGGCCACAATACTCACCCGGAGGCCATCGGGGGGCAACACCCGCTCGGCGGAGCGTGACGCGGGTCACGCAGGGGGTCCCCGTCAGGGCGCCTTGTTCGGGGGCGGCTCGTTCAGGATCAGCCAATACAGGCCCAACTGGCGGATCGCTTCGGTGAATTCAGCGAAGTCGACCGGCTTGCGCACGTAGCTGTTCGCGCCGAGGCTGTAGCTGCTGACGAGATCGCGCTCCTCCTTGGAGGACGTGAGAATCACCACGGGGAGCAGGTGGGTGCGGGGATCGGCGCGCAAGCGGCGCAGCACCTCGAGCCCGTCGACGCGCGGGAGCTTTAAGTCGAGCAGCACCAGCTGGGGCATGGCGTGCGGCGGCCGGCCGGCAGAGCCCCCGGCGCTGAGGAGATAGTCCAGCGCTTCGACCCCATCGTGCGCCACGACCACGTCGTTCTTGATATTGTTCTTCTTCAGGGCCCGCAGCGTGAGCGCCTCATCGTCAGCGTTGTCTTCCACCAGCAGGATGATCTTGTCGTCCATGCATCCTCGGTTCGTCTATAGGGTGAAATCGAACGTCGCGCCGCCGTCCACCGCCATGGAGCGATGCGTCACGCGGGAGGCAAGCCCGTCGGGCCGTGGCGCCGATCGAGCTGCGGCTCGACGTATTTCGTGTAGCAATCGGGGCAGATGCTGTGACTGAACTGGGTGGCGAAGTGCTGCTCGATGTAGTCCTCGAGCGTCTTCCATTGGTCGCGATCGTTGCGGATGCGCTTGCAGTAGGAGCAGATGGGGAGCAGCCCCTCGAGCTGCTGTAGCTCCGTGCGCAGGCCCAGGATGCGCTCAGCGACGGTGAGCCGGGCGCGCAGCTCGTCTGGGTCGACCGGCTTGGTGATGAAGTCATCCGCCCCGGCGTCCATCCCCGCCAGATACTGCTGCTTGCCGCCGCGGGCGGTCACCATGATGAAGTAGACATACGGCTTGTCGCGGCGCGCGCGGACGCGGCGGCACAGCTCCGGGCCGTCCATCTCGGGCATGTACCAATCCGAGATGACGAGCTGGAAGCGCGACAGCTGCAGCATCTCCCACGCTTCCCGCCCGTTAGTGGCGCCGGCCGGCGAGTAGCCGGCTGCTTTCGCCAGCGCGCACAGCTGGGCACTGGATACCGCATCGTCGTCCACCACGAGTACGGGAATCGTCCTAGCCATGGCCCCCTCCGTCCGCCGGCACTCGCACGTGATCCAACACGGTCAGCGCCTCGCTGCTCACGTCCTGTAACGCGCTCTGCGCGCGTGCTACGTCGCCGCTCCGGGCGCACGCCTCCATCTGCTCGAGCAGCTGCGCGAGGCGATGGGCCCCGATGGTCGCCGCAGCGGACTTGAACGCGTGCGCGGCTCGTTGAATGGGCTCGGCCTCGCCGCTGCGGGTCGCGTCCGCCAGCGCCTCGAGGCGCTGCGGCAGCGTGGTGGCGAACGTCGCCAGGATGCCGTCCACGGCCTCTTCCGCCCCCGCCTCGCGCATCGTCCGGCGGAACGCGGCGAGGTCGACCGGCGGTGAGGGCGCGGCGGCCGCGTGCGCCGTCGCGGCCGTCCGGCCCTCGACCGCGCCGAACAGGTCGTGCGCCTTGAACGGCTTGGCGAGATACCCGGTCATCCCGCGCTCGAGGCACCGCTCCCGCTCCCCGCTCAGGGCGTGCGCCGTGAGCGCGATGATCGGGAGCGTCCGACCCTCGGGCAGCGCGCGGATTGCCTCCGTTGCCGCGAACCCGTCCATCTCGGGCATCTGGATGTCCATGAGCACGACGTCGTACTTGCGGGCGCCGACGGCGTCCACGGCTTCGCGCCCGTTGCTCACGACGTCCACCTGGTGCCCCCGCTTCAGGAGCATCGCGGTCGCTACCTGTTGGTTGACCGGGTTGTCTTCCGCCAGCAGGATCCGCAGCGTATGGCGCGACTCCGCGATCGAGTGGCGGGTGATGAGGGTGGGGGCGGCGCCGGCGGGCGGCGCTTCCGCCAGCACAGTGCTCACCGCTTCGATCAGATCGGCTCGCGCAATGGGCTTGGTGAGATAGGCCTGGATGCCCATGTGCCGGCATCGCTCGCCATCGCCCCGTTGCCCAGCCGAGGTGAGGATCAGGAGCTTGGTGGCCGCCAGCGCGGGATCGGCCCGAACGACGGCGGCGAGCTCGAAGCCGTCCAAGTCGGGCATCTGGGCGTCCAAGATGGCGAGGTCGTATGGGGCGCCGGCCTGCACGCTGCGGCGGAGCGCGTCCAGCCCCGCGTCGGCGCGCGGGGCTTCGTGGACGGCGATCCCTTCGGCGCCCAGCATGTCCCGGAGGATGCGCCGGTTGGTCTCGTTGTCATCCACCACCAGCAAGCGCCGCCCGCCCAGGGACGTCGTGGCGCCCCCGGTCTGTGCTTGGGGGGCGGCCGCCGCGCTGGGGAACGAGAGGGCAAAGCTGAACTCGCTGCCGCGGCCGACCTCGCTTGTGACCGTCAGCTCGCCCCCCATCAGCGCCACCAGCTTGCGGGAGATCGCGAGGCCGAGTCCGGTCCCCCCATAGCGGCGGGTCATGGACGCGTCGGCCTGGCTGAATTCCCGGAAGATGGTGGCCAACTGGTCCTGCGCGATGCCGATTCCCGTATCGCGCACGCGGAACCGCACGGACGCCCGGTCGCCGTCGCGCCGGGCGACCACGGTGGACACGTCGACCTCACCTTGCTCCGTGAACTTGATGGCGTTCCCGATCAGGTTCATGAGCACCTGGCGCACGCGCGTGGGATCCCCCCGCACCAGGTGCGGGACGTCGGGCGTCACGTCCACGGTGAGCTCGAGATGCTTCTCGCGCGCGCGCACGGCGAGCAGGGTAGCGGTGGCGTGCACGACTTTAGGGAGATCGAACGGGATCGTTTCGAGCTCGAGGTGCTCCGCCTCGATCTTCGAGTAGTCGAGGATGTCGTTGAGGATGGTGAGCAGCGCCTCGGACGAGGAGCGCACCAACTCCAGCGCGCGTCGCTGCTCCACGCTGAGCTCCGTGTCGAGCACCAGCTCGACGAACCCGAGCACCGCGTTCATCGGCGTGCGGATCTCGTGACTCATGTTGGCGAGGAACGCGCTGCGGGCGTGGGCCGCGCGCTCTGCGACGTCGCGCGCCTCCCGGATCGCGGCCTCGGCGCGCTTGCGCTGGGTGATGTCTTCGTAGCGCACGATGACGACTTCTCCCGTGGCATCCTGCGCGTAGGCGGCAGACAGGCGCACGGGAATAAGCCGACCATCTCGGTGGAGGCGATCGGTGTCCGCCGTCACGATCTCGCCTTGCCACACCCGCTGTTCCAGCTCGCGCGACGCGGCCCGCTGGGTCTCGGGCACCACCAGCTCGTCCAGGGGACGGCCCACCGCTTCGTTGGATTCGTAGCCAAACAGGACCGTGAACTGACGATTGAGGTTGCGGATGCGCCGCTCGCGATCGATCACGGCGATGGCTACGGGCACGCTTTGCAAGAGGGTGTCCAAGTAGGCGTGCTGGCGCGCCAGCTCTTGGCTGGTCAGCTCGAGGAGGGCGGCTGCGCGCACGCGCTCCGCAAAGGTCCGATTGGCGCGTGCGTGAACGCGGTCCATCCCCCAAGCGAACAACGCAATCAGGACGATCGCGATGAGCTGGGGTCGGGCGTGTCCCTGCACCAGGATGCCGACGGGGAGCGGGGCCAGAACCGTGATGAGCAGGTAGCGAAAGCTCGGCGGGTCACCGACCAACGAGCTGGTCGCGCCGGCGACGATCCCAGCGAGCACGACCAGGACGAGGGCGCCCTCGTCCAGCGGGAGAGCGGGGATGGCCGCCGCGGCCCCGAACCCCCAGGCGAGCCCGACGCCCGCCACGGTCAGGCGTACGGTGCGGAGCGCTTCCTCGGGGGACGACATCCGTCTCCCCACGCGCAGCCGCCACCAGGTCCGCAACCCCGCGGCGGCGGCGACCGCGCCGACCCACCCGATCGTCAGGTCGAAGGGCAGCGTGTTCCACACCAGCGCCGTGACGACAAGGATGAGCACGACGTGCAGCGCCTCCGCGAGCGGACCCCCAGCCAGCAGCTGCCCGACCGCCGCGCGCCGCACCTCACCATCCAGGCGCGGCTCGTGGCCGGCCACGCGTGCTACGGGGGCCTCAGCCGCGGCCACGATCGAGGCGTGGGTGACAGACGCCGGTGCGCTCATGTTGGTTGGCGAGGAGAGTCAAGCACCTCGCGAACCTTACGCGCCAGCGCGTCTGCGCTGAACGGCTTCTGGAGGAACGCGATTCCCGGCTCGAGTACCCCGTGGCGCACGATGGCATCGTCGGTGTACCCCGAGAGATATAGGACCTTGATGCCGGGCCGACGCTCGGCGACGCGGTCGGCAAGGTCGCGCCCGCTCATTCCCGGCATTACGACGTCCGTCATGAGCAGATCGACGCGCCCCGGGTGGCGCTCGAGCAGTTGGAGAGCCTCATCGCCATGCGGCGCCAGCAGCACGGTGTAGCCGCGGGTCTCGAGCATCCGGCGGATGAGCGCCCGGACCATCTCGTCGTCTTCCACGACGAACACGGTTTCGGAGCCGCGCACGGAGGCCGAGAGCTCGAACCCTGGCCGGGCCGGCCCGGGGGCTTCCGCCACGCGGGGGAGGTAGATCTTGAACGACGTCCCGTGGCCGGGTTCGCTGTACACCCAGATGTAGCCGTCGCTCTGTTTCACGATGCCGTACACCGTA
>MNEL01000051.1 GCA_001917665.1 Gemmatimonadetes bacterium 13_1_40CM_69_22 | reverse complement strand
GACACCGACCTGGAAGATCGCGATCACATCGCCGCGTTGATGGATTCCTTCCGGAGCAACCACCGGCGCGCCATTTCGGTGCTGTTTGCCAACGGGGAAAAGCCGTCCGTCCATGTCGGCGTCACGGACGACCTGGTCCAGGCTGGTGTGAGTGCCGGACGGCTGGCCAGCGCGATTGCCGCCCTGAGCGGCGGCCGGGGCGGGGGGCGGCCCCATTTCGCGTCGGCGGGCATCGGTGATTCCTCCAAGCTAGCGGAAGCGCGCGCCAAGACTCCTGAGATCGTCAGGAGTATCGCCCTGTGACGCGGCGCGACGTGCTCGCGTGGCTCGACGCGCGTCGCCCTGCGCCGCCGGCGGCGTTGCGCGCCAGCCTGGAGGCGGCGCTGACCGATAGCGCCGAACCGCTCCCGGAGCACCTCGCGGAGCTCGGTCGCCGCGTGCTGGTGCGCGTGGTGGGGCGGCCAGGCGGAGGCCGGGAGTTGGCGCTCGATCTGCTCGCGGCCGATGCGTTCGTCACGTACGCGTTCGAAGCGCAGGCGGAAGCGGACGTCGCCCGCCTGGTGGCGCTCGCCGAACGGGTCGCGGGAGCGAGGACGTGAGCTCGCTGCTCGAGCACCGGCCGGGCCTGCTCGCCCTCGTGGACCCGAGCCGGTCGACGCCGCCCGGGGCGGCGCAGCTGGCGCGGGCGGCACGCGACGCCGGGGCGGCAGGGCTCCTGATCGGCTCGTCGTTCGACGGCACGCATGACACGCAGCTGGTCGCCCGGGCGGTCCGCCAGGCCGTCCCGGGCTTTCCCGTGGCGCTGTTCCCCGGATCCGCTATGCAGCTCACCGACGAAGTGGACCTGGTGCTGTTCCTCTCACTCGTCTCCGGGCGGAATGCCCAGTACCTGATCGAGGAGCACGTCCGCGCCGTCCCGTTCCTGCAGCGCCATCCCGTGGCGACGCTTTCGACCGGCTACATCCTGGTCGACGGCGGGCACGTGACGAGCGTCGAGGCGGTGAGCCAGACCCGGCCCCTCCCGGCGGACAAGCCGGAGCTGGCGGCGGCGCACGCCACGGCGGCCAAGCTGATCGGCATGCAGGCGATCTATCTCGATGCGGGGAGCGGCGCGCCGCGAGCGGTAGGGGTCGACGTGATCCGGGCCTGCCGGGCGGCCGTGCCCGGACTGCCGCTGTTCGTGGGCGGCGGGATCCGGCGCCCTGAGCAGGCACGCGCGGCGTGCGGCGCGGGGGCGGACTTCGTCGTGATCGGCACGGCTCTGGAGGAAGGAGCCGGCGCGCGCGAGGCGCTCGTGACGTTCGTGCGCGCCGTACGCGAGCCGGGGATGGCGCGGTGACACCCGCCGAGCGGGCGCGGGCGGGCTTGACCGGCCTTGCCGCGCTCGCCGCGCAGGTGTCCGAGCGACACGCCGATGACATCGCCCGGCTCGCCGGCCGCTACATCGAGACGCTCGAGGGCGGCGGAACCGTGTTCTTTGCGGGCAACGGCGGCAGTGCCGCAGACGCTCAGCACATGGCGACGGAATACGTCGTCCGCTACAGCCGTACCCGGCGCGCGCTGCCGGCCATCGCGTTGACGACCGATACGTCGCTCCTCACGGCGTGCGGCAATGACTTGGGATTCGACGAGATCTTCGCCCGCCAGATCGAGGCGCTGGCCCGCCCCGGCGACCTGGTGGTGCTGCACTCGACGAGCGGTGAGAGCCCGAACGTGGTGCGGGGCGCGCAGGCGGCGCGCGCCAAAGGGGTCCACGTCGTGGCGCTGCTCGGCAAGGGCGGGGGCGAGGTGCGCGGGCTGGTCGACGATTGCCTCGTCATCCCGGCGGATGAGACTTCTCACATCCAGGAGCTGCAGCTGGCTGTCGAGCACGTCATCTGCGACATCGTCGAGGCGACTCTCAAACTGTGATCTCGTTGGCCGGCAAGCGCGCGCTCGTCACCGGCGGTGGCCGCGGGATCGGGCGGGCGACCGCGGTACTGCTCGCCCGGGCGGGCTGCCGCGTGGCGGTTGGCTACCGCAGCCGGCCGGCCGACGCAGAGGAGGCGACGGCGGCGGTCCGGCGGTCGGGCGGTCAAGCGGTCGGTATCGCGGGTGATCTGGGGGATCCCGGCGCCGCTGGGCGGGTTGTGGAAGCGGCCGCCGGGGCGCTGGGGGGGCTGGACTTCCTCATCGTGAACCACGGCATCTGGCCGCCCGACGACGTTCCCGTCGCCGCCATGACCGACGCCCAGTGGGAGGGGACGCGGCGCGCCAACCTCGACGCCGTGCTCTATGTCTGCCGGGCGGCGATCCCGCGGCTCCCGGACGGCGGCAAGATCGTGTTGGTCTCCTCCACCGCCGGGCAGCGGGGCGAGGCGTTCCACGCCGATTACGCGGCCACCAAGGGCGCCGTCATCGCGTTCACCAAATCGCTCGCCGTTGAGCTCGCGCCGCGGATCACGGTGAACTGCGTCGCACCGGGATGGGTCGACACCGAGATGTGTGAACAGCCGTTTTCACGGGACACGGGACAGGGGAAACGTGACATCGCAGCCGGCATTCCTCTTGGGCGTGTCGCGAGCCCCGAGGACATCGCCGGACCGATCGTCTTCCTCTGCTCCGAGCTGGCGCGGCACATAACGGGCGAGATTCTGAACGTCAATGGCGGGAGTGTGTTGTGCGGATAATACCGATGCGGAGTGCGGAATGCGGAATGCGGAGTGTAACTGTGAGGGTCGCAAAGCGAGCCATCTTTCCCTGCAATTCCGCATTCCCCATTCCGCATTCCGCACTTTGCACCGCATGAAATTTCCGGACCGTCTGCCGATCCCGCCCGAGGTGTTGAAAATCGCGCAGCAGCTCGAAAAGGCCGGCTACGAGACTTGGTGCGTCGGCGGGGCGATCCGCGACAACCTGCTCGGGCTCGAGAACCACGACTTCGACCTGACGACCGCGGCGCCGCCGGAGGAGGTGCGCAGGCTCTTCAAACGCACTGTCCCCGTGGGCATCGAGCACGGCACCGTCGCGGTGCTGGATGCGCACAACCGCCCGCACGAGGTCACCACGTTTCGGCGGGACATCAAGACGGACGGGCGGCACGCCGTGGTGGAGTTCGGCGTGTCGCTGATGGACGACCTCGCGCGGCGGGACTTCACGATCAACGCGATCGCCTACCACCCCGGCCGGCACGAGTGGCGTGATCCGTTCAAGGGGGTGGAGGACCTCGAGCGCCGGCTGATCCGCTCCGTCGGCGACCCGAACTGGAGGTTCCAGGAGGACTATCTCCGGATCCTGCGGGCGTTGCGCTTCAGCGCGCGGTTCGAGTTTCGCATACACGTCCACACGCTCGACGCCGCGAAGGCGAACGTGCAGGGCCTGGCGCAGCTGTCGGCGGAGCGGGTGCGGGACGAGTGGTTCAAGGGGATCGCCACCGCGAAGCGGGTCTCGAAGCTGCTGGCGCTGTGGGTGGACGTGGGGGCGGCGAGGATCTGGCTGCCGGAAATACGGGAGCAGGGAGAAGGGAGCGGTCCGCGCACTGACGTGGACAAGCTCCCGCGCGATCCGGTGTTGATCACGGCGTATCTCGCGTCGGACCCCGCGTCGCTGCTCACGCGGCTCAAGAGCGCGAACAAGGACATCGAGCGGGCCCGGGCGATTGGGTACTGGCGGGACAAGTATCCCGACCCCAAACAGCTCGCCGAGGTGCGTCGCTGGCTGTCGCAGGTAGGCGAACATGCGGACGACTTGCTCGTTCTGCCACCGGTGCGTACTTCTCCCTACTCCCTGCTCCCTAAGGTCGTGAGCTCGATCCGTGCGGCGAAGGATCCGCTCACCCTGCAGGATCTCGCGGTGAACGGGAACGACCTGATCGCGGCAGGGGTCCGGGCCGGCCCCGACGTGGGCGAGGTGCTGCAGCGCCTGCTCGCCGACGTGTTGGACGACCCGAAGCGCAACACGAAAGCGTACCTGCTGTCCCGTGTCTAGGGCTCTGGTGTACGCGCTCGTCGCGGCGCTCGGGAACCTGGTCGGCGCGCTCGCGGTGACGCGGCGGGCGGCGCGCGGCCTCACGGTCATCGAGCACTTCGTCGCCTTCGGTGCGGGCTTCATGCTGGCCGTGGCGATCGTGGAGCTGCTCCCGGAGGCGTTCGCGCGCTCGGGGGGCGCCGCGCCGGCCCTCGTGCTGGCCGGTTATCTCGCCGTGCACCTCACCCAACACACGCTCACGCCGCACTTTCACTTCGGCGAGGAGACGCACGCGGTGAACCGGCTGGCGGGCACGTCGGCGCTCGTCGGCCTGCTGTTGCACACGTTCTTCGACGGCGTCGCGATCGCCAGCGCCTTCCTGGTGCGGCCGGCGCTCGGCCTGATGGTGTTCATCGCTATGTTCTTGCATAAGCTGCCCGAAGGCGTGACGATTGCGAGCCTGTACATCGCGGTCGGGCGGTCCGGCAGACAGGCGGTCGCTGCCGCGGCATCCCTGGGGGTGGCGACCCTCGTGGGGGTCGTGGTCACCGACCGAGTGGGCTTCCTGGTGCGGCACGGGCTCGCGCTCGCGGCGGGAGTGACGATCTACGTGGCGGCATCGAATCTGGTGCCGGAGTTTCAGGGCAAGCGGGGCTGGAGGCTGCCGGCCGCGTTTTTCGCGGGGGCTGCGGTCTTCTTTGTTACGAAGACGTTGCTCGATCGTGCCTGATCCGACCCTCTTCGCCCGCTCGGCCGAGCCGCTCGCGGCCCGCATGCGTCCGCGGAACCTGGACGAGTTCCTCGGCCAGGAGCAGCTGCTCGGCCCCGGCAAGGCGCTGGGCGAGCTGATCCGCCGCGGCGACGTGGCCTCGTGCATCTTCTGGGGCCCGCCGGGGTCCGGCAAGACCACGCTGGCGCGCATCGTCGCCAACTACACCGATCGCCACTTCGAGCCGTTTTCGGCCGTCACCGAAGGCGTCGCGCGGGTGCGCGAGATCATCAAGGCGGCGGAAGAGCGGCTCAAGTACGAAGGGCGGGGCACGATCCTCTTCTGTGACGAGATCCACCGCTTCAACCGGGCCCAGCAGGACGCCTTCCTCCCGTGGGTCGAGAACGGGATCGTCACTCTGATCGGCGCGACCACCGAGAACCCGAGCTTCGAGCTCACCGGGGCGCTGCTGTCGCGCTGTCGCGTGTTCGTGCTCGAGCCGCTCACCGCAGACCACATCGCGACGGTGGTGCGCCGCGCGCTGGAGGACAGAGACCGCGGGCTCGGCGCCCTGAGCCTCGCGATCGACGACGACGCGCTGGCCCTGCTGGCGCGCGAAGCGGACGGCGATGCACGGCGGGCGCTGCAGGCGCTGGAGGCGGCTGCCGAGTACATCACGGGGAAGGGGGAAGGGGGAACGGGGAAGGGTCCCCCGAGTGCCCGACCGCCCGACCGCGTGACCGCCGCAGTTATCAGCGATGCGCTGCAAAAACGCTTCGCGAAATACGACAAAGGCGGCGAGGAGCACTACAACCTGATCTCAGCGCTGCACAAGGCGGTGCGCGGCTCAGACGTCGAGGGGTCGTTGTACTGGCTGGCGCGCATGCTCGCGGGTGGCGAGGACCCGCTCTACCTCGCCCGGCGTCTGGTGCGGATCGCGACCGAGGACGTGGGGCTCGCCGATCCCCGGGCGCTGTCGGTTGCGCTTGCCGCCAAGGATGCCTATCACTTCCTCGGCAGCCCCGAGGGAGAGCTCGCGCTCGCGCAGGCGACCGTGTATCTCGCGACCGCGCCCAAGTCGAACCGCGTGTACGCGGCGTACGACCGCGCCATGCAGGCGGCCGAGGAGCATCCGGCGGAGGCGGTCCCGCTGCACGTCCGGAACGCCCCTACCAAGCTCATGGAGGAGTTAGGATACGGAGCCGGGTACAAGTACGCGCATGCGTACGAACACGCCTACGTGCCCCAGGACTATCTGCCGGAGGCCCTGCGCGGACAGCGCTGGTATGAGCCGAGCCAGCTCGGGTACGAGAAGACCATCGCGGAGCGGATGGAGTTCTGGAGACAGCTGAAGGAACGGATCGAGCGGGAAACGGGAAAGGGGAAAGAGGAAACGTAGTGGTACGATACCTCAGGCTTCCCGGTTCTCGTTTCCCGGTTCCCGTGGTCTTGCTGTGTCTCGCCTGCGCCACCCTGAGCCGGCTCACTTTCCAAGAGCCCGAACTCCGGCTCGAAGCGATCAACATCACCGGGCTGGGCATCACCGGCGGCACATTCGACCTGGTGTTCGACGTCTACAATCCCAACGACTACCGCATCCGCTCCACGCGGCTCGAGGTCGGTGTCGACCTCGAGGGCAGGCACTTCGGCGACGCGCTGCTGGAGCGGCCGCTCGACCTCTCCCCCACGAATCACAGCCGCGTCGTCGTGCCGGTGCGGTTCGAATGGGCGGGCGTGGGCGCCGGCGCGAGGGCGATGCTGACGCGGCAGGCGCTGGGGTACGGGGTCACGGGCACAGTATTCTTGGACACGCCGCTCGGCGACCGAACGGTCACGCTGCAAGGCAAAGGGAACGTGCCATTGAAGAAGCTGCTGTGACCCTGCCGTGCGTCTTTGGCGAGGTTGATCCAGATCACCGATCCCGATAGTCCCTCGCCGTACGTTGCGGTCGGGTGAGGTGGCTGGCGCCGCGCCAGTCCCTCACCAGCAGCACGCTGCTCAGAGCAAAGCCGCCGAAAGGCGGCGACGCAGAGCCACGGGGCTACCGCGGGTACGCCGCCACGTCCGCCGGGCCGCCAGCGATCGACACGGGTCGAGCGTTGGCGGCCCGTTCGTCTTGACCACGATGCCATCGAAGAGCGGTGACAACTGTAACTCGATGTTTTGCGCCCTGGGCCTTGCTCACCCTGTCACGGACGGAGGATCCTGGTATGCGCAAAGCACTCGCCCTGCTCGTCGTCATCGCCGCCGCGGCTGCCGCGGCGTGTATCCAAGTGCCGACCGATTACCGGCTGCTGCTGTGTGTCCAGAGCGGCGACTCGATCTCGAGCCCCAACGCGCACTGCGCGGTGGTGGATACGTTGCGTCGGTAGGACCCCACCCGGCCGTCGGCGCCGACCTGGCCGACGGCTGGGGTCGGTGGGCAGCGCAACCGCCGACTTCCCACTTCCGACTTGCGGCCGCGTTGGTATTTTTAGATGCGAACCCCTGCCATGAACGGAGCGTAGCCGCATCCGAACGCTGATCGAAGTACAGCCACCTGCCGAGCGCGCGTTCCTCGTCGGTGCGCCGCGGAAGGGCACCGCCGAGGCGACGCAGGTGGAGGAGCACCTGGACGAGCTCGGACGGCTTGCGGACACCGCCGGCGCCGCGATCGTCGGGCGGACCTACCAGCGAATCGAGGCTCCCACACCCAACTTCTACCTCGGGCAGGGCAAGGTCGAGGAGCTGAAGGGTGTGCTCAACCGCATGGGCTCCACGCTGGTGCTGTTCGACGAGCCGCTGTCGCCGGTACAGGGAACGAACCTCGAGCAGGTGCTCGCGGTGCGGGTGATGGACCGCACCGAGGTCATCCTCGACATCTTCGCGACGCGCGCGCGCTCGGCCGAGGCGAAGCTGCAGGTGGAGCTGGCGCAGCTCGAGTACCTCCTGCCCCGGCTCACCCGCATGTGGACGCACCTCTCCCGCATCCGTGGTGGCATCGGGCTGCGCGGGCCGGGCGAGACCCAGCTTGAGACCGACCGCCGGGCCATCCGCCGCAAGATCTCCGTCCTCAAAAAGCGGCTGGACGACGTAGCCGACCACCGCGCGAACCAGCGCCAGGGACGGCGCGCCTGCCCGAGCGCGGCGCTCGTGGGCTACACCAACGCTGGAAAGTCGAGCGTCCTGCGCGCGCTCTCGGGCGACGACATCTTCGTCGAGGATCGCCTGTTCGCGACGCTCGACACCCTGACCCGCGAGGTGGATGTCGGCGACGGATACCGGTTTCGTCTCACCGACACCGTCGGCTTCATCCGCAAGCTGCCGCACCACCTCGTTGCCTCGTTCCGCGCGACCCTCGAGGAAGCGCGCGCGGCGGACCTGCTGCTGCACGTGATCGACGCGGGGCATCCGGCGTGGGAGGAGCAGGTGGAGGTCGTGGAGAGCGAAATGCGGAACGCGGAAGGCGGAACGCGGAACAGCCGTGGCAGTACCGACCGCAAGCGGGTGATCTACGTCCTCAACAAAGCGGATCTCCTCCCTGACCCGGAGGCATTTCTCGCCCAGGTGCGGGAGCGCTATCCCCACGCAGTGCTCACCTCCACCGTTTCGCGTTCTGCTCCGCGTTTGGGTGTCGAGGAACTGCGCGGCGCGCTGCGGACCTCTGCCCAGGCGCTCCGTCCGGTGGCCCGGGTCTGGGTGCCGGTGGGGGATGGGAAGCTGCTCGCTGCGCTGCACCGCGACGCGGAGGTGATGCAGGAAGCGCAGGTGGATGGCGTG
>MNEL01000002.1 GCA_001917665.1 Gemmatimonadetes bacterium 13_1_40CM_69_22 | reverse complement strand
CGGAAGCAGAGCGGCTGCGGCGACGAGCGCGCGCCTCACGACGCGGCCCTTGCGGCGCGCAGGGCCAGCGCGACCCGATGCACCGTCCGGGCCGAGGTGAACCCTTCGCTGCGCAGGGCAGGGGTGATGAACCGGTGCACATCGTAGCGCGCCTCGACCCCGAGCTGCCAGCGGCCGACGGCGCGGGAGGGCGTATACGAGGCGACGGCACCGGCGAGTGCGAACACCCCGCCCGCGCCGCTCCGGAAGATTCCCGTCTCGCCGGCGGGAAGGTACTTGAGGCCGCCCACGGCGGCGCCGACTGTGAAGCCGCCGCGGAGCGGTCGCCGCAATCCCACCGTCAACGCGAGCACGCTCAGACGGCCCAAGTCGGCCGACGTGCCGTCGGCGTCGTGGCGCTCGAGCTCGCTCGTCGAGAAATCGAGTGACGCCTGCGCCGTCCAGCGACGCTGGAGCGGCGCCGCCAGCGTGAGAGCGATCGCCGGCGCCAGCGCGGGGCGAACGTCGAACGGCGTCACGAGGAAGTCGTGGACGAGGGTGGATGTGTACCGCAGACCGACGCAAGGCTGGACGGACAACTGGGCGGACAGACGGACGGACGAACAGGCGGACAGGAGAAGCGCTGCCAGCAAGACTCTTCCGACCGCCCGTCCTCCGGTCCGCCTGACCGCCCGCAGTGTGCCCCTCATCGAGTCCGCAGAATATAGAGCGGAGCCTTCACGCTCCCAAGGTGACCCAATGAGACTCAACCCCCCTCAGAACCCCGCCGTTACTCTCGCGATGAAGTTGCGTCCGATGCCGGGGTTGGGCGCCAGCGTCTTGAGGTGGCTTAGATAGTCCACCCAGTCCTGGTCGAGTGCGTTCCGCAGCTGGAAGTCGAATTGGACCGTCCGCCCAGCGCTCGTCGGCAGGGAGAACCCCGTGGCCAGATTGACCAGGGTGTATGGCTTGGACTGATAGCCCTGCCCCCCGAACGCGTCGGCGTAGAATGTCGCCTCCGCCGGATTCAGCCGAGTCTGCCGCGCATTGGACTCCCCACCGACCGAGAAGTAGGGGCTGGAAAGCTTCCCCAGGGACCTTGCTTCGAGCCGGGCGGTGTATGTCGCCCGGAAGGGAGGCATACTCGGCAGCGCCTCTCCCGCGGTCGTGTTCTTGCCGTACACGTAATCCGCCGTCCCCTCGAGGTGGAGGTAGGCGGTGGGGTGGTATTGGAGCTGTCCCTCGAATCCGCGCAGCACCGCGTCGCCTTGCGTGACATCATAGATCTGAAGACCAGAACCCGGATCGATTTGATTCGCCGGCACCGTATAAATGAAGTTCTTGATCAGATTGACGAAGCCGCCCACCTCGGCCGCGGCCGACGCGGACTGGATCCGGACAGCGACATCAGTGTTCAACGACGTTTCCGTACTCAGGTTGGGGTTTCCGCGCTCGAAGGTGGATGTCGCCTCGTGCGGGCCGTTGGCGAAGAGGTCGAAGGTCGATGGCGAGCGGAACCCTCGTCCCACGTTGAGTACCAACGCCACGGGCTCCGTCAGGTGGTACAACACACCCAGATTGCCGGTGACCGAGCTCCAGTGGCGCTTGGCGGCCGGGTTACCCAGGTCGGCATTGGCGTCGACATCGAGGTGCCGGTAATCATAGCGCCCCCCAAATGAGAGGTTCCAGCGTCCGATGTCGGTTTGCTCGAAGACGTATAGCGCCGCGTCGGCGGCCTTGGAGTCGGGCTCGAGAAACTCCTCCCCGAAGTTGGCATCGGTGGTGTACTCACCCGAGAGGCCGACGAGGCCGCTGAATGGCCCGAGGGGGGAATGGTGCAGGCGGGCCTCGGTCGTGTACGACTTTTGCCGCATACCGAAGGCCTCACTCGTGGACGTGGCGTCCGCCCACTCGTGACGCTGGTTGCGCTCGTACCCTACGCCCCAGTCCAAGCGCGACGGCCCGACGGGAATGGAAAGGTCGAGGTGGCCACGGTGGTCATCGGTGCCGGCACGGCCCGTCGCCGTTGGGTCTTCGTCGGTCAAGTTGAGCCGGTCGTTGCGGTACGTGTACCGGCCGGTGAGGTAGCCCCAGGTGCCGCGGTACCCCAGCGTTCCGGTCCCCCCGACGTTGTGATACGCGCTGTTCCACAGGGTGTAGGTCGGGGTGCGGGTGTCTTCTGCGGTCCGCCCGGTGACCGACGCCCGGTATCCGAAGCCGCTGCTCGCTCCCTCCAGCGTGAGCGAACCGTCGGGCTGACGGTTGCCGCTCGCGAACCCCCCCGTCACACTGCCTTGGACGAACGGGGCACGGCCGATGCCGTCAGGCAAGTCCGGTTCGATGATGTTGATCACGCCTCCCAGCGCATCCGACCCGTACAGTACGCTCGCGGGACCGCGGATGATCTCGATCCGCGATGATGCCGCCGGCTCTACGCTGGAGAAGTGATCGTCGCCCCACTGGTTGTGTTCCAGGCGCTGCCCGTTGTCCAAGACCAGGACGCGGTTGTTCGTGAGCCCGCGGATGACGGGTTTCCCGGCGGCCGCTCCGCTGCTGTTGTTGCGCACGCCGGCGACGTCCGCAAGCGCCTCGCCCAGACTGGTGGGGCGCACCTTCGTGAGATCCTCCTCGCTCACTGTCGCGATCGGCTGCGGGGAGTTGAGCGCGCTCGTGGCCTCCGCCGAGGCCGAGACCTGGACGGCGGGGAGCTCGATCACCGACGGCTTGAGCGTGACATCGACCGTTACATCCGCGGCGCCGACCGTCACCTTGCGCACCTGCGGCGCGTACCCAATCACCCTAAAGGAGATCGTGTAGCTGCCCGGCGGGATCTGCGTGATGGAATACTTTCCGTCGTTGTCACTGGTCGCCGTGCGCTTGAGCTCAATCAAGCGGACGGCGGCTTGCGCGACAGGCTTGCCGCCGGGGTCGGTCACGCGTCCGGAAAGAGTCCGCGCGTCGGACCCGGAAACGGCAGCGTCCGCGGTGCGCGGCGCGGCTGCCGCGGGGCGGGTAAGGCCACTAGCAGTGCCGAAACACGCCAGGATCACGACCCGGCCAAAATGTGTGGTAGTCATTTGTTCTCCCCTGACCTCAATGCGTTTGCAGTGACCCCGCGCCGCCGGGGTTGGATGCCGGCTACGCGAGGAGTGGCTTGGAGGTCGGCGCGGCGCGCGTGGCGCGTCGTGCCGTCAGGAGAGAGCGGGAGGTGCCCTGGGTGGCGGGAAGAGCCGAGCGAGGGCGCTGCGGACCGGTACCGGCTCGACCGGTCGCGTCGCGCGCGCGTCGCTGATGGCGAGCCGCAGTGCGGCGGCGCGACGCGCGGTGAACGGCGCGCCGAGGAGGTGGCAGATCGCGCAGTCCGGCGGGTGAATCCGGGCGCAGGCGCTCGTCGTGTGGGATTCGACGTGCGCGGTGGCGTGCGCGCCGGCGGTGTCGAGCTGCGCGTCGGCCCAGGCGGCGGCGCCCGGCAGCGAGAGCTGCAGGAGGGCCGTGAACAGCCGGATCGAGCGCATCCAGCTCACGCCGCCTTGACCCTCCGCACCACCCACGCCAGTGCGAGCAGCAGCCCATACATGCAGACGATCAGCGGCCCCGTGGGAAGGTCCGCTTTGTACGACACCCACAGACCGAGGAGCGAGGCGAGCGCGCCGGAACCCCAGGAGATGTACGCGAGCCGCCGCATGTCACGCGTGAACAGGAACGCGATGACCGCCGGCACGACGAGGAAGCTGAACACCATCAGCACGCCCGCCACCGGTACGGCGAGTGTGATAACGACGCCGAACGACAGGTAGAACAGGAAGTCCCACCAGCGGATCTTCCATCCCAGCCGCTCGGCCTCTTCGGGGTGGAACGAGATCGTCAAGAAGCGGTGCCGCAGGGCGTAGTGGAACACGCCGAGCGCGGCGTAGACCGCCGCCAGCTTCAGAATGGTGGGCTTGAAGTTGACCCAGAGAATGCTGCCCGTCAGAGTCTTCTCGATCGCCTCGCCGCCTCCCGGCACCCTGTTCGCGATGAGGACGGCGGCGGCCGAAGCGACCACGTACACGATCCCGATGAACGCCTCCTGTGGCACGCGCTGCTCTTCCCGGCGCGAGGTGCGCGTGAGGGCGAACAGCAGCGCGCCCACCGCGGTCGCAAGCAGGGCAAACGCGTACGCCCAGTTCGAGTCTGCCTCGACGTGAATCAGCAGGGCCGATAGTCCGCCGAGCGCTGCCATCTGGGCCAGCGACAGATCGACGAAGATGACCTCGCGCGCGATGACGTGCAGCCCGAGGTAGGACAGCATGGCGACGAGCACCATGCACGCTACGAACGGCGGGATCATCAGCTGAAAACCGGTCACGCGTCCTCCGCCCGACTCAGTTGGCTGCGGGCCCGCCGCCGCCGAAGGCGCGGGCCAGCTCCGTGATCCAGAGACTCATGAGGTCGAAGTAGGTGTTGATGCCGGGGGCGCCGTTCGTGTTGGACGGCACGATCACCGCTTTCGCCCCGGTCTTTTGCGCCACCTCGAGTACCTGGCTGCGATCGTAGTAATTCGTAGACAGCAGCACCTGAATGTGCTGCTGGCGCATCTCGTTGATGACTTCGAGGACGTGTCCTGGCGTGGGCGGGATGCCCGGCTTGGGCTCGATGTAGTCGATGCACGGGACCCCGTACTCGCGTGAGAAGTAGTCCCACTCCTTGTGGTAGCAGGCGACCGCCTTCCCGCGAAACGGCATCGCTTCCTTGAGCCACCCGCCCAACCGGTCGATCAGCAGCGCCCCCTGGTACTGCTTGGACTTGAGGAAGTCGAGCAGCTTGCCCTGCCGGTTCAAGTCGGCGAGGGTCTGCGCGCCGAGCAGTTTCACCAGCTCGTCCCCGAAGAGCGCGCGGTAGATCCGCTCCTCGAAGTCCTTCTCGCGCCCGGAGAAATAGTCGGCGTTTTCCGGCGACACCCGCTTGAGACCGGTGAGGATGTTGCGCGCGATCTGGACCGCGTTCATCGGATCGGTCCAGATGTGCGGATTGCCGAACACGTGGATGTCGCCTTGCGCGCGCGAGAAAGTCGTGGGGACGTCGAGGAGGTCGATGCCCGCGTAAGCGGCCACGTAGCCGGGACCGCCCTCGGTGACCTTGGGGTTGTTCGCCTTGTCGAGCAACGCAGGAACCCACAGCTCCAGGTCGAGACCCGTTGTTACGAACACATCCGCCTGCGACAACGTCGGCACGAAGCTCGGCTTCGGCTGCACGTAGTGCGGGTTCTCGTCGCCGTTCGCGATCGAGGTCACGCTCCCACGGTCGCCCACGATCTCACGGGCGATCGCTGCGTAGGTCGTCAGCGATGTCACGATCTTCACGGGGTTTGGGGCCGGCTGTGTGCCCCCGTGGAGATTGAAGAGCAGTACAACGGAAGCGATCATATCAGTAGCTCTCGTGTTTGTGTGGTCCGATGGCCCAGACGGCCTGAAACGCCAGCTGGCTGGTCGCGGCGCTGCCGGCGGGACGCGCCCAAGTGTACTGGGCGCGCAGCTCCACCCACTCGCTTTCCCACAGGGTGAGCGACGGAATGATCTGCCGCGTGACGGCGCCCGAGAGCGGATCCTCCACGTAGTCGTATCGCGCCCCCGCGATCCAGCGCTGGCCGAGCTTGTAGGTGGTACCGACGTACCAGCCGAGGTGAGTTGCGCCGGCGCCGGCATACTCCTTCCGCAACGCGTACAGCTCTGCCCGCAGAGTCCATTCGCGGTACAACGCTCGGGCCGGTGGACGCCACGTGACCCGGAAATCGAGGCCGCCGACCCTGGTGCGCAGACTCGAATCAGGGTTGGTGCCGTACAGCCCGGTGGCACCGATCTGCATGTAGGCGGAGCGGGTGAGTTGCCAGAAGTTGAGCAGGTGCAGGAGGTAAGTCGGCCGTCCGCTGCCGCCGAACAATGCGTCGGTCGAGCTGCGCGTGACCTGGGCAGTCAGCTCGTGAGTGCCGAGGCCGCCGAATGCCCGGTACAGGGAAATCCCAGTGCCGGCGAGGCCGTCATCCCCCAGATACGCGCGCAGCGCCGGTGGATACTCCGTCTCCGGGAGCGCGTGCAGGTGCCAGCGGTTCAGCTCGCCAAACTGCTGGCGGAACTTGCCGATGTCGAACCGGATGTGCCCGGGGAGTCCGGTCCAGTAGGCGTACCCTTCTTCCACGCTCACCTCGCCGTTCTCGAGGCTCACGAAGATTTTCGTGCTCGAGTACGGGTCGAGCGCAGATTGGAATCCGACCTCGAACTCCCGTGGATCGAAGTTATCCCGCTGGATGCCCGGGCGCTGTGCGGAGGCACGGACGTCACCCGTGACGCTGATCTCCGGGTTCAGCTGCGCCTGGTTGCGCTCGCGCCCGATGAACTTCGTCTGCCCGCTGGTGTCCGCCCTGCCGCGCAGGGTGTCCGTCCCCGCGGCAGCCGCGGCGGCGGCGCGCAGCGCCGCCAGCTCGTCGACGGCGCCGGTATCTTTGACGGCGCGCGCCGGCGCGGCGCCTGGCTGGCGCGCCAACGCCGCGCGCAGGCTGTCGAGCCGCGCCCGCAGCGCTCGCAGCTCCGCCGCAAGCGAATCGACCTGCCGCTGGACCGGCTGCTGCGCACCCGCGCGGCTTGCGCCCCCCGCGAGTAGGCACGCGAGCGCGACGCTGAATGCGTGGCGATGGATAGTCATCTCCCTCGATTCCCCCGTTCGATCGGCCGAACTTGGCGCCCGACCGCGCAGGCGGCGGACGCGTGTGTTATGGCCGGCGTCGCGCGGCGACGCCGGGTCGGCTATGAACGCAACGGAGGAGCGCGGGGTGGGGCGGAGAGGTGATCGGCGCAGGCAGTCGGGGCGACCGCGAACCGCTCGCGCAGCCGCTCGGAGTTGGTGGTCGCTGCGGGCTGCAGGTGCGCTCGCTGGGTCGTGACCCGCGTGGCAGCATAGTGGCACAGCACGCACCGCAGCTCGTCATGCAGCGCTAGACAGCCGGAGCCGTGCTGCGCTTCGACGTGCGCCGGGGCGGTGAAGCGCTCCGAGGCGTGCGCCAGCGGCACCACGCCCCCCGCGATCCCCTGGATGACGAGGAGCACCGTGGCGAGCGGCGCGGTCCAACGTGTGCGGTGCACCCGGGGTACGATCACCCTTCTCCTACGGTCTGGGCGGCACGCCTGTTGGCGCGCGCGTAGGCTCTTAGCCGTCGCAGCATCCGCCGGTCGTTCCGGACCGGATCGTCGCCCTTGGGCGTCTCGATAATCTTAATCACCGCCGCCAAGCGCGCGTCGCGCATGATGCGTCGGAACGGCTCGGGCCCGATCTCCCCCTCCCCGATCCACTGGTGGCGGTCGAGGCGCGAGCCCCGCGCGCCCTTGGAGTCGTTCAGGTGCAAGCACTTGAGCAAGGGGAGACCCACCACGCGGTCGAACTGCTGCCACACCGCGTCGATCGCGCCGGCCACGTCATACCCCGCGGCATGGAGATGGGCCGTGTCGAGGCAGAACCCGACCCGCGCCCGCACGGCGGCCGGCAGCGCGTCGCGCAGCGCCTCGAGCTCCTCGAACGTCGACCCCAGCGCCGTTCCGGCGCCGGCGGTGCCCTCGATCAGCACCCCGACGTCGTCCGGCGCCGCCGTGAGACAGGCGGCGTAGGCGCGCGCGTTGCGCTCGAGCCCGGCGGCGCGATTGTCCATGTAGTTGCCGGGGTGCGACACGACCCACGGGATCCCGAGCGCGTGGCAGCGCGCCAGCTCTCCGGCAAAGCAGCGCATGCTGCGCGCCCGCAGCCGGTGGTCCGGCGAGGCGAGATTGATCAGGTAGCTGTCGTGCGACACGGCGACCCGGATCCCGCCCGCCGCGAGGCCGGTGCGGAACTGCGCGACGTCGGCGTCGTCCAGCACGGGCTCCCGCCATTGGCTGGGCGTCTTGGTGAAGACCTGGACGGCGGTGGCGCCGATCGCCAGCGCCCGGGCGGGCGCCGTCCCGACCCCACCGTGCGTCGACACGTGCGCGCCCAGCAGGTCGTCTCGACTCGGCTTCAGTTCCGGTCTCCTTCCGTGAACGCGAGCCGCGAGATGAGCGGCACGAACCGCACGCCGCCGGCGCGCCGCTCGTCGAGCCCGGCGGGCGTCCGCGTGAGTATGACCAGCTCTTGGGCGCCCAGGTCACCGATCGGAATGACCAGCCGGCCGCCCAGCGCCAGCTGCTCGACCAGCGGTGGCGGCACGCCGGGCGCAGCGGCCGTCACCAGGATTCCCTCGAACGGGGCGCGTTCGGGCCAGCCGCGCGCGCCGTCGCCCAGCCGGGTCTCGATGTTCACGAGCCCCAGCCGGCGGAACCGCTCTTCCGCTTCGACGAGGAGATCGGGGAGCCGCTCGATCGTGCACACGCGCACGCCCAGGTGCGCCAGGATCGCGGTCTGGTACCCCGATCCGGTGCCGATCTCGAGCACCAGGTCGCCGCGCCGCACGGCGAGGCATTGGGTCATCAACGCGACGATGTACGGCTGGGAGATCGTCTGGCCGCTCCCGATGGGGAGCGGGGCGTCGTCGTAGGCGTCCTCGGCGAGGTGCGGCGGCAGGAACCACTCGCGCGGTACGCGCGCCAGCGCCGCGAGCAGCCGCCGGTCGGTGATGCCGCGGGCCGCGAGCTGGCTCGCCACCATGCGACGGCGCTGGCGGCGCGTCTCAGGCGCCGGGACGCTCACGTGCCGCGCTCCGCGGTTGCCGTCCCATACCGTGAACTATAGCTTGACACGCCTCCAAACGTGCGGGAGACCGGTTGCCCGAGCAAACGCAGTTTCGCATCCTCCTCGTCGGCGACCCAGCCGCCCGGCCTGACGGCCTCGAGCGCTTCCTGGTCCGCGGCGGATTCCAGGTCACCGAGGCGGCGTATCCGCCCCCGGCCACGGACCGGCCCGACCAGAACGCGCCCGATCTGCTGATCTTCGCCGTGGGCGCCCGGGAGGCGCGACTCTCGGACGCGGTGCGCGACCTCGCCACCGCGCCCCGCTTCTCGGCAGTCCCCGTGATCGTCCTCGTGGCGGACGGCGGTGCCGAGGCGGTGACGGATGCGCTCCAGGCCGGCGCCGAGGACGCGATGGCGAGCCCCGTGCATTTCGGTGAGCTCCGCGCCCGCATCGACGCCGACCTCCGCGTCCGGCGGGAGTTGCAGGAGGCACGCGAGGCGTTGCGCACGCGTGATCTCCTGTTCGACATCTTCCAGGAGGTCTCCGCCGCGCTGCGCGCCGACGAGATTTTCCAGACGCTCGTGCGACGGGTCGGCCAGGCGTTCGGGTTGACGCACTGCTCCTTCGTGCTCACCGCCCCGGGCGAGGACCAGGGGCGCGTGGTCGCCGTCTACGAGAACCCGGCCATCCGCGACTTGCGGGTGGAGCTCGAGCGGTACCCTGAGATCCAGGAGGCCATCCGCACCGAGCGCCCGGTGATCATCCACGACGTGCGCGACCACCCGTTGTTCGACGCGACGCGGCGGCGCTGGGTGCAGCAAGCGATCGAGGTGAACGTGCAGTCGGCCGTAGCGCTCCCCGTGTTCGTGCAGGGCCGGGCGGCCGGCGTGTTCTTCCTCCGGACGGTGCAAGGCGACCCGCGGCTGCGCCCCCAGGACGTGGCGTTCGCCAACACCATCGCGCAGGCGGCGGCCCGCGTGCTCGAGAACGAAGAGCGGCGCGCCGCGATCTACCGGCGCCAGATCAGCGCCGGGGTGACGGACGTCCTCACCGGCTGCGCCAGCCTCGACGCCCTGGACCGCCGGCTGCGCGACGAGTTCGAGCGCGCGCGTCGCTATTCACTGCGCTTCGCGGTCGTGGTCCTCGACATCGACCGGTTGCGGGACATCAACGAGCGGCTGGGCCAGCAGGCGGGGGACCGGGTGCTCGCCGAGGTCGGCGCGATGATGCAGCGCGAAATCCGCGCGCCGGACTTCGTGGCCCGCTATGGCGGCGACGAGTTCGCGCTCATCCTGCCCGAGACGGATGGCCCGGGCGGCCGGCAGTTCGTCGAGCGTCTCCGCCTGGTGCTGGCGCGCCACACCTTCCCCGATCTCGGCCCCGGGGAGCTGCCGAGTGTGTCGGCCGGCGTCGTCGCGTTCCCGCATTCGCAGGTGCTGCGACCGGAGGATCTCTTCGCCCAGGTCGAGGCTGCGCTCGCGCGGGGGAAGAAAAGCGAGCCGGATCGGATCGGCGTGTCGGGGGAGAATTGAGACGTCTGACGTCTCAGTCAAGCGTCTTCCTGAACCGCCGCACCGACAGCACGATCATGAGCGCCGCGAATCCCGCCAGCACCAACACCTCCTGCCACAGCGCCTCGAGGCCCACCCCCTTGAGCAGGATGCCGCGCAGCACCTTGAGGAAGTGGGTGAGCGGCAGCAGCAGCCCCATCCACTGGAACACCTCTGGCATCGCCTGCCGCGGGAACATGAAGCCCGAGAGCAGGATGTTCGGCAGTACGAAGAAGAAGCTGACCTGCATCGCCTGCTGCTGAGTCCGGACCAGCGTCGAGATGAACAGGCCGAGCGCGAGGCTCGCGACCACGAAGATCAGCGCGATCGTGTATAG
This sequence comes from Gemmatimonadetes bacterium 13_1_40CM_69_22, assembly GCA_001917665.1. Classification (GTDB taxonomy): domain Bacteria; phylum Gemmatimonadota; class Gemmatimonadetes; order Gemmatimonadales; family GWC2-71-9; genus 20CM-4-69-16. Next base: position 33,473 of record MNEL01000002.1, on the reverse strand, counting down.
CAGCAGCACGTTCCCGGTGAGCGGCACGTCGAACACGAAGCGGCCGAGCGCGAGCACCGCGGTCATCTGGATCAGCCCCACGCCGACGTACGGCGCGATCTTGCCCAGCATCAACTCGGTCTTCGTAATGGGGGTGACGATCAGCTGCTCGAGCGTGCCGCGCTCCCGCTCGCGCACGATCGCCATGGCGGTGATGAGCACCATCGTGATCGTCAGGATCACGCCCACGAGGCCGGGCACGATGTAGTTCGGGCTGCGGAGCCCCGGGTTGTAGCGCGGGCGCACGCGGACCTCGACTGGAACGCTCGCCCGCCCCGTCGCGTGCGACAGGATGGCGAGGTTGCGAACCTGGGCAACGCCGGCCGCGGCGCTGATGGCCGCCTGCGACGCGAGCGGGTCCCCGGCGTCCACGATGACCTGCAGGGTCGCGGTCGTGCCGCGGCCGAGCCGGCGGGGATAGTCGTAGGGGACGATGATCCCGGCCTGGGCGTCGCCCCGCGCGATTGCCCGGTCGAGCGCCGGCCGGTCGTCCACATGGGCCACGATCCGGAAGTTTCCCGTGTTCTGGAACGCCGCGATCACGTCGCGGCTCTCCGGGGTGCGCGACTGGTCGAGCACCACGGTCGCCAGATTCCGTACGTCGGTCTGGATCGCGTAGCCGAACAGCAGGAGCTGCACGACCGGGATGCCGATCATGATGCCGAGCGTCAGCCGGTCACGGCGCATCTGGACGAACTCCTTGCGGAACATCGGCCAGAAGCGGGACATCATCGCTCGTCCCGCTCCTGCAGGATGATGAACGCGTCCTCCAGTGTCCGCCCACCCACCTGCGCCGCCACCTCGCCGGGAGTGCCGAGCGCGATCAGGTGACCGCCGCTCAGCATGGCGAGGCGCCCGCAACGCTCCGCTTCGTCCATGTAATGGGTCGTGACGATGACCGTGGTGCCCTGGGTCGCGAGCTCGCTGATCGCGCGCCAGAAGTTGCGCCGGGCCGCGGGGTCGACGCCCGCCGTCGGCTCGTCGAGGAACAGCACCACCGGCCGGTGCAGCAGCGCGCAGCCGAGCGCGAGCCGCTGCTTCCAGCCGCCCGAGAGCTGGCTCCCGAGCTCGTCCAGTCGCCGGTCCAGTTCGAGAAACGCGATCACCTCGGAACTACGGGCGGCCCGTGCGGCCTGCGGCAGGCCGTAGATCCCACCGTAGAAGTCGAGGTTCTCGGCTACGGTGAGGTCTTCGTACAACCCGAACTTCTGGGACATATAGCCGATGCGCTGCTTGACCTGTTCGGGCGCAACCGCCACGTCGATCCCCGCCACCAGAGCGGATCCCGTGGTCGGCTCGAGCAGCCCGCACAGCATGCGGATCGTCGTCGTCTTGCCCGAGCCGTTCGGTCCCAGCAGCCCGAATACCTCGCCCGGCTCGATGCGGAGGGTGAGTTGGCGTACGGCGACGAGCGTGCCGAACCGGCGCGTCAGATCCCGGGTCTCGACGGCGGCCTGACTCACGGCAACAGCGGGATCTCGATCGTGACCGGCATACCCGCTTTGAGGCGTCCGCCTTCGTCCCCGCCGTCCGTTTGCGCCTTGATCCCGAACACGAGGTCGGCCCGCTCCCGCTCGGTGAGCGCGGCGCGCGGGGTGAACTCGGCGCGCGGCGCGATCTCCACGATGCGGCCCGGATACGCCCGCGGGTCGCCGTCCAGGCGCACCGTCACGGCCTCGCCGACCTTCACCAGCGCCACGAACCGTTCACCCACATACGCGCGGATCCACGGCCGGTGCACCAGCCCCACCGACACGACCGGCATCCCGGCCGCGACCGCCTCACCCCGCTCGGCGTAGCGGGTGAGCACGATTCCGTCGGAGGGGGCGACGATGGTGAGCTGATCGCGCGCGGCGAGCATGGCGGCGAGGGCGGCGCCCGCCGCCGTGGACTCGCTCGCCGCCGCCCGCACCGCCGCGAGCCGCGCCGCCGCTGCGGCGGCGGCCGCCGTGAGTGCGTCGTACTGCTGCGGCGATACGATGTTCTGGTCGCGCAGCCGCTGCGCACGCGCCAGGTCATTCGCGGCGCGGACGCTGTCGGCGAGTGCGGCGGCGATTTCGTTCACGCGCAGCCCCGCCGCGCGGGCCTGCGCCCGGCGCTGGGCGATCAACGCCTCCAGCCCGGGCTGCTCGAGCACCGCGATCGTGTCGCCGCGGCGGACGCTGTCCCCCTCGTCCTTGAGGAGCCGGACCAGGCGACCCGACGTGAGCGGGGCCAGCTGGGCTTCGCGGATTTCCACCGTTCCTGAGACCCGGAGCATGCTCGCGTCGCGATGACAAGCGGCGAAGAGCGTTACATAAACGACGTCACGCAAAATCGTCGCGCAAAGGCGCCGCCCGAAACCGTGGTGGGACGCCTCTGCGTGACGTCTGCGCGTGACGTCTGTGCCCGACGGCTTCGCTCGACGCCTCACGTCTATTTGTGAGTCTTTAGCCAATTGCTCGGATCGAGCGCGATCCCTCCCTGGCCGCGGATCTCGAAGTGGAGGTGCGGACCGCGGTCGCTCGACTCCCCGCCGACGTGGCCGATGATCTGCCCTTTGACCACGCGCTCCCCCTTTGCTACGGCGGCGTCGCTCAGGTACCCGTAGAAGCTGTAGTAGCCGCCCCCGTGGTCGAGCAGCACCGACGTGAGGTAGGTCCCGAGTGGGCCGGCGAGACTCACGCTGCCGCTCGCGATGGCGCGCACGGGCGTCCCCTCCGCAGCGGCGATGCCGATCCCGTGCCACGGGATGCGCGTGTTGTTGGGCCCGACAGCGGTGCCGAACTGGTAGACGATCTTGCCGTCCACCGGCCAGTCGAGCTGGCCCAGGTCCGCGGTCGTGATCGATGCCGCGGCGCGGGCGACGCCGCGCGCCTCGGCTTCGCGGCGCGCGCGCTCGAGGGCGGCGACCCGGTCGTTCAGGCTCTTCTCGTCGCGCTCCAGTTGGGACAGTCGCTCCGCCGCCTCGCGCGCGCTGCGGCGGGTTTCCGCGAGCGAGGCCTCGCGCGTGTGCTCGAGCGCCAGGTAGCGCTGCAGCTCGTCGGTCCGCTCGTGCTTGCGGCGGCCCAGGGCGTCGCGCGCGTCGACCAGCGTCTGGCGCTCGCGTGCGATGCGGCGCTGCAGCTTGAACATGTCGTTGGCGAGCAGGCGATCCTGCCGGCTGACCAAGTAGAGGTACTTGTAGCGCGACAGCAGGTCCCCGAAGCTCTCGGCCGCGAGCAGCACCTGGTACGCGTACAGCGGCCCGCGCTTGTAGATGTCCACGAGGCGGCGCTCCAGCACGGCGCGCTTCTCCTCGAGCGCATCCTGGGCGAGCAAGAGATCCACCGTGGTGCGGTCGATCTGGTCGGAGAGGCCGTTGATCTGCCGGTCCAGCTCGTTGACGATGCGGTTGGTGGTTTCCTTTTGCCGCTCGATGTTCGCGAGCTCGTCGGAGAGCGAGTGGGCCTGGGTGCGCAGCCGCTCGAGCTCCTGCTCGACCTGGGTCCGCTCGCGGCGGATGTCTTCCAAGCGACGCTGGTTGTCCCGCAGTTGCTGATCAAACGGTTGCGGCCGCTGCGACGCGAGGGGCGTAGCGAGGACGACGTAGCACAACGACGTCACGCAAAGACGTCGCGCGACGCCGTAAACGCTTTGACGCCGCCGCGTGACGTTTTCGCGCGACGCCTTCGCGCGACGCCTCACGCTTGACGCCTCATACTCGGCGCAGGTGCCGTCCTACCGACGCGGCGCTCCCAAAGAATCCGATCAGCATCCCGAACCCGACGATCGCGACCGCCTGCTCCTGCGAGAAGAACTCGGCGTGAATCAACCAGCGGTTGATGAGCGCGTAGGCGCCGTAGGAGAGCGCGACCGCTGCCAGCCCGCCGAGCATCCCCTTGAGCGCGCCCTGGAGGAGAAACGGACGTCGCACGAAGCCGTTGGTCGCACCCACCAGACGCATGATGGCGATTTCGCGGCTGCGCTGCAGCACCGCCATCCGGATCGTCGTGCCGATGATGATGATCGCGACTGCCGCGAACGCCGCGCCCACCACGAGCCCCACGGCGGCCGCGATCTGCCGCAGCCGATCCAGCTTCTCCACCCAATCACGCCCGAATCGCACGTCATCCACGAAGCCGAAGCCCCGCAGCCGCTCGGCGACTTCGTTTACATGCTCGACGTCGCGGAAGTGGGGCTTGAGCTTCACCTCGATCGAGGCGGGGAGGGGGTTGCGCTCCAGCTCCTGCAACACGTCGCGGAATTCCACCAGCTCCGTGCGCGCGCGCTGCAGCGCCTCGTCCTCGCTCACGTAGGCGGCCGCCTGCACTTCGGGAAACGCCTCGATGTCCTTCTCCGCCAGCGTGATGGTTTCGATCGGCGCGCCCGGGAGCAGGTAGGCGACGATCTCCACCCGCTCGGCGACGTCGCGCAGGGCCTGTTGCAGGTTCACGGCGACGAGCCCGAACAGTCCGACGACGAACAGCGAGAAGGCGATCGTGGTGACGGAGAGGGCGGAGAGGAGCGGGGCGCGCCGGAACGCGAGCAAGGCCTCGCGGATCACGAGGTTCACGGGCTGGCGGCCTGGTCGCGCGGCTCGTCTACCGCGGAGTCGTACACCAGGGCGCCCTCCTGCAGCTCGATCACGCGATACGGCGCTTGCCGCACCAGGTCGAGGTCGTGCGTCGCCATGACCACGGCGGTGCCGCTCGCGTTGATGTCACGCAGCAGCTGGAACACGCCGCGCGTGGCACGCTCGTCGAGATTGCCGGTGGGCTCGTCGGCGAGCAGGACCGTGGGCTCGTTCACGAGGGCGCGCGCGATCGCGACGCGCTGCTGCTCACCCCCCGACAGCTCGCGGGGGTAGGCGTGGGCCTTGGCAGCGAGCCCCACCTGCGTGAGCACCCGCATCACACGCGCGGGGATCGACGCACGCCGCGCCCCCGTCACCTCGAGCGCGAATGCCACGTTCTCCTCCGCCGTGCGGTCCTCCAGCAGCCGAAAGTCCTGGAAGACGATGCCGAGCCGCCGGCGCAGCATCGGGATGTCCTTGCGGCGCGCCTCGGCGAGCGTGAAGCCCGAGACGCGCACTTCGCCGCTCGTCACGGGTTCCTCCGCGTAGACCAGCTTGAGAACCGTGGATTTCCCGGCGCCGGAATGGCCAGTGAGAAACACGAACTCGCCCTTCGCGATGTGAAACGAAACGTCCTTCAGGGCGAGCCCCCCTTTTGGGAAGGCCTTGAAGACATTCGTGAACTTGATCACTTACAGCTGCGCCAGGGCCTGGGCGAAGTCCGCGATGATGTCGTCGGCGTCCTCCAGTCCGATGGAAAATCTCAGGAAGCCGTCCGGAATGCCAGCCCGGGACCGCTCCTCCGGTGTGAGACTCGCATGGGACGTGAGCCGCGGTTCGGACACCAGCGTCTCCACGCCGCCCAGGCTGGGCGCGTGCGCTGCGACCGTGAGCGCCCGCAGGAACCGCTCCGCCGCCCGGGCGCCCCCCTTCAGCTCCACCGCCAGCATGCCCCCGAACCCGTTCATCAGCCGCTTCGCGTCCGCGTGGTCGGGATGGGAGGGGAGCCCGGGGTGATGCACCGCGCCGAACTGCGGCTGCTTGCCGCACCACTCCGCCACGCGCAGCGCCGTGGCGTTCTGGCGCTCGACGCGCACCGCCAAGGTCTTCATACCGCGGTCGATCAACCACGCCGCCATCGGATCGATGGCCTGGCCCCACACCTGCATCAGCTTGCGCACCTCCTCGATCACGGACTCGGTCCCCGCCACCGCTCCGGCGATCACGTCGGTGTGCCCGTTCAAGTACTTCGTCGCGCTGTGGATCACCACATCGGCGCCGTGCTCGAGCGGCCGGAAGTTGATCGGCGTCGCGAACGTCGAGTCCACGAGCAGGGCGAGTCCTTCCGTCTTGCATAACGTCGCGATCGGCTCGAGGTCGAGCACCCGCAGCAGCGGGTTGGTCGGGGTCTCCACGAAGATGGCGCGCGTGTTCTTCTTGAGGGCGCGTTTCCAGGTGCGGGACTCGAGCGGGCTCAGGAACGACACGTCGATGCCGAAGCGACCGAACTCCTGCGCGAACAGGCGGTGCACCCCGCCGTAGATCCATTCGCTCGACAACAGGTGGTCGCCCGGCCGCAACACCGCCAGGTGGGAGAGGGCGATGGCGCCCATCCCGCTCGCGACGAAAATCGCCGCCTCCGCGCCCTCGAGCGCGGCGAGGCGCTTCGCGATGGCCGTCTGGTTGGGGTTGTTGCCGTAGCGCGTGTAGAGGACTTCCGCCGTCGAACCGACCGGATTCGTGAAGGTGCTACTCTGGTACAGCGGCGTCACCACTGGTGCCCAGTCGGGCCGGGCCTCCGGGTCGCCGTGAATCGCTCGCGTCGAGAAGCCGAGGCGGCGCTTCACGCGAGCGTCAGGGCGTAACTGCCTCCGGGCGTGCGCGCCGCAAAGCGCCGGGCGACGAGCTCGTCCAGCAGCGCGGCCGCCGCCGCGGCCGCCCCGAGGACCTCCAGGGTGCCGTCCGGCCGCTCGATCAGCGCCGCGAGGCCGTGGCCGGACAGGACGGGCTCGATCGCTTCGCGATGCCCGTCCGTGATCCCCGACAGCACGAGCACCGCTGGCCGGTCGCGCAACAGCTTCGCCACGATCTCGTCGGCGCATGAGTAGTCGATGCAGCCGACGCCGGTGAAGTCCATGCGGGCGACCGTCACCTCGCCGGTCCGCTCCCGTCCCGCGATCGCCTGCTCGATCCGCTCGCGCACCACGCGCCCCGTCGGACGCGTGACGAGGTCCGCGTAGACGCCCGAGACGGACGCCTGGAGCACCGCGTGCATGTCGATGTACTGTATCACCGCTCCGCGGACCCCTGTTCAGGGATGATGATGAGCACCTGGGCGCCCGGGAAGGGCGGCAGGCCGTCTTTCAGCGGGACATCGTCGTCCCACTTCGGCACGATCGCGATGCGCGCCGTGCCGCTCCGAATCGCGATCTTCCCGTCCCAGCGGACGAGATACCGACGGATCCCGGCGAGTCCCTGGCCACGGCCGGGGTCGCGAAACCGGCTCACGCCCTGCACCAGCGCCGCCTCCAGCGCCGCCGCGTCGCCCCAGCGGTCGCCGAACCGCTTGCTCTGGGTCGGCTCGAGGGAGTGCCGGAATCCCACGCCCGCGTCGGCCACCGCGATCACGACCACGCGCCGGGCCAACTTGCGACGCCAGTGGTATGCCTGCACCGCCACCCACCCGCCCGTGCCGGCGTGTTCTACAATATTCTGACATGCCTCCGAAAGCGCCATAGCGAAGCCCATCGTCGCCTTCGGATCGAGGCTCAGCTCGGACGCCAGGATGGCAGAGGCGCGCTGCTGGATCGTGCTGACCACCGCGTGCACGTCCTCGGCCGCGCGCACCGGCGTCACGGGCAGCAACACTTCGCTTTCCTCCGCCGCTCTCGCTCGAGGTACCTTGCCGTGGATCTCGAACAGCTCGGCGGCCTCGCGGAAGAAGCCCGCTCGGGCCCAGTAGCTCAGCACCTCAGCGTGGGTCGGCGCGGTGAGCAGCGGCCGCTCGACCGTTCCGGCAGCTGCCGCGCGCCGGGCGGCCTGCCCCGCGGCGAGCAGCCCCACCAGGCCGTAGGGCGACGCCCATTCCGCGGCGTGCGCGTCGAACAGGAGTCGCTCGTCATCCTTGTTTGCATCGGCGAACGCCCCAGCGAACTGGTCGAACGAGCGGTCGTCGAACTGCGCGGGCACCTCGACGAGACGCGTCATGCCGTCGTCAGTCTGCCGAGGAGGTGATCTCGCAGCCCGGTCGCGCCGCGGTAGGTCACGTTGCGGGCGCCCATCCGCGTGCCCCGCTGCAACGCCTCTTCCAGCGGCGCTCCGGCGAGCAGCGACGCGACGACCGTCGCCCCGAACACGTCGCCGCAGCCGGTGGGGTCGCCGGCGTCGAACGCCGGGCCGCCTGGGGCGGCGATCCGCGCCGTGCGCACCGGCCGCCCGGTGAAATACGCCGCCCCCCTGGCACCCAGCGTGACGAGCAGCGTCTGGCACCCCTGCGCCAGCGCGGCGGCGGCGGCCGCCAGCGGATCGTCTCCCAACTGCTTCATCTCCTCCTCGTTGAGCTGCACCACGTCGAAGCAGCCGAACCAGGCTGGCGCGTCGGGGAGCGGCTGCAGGACGCGCGTCCCGTCCGATTCTTTGCCGAGGAAGAGGCTATGCAGGTCGGCGTAGATGAAGTGGCGGAACCCGCGGCGCAGGAACTGCGCCGTCTCGACCGTCATCTCATAGCCGGAGATGAAGTTCAGGTAGAGGGCGTCCAGGTCCGCTAGCTGAGGCCCGAGCTCGGGCCACGTCCACGGCGGCACGCCGCCCGTCATCTGCTCGCAGCGGCGCTCCGACGAGTAGTACCGCAGGGTGACCCGGTTGTTGGCCTCCGGCACCTCCATGAAGCGCGTGCCGGGCGCTAGGTGCCGCAGGGTGCGCAAGAAGGCGTTCGCCTTCCCGGCGAGGTCCCGTCCGACCTTGACGATGGGCACCATCACCCAGTCGTCCGGCAGCATGGCGTCGAGGGCGGCGCAGGCGTACGAGATCCCGCCCCATTCCTCGACCGCCGGCTGCGCGGGGTCCCGACCAAAGATGGTGTCCCACACCATGGAGCCGATGACGCCCAGTCGCCTCACACGCGGCCCCACGTCCGCTGTATGAAGACGGCGGCGGCGCCGTAGACACCCGCCGTTCCGGTGAGCTCTCCCGGGACGATACGGCAGACGTCCACCGCGGGCTTGAACGCCCGCCGCTTCACCTCGCTGCGCAGCGGCACGAACAGCCGGTCGCCCGCGAGGGTCACACCGCCGCAGATCACCACTACCTGCGGGTTGAACACGTTGATGATGTTCGCCACGCCGGCGCCCAGGAACCGCGCCGTGTCCTTCACGACCTCCAGGGCGAAGTCGTCGCCGTCGTGCGCCGCCTCGTACACGACCTGCGCCGTGATCTTCGACATGTCACCCTGCACGTACCGGGGGAGGGAGGTGTCGACCCCGGCCTCGATCCCCTCGACCGCCCGCGCCGCGATCGCGGGCCCCGACGCGTAGGCCTCGAGGCAGCCGTAATTGCCGCACTTGCAGCGTCGGCCCATCGCGTCGATGGTCATGTGGCCGATTTCGCCCGCGATGTCGGACGCGCCGCGGTAGATCGCGCCCGAGAGCACGATACCGCCGCCGATCCCGGTGCCGATCGTGAGCCCCACGACGTGGTCCGCCCCGCGCGCCGCGCCGCGCCACCACTCGCCGAAGATCGCGCAGTTGGCGTCGTTGTCGAGCGTCGCCGGCTTCCCGAGCGCCTGCGTCAGCCGGTCGCGCAACGGGTAGTTCGTCCAGCCCAGATTCGGGGTAAGCAGGACGACGCCGGTCTTCGTGTCGAGCGGGCCGGGCGAGCCGATCCCTACGCCGGCGATCTCCTTGCCGCGCGCTGCTTCCATAGACGCGCGCGCGAGCTTCACGATCCGGTCGAGCACGGCTTCCGCGCCCTGCTCCGAAATCGTCGGCGCCGAGACGAGTCCCAACAGCTCTGAGCCGTCCTCGGCCACGGTGCCGACGACGATGTTGGTACCGCCGATGTCAATTCCGACGATGTAGCGCACCGGTCTCCTCGATGGCGAGCAGGACGTCCTCGACCGACAGCGATTTCATGCACAAATGATGACCCAGCGGGCAGCTCGGCGGTCCGTGCGCCGAGCAGGGGCGGCACGGCAGCCCGTCGAGCTGAACCACGCGGTCACGCGGTCCGCGCGGCCCGAACCCGAACGCCGGCACGGTGGAGCCGAAGATCGCCACTGTCGGCGTGCCGACCGCCTGCGCGACGTGCAGCGGCGCGCTGTCGTTGGTCACGAGCAGCGCCGCGCGCCGGATGACTTCCGCGGACTGGCGCAGCGTGAGTTTGCCGCACGCATTCGCCGCCCTCCACGACCCTCCATGATGCTCCACCGCCTTCACGACCTGTTGCCCAAGCGCCGCGTCTTCCGGTCCGCCCACCACCACGATCGCGGCCCGCTCCGCTAGGCGCTCCGCCACGGCGTCGTAGTACGGCCAGCGCTTGCTGCCCCAGATCGAACCGGGCGCGAGCGCCACGAAGGGCTCTCCGACGCCATGCTCTCGCAGAAACTGCTCCGTCACCGTCCGGTCGGAGATGGTCAGGAGCAGCGACGGACGCTGCGGTCTGGCGTCCCCCCCTACCGCGGCCAGGGCGAGCAGGCGGTCGATCTCGTGGTCGGTCGTGGCGCGCTGCCGCACCTCGGTGTACAACAGGGGCCAGCCGTCGCGGAACCCCACCCGCTTCGGGATCCGTGCCAGCCAGGCCAACACCGCGGTGCGAAGCGAACGATGAGGAAGATACGCCGCCTCGTAGCCCTCCGCCCGGAGCGTCCGGGCGAGCCGGAGCAGCTGGCCGAGCCCCCGCTCCTTCGCCCGCTTGTCGTAGGGGATCACGCGGCGTACGGCCGGATGGGTCTCGAGCAGGGGGGCGGCGGCGGGGGTCGTGACGACGTCCACGGGGCCGTGCCGCTGCGCGAGCGCTTCGAGCAGCGGCGTCGTGAGCACGACGTCTCCGAGGAAGGCCGTCTGGATGACGAGGCTAGTCAACCTGGAGGACCGCGAGGAAGGCTTCCTGCGGAATCTCCACCGTCCCCACCTGCTTCATGCGTTTCTTCCCCTCCTTCTGCTTCTCGAGCAGTTTGCGCTTCCGCGTGACATCGCCGCCGTAGCACTTGGCCGTGACGTTCTTGCGCAGCGGGCGGATCGACTCGCGCGCGATCACCTTCGTGCCGATCGCGGCCTGGATCACGACCTCGAACAGCTGGCGCGGGATGAGCTCCTTGAGCTTTTCGGCGATCTTGCGGCCCCACTCGTACGCCTTGTCGCGGTGGATGATAACCGAGAACGCATCCACCGCCTCGCCGTTGAGGAGCATGTCGAGCTTGACGAGGTCGGCGGGACGGTACTCCAGGAACTCGTAGTCCAGCGATGCGTACCCGCGGGAGATGGTCTTCAGCTTGTCGTAGAAGTCGAGGATGATCTCGCCCAACGGGAACTCCCAGCTGAACTCGACGCGCGACGGATCCACGTAGTGCATGCCCCGGTACACCCCACGCCGCTCCTGGCCGAGCTTCATGATCGCGCCGATATATTCGGCGGGCGCGAGGATCCGCGCTTTGACGTAGGGCTCCTCGATGTGGTCCACTGCGGAGCCGTGCGGCAGGAGGCTCGGGTTCTCGACCACGTCCACCGTGCCGTCCGTGCGGTGCACGTGGTATTCCACGTTGGGCACGGTGCTGATCAGGTCCAGGTTGAACTCCCGCTCGAGCCGCTCGCGCACGATCTCCATGTGGAGCAAGCCGAGGAAGCCGCAGCGGAACCCGAAGCCGAGCGCCACCGATGACTCCGGCTCGTAGTGGAGCGAGGCGTCGTTGAGCTGCAGCTTCGCGAGCGCGTCACGCAGCTCTTCGAACTGCTCGGCGTTGGTCGGGTAGAGCCCAGCGAACACCATCGACTTGATGTCACGATAGCCCGGCAGCAAAGGGATGTCCCGGTGCTCGGCTTCGAGCACCGTGTCGCCGGAGCGCGTATCCCGTACACCGCGGGTGTTGGCGACGAAGTAGCCCACTTCGCCCGCCTCCAGCAGTTCGGTGGGCTTGTGACCGAGCTGCAGGTAGCCGACCTCGTCCACCTCGTACACGTCGTCCTTATGGGCCCCGAACGCGATCTTCATGCCCGGCGTGACCACGCCGTCGACGACCCGGATGCTCGGGATCGCGCCGCGGTAGCGGTCATAGTACGAGTCGAAGATCAGCGCCCGCAACGGCGCCTCGCGAGTGCCCCGGGGCGCCGGTACGCGCCGCACGACCGCTTCGAGCAGCTCGGGCACGTTTGTGCCCTCCTTCGCCGAGATGCGCAGGATCTCCTCCGGCTTCGCCCCGATGAGGTCGTGGAGCTCCCGCGCCCGGCGGTCGGGTTCCGCACCCGGCAGGTCGATCTTGTTGAGGACCGGAATGATCTCGAGTCCCGCGTCCAGGGCGAGGAACAGGTTGGAGATCGTCTGCGCCTGGATCCCCTGGGACGCGTCTACGACGAGGATCGCCCCCTCGCACGCGGCCAAGGAGCGCGACACCTCATACGTGAAGTCCACATGCCCGGGTGTGTCGATGAGGTTCAGCTCGTAGATCTGGCCGTCCCCGGCGTGGTAGCTCATCCGCACCGCGTTCAGCTTGATGGTGATGCCGCGCTCGCGCTCGAGATCCATCGTGTCGAGCACCTGTTCCCGCATGAGGCGCTTGTCGAGCGTCCCGGTGAGCTCGATGAGCCGGTCGGCCAACGTCGACTTGCCGTGGTCGATGTGGGCCACGATGCAGAAGTTGCGGATGTGGTCTTGGCGCATGGGCGGGGGGAAATATAGCCCTGAGACGTCTGACGTCTGATGTGTGATGTCTCTAGATTAGTTTTCAGTCCTTGCCTCCGTTCACCGGCTGGTTCGACCCCGCCCCCAAGGGCGGCTACCTGCGGCTCGCGGCGCATAGCTACCTGCCTGCGAACGGCGACCTGTCCGTGCGCCTCCCCGGCTTGCGGCGGGGCGATCTGCTCACGCTCGAGGACGGGCGGGTGCTGCGCGTCAATGGCGCGCCGCCGGGCGCCGGGCTCGCTGAGCGTCCGGAGTTCGCGAAGCTCGGCGCGGTCCACCCGTCGCGGCCGCTGTTGCTCGAGACGACCAAGGCTTCGGGCCCGCGCACCGCGGAGATCCAGCGCGTGGTGGATCTGGTGTGCCCGTTCGGCTTCGGGCAGCGGGCGCTCATCGTCTCCCCGCCGAAAGCCGGAAAGACCGTGATGCTCCAGGCGGTGGCCGAAGGAGTCACCCTCAACTACCCGGAGGCGATCCTCCTCATCTTGTTGGTGGACGAGCGGCCCGAAGAGGTCAGCGAGATGATCGATTGGGGCCGCGGCGAGGTGATCGCGTCCAGCTTCGACCTGCCACACGAGCGTCACGTGGCGGTGGCCGACATGGTGTTCGAGCACGCGCGCCGCCAGGTCGAGCTCGGCAAAGACGTGGTGATCGTGCTCGACTCGCTTACCCGCCTGGCCCGCTCGCATAACACGACCGGACGATCGAGCGGCCGCACGATGTCCGGCGGCCTCGACGCCAACGCGCTAGCCAAGCCCAAGGCTCTGTTCGGCGCCGCGCGAGCGGTGCCCAACGGCGGGTCCCTCACCATCGTCGCGACCGCCCTCGTCGAGACCGAGAGCCGCATGGACGACGTGATCTTCGAGGAGTTCAAGGGAACCGGCAACGCCGAGCTGCGCCTCGCCCGCGAGCTCGCCGACCGGCGGATCTATCCGGCAGTCGACATCGCCGCGAGCGGTACGCGGCGCGAGGAGCTGCTCGCCGATCCCGCCACCGTGGAGGCGAAACAAAAACTCCGGCGGGGCCTGGTGGGGCTCCCGCCGGAGAAGGCCGTGGACGTGCTGCTGGCGCAGCTCAGGCGGACGAAGACGAACCAGGAGCTGCTGGCTCCGGCGCCGTAGCGGTCAGTTCGCGCCTCCCACGATCTGCTTGTAGCTGTCCGGGTTCCACTTGGGCCGCTCGGCCCCGTTCGCCACCTCGAGGCCGAGGTAGAACACGAGCTTGACGATCCGGGCCTCCTTCTCCGCGTCGATCTTGTCCGGGGAGTCACTCGCCTGATGATAGTCCGGGTGCGTCCCGTTGAAGAAGAACAGAATGGGGACGCCCTTCCTCGCGAAGTTGTAGTGATCCGAGCGGAAGTAGAAGCGCTCCTGTGGCCAGATGTCGTCGATCGGTGTCATCCGCAGCTCGGGGTGAGCCGTCGCCACGCGGTTGAGCGTGGCGCCGAGGTTCGAGTGCTCCTTACCGATCACGACGATCGTGTCCTTCCAGTTGCGACCGACCATGTCGCTGTTCAGGTCGGCCACCACGTTGGCGAGCGGGACCGTCGGGTGCTCCGAGAAGAACTGGCTGCCCCAGAGGCCGCGCTCTTCGCCGCTCACGGTCATGAAGGCGAGCGAGCGCTTGGGATGGGGCGCGAGCTTCGCGAATGCCGCGGCGGTCTCGATCACGGCGGTCGTTCCCGACGCATCGTCGTCGGCGCCGTTACAGATCGAGTCGGCGCCCTGGGCGACGCAGCCTTCCCCCGCCCCGGGCGTCCCAATGTGATCCATATGTCCCGTGAAGAAGACGTACTCGCTTTTGAGCTTGGGGTCACTCCCCTCCAGGACCCCGATCACGTTGGGCGCCGAGGCGCGGACGAGCTCGCGCTGCCTCACCAGGTAGGTGATCGTGATGGCGGGGAGCCGGCGGGCGCTCCAACCGGTCGTCTGTGCGCGCAGCGTCGGCGGGTCGATGCCCAGCGCCGCCGCCGCCGTGGGGTCGCGGATCTCGAAGGAGCCCGCGGCGAGCTCGGTGTCCGCGGGTACGCCTTCGAGCGTAAGCGAGGGGAGAGTGGTTCGAGCCAGGCGGTTCTGCCACTGCGCGTCGGGTCGATTGGATATCACCATCCACCCGATCGCGCCGCCGCGGAGTGCCGCCATGACCCATGCCGGATTGATCGAGATACCCTGGGCCGTCGCCGTGCCGAGGATCGCCGCCCAGGCACCCCGCACCTCCGCGCCCGCCAGCGGGTTCGCCGAGTCGGGCGTGCCCATGAACAGCACCACCGGCCCGCTGATCTCACGCGTCGGCAGCGGCGTGAACCGCAACAGGTACGCATCGACGCCGGGCTTCAGCGTCGCGGGCGTCGCGCCGACGATGCGGATGGCGCTGGTGGCCGTATCCACGACCCGCTGGGCGACGGTGTAGCGCTGCAGGTAGCCGCCGTTGTCGCCGGCCGGCTTCAATCCGAACCGGCGGAACTGGTCAGCGACATAGCTCGCCACTTGCTCAAGCTGCGGGCTCGGCGTCGCCCGGCCGAGCATGGAGTCGTCCGCGAGGACGCCGATGTGGTGCCGCACATCTTCGGCGGTGATCGAGTTGACGGCGCGCTGAATGGTCGCCGGAGTCTGCGCCGCGAGGACGCATGGGACGAGCGACGCACCGAGACCGAACAGCTGACGCACGGATGGGCTCCTGCGAAGGAACGGGACGGAAAGCTAACGCGCCCGACCACGGGGGACTATGGTCGGGCGCGTCGCACCGTTGCAGGCGGGACTACGGCTTGCGCCGCTTGAGCTCCGGCTCGTTCTTGGGCTTCTCTCGCGGCGCATCGCGCTTCGGCTCCGCGCGCGGCTCGCTGCGCGGCGGCGCGGGAGGCGGGGGTGACGCCGCGGGAGGCTGATCCCGCGACGGTGTGGAGGGCGCGGCCTGCGGCCGGCTTTCGGGCGGTCGCCGCGGCTCGACGCGCGGTCGCTCGGGAGCGACCGCCGCCGGGGGCTCCGTCCGAACGCGGTCCGGGCGGAACACCTCAGGCCGCACTTCCTGGCCCGGCCGATCGGGGCGCTCGCGCCGCTCGGGCCGATCGGGATTGCTCGGGGTGTCCGGCCGACCAGGACGATCGGGCCGCTCCGGGTGCTCGGGACGCTCGGGATGCTCCGGGTGATCGGGGCGGCGGCGCCCGATGCGGTCGTCGTCGTTGTGCGGCTGCTCGCCCGTGATCGGGCGCTCGCGTGGGCGCTCGATGGCGGGGGGCCCGCCACCGGTGATAGGACGCTGCCGCGGCTGAATGTTCGGGGGGGGGATGCTGCCGCCCAGGTCACGTCCACGCACCCCCACGTCGCGCCGGTGGTCGTCGTTCACCGGGCGCTGTGGGACGCGGGTAACGAAGACGCTGGAACCCTGCCGGTCCTTGAAGATGAAGCGGGGCGCCGGCCGCAGCGGCCGAGTAAACACCACGCGGGTGCCGTCGTAGTACCGGTAGGGGTAGTAGTACGGATCGTCGAACACCACGATCCGGAAACGGACGCAGGTGTAGTCGTACGGGCTCCAGTAGGGATAGCTCACGTACGTATGGCAGTCGTAGCACAGGAAGCGCGGGTAATCGTAGTGCTGCTGCACGTAGTACGGCGCGATGTCGTAGTCCCAGTCGACGTAGCCGTCCGGGACGATGCGCTGGGCGAGGTCGGTGAGGGCGACATACGGGTCGCCGCGGACGCGCCCATCCGCGATAACGCGATAATCCCAATGATCTTCGCTCTTGATGGCATCGTAGACGAAGGGATCAGCGGCCGCCACGGCGAAGACGTAGCCAACGCCGGGGTAGTCGTCGACGTAGAATGCATCGCGCGTGGAGCGCTGCTCGACTTCGTAGTCACGGCCCCCGCGTGCGAAATTGTCGTCCCACGGCTCTCGCGGATACAGGACTCGCACCCGGCCATCGGTGTCGACTCGGAAGAGGGTGACGTACGCGTCTTGTTCGGTGCGGAAGGAGACCCGCGCCGCCTGCCCGCTGGCATAAGGATCGTCCCCGCGGTTGGTCCAGACCTCGATGCGGGGACGGTAATAGAGGGCAGCCGGCTGGGGCGTCGGCGCCCGGCCGGAAACCGTCAGCAAGCTGAAGAACCCCACGGTGGCGAACATACGATGTCCTCCCAACGGTGCAGGGGGCACGGACTATGCCAGGTCGGCGGCTGGTCGGGACGCTCCTAAGTGCCTGTGAACGGTGGCGTTGCCGTGGTGACACCGAGATCACCCTCCCGTGGTTGTCCTCTACCCCGGACAGTCGGCCGCTCATTAGCTTCCGCCACCCATGGCTGACGTCAGGCGCATCGATTTGCTGGATCCGGCGGAGGTGGCCCGCCTAGGCGGCATCGAGATCGTGGCGCAAGGAGTGGTCGAGGGTTTCCTCGCCGGGATCCACCGCTCGCCGTTCCGCGGGTTTTCGGTTGAATTCACCGAGCATCGCGCGTACCAACCGGGCGACGAGCCGCGCTATCTCGACTGGAAGATCCTGGCGCGGTCCGACCGGCTGTTCGTGAAGCAGTTCGAGGAAGAAACGAACCTGCGCGCGATGCTGCTCGTGGACGCGAGCCGCTCGATGGCGTGGCGGGGCGCGCCGACCCGACTCACGAAGCGGGCGTACGCCGACCGGCTCGCGGCGGCACTCGCGCTGATTCTGCTGCGGCAGCGCGACGCCACGGGGCTGATCACGTTCGACGAGGCGGTGCGCCAGGTAATCCCCGCCCGCGTGAAGACGGGGCAGTGGATGAGACTGGTCCGCGGGCTGCTCGACACGCCGGATGGCCGCGGCACGGCCGCCCAGGCGGCGCTCTTGCATCTCACGGCGTTGCTGGCGCGCCGCGGCCTGGTGGTGCTCGTGTCCGACCTGCTGTTCGACCGGACCCTCGCGATCACGGCGCTCCGCTACCTGCGCCACCGCGGCCACAACGTCATCGTGTTCCACCTGATGGACCCGGCGGAAGCCGAGCTGTCGGGTCCTCCCGAAGTGCGGTTCCGGGATCCCGAGTCTCCGGCGAGCGTGGTGGTGCGACCGCGCGAGCTCGCCCGCGCCTATGCCGAGACGGTGCGGCGAGAGGTCTCGGCGTGGCGCACCGCGTGTCGACGGCACGGCATCGCGTATCACCACGTGCTGACCGACTTGCCGTTCGGCATGGCGCTCCGTCTCCTCGCGTGACCTTTCTGCATCCGCTGGCGCTCATCGGGCTCGCCGCCGCGGCGATTCCCGCGCTGCTGCATCTGCTCGAGCGGCGCGTGCCCCCCGAAGCGGAGTTTCCACCGATCCGTTACTTGAGCGAGGCCGAGCGGCAGAGCGCGCGGCGGCTGAAGCTGCGGCATCTGCTGCTCCTGATTCTGCGGACCGCACTGATCGCGTTGATCGTGATGGCTGCGGCGCGGCCGCTCGTACGGTCCCGTGCCGCCGGCGGGGGAGGGGTGCACGAGCCGACGGCGCTGATGCTGATCCTCGACAACTCTCCGTCCTGCGGCGCGGTCGTGGACGGGCGCCCGCTGCTCGCGCGCTTGAAGAGCGTGGCGCGAGCGTCGATCGCCCGTGCCGGATCGGGGGATCGCGTGTGGCTGATGCTGGCCGACGGCGTAGCACGGGCCGGCTCCCGCGAAGCGCTGCTCGCGACCGTGGACAGCGTAGAGCCCGGCTGGCGGCGCCTTGACCTGACCACGGCGGTGGCGCGGGCGACCCGGCTGGTGGACGCGGAGCCCCTCCCCGGGCGCGAGGTCGAGGTGGTGAGCGATCTGCAGCGCACAGCCTTCGGGCCGGGGCGGGCGGAGGTACCGCGCGGTGTTCGGGTGCTCGCGCTCGCGCCGCCGGGCCAGGTGGTGGCGAACCGGGGCGTCGCGCAAGCGCGCGTCACAGACGGTGCGGTTGCGATCACCGTGGCGGGCACTCCCGGTGGCGGCCCGGCGCCGGTGACGGTGCGCCTGCGAGCGACGGCGAGTCCCGTGGGGCGGAGTCGCGACGTGGGACGGGCGCTTGCCTCGACGGGGTCGAGCGCTTCGGTCCCGCTGCCGAGCATGGCGCCCGGCTGGTGGATCGGAGAGACGGTGCTCGATCCCGACGAACTGCGCGCCGACGACCGCCGAGCGTTCGTGTGGCGCGTCGCGCCGCCCGCCCGCGTGCGCGCCGACCCGGGCGCAGGGCCCTTCGTGACGGCGGCGCTCGCTGTGCTCACGCAGGGGAAACGCGTCGCCGAGGGAACGGACGTCTCGCTGGGGGAGCGGCTGCAGGGTGACGCCGGGAAGACCGTGCTGCTCCCGCCCGCCGATCCCGCGCTTGTCGGTCAGGCGAATCGCGCGCTCGCGGCGCGCGGCGTGCGCTGGCGGTTCGGCGCCTCCGCGACCCCGGGACCGGTCGCGACGGCGAGTCTCGCCGGCATCAACGGGATTCCGGTCGCGCGGCGCTATCGGCTCGAGGGGGGAGACACGACGACCGTCATCGCCACCGTGAACGGCGATCCCTGGCTGGTGCGGGATGGTGACGTGGTGCTGCTGGGCAGCCGCCTCGACACGGTGTGGACCGCGCTGCCTGCGTCCCCCGCGTTCGTGCCGTTCGTGGATGCGCTCGTGAACCACCTGGCGCGCGGCGAGGCCCCGATTGGGGAAGCGGAGGGCCCCCCCGGTGTCGTGTTCCAGGTGCACGGGGCCGACACGGTCGGGGCGACGGTGTCCGGGCCCGATGGTCGCGAGTCCGATCTGACGCCCGCTACGGCAGATGTCGTACGCCGCGCCATCGGCGCCGAGGTGCACGATGAGGCGCGCTTCGCCGCGGAGCGGTTCGCTGGCACGCGTCGGGCGGACGTGAGCGGCCTGCTGCTCGCGCTCGCGCTGCTCGTCGCGGCGGTGGAGCTTGGTGTCGCGACGCGCGCCCGTTGATGTCGCTCGACTTCCTGCTCGATCAGTTCAAAGATCTGCCGGCGACCCGTGCGCTCGCCGGGAGTCTCCCGGGCCCGGGATCCCGGGTCCCGGTGTCCGGGCTCCCCGGTTCGAGTCCAGCCCTGCTCGTCGCTGTGCTGGCGCGCCGGCTCCCCCAGCGGGTGTTCGTTGTGGTCACGGCGACGCCGACGGACGCCGAGCGCTGGCTCGCGGACGCCCGCGCCCTCGCGGGCGACGTGGCGGCGCTGTATCCGCAGCGGGAAGCGCTCGGCGCCGAGGAACCACACCTCGAGATCGCAGGCGAGCGCATCGAGACGGTCGAGTCGCTGCTGGCGGGAAGGGTCCGGATTCTGATCACGACGGCGCGTGCCACCGCGGAGCGCACGGGCGTGCCAGCGGCGCTCGACGCGATGCGGCTGGTGCTGCAGGCGAGCGCCGGGCCCCGGGCTCTGGGCCCCGGGGGTTTCACCGAGATCGTCCGCCGCCTCGGTGAGATGGGATACGATCGCGTCCCCACGGTGACCGAGGTCGCGCAATACAGCGTGCGCGGTGGGATCCTCGACGTGTATGGGTTCGGGATGGCGTCGCCGGCGCGGGTCGAGTGGTGGGGTGACGAAGTCGTGTCACTGCGCACGTTCGATCTTGACTCGCAGCGCTCGGGGGAGCCGATCGAGCGGGTCACGATACTGCCGGTGAGCACCGAAGGGGTCACGACCACCGTGGCGGTGCAGCATGCTGCGCCCCTACAGCGGCAGTCCTTGCTCGATCTCCTCCCTATCGATGCGCTGCTCGTGTTGGAACAGGAATCCGCTCTGGCGCAGGAGGTGGATCGCGCGTGGGCGGAGGCGGAGCATCACCTCGAGATCGCGCGGCGGCTGGGCGAAGAGCCGCCGGCGCGAGCGGAGCTGTTCGTCGCTCCCGAGCGCTGGCGCGGCGAGCTGGCGGCGTTCGGCGGTGTCGCTCTCAATGCGCCGGACGCGTCCACGCGGTTCCCGCTCACCCCGCCCGAGCCGGTGGACCGCGACATCAAGCGACTACGCCGGCTCGTGGCGGCCGGCCCGCCGACGGTGATCCTGTGCGACAACGAGGGCCAGCTCGAGCGGCTGGAGGAGCTGCTCGGCGCGGAGGCCGCGACGCTGGCGATCGGAGCGCTCGACGGCGGGTTCGTCCTGCCGACGCTCCGCGTGCTGACCGACCACGAGATCTTTCGGCGCGCACGCCGCCTGCGGCGGCCGCGGCGCTACCGTGAGGCGTCCGCGACGGCGGCGGCCCGTGCGCTGCAGGCGGGAGACTACGTGGTGCATCTCGAACACGGGATCGGGCTGTATCGCGGGATCCAGACGATCGCGGTCGGCTCGGAGGGCGGGACGCTCGAGGTGGCGGTGGTCGAGTACGAAGGCGGCGATCGGCTCAACGTCCCGCTGTACCGGCTGGATCAGCTCGAGCCCTACCGCGCCGCCGGGAACGGCGACACCCCACCGCCCAAGCTGCACCGTCTCGGTGCGACCACGTGGCAGCGCCAGCGAGACAAGACCCGGGCCGCCATCCGGCAGATGGCGGCCGAGCTCCTCGACCTGTACGGGCGCCGCCAGCTCGCGACCGGGTTCCCATTCCCGCCCGACACCGCGTGGCAGCGCGAGTTGGAGTCGGCCTTCCTGTACGACGACACGCCCGACCAACGTCGCGCCGCTGAGGAGGTGAAGCGCGACATGGAGCGCGCCCGGCCGATGGACCGGCTGCTGGTCGGCGACGTCGGGTACGGCAAGACGGAAGTCGCGCTGCGGGCTGCGTTCAAGGCGGTGCAAGCGGGCAAACAGGTCGCGGTGCTCGCCCCCACGACGATCCTCGCCGAGCAACACGGGCGCACCTTCCGAGAGCGGCTCGCCGATTACCCGGTCCGGATCGAGGTGCTCTCGCGGTTCCGCAATCCCAGGGACACGCAGCGAGTCGTCCAGGGCTTGGAGCAGGGCACCGTGGACCTGGTGATCGGCACCCACCGGCTGCTCTCCCGCGACGTCAGGTTTCACGACCTGGGGCTGTTGATCGTGGACGAAGAGCACCGATTCGGGGTCCGGCACAAGGAGCGGCTGAAAGCGCTGAAGCTCGCGGTGGACGTACTGACGCTCACCGCGACGCCGATCCCACGCACGCTGCACCTGTCGCTCGCCGGCCTGCGCGACCTGACGCTGCTCGAGACGCCGCCGAAGGACCGTTCGCCGGTGCTGACGTTCATCGAGCCGTGGGACGACGCGCTGATCGAGGAGGCGCTGGCGCGGGAGCTCGATCGGGCGGGGCAGGTGTATTTCGTGCATAATCGCATCGAGACGATCGATACGATCGCCGAGCGTGTGCGGGCGCTCGGGCCGCCGCGGGCGCGTATCGCGGTGGCGCATGGCCGGCTCAAGGAGGCGGAGCTCGACGACGTGATGGCGCGGTTCGTGCGGGCCGAGGTGGACATCCTCGTGTCCACGATGATCGTCGAGTCGGGGCTCGACGTCCCGAACGCGAACACGATGATCGTGAACCGGGCGGATCAGCTCGGTCTGGCGCAGTTGTACCAGCTGCGGGGACGTGTGGGACGCAGTCACCGTCGCGCCTACTGCTATCTGCTCGCGCCGGATCTCGTGGATGCGGACGCCGAGGAGCGGCTACGCGTCCTGGAGCATCACACGGACCTGGGCTCCGGTTATCGCATCGCGCTGCGCGACCTCGAGCTGCGCGGCGCCGGGAACCTGCTGGGCGGCGAGCAATCGGGCCATGCGCAGGCCGTCGGCTTCGACATGTACCTGCGGTGGCTCCAGGAAACCGTCGACGCTTTGAAAGGTGGAGAGGGAGGAGCGGGCAGCGCGACGTTCGCGCCGCCAGAGGTCATCCTGGACCGACCCGCTCATCTGCCGGATGCCTACGTGCCCGACGCGGCGGCGAAGCTCGATCTGTATCGGCGGCTGGCGCGGGCCGGGCGGCCGTGCGAGATTCAAGCGGTGCGCGAGGAGCTGCGCGACCGGTTCGGCCCCCTCCCCGACGACGCGCAACGCTTGCTTCTCGTGTCCGAGCTCCGCGCGCTCGGCGCCCAGGCGGGACTGGAGCTGGTCCTCGTCAAAGGCGACGAGGCGCGGCTCACGTTTCGGCGGGACGCGCACCCGCGCCTCGCCGGGCTGACGGCGGCGCTCGATGCCGTGCAGTTCGAGGCCGAGGTGCGGCGCCCGGCGCCGCTCTCCCTGCGGCTGCGCCGGCTGGGCGGCGAAGCCATCGGCCCCGGTCTCGTGCGGGCCCTCACGGCGGTTCTGCAGGACTCTCACGCCTAAGGAGTCGGGATGCGACGGTCGGGTTTGGTAGTCGCCGTGTTGACGCTCGCGGGGTGCGGCGCTCTCCGGGACGCGTTTTCCGCGCACCCCGAAGTGGCCGGGACCGCAGCGGGGCAGACCCTGACCGTGGGGCGCCTGGCGGAGCTGGCCGGCCGAGCCAAGAAGGTGCCGCTGCGCCCGGAAGCGGTCACGGGGCTCACCACGGTCTACCTCGACTACGCGGTGTTCGCGGTGGAGCTCGCCCGCGGCCGCAACATGGACGATTCGGCGCTGGTGCTGGAGGCCAACTGGCCCAACGTCGCGCAGCTCCGGTGGGAGCATTACCACGATCAGCTGGTCGCAGCCCGCGCGAAGCTCACGGCGGACCAGACGGACTCGGCATACCACGCCGGCGACGTCCGCCTGTTCCAGCACATTCTCGTGAGCGTCCCCCCGAGCGCCGCTCCCAAAGTCGAGCAGGACAAGAAGCAGCAGGCGGAAGGACTGCTCCGCCAGGTGCAGGCACAGCGCGGCGCCAACTTCAGCCAGCTTGCGAAGCGCTACTCGGAGGATCCCGGGTCGAAGTCGCGCGGCGGCTACCTCGGCGCCGTGGGGCGCGGCCGGTTCGTCCCGGCATTCGACACCGTGGCGTGGCGGCTCGCGCCGGGCGCGATGAGCGGGCTGGTGCGGTCGCCGTTCGGATTTCACATCATTCGCCGCCCAGCGCTCGAGGAGGTGCGCGACTCGTTCCGCACGGAGCTCGAGACGGCCATGGCGGTGCACTTCGACTCGGCGTACATCGACAGTCTCGCCGCGCAGCGCGACTTGAAGGTCCAGGGCGGGGCCGCGGCGCTCGTGCGCCAGGCGATCCAGGAGGTCGCGCCGTCGACCGAGGACCGCCGCAAGCTCGCCACCTACCACGGCGGCGTCTTTCGGGTGCGGGACCTGGCTCGGTGGCTGTTCGCCCTCGACCAGCGCGATGTGAGCAGCATCGGCATGGCGAGCGACGCCCAGCTCACCGAGTTCGTCCGCCGTCTCGCGCAGCGCGAGCTGCTGCTGCGGGAGGTCGACTCGGCCGGCGTGCAGCTCACGCCCGAGGACTGGCGGGGGCTCCAGACCGAGCACGATTCGGTACTGACGATCCTGCAGACCGTGCTCGCGCTCTCCCCGCGGGTGCTCAAGGATTCCGCGGCGACGGAGCCGGCGCGTATCGAGCTGGCGACGCGGCACGTGAACGATTACCTCGATCGGGTCTTCGAGCAGGGGGCGGCGCAGTTCTTCCCGGTGCCTCCGTTTCTCGCGATGGCTCTGCGCCCAGGGCAAGGCTGGTCCGTCAACGAGGCGGGGCTGGCGCAGGCGCTGGAGCGCGCCCAGGCGATCCGCGCGCAGCGCGATTCGGCCAGCCGGGGCAGCGGCACGGGTCTCAAGCCCGCGCCGGGGCCCGCGCCCGCGCCGCCGGCCGACAGCGCGAAGCCGCGGGCGCCGCGGTAACATGCGCGGCGCCGGCGTGACGCTGCTCGGGCTTGCCCTCGGCTTCGGCGGTGCCGTGCGCGCGGCGGGCCAAGGGGAGCTGGCCTCGACCCGGCCCGTCGACCGCATCGTGGCGATCGTGGGGTCGAAGCCGATCCTCGCGTCGCAGGTGGAGGAGCAGCTCGTGCTGGCCCAGGCGCAGGGGATGACGCTCCCCACCGATTCCGCCGGCCGGGCCGCGGCGCGGCGCCAAGTGCTCAGTCAGATGGTGGACGAGGAGCTGGTGGTCCAGCAGGCAGAGCGCGACACCACGATCAAGGTCACCGACCAGGAAGTCCAGGACCAGGTCGAGCAGACCGTACAGAACGTGCGGAAGCAATTCACGTCGATCACCGAGTTTCAAGCGCAGCTCCGCGCCGCCCAATTCCTGTCGGAGGAAGAATGGCGCCGCTGGCTGGCGGATCAGCAGCGCCGCGGGATTCTGCAGAAGCGCTTGCTCGATCAGCTGCGGGAGAAGGGAAAGTTGCGGCCAATCCCCCCCACGGATGCGCAGATGCGGCAGTTCTGGGAGGAGAACCGCGCGCAGCAGCCGAAGCGTCCGGCGGCGATCTCCTTCCGGCAGATCGTCGTCACGCCGCAGGCGGACTCGTCCGCGAAAGCGCGGGCGCGCCAGCTCGCGGAGTCGCTGGTGGTGGTGCTGCGGCGCGGCGCCAACTTCGCGGACGTGGCGAAGAAATACTCCGCCGACAGCGCCTCGCGGGAGCAGGGCGGCGAGCTGGGGTGGTTTCGCCGTGCCGTCATGGTCAAGGAATTCGAGGACATCGCCTTCCGCCTCCGGCCGGGGGAGATCTCCGATCCCGTCGAGACCGAGTTCGGCTACCACATCATCCAGGTGGAGCGCGTCCAGCCGGCGGAGGTGCTGGCACGCCACGTGCTCGTCGCCCCGAGCATCTCCGCTGCGCAGATCGCGCGGGCGCGTCGCGTAGCCGATTCGGTGCACGACGCCCTCGCCGTGGGCGCGCCGTTCGACTCGCTGGCGCGCCGCTATGGAGATCCCGAGGAGGGCAAGATCGTGCCGGAGCTGCCCCTGACCCAGCTGCCGCCGGACTACCAGCATGCGATCGACAGCGACACCGTCCCCGGCTTGAAGCCGGTGTTCGAGGTGGGGGCGGACTCGAAGCGGCCCAAGTTCGTCGTGTTCGAGCTCACGAAACGCCTGCCCGAGGGTGAGTTGAGCTTCGACGACGTGAAGGACCGGATCCGCGAGAACATGGGCCAGCAGCTCGCCGTGCAGCACTATCTCGAGATCCTGCGCCGCACGACCTACGTCGACACCCGCCCCTGACGCCGTAGCCCGCCGTCCACGTCTCGCCGTCACGCTGGGCGACCCGCGCGGCATCGGGCCGGAAGTAGTAGCCAAGGCCCTCGCGCTCGGACCGCTGCACGCGGACGTCGTGCTACTCGGGAGTCGGGAGCGGGACGCGGGGCCTGCCGATGTCGCCGGCCGGATTGCCGGCGAGGCGGTCGCAGAGGCCGTCCGCCTGGCGCTGGCCGGGGAAGCAGACGCGGTCGTCACGGGGCCGGTGCACAAGCACGCCCTGCATCTCGCCGGGTTCCGCTACCCCGGCCTCACCGAGTTCCTGGCGCATCTGGCGGGCGACCGCGATGTGGCGATGATGCTCACCACGCGCGGGCTCCGTGTGGTGCTCGTCACCACCCATCTGCCGCTGCGCGACGTGCCGCGCGCCGTGACGACCGAGCGCGTCGTGCGCACCGGCCGGATCACGGAGGCGGCGCTGCGGGAGTGGTGGGGGATCGCCCGGCCGCGGCTCGCGGTGTGCGCGCTCAACCCGCACGCCGGCGAATCAGGGCTGTTCGGCGACGAGGACGATCGAGTGCTGCGCCCGGCGGCCGAAGCGCTCGCCGCGGCGGGCCCTCTCCCCGCCGACACCGTCTTCGTGCGGGCGCTCCGCGGGGAGTTCGACGCCGTCCTCACGCCGTATCACGACGTCGGGATGACGGCGGTAAAGGTCGCCGGCTTCGGCAAAGGTGTGAACGTCACCCTCGGGCTGCCGTTTCCGCGAACGGCCCCGGATCACGGGACCGCGCTGGACATTGCGGGAAAGGACATCGCCGACCCGGGCTCGATGCGGGCCGCACTCGAGCTGGCGGTCGAGCTGGCGGGGCGGGCACGTCGCGGTTAGGGGGAACGTGCCGTCGTGCCGTCGTGTAACGCCTTCAGCAGCCGCTGATGTTCTTCGAGGCGCAGCTTCTGACTCGCCCGATTCACCACCAGTACGGCGCCGACGTCCAGGATCCGCGCGCGCTCGACGAGGCCGTTCTCGCGCAGCGTGCGACCGGTGTCGACCAGGTCCACGATCCAGTGCGACAGTCCGAGCAGCGGAGCCACCTCGACGCTGCCGCTCACCCCGATCACCTGCACGCCCAGGCCGGTTTCGGCGAAGAAGGCGCGCGTCAACCGGGGGTACTTCGTCGCGACGCGCGGCGTGACGCCGCCGGTGAGGGCCGGGTATGGGACCGCCGTCGGGCTCGCGACGACCATGCGACACCGGCCGAAGCCGAGTGCGAGCGGCTCGAGCACGTCGGCCTCGGTTTCCCGCAGCACGTCGGTGCCCGTGATCCCGACGTCCGCCGCGCCCGACTCCACGTACACCGGGACGTCGGTGGGCTTCACGAACAGCACCGACAGCGACCCGTCCGACGACGGTACGAGCAGCTTCCGGTTGGTCGCGGGCTCCGCCACGGCCGCGCCGATGTTCCGGAGCAGGGCGAGGGACGGCTCGAGGAGGCGCCCTTTGGCGAGCGCCAGCTTGAGGATGGTCCGCGCGGTCACGGCGCCGCCGCGGCCAGCGCATCGAGGTCGAGCGCGAGCCCCACCGCGGGGAGAGGCCGACCGAAACGGCCCATCAGGTCGTCGTAGCGGCCACCCGCTCCGACGGCCGTCCCCGCTCCCGCGACAAAGATCTCGAAGTGGATGCCCGTGTAGTAGTCGAGACCGCGGACCTCGCCGAAGTCGTACACGACGTGGCGTCGCTCGCTTTCGGAGAGGGCGGTGTCGATCGCCTCGAGCCGCGCGATCGCATCGTTCGGTCCGGGCGCGGTGTCGATCACCCGGGCGGCGCGGTCCAGCGCCTCACGCCGGCCGATGATGAACGGCAATTCGGTCAGCGGGCCGGGCGCGGCGGCGGCGAGTCCGGCGGCGTCTTTCCGGTCGATCAGGCGCCGCACCGCGGCGCGCTCGTCGAGTGGGAGGGCCGCGAGTGCCGGCGCGAGGGCGCCGACGTGACCCAGGTTCAGCTGAAATTCTGCGACGCCAGCGGAGCCCACGAGCGCGAGCGCGAGCCGCAGCACCTCGACGTCCGCCACCACGCCGCCTTCCCCCAGCAGCTCACCGCCCACCTGGAGGATCTCGCGCGGCCGGCGCCCTTCCCGCTCGGGGTCCTGGCGGAATACCTTGCCGGCGTAGGAGAGGCGCAGTGGCGTCGGCCGGTCGGCGAGCTTGGTGGCGGCGAGGCGCGCCACGCTGGCAGTGAAGTCGTAGCGCAGCGCCAGCAGCTTGCCGTCCAGGTCGAGGAAGCGAATCAGCCGGTCCGCGATGTCCGCCGCCCCGCCGCCGGCACGCACGAAGACCTCGGCGTACTCGAAAGTGGGCGGGATGATCTCCTCATAGCCGACCGCCTCGAGCCGCTCGAGCATGCGGCCCTGGAGCTCGCGCCGGCGACGCACGGCGTCGCCCGCGAGATCGAGCGCGCCCGGGGGAATGGGGGCGATGGAGGAACTCCGGGTCATTGCGCCGCTCCCTCACCGGCGGCGCGCTGGAGCAGGCGCGCAGCGCCGACTCGGCGGCCGTCCATTTCCACGATCTCGAACGCCGCGCCCTTCACGGCCACGTGGTCGCCGACCTTGGGAAGCCGACCGAGCGTGCCGAACAGGTAGCCGCCGATCGTGGTGTAGCTCGTCTCGTCGAGGTCGAGCCCGTACGTCTGGTTCACGTCGCGCAATGGCATGGCGCCGGGCAGCAAGGGCGCGCCCTCTCCCGGCGCCGCACGGGTCTCTGCGCTGGGGCGGTCGTACTCGTCGTAGATCTGCCCGACGATCTCTTCGAGCAGGTCCTCCATCGTGACCAGCCCCGCGGTGCCGCCGAACTCGTCGAGCACGATGGCGAGATGAATCTTCTGACGCTTCATGTCCGCCAGCACGTCCTCCACCTCGCGGGTGCGGGGCACGAACACGGCTGGCCGGAGAATGGCGCGGAGCGAGCCGCCCTTCGCCGATCGGAGCCCCGCGAGGATGTCCTTCGCGTGGACGAGGCCGACGATGTCGTCGAGCGTCTCGCGGTACACGGGGTAGCGCGAGCGCCCGGCGACGGCGACCTGATCCGCCGCCTCTTCGAGCGTGAGGTCGATCGGCAGTGCGACGATGTCGGTGCGGGGGGTCATCACCTCGCGCGCCGTCTTCTCGCTGAACTCGAACACGCCTTCAAGGAGGCGCGCGTCGTCGGCCGCGAGGCGCCCGGTCTTGCGGCTCTGCTCGACGAGCATCCGGATTTCCTCGGGGGAGTGGATCCGCTCGAGCTCGGCGGTCGTGCTCCGGATTCCGAGCAGCCGCACGACGCGGTTGGCGCTCCAGTTGAGCAGGTCGGTGAACGGCCGCGTGATCCAGGAGAAGAAGATCAGCGGCGCTGCGATCCAGCGGCTCGTCCCCTCGGGATAGGTGATGGCCCAGGCTTTGGGCGCCTGCTCGCCGAACACCACGTGGAGGAAGGAAATCACCGCCACGGCGACGGTCGACGCGACGCCGCCCCGCGTGAGGAAGCCGAGCGCGGCGGGCAGCGCGGCGAACCATTCGTGGAACAGGTGGGCCACGGTGTCTTGGGCCACGTAGCCGAGCAGGATCGAGGCGACGGTGATGCCGAGCTGTGCGGCCGACAGCTGCCGGTAGAGATCTTGCAACGCCGTCTGGACGGTCTTAGCCTTCCGGTCGCCGCGCCGCACCAGGGCGTCGATGCGCGTGCGCCGCGCGGCGACGAGCGCGAACTCCGCCGCGACGAAGAACGCGTTGGCGAGCACCAGCAGCACGACTGCGATGAGGCGCATGCCGATCGATTGCGACAGAGGCCCGGGCATAGAGGCGGGAACATAGCCGGTGCTCACTCGACTTCAAGCGCCGCCGTATGACGTGCTGGCGCCCCACCTGGCGAGGATCGGCGGGGCCGACCCTGACACCGCGCGCGCGGTGCGCGCGATCCTGGACGACGTGCGCGCCTCCCGCGACGCGGCCGTGCGCGAGCACACCCAGCGGCTCGACGCCGTGGACCTGCCGCCGGAGCAGTGGGAGGTGCCCGGTGTCCGGTGTCAGGACGCACTCGAAACCATCCCTCGCGCAGTTCGCGCGGCACTGGAAACGGCCGTGCGGCGCGTGCGGGACTATCACGCCCGCCAGGTCGACGAGGGCTTTCTCGAGCGCGATGAGCACGGCACCGAGATCGGAATGCGGGTGGTGCCGCTCGATCGGGTGGGGCTGTACGTCCCCGGGGGCAAGGCCGCCTATCCCTCGACCGTAATAATGAATGCGGTCCCCGCGGTCGTCGCCGGAGTGGCAGAGATCGTGATGGTCACGCCGCCCGGCCGCGGAGGCGAGACGCCCGGCGTCGTGCTGGCCGCGGCGCGCCTGGCCGGAGTGGATCGGGTGTTCCGGATCGGCGGTGCGCAGGCGATCGCCGCGCTGGCCTACGGCACGCGCACGATCCCGCGGGTCGACAAGATCGTGGGTCCGGGCAACCGGTTCGTGACCGAGGCGAAACGTCAGGTGGCAGGGGAAGTCGGGATCGACATGCTGGCGGGACCGACCGAACTGCTCGTCATCGCCGACGAGAACGCGGACGTGCGCTTCGTCGCGGCCGACATGATCGCCCAGGCCGAGCACGATGAAGACGCCTGCGCCTGGTGCGTCACCACGAGCACGGCGCTGGCGGATGCGCTCGAGGCCGAGGTGGCGCGCCAGGTCGCCCGCTCGCCGAGGCAGGCGATCGTCGAGCGCTCGCTCGCCGGACACGGCGTGGTGGTGGTGGTTCCGGATCTGGACAGCGCCGTCGAAGTCGCCAACCGGCGGGCGCCTGAGCACCTCGAGGTTCTGACGCGCGACCCGTGGCCCGTGGCGCGCCGCATCCGACACGCCGGGGCGATCTTCGTCGGCGCCTCGACGCCCGAGCCGGTGGGCGACTACCTCGCCGGTCCGTCACACGTGTTGCCCACCGGCGGAACCGCCCGGTATGTTTCGCCGTTGGGGGTGTACGATTTCGTGAAGCGCATCAGCGTGATCGGGTACGCCGAGCGACAGCTCGCGGAGGATGCCGCGCACATCATCGCGCTGGCGGAAGCGGAGGGACTGTTCGGACATGCGGAGGCGGTTCGGATACGGATGTCAGACGTCAGACCTCAGACGTCAGAGGTTCGTCATGACACTGAACTCTGATGTCTGACGTCTGATGTCCGCGACTCTGCCTTTAGAAGTCCAGTGCACCCACCGTGCGCCGCTGCGCGCCGAAAGCCGGCGTCGCCTGGCGGTCGTGCTGGGGATCTCGGCGGTGGTGATGGTCGCCGAGGCCGTGGGCGGCTGGGTGGCGCACTCGCTGGCGCTGCTCGCGGACGCCGGTCACATGCTCGCCGACGTCGGGGCGCTGGGGCTCTCGCTGGGCGTCGCGTCCCTGGCGCAGCGCCCCGTCACGGCGGAGCGCACCTTCGGACTGCTGCGGCTCGAGATCCTGGCCGCGCTGGTGAACGGCGCGGCATTGCTGGCGATCTCCATCGGCGTCGCGATCGAGGCGCTGCACCGGCTGCGTGATCCCGCGCCAGTCCAGGGTGCGCTGCTCGCCGCCGTCGCCGGGCTCGGGCTCGTCGCCAACGTCGCGGGAGCGGCGCTCCTGCACCGCAGCCACAACCACTCGCTCAACGAGCGGGGTGCGTATCTCCACCTGCTGAGCGACGCCCTCGGCTCGGGCGGGGCGCTCGCCGCGGGTGCGATCATCCTCACGACCGGCTGGATCGCCGCCGACTCGTTGATTTCGATCTTCATCTCCCTGCTGATCCTCGCCAGCGCGTGGCGCCTCGTAAAGGAGAGCGCAGACGTGCTGCTCGAGGCCGCGCCGGCCCATATCGCGCTCTCTGAGGTGCACAACTGCATCGCCACGGTCCCTGGTGTAGCGTCGATTCACGACCTTCATGTGTGGACGGTGACGAGCGGGGTGATCGCCATGAGCGGGCACCTGGTGGTGCAGAACCCGGCCGACAACCAGCGCGTACTGGAAGCGGTGCAAGACCGCCTGGGGGGGATGGGGATCCGCCACGTGACGGTGCAGATGGAGCGGGACCAGACCTGTGAATGAATGCGTGGTACGTGGGACGTGGTTGCTTGCGGCCCGTCGGGGAGCCTCGCACCGGCGGTAACCACGCACCACGCACCAAGGTTCTTGTGACTTCCCCGCTTGTCTTTTCAGAGCCCCCTTCCTATACTGCGCCCCTCACACACCTCGCCCCTCACAGAGGCACAGTCAGGACGTAGCCCCTTGCAGATTCGCAACATCGCCATCATCGCCCATGTCGACCATGGGAAGACCACGCTGGTGGACCAGATGCTCCGCCAGGCGGGGGTGTTCCGCGCCAACCAGCAGGTGGGTGAGCGGGTGCTCGACTCGAACCCGCTGGAGCGCGAGCGGGGGATCACCATCCTGGCGAAGAACACGGCGGTACGCTGGGGCGACGCCAAGATCAACATCGTGGACACGCCGGGGCATGCGGACTTCGGAGGCGAAGTGGAGCGGATCCTCCGGATGGTCGACGGCTTCCTGCTGCTGGTGGATGCCGCCGACGGGCCGATGCCGCAGACCAAGTTTGTGGCGGGGAAGGCGTTAGCCCTGGGGCTGAAGCCGATCGTGCTGGTCAACAAGATCGACCGCCAGGACGCGGAGCCCCTGCGGGTGCACGACGAGGTGCTGGAGCTGTTTCTGGAGCTGGACGCGACGCCCGAGCAGTTCAACTGCCCCTTCCTTTATACATCGAGCCGGGCGGGCACGGCGACCTTCGATCTCAAGGCGCCGGGGACTGATCTGAAGGCTTTGTTCGAGACGATCCTGAGCACGATCCCGGCACCCCGGGCGGACGTAAGCGGGCCGCTGCAGATGCTCGTTTCGACGCTCGACTATTCGTCGTATCTGGGCCGGATCGCGATAGGGCGGATCGAGCGGGGGCGGATGCGGGTAGGCGACACCGTCGCCCTGCTGCCGCTGGGCGCCCCCGGGCCCCTGGGAGACGGAGCCTACGAGCAGGCGCGCGTCGTGAAGCTGTTCGGCTTCGAGGGGCTGGAGCGGGTGGAGCTGGAGGAGGCCGAGGCGGGCGAAATCGTGGCGCTCGCCGGGTTGGCCGGCGTCGAGATCGGGAAGACGATCACGGCGCCCGACCACCTCGAGCGGCTGGCGGGCATCGCGGTCGAGGAGCCGACGATCTCGGTGGACTGCAAGGTCAACGACTCTCCCTTCGCCGGGCGGGAGGGGAAGTTCGTCACCGGCCGGCAGTTGCGGGAGCGGCTGTTCCGGGAGCTGGAGCGCAACGTGGCCCTGCGGATGGAGGAGACGGATGATCCCCAGACGTTCACCGTGTCGGGCCGGGGAGAGCTGCACCTCGGCGTGTTGATGGAAACGATGCGGCGCGAGGGGTATGAGTTCCAGGTGAGCCGGCCGCGCATCATCCCGCGTGAAGGGCCCAACGGGGAGCAGCTCGAGCCGTATGAGGAGCTGATGATCGACTGCCCCGAGGTGTACCTGGGCGTGGTGATGGAAAAGCTCGGCCCCCGCCGGGCGACGCTGCTCGACATGAAGAACCCGGGAGTGGGGACCGTCCGGATGCGGTTCAAAGTGCCGGCCCGGGGCTTGCTGGGGTACCGCTCCGAGTTCTTGACAGATACACGGGGGACGGGAATCATGCACCACCGCTTCTACGACTACGGGCCGTGGGCGGGGCCGATCTCGGGGCGGGGCCGGGGCGTGATGGTCGCAGACCGGCAGGGGGTGGCGGTGGCGTACGCGCTCTTCAACTTGCAAGAGCGCGGCACGATGTTTGTGAAGCCCGGCGACCCAGTGTACGAAGGCATGATCGTGGGGGAGAACGCCCGGACCGACGACATGGACGTGAATCCGTCGAAGGAGAAGAAGCTGACGAACATGCGGACGACCGCGTCGGACGAGATGATCATACTCGAGCCGCCGCGGCAGATCACCTTGGAGCTCGCGCTCGAATACATTGAGGACGACGAATTAATCGAAGTGACGCCGTCGTCCATCAGGTTGCGCAAGCGGG
>MNEL01000054.1 GCA_001917665.1 Gemmatimonadetes bacterium 13_1_40CM_69_22 | reverse complement strand
CCTGGCTGTATGTCCGCCTCGCCGACACCCGCACCGGAGCCATCGTCGCAGCGGTGTCCGCCCCCCGGGACTCTCTGGGAGCGACGGTCGAGGCCCGCGCGCGGGCGATCGTCGATTCCCTCACACAGCGACCTCCGCTCAGCCCCCCGCTCTGACCCCCCACTTGACTTACGACGGCAGCGGGGAGAGATTCCCCGCGGTTCTCTTAGCACTCACTTCGCCAGAGTGCTAATCGCAATACGAAACAAGCACTTACAGAGCACAGCGGAGGTCTAGCACCATGGCTACTGCGACCACGAGCAAGACCAAGCTGAAGGTCTTCCCGCTCGCCGACCGGGTGGCGATCCGGCCGATCGAGGAGACGGAGCAGATGAAGGGTGGGCTGTACATCCCGGACACGGCCAAGGAGAAGCCGATTCAGGGCGAAGTGCTCGCCGTAGGTCCCGGTCGGCGCGAGAAAGGGGAGCTGGTCCCGCTCGAGCTTAAGGTGGGCGATCGCGTGGTGTACGGGAAGTACAGCGGCACCCAGGTGGAGCTCGAAGGTGAGGAGATCATCCTGATCAAGGAATCCGACGTCATCGCCAAGCTCGGCTGAGTTCTAGGAGGAACACGCAATGCCTGCGAAGCAACTGGAGTTCAACACCGAGGCCCGCGCCCGCTTGAAGCGGGGCGTGGACCAGTTGGCCGAAGCGGTGAAGGTCACGCTCGGCCCTAAGGGTAGGAACGTCGTCATCGACAAGAAGTTCGGTAACCCAACGGTGACCAAGGACGGCGTCACCGTCGCCAAAGAGATCGAGCTCGAGGATCCGATCGAGAACATGGGCGCCCAGATGGTGAAGGAAGTGGCGACCAAGACATCGGACCTGGCGGGCGACGGCACGACCACGGCGACCGTGCTGGCCCAGGCGATCTTCCGTGAGGGTCTCAAGTCGGTCACCGCCGGCTCGAACCCGATGTCGCTCAAGCGTGGCATCGAGCGCGCCGTGGAGACGGTGGTGGAGGAGCTGAAGAAGATCTCGGTGCCCACGGCGGGGCGGAAGGAGATCGCCCAAGTCGGCGCCATCTCGGCGAACAACGACAAGGAGATCGGCAACCTGATCGCCGAGGCGATGGAGAAGGTGGGGAAGGACGGGGTGATCACGGTCGAGGAGGCGAAGGGCCTCGAGACCACCCTCGAGACGGTGGACGGGATGCAGTTCGACCGCGGCTACCTCTCGCCCTACTTCATCACCGACCCGGAGAAAATGGAGGCGGTGCTGGAGGACGCCTACGTTCTGATCCACGACAAGAAGGTCTCCACGATGAAGGACCTGCTGCCGATCCTCGAGAAGGTGGCGCAGGCCGGCCGGCCGTTGCTCATTATCGCGGAAGACGTCGAGGGCGAGGCGCTGGCGACGCTCGTGGTCAACAAGCTCCGCGGCACACTGAAAGTCTGCGCCGTCAAGGCGCCGGGCTTCGGTGACCGCCGCAAGGAGATGCTGATCGATATCGCGGTGCTGACCGGCGCGCCTCAGGTCATCTCCGAAGAGATGGGCCTGAAACTCGAGAACGCCGTGCTGGGCGACCTCGGTCAAGCCAAGCGGATCGTGATCGACAAGGACAACACGACCATCGTGGGCGGCAAGGGCAAGCGCGAGGCGATCCAGGGCCGCATCAAGGAGATCAAGGCGGCGATCGACAAGTCCACGTCGGACTACGACAAGGAGAAGCTGCAGGAGCGGCTCGCGAAGCTCGCGGGCGGTGTCGCAGTCATCAACGTGGGCGCGGCCACCGAGACCGAAATGAAGGAGAAGAAGGCCCGCGTGGAGGACGCGTTGCACGCCACGCGCGCAGCGGTCGAGGAGGGCATCGTGCCGGGCGGCGGTGTGGCGCTGCTGTTCGCCCAGAAGGCGCTGGACAAGGTGAAGACGGCGGATGACGACGAGAAGGTCGGCGTCGAGATCGTGCGCCGCTCGCTCGAGGAGCCGATGCGGATGATCGCGCAGAACGCGGGCGCCGAGGCCTCGATCGTCGTCGGGAAGGTGAAGGAGTCGAAGGACAAGAACTTCGGCTACAACGCCCAGACCGACTCGTTCGAGGATCTCGTCGTGGCGGGGGTCATCGACCCGACCAAGGTCACGCGCACCGCGCTGCAGAACGCCGCATCCATCGCCAGCCTGCTGCTCACCACCGAGTGCGTGGTGGTGGAGAAGAAGGAGAAGGAGAAGGCTCCGCCGATGCCCGGTGGCGGCGGCGGCATGGGCGGGATGTACTGATAGAGGCACTGACGCACGGACGCAACGGAGCGCCCCGGGGTGCAATCCCCGGGGCGCTCTCGTTCACCGGCGTGGCCAGCGTCCCCGAGGTGTATCTTTCGCTGTGCCCGCATCGCCCCCTTCCGCGGATGGTCCCGGGCGCGCCGCCCTGTCGCGCGACCTCGGGGATTTCCTGATCGAGCTGTCCATCGCCCTCCATAAGCACGCCATGTATCCCCAGGGCCACCCGTCGCTGGCGCCGGCGGCCGCGGGCGTGACGCGCCGGGCGGCGCTGCTGCTCGAGAACCGCTCGACCCTGTCGTTGGGTGTCGCGCGCCGGCAGCTCGTCATCGAGGGGATCGCCACCGACCCGAAGCATCCGGTGTTGGGCGAGCTCGCCGAGCGGCTGCATCGGCACCACCTCGGCGCCCTGACCTTCCGCAAAGGGGTCGAGCCGGCGGAAGTGGCTGACGTCCTCAAAACCCTGGCGGTCGACGCGGAGCGCGCCGGGCAGCCGCTGGGCCTCGGCGACCCCGAGCGGCTGCGCGCCTGGCCCCACGTCCAGCTGCACTCCCTCACCTACGAGCGCCTCGAGCTGGTCGGCGAGGGCGCGCCCTCGGAAGGGGCGCGGGCCGCGCAGCTCTGGGTAGGCCTCGCGCGGGCGGCGCTGGCCCTGCAGCCCGACGACGACCAGCCCATGCCGACCGAGCCGGCGGTGATCGCTCAGGCGATCGACGCCCACGAGCGCGGCGCCACCGCCTACGACCAGGTCATCGTGGGCTATCTGCTGCAAATCGCCGAGGAGCTCAAGACCGCGGGGACGGCGGAGGCGATGGCGCTGCGGCGCCGCATGTCCCATCTCGTGCGCTCGCTCAAACCCGAGACGCTGCGACGGCTGGTCGAAATGGGCGGCGATTTCGTCCAGCGGCGCAAGTTCGTGCTGGACGCCGCGGCGGGGATGGCCGTAGACGCAGTGCTCGAGATCCTCAAGGCCGCCGCCGACACCTCGCAGCGGACGATATCTCATTCGCTCGTCCGCCTGCTCTCCAAGCTTGCGGCGCACGCGGACGGGGGGAGGAGCCCGGAGATCCGGGAGGAAGCCGACCACGCGTTGCGCGAGCAGGTTCAGGAGCTGCTCCGGGGGTGGACGCTGTCTGACCCGAACCCCGGCGCATACAGCGCGGCGCTCGAGCGCATGGCGCGGGCCGCCCCCCTGTTCGTCGCCCCCCCCGAAGGCGGATACCCCGCGGAGCCCGACCGCGTAGTGGCGATGGCGCTGGAGGTGGAAGTGGTGGGACCGCGCACGCTCCCGGCGGTCGACCGCGTCGTCCATGAGGGACGGCTCCCGCAGCTGCTCGACGCCCTGGCTCAGCTGCCGTGGACCAGTGCCGCGGCCGCCCGGGTGTGGGCACGGATCGCCACGGCGGAGGTGGTCGGACGGGTCGTGGCGACGGAGCCGGTGGACTTCAAGGTCCTCGACCGACTGGTGCCGCGCGTCGGGTCGGCCGCGGCGGCTCCGTTGCTCGACGCGCTGGCGGCAGCGGAGTCACGCGGCACGCGTCGTGGTCTACTAGCCCAGCTCGCGCATATGGGGGCAGGGATCGGATCGATCGTCGTGGCAAGGCTGGAGGACCCGCGCTGGTACGTCACGCGGAACATGCTCGCTCTGCTGGACGAGCTCCCGGCGGTGCCCCCAGGGTTCTCGCCGGTGCGGTACACGCGGCATGACGATGCGCGCGTGCGCTGGCAGGCCGTGAAGCTGCAGCTCAAGCTGCCCGCCGAGCGCGACGCGGCGCTGGCCACGGCCCTCAAGGACCGCGAGCCTCGCATCATGCGGCTCGCGCTCGGGCTGCTGGTGGCGCTGCAAGCGTGCCCGGAGGTGCTGGTGCCCCTGCTGGTGAGCCAGGCCGCGGATCGTACGCTGGCGTCGGATCTGCGAGTGCTCGCGATCCGGGCGCTGGGCGGCACGAGCGCGCCCGCGGCGCTCGAGGCGCTGCTGCGCCTCACGTCGGCCGGCCGGACGCTGTTCGGGCGCGAGCGGCTCCCGCCCAAGTCGCCGGAGGTGGTGGTCGCGCTCGCGGCGCTCGCAACCGGCTGGCGCAGGGACCCGCGCGCCGCCGCGCGGTTGACCCATGCCGCCGCCTCGAGCGATCCGGAGATCCGCGCCGCCGCGCGCACCGCGAGAGCGCTCCGGTGAGCGATCCCGCCGCCTTCCTCACGGCGTTCGCGCAGGCGCTGGCCACCATGACCCTCTACACCGCGGGCCATCCCGCCCGGGAGCGCGCGGTCGATACGGCGTATCGCGAGCTGCAGGACCTGCAGGCGGACACGCCGCATCCACTCTTCACCTTCCTCGGAGACGAGATCGTGTACGGGCGCCTGCCGCTGCGGGACCTGAAGGCCTGGGACTGGTCGCGGCGTCTGGCGCAGGCGGGTATCGAGCGCCTCGAGTTCGAGGACCAGGTGGGCCGCGAGGAGTTCGCCGGATTCTTGGACGAGGTGCTGGCGCGCCTCACGCTGTCCGCCATCGACACGTCGGAAGCGCGGCAGATGCGCCACTCGAGTATCAAGTACGGAGCGGTGGGCGTGCGGGGAGAAGTCGAACACGCGGCGGTCCAGACGGCGACGATCAACTATTCCCTGGGCGAGGAAGCGGACACGGTGCGGTGGTTCCAGGAGGAGGTGAAGACGCGCGGCGTGCTGCCACTCACAGAGGCGGAGGCGGTGGTGCGCTCGCTCGCCCTCGCCATGCGCGGCGGCCGCCACATCGTGATCCCGCTGCTCCAGTTGAAGGAGTTCGACCAGTATACCACCACGCATTCGATGAACGTCGCGGTGCTCGCCATGGCGCTCGCCGAGTACCTGGGACTCGGCGCGCGCGACGTACGCGGCTTCGGTATCGCGGGGCTGCTGCACGACATCGGCAAGGTGCGCATTCCGATCGAGGTCCTGACCAAGCCGGGCAAGTTCACCGAAGAGGAGCGGGCCCTCATGAACCGGCACCCCGCGGAAGGCGCGCGCATCATCCTGGACTCCGAGGAGCAGCTCGATCTCCCGGCCGTGGTGGCGTATGAGCATCACATCATGCTCAACGGCGACGGCTATCCGACGCTCACCTTCCGCCGCGACTGCCATTACGCCAGCAAGCTGGTGCATGTGTGCGACGTGTACGACGCGCTGCGCACCAACCGGCCGTACCGCGAGGCCTGGTCCCAGGAACGCACCCTCGGCTATCTGGAGGGACGGGGCGGGATGGAGTTCGATCCGGAGATGGTGACCACATTCGTGCAGATGATGCGCAAGTGGGAGCCGCAGATCGCCGTAATGCGCGACGCGCAGGCCCCGGTGCTGGCGACGGGGGCGGCCGGGGGGGCCGGCGGCACCACCTGACTGTCGTGCCGCTTCCGGGGTAGATATTTTGACTACGACTCCCTGCAACGATTCTTCTGGACGGTTCTCCGTGACGCTCTTTCGGTGTCGGTGGGTGATCGTCTGCCTGCTTGCCTTCCCCCTGGGTTTGCGCGGTCAGGGCCGCCCCCGCCTCGAGGGCACGTGGCAGGCGAAGACGGAGGACGAGATCCGCAACATCATGGTCCGGAGCGACAGCTCCGCCCAGTTCGGCGACCAGGTGGCACGGTGGCGTGTCGTCGGGGACAGCCTCTGGATCACGCTGGGCGACGGTGTCTGGCAAGTCTACGGCATGAAGCTCGGCGCCGACCGGCTCACGCTCGCAGGGGGCGACCTCGAGAAGCCGGTGACGCTGCGGCGGGTCGGGCCGCCGAAGGCGCGGGCCGACTCGGTCGCCATTCCGCCCGCGCCGCCCGCGACCGAGCGCGCCTGGGAGTGACCGGCTAGCGCAGGTCGCGAATGTCGGCGACGCGCCAGCCGTCGGACGTCTTGGTGAAGCGGATCGCCTGGCGCCGGCGGGTCTCGCTCTGGGCGCCGCCGCCTGCCGGCACATAGGTGTACAGGGTCCGTACGGTGGCGTGCGCCTCGTCCCCGCGCACCGTAATCCCCTCGATCGCATACCGCGCCGTGAGGCGGGTGTAGCGCTGGAAAAACTGCACCCAGCCCGCGACGTCCCGGTCTACCATGCCGGGCATCAGCACCTGCAGGTTGCCCACGCGCTCGCTCGACACGGCGCGCTCGAGGTCCTGGAGCAGCACCGGGATCGCCGCGCGCGGGTCGGGGGGCTGGGGGCTCGGCGGCGCCACGCCCGCCGCCACGCCGACCTGCTCGGCGTCGAGCGCGGCCAGCTTCGCCAGCGTGAAGTCCATCGCCACAAACAGCGATTCGGCGCGCGCCAGCGACGTGCCCGCGCGCCCTGCCTCCGGGCGGGTCGCCAGGGCGTGCACCACCGGCGTCGCCCGGGCGATCGCCTGCTGCGCCTCCCGCCGGAGCCCGTCCGCTTCGTGCTGGGCCTTCTGGTATTGCGTGACCGCGCTCAAGTAGCCGCTCCCCGCGTGCGCCTGGTCGCCCCCCCGCACGGCGCGCTCGGCGTTCTGGAGCACCGTCTCGGCGAGCAGCAGCGACGGCACGTTGTTCTTCATCGCGCCGGCGCGGTGCGCCCGGTCGCGGGCGGCCAGTGCTGAATCACGTTGCGCGGTGAGGGCCGGGTTGAGCCCCGTCGGCAGCGGATAGGCGAGCAGCTGGTCGACCGTGGCGGTGGCATCGGTTCCCAACGGCGCCGCGACGGGCGACGGCGAGCGCGACACGTACAGCAACACCAGCGCGGTCACCATCAGCGCCGTCAGTACCGCCGCCCGCCACTTGAGCGGCGTGTGGGTCACCAGCCGCAACGCGGCGGCTGGGATCGGCGTCCAGCGCGGGGCTAGCAGCGCCGTGGTCTCGGAAGCGCCGGACAGCGCCGCCCGGATGCTGGACAGCGCGGATTGCATGTGGCGCGCGGTCTCGTACCGATCCTCGGGCACCTTGTTCAGGGCCTTCGCCACGACGCGCTCGAGCGACGTCGGGATCGACGCCGTCAGGGTGCGGAGCGGCTTGGGGTCGGTGGTGAGCACCTGGTACAGCACGCCGTGCACCGTCTCGCCCTCGAACGGTTTGCGGTAGGAGAGCAGCTCGTACAGCAGGCTGCCCATGGCGAACAGATCGGTGGCGGGAGTGATGGGCCCGTTCGTGATCTGCTCGGGCGCCATGTACGTCGGCGTCCCGACGATGGCGCCCGAGCCGGTGACGTCGGCCGACTGCAGCCGCGCGATGCCGAAATCCATGATCTTCACCGACCCGTCCGACGCGATCCGCACGTTGGATGGCTTGATGTCGCGGTGGATCACGCCGCGTCCGTGGGCGTAAGAGAGACCTTGGAGCACCTCGATGGCGATGTCGAGCTTGCGCTCGAGGGTGAGCGCCTCCTGCTGCGCGATCAGGTGACTCAGGTCGCGTCCGTCCACCAGCTCCAGCGCGATGAACAGCTGGCCATCGGCTTCGCCGAGGTCGTAGATCGTGACGATGTTGCGGTGCTGCAGGGCGCCCGCCGCGCGCGCCTCCCGCAGGAACCGGGCGCGCGCGTCCTGGGTGCGGCCGATGGCGCTGCTCAGGATCTTGAGCGCGACGTAGCGGCGGATGACCGAGTCGTACGCCTTCCACACGGCACCCATCGCGCCTTCTCCGATGAGCTCGTGCAGCTCGAATTTCCCGACTCTGCGATACTGATCGGTGCGCGCCATGCGGCTCGGAGTGGACAGACTGAACAATGTGCGCGGCGCGGGCCGACGGGGCAACCGGGCGAGCGGTTCGTCAGCGTGCGGCCCAGTCGTAGATGCGCCCGAGCATGGCCCGGATCGCGTCGTCCACAGCGACATCCCGTCGGGGCAGCACGCGCTCCGCGATCTTGAGAAAGCCTTCCTTCGTGAGCCGCGCGCCGGCCTCCGCCGTCGCCTCGCTCACTCCCCACGCGAGCGGCGGCACGTACTTGGGCGGGCGCACCGCGCCGAATACGTTAGCGCCGACGCCGATCACGGTGCCGGTGCCGAGCAGTGTGCCGATGGCCGTCTTGGCGTGGTCGCCGATCAGGCTGCCGAGGTTGGTCAGGCCGGTCTCGATCGCCGCCCCGGCGACATCGAGACGGACCGAGCCGTACGTGTTCTTCAGGTTTGAGGTGATCGTCCCTGCGCCGAGGTTCGCCCAGCGACCGATCACGCAGTGTCCGACGAACCCGTCGTGCGCCTTGTTGGCATAGCCGAGGAAGAGACAGCACGCGAGCTCCCCGCGCACTTTGCAGTGCGGGCCGATGGCCGACGCCCGGATCGGTCCGCCGAGCAGATGGGTGTTCGCGCCCGCCCACAGCGGCCCCTCGAGTCGCGTGCCCGAGCGCACCTCGACGCCGCTCTCCAGCACGACCGGCCCCTGCCGAACGTCGAAGACGACGTCCGGTTCTACGGCGGCGTCGTGCAGGCTGATCCAGGCAGGGTCCCCCAGCACGCTGCTGCCCGCCGGGATCGGGTCGCTCTCGCCGAGCCACGCGCCCAAGTCTTCGGCGAGCAGCGGCTCGAGCACTCGGACGAGATCGTACGCCCCGTGCAGCACGACGCCCGACACCTCGACACTCGCCGCGTTCGCCTGCGGCCCGTCCCACGTGGCTCCGGGCCCGACGCCCCAGCCCACGGTGACGCCGTTGCAGCTGAGGCGGAACGCGGCCGGCGGCAGCGGCGGCGCCAGACCGCGCGGCACGAACGTCGACGACCCGATGAGGGCCGGCCCCGCCACCGGGCGCCGCGCGCCCACCGCCGGCACGCCGGGCTCGACGAACCCGGCCAGGTGGGGGAGGGCGAAGATCGCCGTCGTCTCCGTGCCCGCGAACGCTTCCCACCGCTCCCGGATCAGGTGCGCGCCGGCGCGCAGCTCCGCGATCGGTCGGGCCCCGGCGAACGGCGCCCACGCAGGCGACGGGTCCGGGTCGAGCAGGTAGAGGGCGTGGGTCACAGCCGCTGCACGAGCTCTTTGAGCCGCTCCGCGCGGCCGGTCGGCATCACGAGCGTGTGTCCGTTCGCGCGCACCACGACCATGTCCTCGACGCCCACGACGGCGAGGTGTTCGTTCTCGGACCAGATCACCGAGCGCCGCACGTCGTCCCCCAGCATCACGTTGCCCACGACGACGTTGCCACGGGCGTCGGGTCGGCGGATGCGGAGCAACGAGTCCCACGACCCGATGTCGTCCCAGCGGAACGTGCCGGCGACGACCGCCAGCCGTTTCGTGCGCTCGAGCACCGCGACGTCCACGGCCACGGGCTGCACGGCGCCGAAGAAGCCGGCGATGTCCCCCGCCGACAGCTTGGGCCACCCGGCCTTGAGCTCGCGCGCATACGCGCCCGCTTCTCCCAGGAAGCGCGCCACGCCCCACGCGAACAGGCCCGTGTTCCAGAGCGCGCCGCGCCGCCGCAGCAGGGCCGCGCGCGCCGCGCTCGGCTTCTCGACGAAGCGCCGCACGGCGCGGGCGCTGCCCAGCGGCTTGCCGGGGACGATGTAGCCGTAGCCGGTGTCGTTGCGGGTCGGCGTCACGCCTACCGTGACGAGCACGTCGTACTCGTGCGCCACGCCGAGGGCGTTGCGGGCGGCGGAGCGGAACGCGCGGTCATCGCCGACCGCCCAGTCGGCGTGCAGCGACAGCATTTGTGCTCCGGGGTCGCGTTGCGAGATCCACTGCGCCGCCCACGCCAGCGCTGGAGCGGTAGACGCCGCTC
Organism: Gemmatimonadetes bacterium 13_1_40CM_69_22; assembly: GCA_001917665.1. Taxonomy (GTDB): domain Bacteria; phylum Gemmatimonadota; class Gemmatimonadetes; order Gemmatimonadales; family GWC2-71-9; genus 20CM-4-69-16. The sequence continues at coordinate 36,747 of MNEL01000054.1, read as the reverse complement.
GCGGCTCGGCGAGGATCTGGGGTCGCGGGATCTGCGGCACGGCGGCGGCGACCTGATCCACGAGGAAGGGCCCCGTGAGAATGAGTACCCGCTCGGCGGGCACGAGCCCTTCCAGGCGCTCGACCGCCTGGACCAGCAGCGGCCGATCGCCGGCCAGCGGCAGGAGTTGTTTCGGGCGCTGCGGCGTCGAGAGGGGCCAGAAGCGTGTACCCGAGCCGCCCGCGAGGATCGCGGCCCAGGCGTTCACGCCGACTCGCCCAGCGGTTGTGGGGGGGGATGGGGGGGGGAGTCGCCCAGCAGCGCCGCGATGCGCGCGATGAGCTTGGTGGGGCTGAACGGCTTGGTCAGGAGCGCGGAGCCGAGCCCCTGCGCCTCGTCCAGGATGCGCTCCTCGCCCTCGGCGGTCAGGACGATGACCGGGAGGGTCCGAGTGGCGGTGGCGCGCCGCAGGTCGCGCAGCAGGTCCAAGCCGGAGCCGTCGGGGAGGTGGAGATCGAGGAGCAGGGCGTCCACCGGCAGGTGGGAATCCCCGAGCACGCTACGCGCCTGGGCCAGCGTGCGGGCCAGGCTGACCCTATAGCCGACGTGCTCGAGGTGGGGCCGGAGGAGGAGCCCGATGTGCGGCTCGTCATCCACGACGAGGAGGTGCCGCGGAGTCGCTGTCACGCCGCCGACTCCCGCTCAGAGGAGGCCGGCGATGGCCGAGCGGTGACGGCGCAGATCGTACAGCAGCCCGCCCACGTTGGTGGACGGCTGCACGAGCACGACGAGCAGAGCGTCGGCGTTGAGCACGGAAACCACCGCGACCCCGCCGCCGAACTCGAGCACGCCGGTGCCGAACTCCCCGCGCCCCGCCGCTTCGCCCAGCTGGGTCATGCTGTTGATCACCGAGGGGAGCAGGGCGGCGACGTTCTCGGGGTCGACGCCGTTCCGGGCGTGAGATTGGATGGGCAAGCCGTCGCGGCCGACGACCACCACGGCGTCCACGCCGGGACCCCGGCTGAGCGCGTCGACCACTTCCCGGATCGTCGCCATACGGCGGCCAACCTAGGAGTGGGTGCGAGTGAAGTCAAGCAGCGATCGCGGGTTGACCCACTTGGACGGCGTCCAGTATCTTCCCGGCACCGCATGCCTCCCCGCTGCCGTTTTGTCGCGCCCACCGTTGCCGTCGCCGGGCTCGCCCTGCTCGCTGCCGCGTGTAGCGATACCACGGGACTGCCGGCAGCGGTCATCGACAATGTGGTCGACACGGTGTCGTTGTTCGCGTTGTTCGGCACGCCGATCTCGACGCCGTCCGCCTACGATCTCAGCAGTCGGCTCGGCGGCGTCGCCGCGAATGCGTTGGTGCGCACTGACCAGGCGTCGGCGTTCGACTTCGCCTTCAACTTCGACTCGCTGCGACGCCCGGTGCTGCTCCCGCCCGGCGCGGTGGGGCTTGGTCAATCGTCGGGGCTGCAGCGCGCGAGCCGGCCCTTCGACTCGATCACGGTGGCGCCGACCGGCGGGTACGCGTTCGACCAGCCGCTGGTGGTGGACACGGGGACGGTGGCGGTCGTGCGGTCGCGCCCCACCAACTGCCTGTTCGGCGTCACGGTGTTTCTGTACGCCAAGCTGCGGGTGGTCGCGATCGACACGACCGCGCGACGCATCGACTTCCGGATTCTGGTCGACCAGAACTGCGGCTATCGCGGTCTCGCGCCGGGCATACCGACTCAGTAATGCGGTGATCGACCTCAAGCTGCTGCGCGCCTCGCCCGACCTGGTGCGGTCCGCGCTCGCCCGCCGCGGTGATGCGAGCGTCACGAAGCTGCTCGACGAGCTCGAAGCGCTCGACATCCGCCGCCGTGCGCTCACGGGCCAGCTCGACCAGCTGAAGGCGGAGCGCAACGAATTCGCGAAGGCCGACGCGCAGCTCGTGAAGCAGCACGGGAAGCTCTCCCCGGAAGTCGTCGAGCAGCGCCGACAGCACGGTCAGCGGATCACCGCCCTCGAGCACGAGCTGCGTAACATCGAGTCCGTGCTCGATGCGAAGGCGCTGTTCGTCCCCAACCCACCGCTCCCCGAGGTGCCGGACGGCGATGCGCGTCGCAACAAGGTGATGCGCACGTGGGGCGAGGCGGCGCCGGTCGGCGGGCCGCCGCACTGGGAGATCGCCGAGCAGCTCGGGCTGGTGGATTTCGTCCGCGGCGCCAAGCTGGCGGGGTCGGGATTCCCCGTCTTCGTCGGGCATGGCGCCCGGCTCGTGCGCGCGCTCATCAACTTCATGCTCGACCTACACGCGCGCGAGCACGGCTACGTCGAGGTTGAGCCGCCGTTCCTCGTGCGGCGCGAGATCATGCAAGGCACGGGGCAGCTCCCCAAGTTCGAAGCGGACGCATACCGCACCGACCCAGACGACCTGTTCCTCATCCCCACTGCGGAAGTGCCGGTTACGAACCTGTTGCGCGACGAGGTCGTGGACGGCGCGACGCTGCCGCGCGGCTACGTAGCGTACACCCCCTGCTTTCGCCGTGAGGCCGGCGCTGCGGGAAAAGACACGCGCGGGCTGCTGCGTGTGCACCAGTTCGACAAGGTAGAGCTCGTGCGGTTCAGCCGCGCGGCCGAGTCGGCGGCGGAGCACGAGCGGCTCACCGACCACGCCGAGGAGGTGCTGCGACGGCTCGCGCTGCCCTATCGCGTGGTGTTGCTCGCGGCGGGAGACCTGGGGTTCGCCAGCGCGAAGACGTACGATCTCGAGGTGTGGGCGCCGGGCGTGGGCGCGTGGCTCGAGTGCTCGAGCTCGAGCACGTTCACCGATTTCCAGGCCCGACGCGCCAACATCCGCTGCCGGCCGCAGCCCGGCGGAAAGGTCGAGTTCGTCCACACCCTGAACGCCTCCGGTGTGGCACTGCCGCGGACCATCGCCGCGCTGCTCGAGACGCACCGGCAGCCGGACGGCGCCGTCGTCCTGCCCCCGGCGCTCGTTCCGTACGCGGGGACCGACCGCTTGGCTCCGGCCGGTGGCGGGTAACGCCGGACGCGCGGTGCGGTGGGCGGGGGAGGGGCCGCGCGCAGTGCTTGCATTGGCGCTGTTCCTGGGTGGCATCACCGTCGGCTACGCGTGGGTCGTGGCCCGTCACCTGCGGGACGACGCCCGCGACACGAGCCGGCTGCTGGGGCGCGTGTTCGCCGGCCTCAACGACCCGCGGCCCGACGCCGCGACGGACGCGCTGCTCGATCTCGCGGCCCAGGTACGCGGGCTCGGCATTCCCATCGCGGTCACCGACACTGCCGGCCGCATCAGCGCGATGGCGAACGCGCCGCTGGCGTCGAACGCCGACAGCGTCACGCTGCGCCGCTGGATCACCCAGCTCGACGCCGTGAACACCCCGATCGTCCAGCCGGGGGTCGGCACGATTCACTACGGTCCGCTCCCGGCCGCCCGCCGGTTCACCGTCCTCGCCGTGCTGGAAGGCGCCGTCTTCCTCTGCCTCGCCCTCCTGGCGGTGTGGGCGTATCGCTCGCAGGTCGCGGCGGCGCGGGACCGGCTCTGGGTGGCGATGGCCCGCGAGTCAGCCCACCAGCTCGGCACGCCCTTGATGAGCCTCACGGGATGGATTGCCTACCTGCGGGAAAACCCGGGTACACCGGTCGGCGAGCTGGCCGATCATCTTGAGGCCGATGCGGAGCGCCTCGAGCGGGTCGCCAAGCGGTTCGAGCGGATCGGCCGGCCCGTGCGCCGTGAGCCGGTCGGCCTCGGCGCGCTCGCGGAGCGCGTGGTGAGCTACTTTCGCCCCCGCATGCCGACGCTCGCGAGCCCGGTGACGCTCACGCTCGTCGCGACCGGCCCCGGGCCCACGGCGCTCGGCGACCCGGTGCTCGTCGAGTGGGCCCTCGAGGCGGTGATCAAGAACGCCATCGATGCGCTCTCGGGACGCGGCGGACGCATCGACGTTACCGTGGACGCGCTCGGGGCTGTCGCCCGCATGAGCGTGCACGACGATGGTCCCGGGCTGTCCCCAGAGATCCGCGGCCGCCTGTTCGAGCCGGGCGCGACCACCAAGGCCGGCGGCTGGGGGATCGGGCTCGCGCTCGCGCGCCGCATCGTCGAGCAGCAGCACGGCGGGCGCCTGTCCTACCATCCGGCGCCCGATGGGCCCGGCAGCGTGTTTGTGCTGGAGTTCCCTTCGGCGCCTTCCCCGGGGCCCGGGACCCGGGGCCTGGGACCCGTATGAGCCTCCCGCTCAACCCCGCGCAAGACGCCGCGGTGCGACACCGCGGCGGCCCGCTGCTCGTGCTGGCGGGCGCGGGCTCCGGCAAGACGCGCGTCCTCACCGCGCGGATCGCCTACCTGATCCAGGAGCGGGGCGTCGCCCCGCAGCAGATCTTCGCCGTCACCTTCACGAACAGAGCGGCCGGCGAGATGCGCTCCCGCGTAGCGGCCCTGCTCGGGGCGGATCCGAAGGGGCTGTGGATCGGCACCTTCCATTCGCTCTCGGCCCGGCTGCTGCGGCGCGAGGCGGCGCACCTCGGCTTCGGGCCGAACTTCACCATCTACGACCAAGACGACTCCGAATCCTTCATCAAGCGCCTGCTGGAGCAGCAGGGGCTATCGCCCAAGGCGAACCCCCCGCGCGCGATCCACGCCGTGATCTCGAGCGCCAAGAACCGCATGCTGCTCGCCGAGGAGCTCGGCGCCCAGGCCGAGAGCCTCCTCGAGCGCGTCGCCGCCCAGATCTACGCGGCGCTCGGACCGGCGCTCCGGCAGGCGAACGCCATGGACTTCGACGACCTGCTCCTCCACCCGCTCGCCCTGTTCCGGGAGCACCCGGAGCGACTCGCCTACTGGCAGCAGCGGTTCGAGCACGTGCTGGTGGACGAGTTTCAGGACACGAACGCGGCGCAGTATCGCCTGGTAAAGCTGCTCGCCGCCCGGCATACGAACCTCTGCGTGGTGGGTGACGACGACCAGGCGATCTACGGCTGGCGCGGGGCCGACGTGCGTCACATGCTGTCGTTCCAACAGGACTTCCCGGACGCGACCCTGATCAAGCTCGAGCAGAACTACCGCTCCACGCAGGTGATTCTCGACGCCGCCAACGGAGTGATTGCCGAAAACGCGCGGCGGCTCGGCAAGACGCTGTTCACCGCGACCCCAGGCGGGGAGCCCGTCACGCTGCTGACCGCAGCGGACGAGCGCGACGAGGCGGAGTGGCTCGCAGGGGAGCTGGCACGGCGCGCGGCCGAGGCGGACGTCCCTTACGAAGGCATGGCGATCCTGTACCGCACCAACGCCCAGTCCCGCCCGCTGGAGGAGGCGTTTCGGTTCCGGGGGATCCCCTACCGGCTGGTGGGGGCGGTGAGCTTCTACGAGCGCCGCGAGGTGAAGGACGTCCTCGCCTACCTGCGGCTGATCGCGAACGCTGCGGACGACGAGGCGTTCGTGCGGGTGGTCAACGTGCCGCGGCGCGGGATCGGTGACGCCTCGCTCTCCCAACTGCTGCGGACGGCCGCCCAGTGGGGGAAGCCGCTGCTCGAGACGGCTCGCGCGGCCGACCGCGTCGCGGACCTCCGGCCCAATGTGCGGGAGGCGTTCCAGGCGCTCGCCCGGCTGATCGACGACCTCCGGGCGCGCTACGGGGACGCCGACCCCGCCACCGTGCTCGAGCGGATGATCGCAGCCGTGGGATACGGGCAGTACCTCGCCGACGAAGGACCGGAGGGGATCGAGCGGCTCGAGAACGTGCAGGAGCTCATCGCCGGGGCGGCGGAGTGGGCGGAGACGGCGGCCGACGAGGGAGATGAGGTCGGGGATGCGGCCGGGGAAGGGGGGAGCGGGAAGGGGGCGTCGCTGATCGAGCGCTATCTCACTCAGGCCGCCCTCGTGACGTCCGCCGATCAGGGGACCGGCGATCCGACGGGTGTGACCCTGATGACGGTCCACATGGCCAAGGGACTCGAGTGGCCTGTGGTGACGCTCGCTGGTCTCGAGGACGGGCTGTTCCCCTTGGCGCGGGCGGCGGGGGAGCCGGGGGGGCTCGAGGAGGAGCGTCGGCTGTGCTACGTGGGGCTCACGCGTGCGCGCGAAAAACTGTATCTCTCATGGGCGCGCACGCGGTACCGGAACGGGCGGCTCGAGCTGTCGGAATCGTCCCGCTTCCTCGAAGCGTTGCCACCGGCGGTTGTGGAAGAGCGTAGCACGACGCCGCGGTGGGACCGTGCGCTGCGCTCGTCCGGCGGCAGCACGCGCCGTGCGGCCCACGCGCCCGTCGCAGTGGACTGGATCGAGGACGCGCCGCAGGACGCGCCCCGCTACGTCGCGGGCGAACGGGTGCGCCACCGGAAGTTCGGCAGCGGCGTCGTCCGCGCTGTCTCCGGCTCGGGCCGCGAGTTGAAAGTCACGGTGGAATTCGACGACCAAGCGATCGGAACCAAGCAGCTGCTCGTGGCCTATGCGGGTCTCGAGCGCGAGTGGGAGAGCGCATGAGCGTCACGCACGAGGAAGTGTTGACGATCGCGCGGCTGGCGGAGCTGGACGTGGACGAAGCGACGCTTCCGGTCCTCACCGAGCAGATGTCGCGGATCCTCGAGTTCGTGGCCCAGATCGGGGCCGTCCCGGCGAGCGAGAGCGCCAAGCCGTTCGTGCCGGGCCCCGATGCGGTGCGGTTCCGCCCCGACGAGGTCAAGCCGTGGCCGCTCGCGTTCGGCCCCGACAAGCTGGCCCCGGCGTTCCGGGGCGGATTCTTTCTGGTGCCGAGGTTGGGTCAATTCGAAGAAGAGGATCAGTGAGCAGCGCGAGTGAACTCGCGGCTCGACGTCTGCCCGTAAACGGGCCCACGGCCGCTTCAGCGGCAGCGCCGAGCCGCGGCTTCAGCCGCGATAGAGACGGACGATGAGCGATCCCGGCGAGGCGCTCGCGAACGCCAAGGCGGCGGCCGACCGGATCGTCAAAGCCAAGCGCCTCAACGCCTGTCTCACGCCGCCGAAGGAGCTCCGGCAATCGCTCCAGAAGCAGGGCCAGGCCGCGCATCCGTCCGGCGTGCTGTACGGGATGCCGGTCGCGGTCAAGGACAATATCTGCACGCTCGAGTTCACGACCACCTGCGGGTCGAAGATCCTCGCGGGCTACCGCTCGCCGTACGAGGCGACGGCGGTGGCGAAGCTCAAGGCCGCGGGCGCGCTGGTCGCCGGCAAGACGAACTGCGACGAATTCGGGATGGGATCCTCCACCGAGCACTCGGCGTACGGCCGGGCGCTCCACCCCTTCGACAAGACACGCGTGCCGGGCGGCTCGTCGGGCGGGTCGGCGGCGCTCGTGGCCGCGGGCGCCGTGCCCGCGGGCCTGGGGTCGGAGACCGGCGGCTCGGTGCGCCAGCCCGCGTCGTTCTGCGGCATCGTGGGCATCAAGCCGACGTACGGCCGGGTGTCCCGCTACGGGCTCGTGGCCTTCGGCTCGTCGCTCGATCAGATCGGCGTGTTCGGGCGGAGTGTCCACGACGCCGCCCGCGTGCTCTCGGTGATCAGCGGGCGGGACCCCCGGGACTCGACCTGCGAGGCGCGCGACCCGTTGCGCCTCCCCACCGTTCCCGAGTCGCTGCAAGGGTTCGTGATCGGGATCGCGAAGGAGTACTTCCCACCGGACTTGGATCCCGCCGTGCGGCGCGCCTGCGATCGGGCGATCCGGGTGCTGAAGGAGCTGGGGGCCGCGGTGCGCGAGGTGTCGTTGCCGCACACCCAGTACGCCGTGCCGACCTACTACATCATCGCCCCGGCCGAGGCGTCGTCCAACCTGGCGCGCTACGACGGCGCGCGCTACGGACCGCGTTACGACGGCGCGCTCGACCTGCGGACGCTGTACCGCACCACCCGGGGGGAGGGGTTCGGACCCGAGGTGCGCCGGCGCATCCTGGTCGGGACGTACGTGCTGTCGTCGGGCTACTACGACGCCTATTACCGGCGGGCGCAGCAGATGCGCGCTCTGATCGCCCAGGACTTCCGGAACGTGTTCGACCGCGGCGTGGACCTGCTGTTCACGCCGACCACGCCCACGCCGGCGTTCAAGGCGGGCGAGAAGCTCGCCGACCCGGTCGCGATGTACCTGTCGGACATCTTCGTCGTGACGGCGAACCTCGCCGGCCTGCCGGCGATGTCGCTGCCCATCGGGCGGATCAAGGGACTCCCCATCGGGGGCCAGCTCATCGGCCAGGCGTTCCTCGAGGACGAGATGATCGAGGCGGCGTACGCGCTCGAGCGGATGGTGCCCGGGGCGGAGGACGCGTGACTGCCGGAGGCGGCTGGGAAACGGTCATCGGTCTCGAGACGCACGTCCAGCTGCGGACCGCGTCGAAGATGTTCTGCGGCTGCTCCGCCGCGTTCGGCGCGCCGCCCAACACCAACGTGTGCCCGGTGTGTCTGGGGTTGCCGGGCGCCCTGCCGGTGCCGAACGAGCAGGCGTTGAAGCTCGCGGTGCGCGCGGCGCTCGCCCTCGGCTGCACGCTGCACCCGAAGAGCGTCTTCGCCCGCAAGAACTACTTCTATCCCGATCTGCCGAAGGGGTACCAGATCTCGCAGTTCGAGCAACCACTCGCCACCGACGGTGCGCTGTCCTACCTGTCGCCCGACCGGGGGCTCACGACCGCGACGATCGTGCGGCTCCACGTGGAAGAGGACGCGGGGAAGTCGCTGCACGACCGCTTCCCGAAGCAAACGGCGATCGACCTAAACCGCTGCGGGGTGCCGCTGATCGAGATCGTCACCGGCCCCGACTTCCGCTCGCCTCAGGAGGCGCGGCGCTACCTCCAGACCCTGAAGCAGGTGCTCGAGTATGCGGGGATCTCCGACTGTGACATGGAGAAGGGCAGCCTGCGCGTGGACGCGAACGTCTCCGTGCGGCGCGCCGGCGAGGCGGCGCTCGGCACGAAGACCGAGGTGAAGAACATCAATTCGTTCGCCTACGTCGAGAAGGCGCTCTCGGTCGAGCGCGACCGCCAGGTCGCGCTGCTCGAAGGCGGCGGCACGGTCGCGCAGCAGACGCTGCTGTACGACTCCAAGACGAGCGGCGTGCGTCCGCAGCGCAGCAAAGAAGAAAGCCACGACTACCGCTACTTCCCAGACCCCGACCTGCCGCCGCTCGTCCTCACCGAGGAGTTCGTGGCCCAGCAGCAAGCCCAGCTCCCCGAGTTGCCGGCCAAGAAGCGCGAGCGCTTCATGACGCAGTACGCGCTGGGCGTGGCCGACGCGGACGTGCTTACCGGCGATCGGGCCGTGGCCGACTACTACGAGGCGGTCGTACACGCCGGGGCGGACACCAAGCTCGCGGCGAACTGGGTGATCAATGAAGTGCTCGGCGACGCGAAGACACACCAGGAGCAGCTGCGGGTGCCGCCCGGCGCGCTGGCGCAGCTCATCGGACTGGTGCGGGGCGGCACGCTGAGCCAGCAGGCCGCCAAACGCGTGTTCGCCGAGGTGGCGGAGCGGGGCGGGGAGCCGCGCAATGTCGCCGAGGCCCTCGGGGTCGTCCAGGTCGCGGACAGCGGGGTCGTCGCGCGCTGGGTGAGCGAGGTGCTCGGTGCGCACCAGCAGGAGGTCACGCGCTACAAGAGCGGCGAGATCAAGTTGCTGCCGTTCTTCGTCGGTCAGGTCATGAAGCTGTCGGGCGGCAAAGCGGACCCGAAGTTGGCGCAGAAGATCCTGGAAGAAAAGCTAGCCGCCTGAACGGTCGCGCCACGGCCGCTGCGCCTGCGACGCCCGCCAGTACTCGAGTGCCGGCGCGGGCAGCCCGAAGTGCTCCTCCGCCGTCTGCTCCATGCGCTCCGGATCCTCGCGGCCGCCTTCGTCCAGCGCCTGGCGGCGCATCTGCTTGGCGAGCCGGAGCGCCTTGTCGCCCGCAGGGTCCAGGCGGCGCGCCGCCGCGTCAGCGTCGCCGAGCAGCTCCATGACGTACTCGAACGCCACCGCCATGTGGCGCTCGACGTCGGCGTCGGGGAGGTCCCACCGGGTATTCTCGAGGATCATCTGGAACGCCCACCGCCAGCTCTCGCTCTCCGTCAAGTGCACCATCCCGCGGAACAAGCGGCGACTGGTCCCGACGCTGAACAGCGTGGGCGAGATGATCGTGTCGAGATGCGTGTCGCTCGGCGTGTGATCCTGGAGGATCAGCTCCTTCGCTTCCTTCGCGTAGGCGTCGCCCAGGTGCGTCTCGAACCGGCTCTCCCAGTAGCTGTGGCCCAGCGCCGCCGTGCTCGAGGTGAGGACCAGCTGGCGGGGCACGAAGAAGTTGTGGGCGACGCTGTCCGCCGCGAGGTGGGAGAGATAGCCGAGTCCGAACGAGCGCAGCGGGTCGGTGGGGGCGAGGTCGAAGATCTCCTGGCCCACGTGCCAGGCATGGCAGTGCCGGCCCACCGGCGCGTACTTCTTGGCGAGGGATGTGTCGGCGGCGATGTTGCCGTACAGGTAGTCGAAGGGGAACGCCCGCAGCAGGTCGGCGACGGCGGTCGGGAGCTGGTGCAGGTTCGCCAGCACCGACTCGCCGAGGTAGACGTGCGTGCCCGGAGTCCAGGCGTGGGCGACCGCGGGGAGCAGCACGATGCCGGCGAGCGCTGCCGCCGTCGCCGCCACCAGCTGCCCCGCCTTCAGGGCTTCCTCCGGCGCTTGAGCGCGCGCCGTCCCCACTCGAGCACCGACAGGCCGCGCTGCACGTTGCGGAGCGTGGCCGCCACGTCGAGCGCCGTCGTCTCGACCTCCTCGTGCACCACCTCGAACAGCGCGTCCAAGTCGGCGAGGCGCGCTTCGGCCGCGTCCGCCGCCTTCACGATCCGGCCGCGCAGGTCGCGCGACGTGCCGACCAGACTCTCCGCCTCCGTCCGGATCGTTCCCACGAGCTGTCGCAGGTCGCTCACCGCTGGCCCGGCGAGGTGCTCCAGGATACGCAGGAAGGTACGCAGTGCGAGTACCGCGACCACGGATGACAGCGCGATCGCGATCGCCGCCAGCGCCAGGATCGCCAGGGAAATCCCCGTCACCACCGCCACCCAGGAAGGAATCATGTGCGGTCAGTCCGCCCGTGCGTTGGTCGTAAGCTCGGGGCTGATGGTCGCGGGTGTCAACGGCGCGGGCACTGCACGCGACGCGAGCCGCATCAGGGTCGGCGCGGCGAGCTGCGCCAGGGCGATGCCCAACACGAGCGTCGTGAGCACCGCGCCCGCCGCATCCCCCGCGATCCCGCCGCCGGGGGTGTCGGGCCGGCCGCCGTACATGAGGAAATAGTTGATCCCGAGCGCCAGCGCGGTTCCGCCCTGGGCCACCGTCCCGAGCCCGATGTGCGACGGCACGTCCCGTAGCCCGAGCGCCACCCGAGCGTAGCGCGCGCTCGCCCAGCGTGCGCCGACCCGTAGCGCGGCCAGCACCGGCACGGCAGCCAGGATCCAGACGGTGGGCAGCGTGAGCAGCGCGCCCGCGATGATCAAGAAGACGGCGCAGATCGGACGCTCCCATTCGGCGAGCGCGGTTTGCATCTGCCGCCGTCGGGGCGAGGCGTTCACGATCAAGACGGCCGCGAGCGCGCACACCACAAACGGCGACAGGTCGGTCGCGTACCCGATGCCCGCGCCGAACAGCATGCAGGCCGCGAGCGCGAGGCCCGCCTCCTCGCGAGCAGCCCGCAGCCGAGTCACGCTGAGGAACACCAGGCCGACGAGCACCCCGCTGCCGGCGGCGAACACGATCCAGGAGACCCATCCGAGCTCGGGATTGCCAGCGCCGAGCTGCGAGCGGTGCAGCGCCAACGGGACGATCATGACAACCGCGCCGCAGGCCGTCTCGAGCGCGGCCGCGCGCTCGAGCGCGCGCGACGCGCTCTTGCGCAGGCCGACGGCCCGGGCCACCGCGGTGACCGCTCGCGGCCCGGACACCGCAGCCACCGCGGCCAGACCGAGCACGGCCGGCAGGCGCGGCGTCCAGACGGTCGCGAGGGGCGGCACCAGCCGGGCGAGCAGCCAGGCGCCCAGCGCGACGACCACGACCACGGCGGTCGCCGTCGTCGCCCCGAGCAGCCAAGCGGCGCGCGGGATGCGCCGGACGTAGCGCCACTCGAAGCGCGCCCCGAGCAGGGCGCCGATCCAGCCGATCGCGAACGCACTCACCGGAGCGAGCGCGCGCAGCAGCGGGCGGCCGATGAACTCGATGCCGGGCCCGAGCACGAGGCCCACCAAAACAAGCGGGACACCAGCGGCGATCGCGAGGTCGAGGTGCAGCGAAGGGCGCGACGTAAGCGGTGGCAGCCGCGTGGCGAGCAGCCCGGCGGCGGCGAGAAGCCCGAGCGCGAGAACCGGATTCACGCGGCGAACGTTCGCGAACGCTTGACGCGCGCGCAAGGCGCGCCGTAGCTTGCGTTCACCTATGCCTGCGTCGTTCTGTGTCTCCGGTGGCCGCCCGCTCAAAGGGACGATCCACCCGGCGGGCAACAAGAACGCGGCCCTTCCCATCCTCGCGGCTACGCTGCTCGCTGACGGGCCCTGCCGCATCGACAACGTTCCCCACATCCGCGACGTCGAAACCATGCTGGAGCTGCTGGCGCACCTGGGCGCGGTGGTCGCGTGGACGGCCCCGAACGCCGTCGAGGTGAACACGGCCCGGGCCGAGCCGCGCGGGCTGGACCCCAAGCTGTGCGCCCGGATCCGGGCGTCGATCCTGCTCGCGGGGCCGATGCTGGCGCGCTTCGGACGGGTGAGCTTGCCGCCCCCCGGCGGAGACGTGATCGGCCGCCGGCGGGTGGACACCCACTTCCTCGCGCTGGAGCGGCTGGGCGCGGAGATCACCGTCGGCTCGACCTACAAGCTCGAAGCGAAGAAGCTCAGCGGGGCGGACATCTTCCTCGACGAGCCGAGCGTCACGGCCACCGAGAACGCCCTCATGGCCGCCGTCGCGGCCTCGGGCACCACGGTGCTGCGCAATGCCGCCAGCGAGCCCCACGTGCAGGACTTGGCGCGCTTTCTCGGAGGCCAGGGCGCCAAGATCGACGGGCTCGGCAGCAACACGCTCACCGTCGAAGGGGGCACGCCGCTCCGCGCCGCGCCCTTCACGATCGGCCCGGACCACATCGAGATCGGCTCGTTTCTCGGGCTCGCGGCGGTGACGAACGGCGCCGTGACCATCGACGGGGTGCGCGCCGACGACCTGCGCGCCACGCTCATGGCGTTCGAGCGGCTCGGCGTCCGGCCGCGCCTCGATCGCACCAAGCTCATCGTCGATGCCGATCAGGAGCGGCGTATCCGGCCGGATCTCGGGGGTCACGTGCCGAAGCTGGAGGACGGCCCGTGGCCAGCATTTCCAGCGGACCTCATGTCGATCGCGATCGTCGTCGCCTCGCAGTGCGAGGGCCTGCTGCTCGTGTTCGAGAAGCTGTTCGAGTCGCGGCTGTTCTTCGTGGACAAGCTGATCGGCATGGGGGCGCGCATCGTGCTGTGCGACCCGCACCGCGCCGTGATTGCGGGCCCGTCTCCGTTGCATGGGCAGGTGGTCGAGAGCCCCGACATCCGAGCCGGGATGGCGATGCTCCTGGCAGCGCTCGCCGCTCAGGGGGACTCGGTGATCCACAATATCGGCCAGATCGAGCGTGGCTACGAGCGGATCGACGAGCGGCTCCGGGCGCTGGGGGCGCAGATCGAGCGTGTGGACGGCCCGCGATGAGCTCACCGCCTTCCACCGCCCTCCACCGGCCTCCGCCGCCCTCGCTGCGTGAGCAGCCCGTCGCCGACGCCGCTGTCCCGCGCATGGCCCTCGCCGAATGGTCCGAGCGCTACGGGGTCGTCGCTGGCATCACGACCCGCGGGCGCGGTTTTTCCCTCGGGCTATGGAGCGAGGAGAACGTGGGGCAGGTCATGTCCCGCTGGCGGGCTCTCCGCGCTGCCTTCCGCCCCGCCTTCCCGGGCGTCGTGCTGAGCCACCAGATCCACGGCACGACCGTGCAGTGGCACCGTCAGGGGCAGGAGGGCTGGCTCATCCTCGACGGTGTGGACGGGCACGCTACGCGGGCCAGCGGGGTGCTCCTCACCATCACGGTCGCCGATTGCATCCCCGTCTATCTCGTCGTGCCGCACAAGCAGGTTGTGGCGCTGCTGCACGCCGGTTGGCGCGGCACGGCGGGCGGGATCGTGGAGCGGGGCATCGAGGTGGTGCGGCGTGAGGCGTTCGTGCCATCGTCAGACATTGTAATGCATTGTGGAGTAGGTATTTGCGGCTCGTGTTATGAGGTGGGTGCTGAGGTGCTGAGTCGGTTCGAGGCCCCGGAGACCCCGGGGCATGGCCCCGGGGTCGGGCTACCCGCCCAGGCGTCGCGTCGTCTGGACCTTCGGGCAGCGCTGGTGGCCCAGGCCCGCGAACTGGGAGTGGAGGAGGTCACCGTCTCCCCGTGGTGCAGTGCTCACGACCGCGCGCACTTCTTCTCGCACCGGGCGTCGGGCGGGCGCGACGGGCGGATGATCGCGTACGTAGGCGTCCCAGCTTGACACGCGCGGTCCCGGGACTAGATTCCGGGCCGGTGAAGCGGGCGAAGGTGGGCCCGCGCTTTTTTTTATGCTCTCCGAGAATCTCGTCGAGTCGTTTCGGGTCCGGCTGGACGCGGTGGGGCTCGAATTGGCTGATCTCCGTATCGGCGGCACGCAAGCTCGGCCGCTCGTTCAAGTGCGCATCGAATGGCCGCCCGGCGAGCCGCCGCGGCGAGTGACGGTCGACGACTGCGCGATGGCGAGCCGAGCACTGGAGGCCTGGCTCGATGCGGGCGGGCCGCTGGGGCCGCGCTACGCACTCGAGGTGTCGAGCCCGGGGCTCGATCGACCGCTGCGCTGGCACCGCCACTGGGTGCGGTTCGTCGGTCGCGAGGTGCAGGCGACGGTCGCCGGCCTCGGCCGCGTGCGCGCCCGGATCGTCGCCGTCCCGGACGAGGCGACGGTGGTCCTCCAGCCCGCGGGCGCCGAGCCGCGGCCGGTGCCGCTGGCCGGGATTCGCGACGCGCGTTTGGCAGTGGATTGGTGACCGAGGATTCTATGACGACGAATACAAGCGACGTAGTCTCCGCGATCCGCGAGCTGACGAACACGAAGCAGCTCGAGCGCGCGGAGCTGCTCGACCTGCTGAAGGACGGGCTGCACGCGGCGCTGGTGAAGCGCTACGGTCCGAACGTGCGCGCCGAGATCGGCATCGACGAGCTGAAGGGCACGATCCGGATCGTCGTGCTGCGCACGGTGGTGGAGACGGTGGAGGACCCGGGCACGCACGTGGCGCTCGAGGAAGCGCGCTTCGAAGACCCGGACTTCCAGGTGGGCGACGTGCTCGAAGAGGAAGTCCCCTTCGAAGCGTTCGGGCGCACCGCGGTGCAGGCGGCGAAGCAGCGCATCATCCAACGGGTGCGCGAGGGCGAGCGGGCCCGGATTCGCGAGGAGTTCACCGACAAGGTGGGCGAGCTCCTGTCGGGCGAGGTGCAGCAGATCGAGCGCGGCAAGATCGTGGTGATGTTGGCGAAGTTCCGCGAGGCGGAGGCGATCATTCCCTACCGCGAGCAGAACCACCGCGAGCACTTCCATCAGGGCGACACGATCCGGGCGGTATTGAAGCGGATCGAGGAGACCCCCAAGGGGCCGCGCCTCATCCTGTCCCGCGCCGACCCGATGTTCGTGAAGGCGCTGTTCAAGCTGGAGGTCCCGGAGATCCAGCAGCAGATCGTCGAGATCCGGGCCACGGCGCGCGAGGCGGGCAGCCGCACCAAGATCGCCGTCAGCTCGCGCGACGACTCGATCGACCCGGTGGGCGCGTGCGTCGGGCTCAAGGGCTCGCGCGTGCAGGCCGTGGTGAACGAGCTGGGCGGCGAGCGCATCGACATCGTGCCGTGGTCGCCCGACCCCGAACGCTTCGCGAAGCTGTCGCTCGCGCCGGCGCGCGTCGCGCGCGTGTTCTCGGATCCCGAGACCAAGACGATCCAGGCGATCGTAGACGAAGACCAGCTGTCGCTCGCCATCGGCCGCAACGGCCAGAACGTGCGGCTCGCATCCGAGCTCACCGGCTGGAAGATCGACCTGTATTCGAGCCGTGAGTGGCTCGAGCGCGGCGGCGAGGGCCCGCTGTTCGCGCCGTTGCCGCCCGAAGAGGAGGCTGCGACCAAGGTGTCGCTGCGCGAGCTCAAGGGCCTGCCGGTGGAGCTGGTCGACGTGCTGGAGCGGGCGGGCAAGAAGACGCTCCAGGACATCCTCGACTTGGAGCGCGAGGACGTGGACAAGATCGCCGACATGACGCCGGAGCTCGCGGACAAGCTGATGGCCTTCCTCAATGAGATGACCGAGGAGGGCGGCGAGGACGAGGCCGAGGCCGGGCCGGCGGCGGCGGGGGACACGTCCGCCCAGCCGGCATGACGGAGCGGATCGTCCGGCTGCTGGGTCTCGGGCTCAGGGCCGGCCGGGTTGTGGTGGGGGTCGCGGGGGTGCGGGCCAAGCTGCAGCGCGACGGACTGCGCTGCGTGGTGCTGGCGGCGGATGCGAGCGCGCGCACCCGGGACAAGGTGGAGCGCCTCGCGCGCGCGCGCGGGGTGCCGATTGTGCGGGGACCGGGCGCCGGGCGGTTGGGCGCCGGGCTCGGCCGGCCGCCGGTGCAGGCGGTCGGAGTCGAAGACGCGGGATTGGCCCGCGGGCTGGCGTCTTTGGAGGCGTAAGTGACGACGACGCGGATTCACGATTTGGCGGCGGAGTTCGGCATCTCCTCGGAGCAGTTGCTCGGCATGCTCAAGGAGCTGGACATCTTTGTGCGCAGCCACCTGTCGCCGCTCAAGCCGGAGCAGGTGGCGCTGATGCGCGCGCGGTGGGAGCGCGAGAAGCGCAAGCTGAAGGAAGCGCCCGCACCGCCCAAGCGGCGGCGGGTCGTGAAGGCCGCCGCCGAGCCGGTCGCGGCGGCGCCGGAGGCGCGGCCCAAGCGGCGGCGCCGCACGGCGGCCGAGGTGGCCGCGGCCGAGGCGGAGGCGCAGGCCGAAGCGGCCATCGAAGCGGAGCGCGAGCTGAAGGCGCGGGAAGCGCTCGAGGCGGCCAAGGCGGTCGACGACGAGGAGAAGCCGTCGCTCGAAGAGCGCGCGGCCGCGCTCTTCAAGGACCTGCCCGCCGCCGAGGAGCCGCGGGGCGAGCCGTCGCCCTTCGCGGCCGCGCCCGCCGCCGTCGCGCCGGCGGCGCCCCCGCCTCCGTCCGCGGCGTCGTTCGGCGCGCCCCCGCGGGCGGTGATACCAACCCCCGTGCGTCCCAAGCCCGTGGCCAGTGCGGCGCCGGGCGGCGCTGTTCCCGCGCCCCCGCGGCCCGTCGCTTCCGCGGCCCCCGGCATCGGGCCGCTGGAGGAGCGCCGGCGCGACAAGGGAAAGAAGCGCAAGAAGGGTAAGAAGTCGCTGGTGGACCAGGAGGCCGTGGCGCAGAACATCTCGCGCACGCTCGCCTCGATCAAAGGCCCGGCCGTGCGCAAGGGCGTGCACCGCCGCGACGAGGGGCCGAGCTTCCGCGACATTCAGGAGGAGAAGCGCCGCGAGGAGAAGGAGCGCGAGAAGACCCTGGTCCGCGTGACCGAGTTCATCACGGTCTCCGAGCTCGCCAACATCCTCAAGGTGCCCGCCAAGGAGATCGTCGCCTTCGCCTTCAAGGAGCTGGGGCAGATGGTGACGATCAACCAGCGGCTCGACTTCGACATGATCGAGCTGATCGCGTCCGCGTTCGGGTTCCAGGCGGTGCGCGAATCGGAGTACGTCGTGGGGGAGGGCGAACAGGCCCCCGACGACGCGCAGGCGACGCTCAAGCCGCGACCGCCGGTCGTGACCGTCATGGGACACGTCGACCACGGCAAAACGTCGCTGCTCGATTACATCCGCAAGACCAACGTCGTGGCGGGCGAGGCGGGCGGCATCACGCAGCACATCGGCGCGTATCAGGTGACGCTCAAGGACGGCCGCTCGATCACCTTCCTCGACACGCCGGGCCACGAAGCGTTCACGGCGATGCGCGCCCGCGGCGCCCAGGTCACGGACCTCGTCGTCCTGGTCGTCGCCGCCGACGACGCGATCATGCCGCAAACCATCGAAGCGATCTCCCACGCTAAGAACGCCGGCGTGCCGCTCGTCGTCGCCATCAACAAGATCGACCTACCCTCCGCCAACGTGCAGAAGGTGAAGCAGGACCTCCTGTCGCACGCGGTCGTGCTCGAGGAATTCGGTGGTACGACGCTGGCCACGCCGATCTCGGCGAAGACCGGCCAGAACGTCGACGCCCTGCTCGATCAGATCCTGCTGCAGGCCGAGCTGCTCGACGTAAAGGCGAATCCGGACCGCCGCGCTCACGGCACCGTGCTGGAGGCGACGCTCGACCCCGGCAAGGGGCCGGTGGCGACCATCCTCGTGCAAAACGGCACGCTCCGGGTCGGGGACGACTTCATCTGCGGCCAGTTCTCCGGCCGCGTGCGCGCCATGTACAACGAGCGCGGTGAGACCGTCACCGAAGCCGGTCCCTCGACGCCGGTCCAGATCCTGGGCTTCGAGGGCGTGCCCGAAGCGGGCGACACCTTCAGCGTGATGGCGGACGCCGGGGCGGCGCGCGAGATCGCGCAGAAACGCCAACGCCTCGAGCGCGAGGCGCAGCACCGCCGCACCGGCCGCGTGAAGACGCTCGAGGACTTCATGGCCGAGCGCGCGGCCGGCGGCGCCGCGGCGCTGCGCATCATCATCAAGGCCGACGAGGGCGGGCCGGCGGAAGCGCTCGCCGACGCGCTCGCGCAGCTCTCCACGCCGGAGGTGAAGGTGGAGGTCGTGCATCGCGGCGTCGGCGCCATCACGGACTCCGACGTCCTGCTCGCCAAAGCCTCGGGCGCCATCATCGTCGGCTTCCACGTGCGGCCCGACTCGAACGCCCGCGCCTCGGCGGAGCGCGAGCGCGTGGAGATTCGCACCTACCGCATCATCTACGAGGCGGTGGAAGAGGTGAAAGCCGCGATGGAGGGCCTGCTCACCCCCGAGAAGAAGGAAGTCGTGCTGGGGGAGGCCGAGGTGCGGCAGACATTCAAGATCGCGAAGGTGGGAACGATCGCCGGGTGCTTCGTCCGCTCCGGCGTCATCCCCCGCACTGCACGGGTGCGCGTGATCCGCGACGGCGTGGAGGTGTACGAGGGCACCATCGCCTCCCTCAAGCGCTTCAAGGACGACGTGCGCGAGGTCCGCGAGGGCTTCGAGTGCGGCATCGGAATCGAGAGCTTCAACGACGTCAAGGTCGGCGACCTGATCGAGGCGTACAAGATCGAGGAAGTCGCGCGCTCGCTGGACGTGGGAAGCGCGGCCCGAGGCGGGTGAACCGTGGTCGTGGGGCTCATCACCTGGGAGCTGCACCTCGAGGGGTGCCGCTCGCTCAAGGACAAGCGCCACGTGCTCAAGAGCCTCAAGGACCGGCTGCACAACCGGTTCAACGTCTCGGCGGCCGAGACGGCCCACCAGGACCTGTGGCAGCGCGCTGAGCTCACCGCCTGCGTGGTGTCGAACGAGCGGGGCCACGCCGAAAACGTGCTCCGGGAGGCGGACCGTTTGGTGGACGGGGCGGCGGGCGCCCGCATCGTGGACACGAGCACGAGCTTCTTGTGAAATGATGCGACGACCCAGTCACCGCCCCGAGCGCATGGCCGAGCTGATCCGCCAGACAGTGGCGGAGTTCCTCACCGGCAACGTGCGGGACCCCCGCGTCGGGTTCGTCACGGTCACGGCCGTCGAGGTCTCCGGCGACCTGGCGCACGCCCGCATCCGCGTGAGCGTCATGGGGAGCGAGGAGGAGAAGACGAAGACGCTCGAGGGTCTCGGCAGCGCTGCGCGGTTCCTGCGCGCCCAGCTGTCCCGCGAGCTGCGCCTGCGCACCAGCCCCGAGCTGCGCTTCGAGCTCGATCGCGGCGTCGAGCACGCCCAGCGGATCGACGCGGTGCTCAAGCAGATCAAGGAGGGCGCGGGCTGATCGCCGGCGTGGCGCTCGTCGCGAAGCCCGCAGGACCCACGGCTCACGACGTGGTCGATCAGGTGCGCCGCGCGCTCGCCACCCGGCGGGTCGGACACCTCGGTACGCTCGATCCGTTCGCGGCGGGGCTGTTGGTGGTCGTCGTGGGTCGCGCGACCCGCTTGGCGCCGTACGCCGCCGGCTGGGCCAAGGCGTACGAGGGTGTCATCCGGCTGGGGCGCACGACGTCGACCGACGACACCACGGGCCACACGACGGCGATCTCGGACGCGTGGCAGTCGCTTGACGAGGCGCAGGTGGAGGCGGCGCTGGCGCGGTTTCGCGGCGCTTACCAGCAGCAGCCGCCCGCCTACTCGGCGGTGAAAGTCGCCGGTGAACGGGCGTACCGGCGCGCCCGGCGCGGTGAGGCGGTCACTCTGGCGCCCCGGAGGGTGGAGGTGCAGCTCCTCGAGCTGGTGGGCCTGGAGCCGCCGGACGTGCGGTTCCGCGCCACCGTGAGCGGCGGTACCTACCTCCGCAGCCTCGCGCGCGACGTGGGGGAGGAGTTGAAGTGTGGCGCGCACCTCGCGGTGCTCGTGCGCACTCAGGTGGGTCCGTTCGGGCTCGACGACGCGGTGGAGCCGGAGGCGCTGACGGCCGGGGACCTGCGAGATCCCGCGACGCTGGTGGCCGGGCTGCCGCGGCGGGAGCTGGATGAGGCGGGGCGAGTCGCGGCGATTCACGGGCGGCCGGTCCCCGCCGGGAAGGGAGAAGAGGGAAGGGTGGCCCTCTTCGCAGCCGGCCACCTGGTGGCCGTGGCCGACCGCGAGGGAGAGCTGCTGAAGCCGCGCGTCGTGGTGGCGGACGAATGACGGGCTCGGTAGCGACCGTCGGCACGTTCGACGGTGTGCACCGCGGGCACCAGGCGGTGCTCGCGGAGGTCGTGCGGCGGGCGCGCACCCGAGGGCTGGCGAGCCTGATCGTCACCTTCGACCGGCACCCGCTCGAGATCGTGAACCCGCCGGCGGCCCCGCGGCTGCTCACGCTCCCGGACGAGAAGCGGGCGCTGCTCGCGCAGCTCGGGCTCGATCGGATCGAGCTGCTGCCGTTCACGGCCGAGCTGGCGCGCCTCGCGCCGGAGGAGTTCGTCCGGCAGGTGCTGCGCGCGCAGTACGGGATGCGGGAGCTCGTGCTGGGGTATGACCACGGGTTCGGACGAGGGCGGACGGGTGACGTGGAGCTGGTGCGACGGCTGGCGCGGGAAGACGGGTTCGCGGTGGACGTGGTGGACGCCGTGCGGGACGACGGGCAACCGATCTCCTCGTCGCTGATCCGCACGGCCGTCGCCCACGGCGATCTCGCGGCGGCGGAGCGCTGGCTCGGCCGGCGCTACGGCGCGACCGGCGTCGTGGAGCGCGGGGCGGGGCGGGGCCGGACGATCGGGATCCCGACCATCAACCTCGCACCCCCCGATCCCCGGAAGCTGCTGCCGCCGGACGGTGTGTACGCCGTGTGGGTGGAAGTCGGGAAACGGGAAACGGGAAACGGGCAACGGTACGGCGGCATGATGAATCAGGGCCCGCGCCCCACCTTCGGGGTGACGGCTCGCGCCCTCGAGGTTCATCTGTTCGATTTCGCGGGTGAGCTGTACGGTGAAGCGGTGACCGTGGAGTGGGTGCGCCGGCTGCGGGACGTGCGGACGTTCCCGTCCCGCGAGGCGCTCGTGGACCAGCTCGGGCGCGACGCGGTGGCGGCGCGCCAGGCCCTCACGCAATAGGGAGGCGCATGCGCACGATTCGCAATCGAGTGATCGTCATCGTGGGGCTGGCGCTCCTCTCCGGCTGGCTCCTGCTCCCGAAGGACGTCACCCAACGGGTGCGTGACGTCGCGACCGGCCGCATGAAGGACACGACCGTGCGACGCGTCCCGATCAACCTCGGGCTCGACCTGCAGGGCGGAATCCACCTCGCGCTCGAAGTGGATCAGAGTAAGGGGCCCGTGCCCGATTGCGCCGATGCGATCCAGCGGGCGGAGCGGGTCGTGCGCAGCCGCATCGACGAGTTCGGCACGACGGAGCCCGTAGTGCAGATCCAGGGGCGCTGCCGCCTGATCGTCGAGCTCGCAGGAGAGAAGGACCCGGCGCGCGCCAAGAGCGTCATCCAGCGCACCGCGTTCCTCGAGTTTCGTATCACCGACATGAACAACCTGTTCCGCGACGCGCTCCCCGAGATCGATCGCGCCTTGCATGAGGCGGGGGTGCAGGTGGCGGGGCAGGCGACCGGGGCGAACGTCGCCCAACTGTTCGGCGCGGACACGAGCAAGGGCAAGAAGGGAAAGCCCGCCAAGGGTAAGGCCGCGAAGGACACGACCGAGCTGAACGCGCCCGGTGCGCTATCGTCGCTGCTGTTCCAAGGCTCGCTCCCGGGCGAGTACCTCGTGCCCGAGGAGCAGGTGCCGGCGGCCGAGAGCCTGCTGGCCCGGCCCGAGGTACAGCGCCTCATCCCGCGAGGGATCAATCTCAAGTGGGGTACCGAGGTCGCGTCGCGCGGCGCGCGGGCGTACCGCGCGCTGTACGCGGTCGAGGACCGGCCGATCATCACGGGGGAGGAGCTCGAGAAGGCGACGGCCCGCCGCGACCCCGTGACCAACCAGTCGGTGGTGGACTTCGTGCTGTCGCGCAGCGGCGGGCGGAAGTTCGAGCGTGAGACCGGCCGTCACGTAGGCCACTACATGGCCATCATCCTCGACGACCGCGTGCAGGGCCAGCCGCCGGTCATCAAGAGCCAGATCGGGCAGCGCGGCATTATCGAGCTCGGGTCGAAGCCGTTGCAGGAGGCGCAGGACCTGGCGCTGGTGCTGCGCGCCGGCGCCCTCCCCGCGCCGCTCGCCATCGTCGAGGAGCGCACCATCGGCCCCTCGCTCGGCCAGGACTCGATCAAGGACGGGATCCGCGCCGGCATCGTCGGCGTCGTGCTCGTCGTGCTGATCATGGTGATCTACTACCGGCTGTCGGGAGTGCTCGCGGTGGCGGCGCTCGGCCTGTACGTGCTGTTCACGCTGGCGTGGCTCGCGGGCTTCGGATTCACGCTCACGCTGCCGGGCCTCGCCGGCCTCGTGCTGTCGGTGGGCATCGCGGTGGACGCGAACGTGCTCATCTTCGAGCGCATCCGCGAGGAGCTGCAGCACGGCAAGCTGGTGCGCACCGCCGTGGACGAGGGGTTCAAGCACGCGATGAGCGCCATTATCGACTCGAACGTCAGCACGGCCCTCACCGCCTTCATTCTCTATCTCGTGGGGACGGGCCCGGTGCAGGGCTTCGCCATCACCCTGATCATCGGTATCGCCGCGTCAATGGTCACCGCGATCTTCGTGGTGCGCACCTCCTACATGATCTGGCTGCAGCGCCGGCCCGACATGGCCACCCTGAGCGTCTGAGATGATCCGCCTCTTCGCCAACGCCAATTACGACTTCATCCGCTGGCGTCGCTGGGCCTACGCGCTCACGGCGGCCATCATCATCCCCGGCTTCGCCCTGTTCCTGGTGCACGGCCTGAACTACTCGATCGAGTTCACGGGCGGCACGCTTATTCAGGTGCAGACGCCGCAGCCGGTCGGCGCCGCCACGATCCGCGGCGCGCTCGACGCGGCGGGGATCCGCGACGCTGAGATCCAGGAGTTCGGGGATCCATTAGACTACGTGGTGCGCGCGCGGATCGGGCAAGGAGGGGGGGGCGCCGTCGAAGCGGGCTCGACCGAGGCGACCGCGGCCGCGGTGGACTCGGCGCTGGCCCACGCCCTCGGCGCCGCCCCCGAGCACTACAAGATCGTGCGGATCGAGGCGGTCGGCCCCAAGGTGGGCCGCGAGCTGCAGGGGAAGGCGTTCCTCGCCATTTTCTTCTCGTTCATCGTCACCCTCATTTACCTCGCGATCCGGTTCGAGTGGCGCTTCGGCCTCGCGGCGGTGCTCGCGACGTTCCACGACATCCTCACGACTATCGCGTTCATCCGCTATTTGAACCTGGAGGTAAGCCTCATCGTGGTAGGCGCCGTCCTGACGATGGTGGGTTACTCGCTGAACGATACGATCATCATTTTCGATCGCGTGCGCGAGAACCTGCGCAAGTTTCGACGCCAGAACTTGTACGAGATCCTGAACCTCTCGATCAACGAGACGCTGCCGCGCTCGGTGCTCACCCACGGGACGACGATGGCCACGACCGTCGCGCTGGTGTTGCTGGCGGGTGAGGTGCTGCGCCCCTTCGCGCTCGTCATGACGTTCGCCATCTTCACGGGGACGTTCTCCTCGATCTACATCGCCGCGCCCCTCCTGATGTACATCGAAAAGCGCTGGCCGGGCCAGGACGCGCGTGGTGCGCGGGCGTTCCGGCCGGCCGGGACGGGGGCGCCGGAACCGCGGGCTCCCCAGCCTCAACCCACGCGATAGGGCACGGCACCGCCGTGCCCCTACCGGCGCGCCCCTACCTGGTCGACGCGCACTGCCACTTGGGCGATGGAGCGTTCGATCCGGATCGCGCTGCGGTGCTGGAGCGGGCGCGGCACGCCGGCGTGGGGCACGTCGTGGTGATCGGCACGACGCCCGAGGATAGCGAGCGCGCCGCGACCCTCGCCCGGGCACACGCCGGCCTGTCGGCCACCGCGGGCCTCCACCCCCACGAGGCGACGGCGTGGTCGCCGGAAGCGGCGGCCCGCCTGAAGGCGTTGCTCGCCCTACCCGAAGTGGTGGCTGTCGGTGAGACCGGCCTCGATTACCATTACGACCACTCGCCGCGCGACGTGCAACGGCGGGCGTTCGCGGCCCAGCTCGCGCTCGCGGCGGAGCTGGACAAGCCGGTCGTCGTGCACGCGCGCGAGGCGGACGACGACATCGCCGCGATGCTCGCCGGCGCCGGGGCGACGGTCGTGCTGCACTCGTTCAGCTCCGGCGTGAAGCTGTTTGAGGCGGGGATGCAGATCGGCGCGTACCTTTCGTTCTCTGGCATGATCACGTTCAAGAGCTGGCGGTTTACGGCGGCACTAACCGACTATCCGCCTGACCGCCTGTTAGTCGAGACGGACGCGCCCTACCTCGCTCCCGCGCCGCATCGCGGCAAGCGGAACGAGCCGGGGTTCGTGCGCGAGGTGGCCGAGGCGCTCGCCCGGGCCCGCGGGGAGCGGCTCGAGGCGGTCGGACAACGGACGACGGAGAACGCGCGGCGGCTGTTCGGCCCGCGGCTCGCATCCACGCTCTAGCCCGAGAGGCCCCGTGACCACGACGGCCAAGGTCCCCACCGACATCGCGATCGCCCAGGCCGCGAAGCTCCGTCCGGTCGCCGAGATCGCCGCCGAGCTCGGGCTGGCCGACGACGAGGTCGAGCTGTACGGGAAGTACAAGGCGAAGATCCGGCTGCAGGCCCTGGCGCGTCGCACGCCGCACGGCCGGCTGGTGCTCGTCACCGGCATCAACCCGACCCCCGCCGGCGAGGGGAAGTCCACGGTGACGGTCGGCGTGACCCAGGCCCTCCGGAAGCTCGGGAAGAACGCCGCGCTCTGCATCCGCGAGCCGTCGCTCGGCCCCGTGTTCGGGGTGAAGGGGGGGGCCTGCGGCGGCGGGTACGCCCAGGTCGTGCCGATGGAGGACATCAACCTCCACTTCACAGGTGACTTTCACGCGATCGCGAGCGCGCACAATCTCCTCTCGGCGATGCTGGACGCCCACTTGCACCACGGCAATGCGCTGCGGCTCGACACCCGCCGCGTCACCTGGCCGCGCACCATCGACATGAACGATCGCGCGCTGCGCAGCATCATCATCGGGCTCGGGGGCATGAACGGTGGCCCCACCCGGGAAGATCGCTTCGTGATCATTCCGGGCTCGGAGATCATGGCGATCATGGCGCTCGCCACGGGGCTGGAGGACCTGGAGCGGCGGCTCGCGCGCATCATCGTCGGACTCACCTCCGACAAGACGCCCGTGCGGGCGAGCGACCTGAAGGCGTACGGTGCGATGACCCTGCTGCTGAAGGACGCGATCAATCCCAACCTGGTGCAGACGCTCGAGGGCGGGCCGGCGTTCATTCACTGCGGGCCGTTCGGCAACATCGCTCACGGCTGCAACTCCATCGTCGCGACGCAGCTCGCGCTCAGCCTGTGCGACGTCGTGCTCTCCGAGGCAGGGTTCGGCGCGGACTTGGGCGCCGAGAAGTTCTTCGACATCAAATGCCGGGCGGGGGGATTGAACCCCGAGGCGGCGATCGTCGTGGCTACGGTGCGGGCGCTCAAGCTCCACGGCGGTGTGCCGAAGGACCGGTTGGGGGTGGCCGACCCCGCGGCGACGCGGCGGGGCTCCGCCAACCTCCGTCGCCACATCCGCAACGTCAAGAAGTTCGGCGTCCCGGTGATCGTGGCCCTGAATCGGTTCCTCACCGACACCGACGCTGAGCTGGACGCGGTTCGCGAGGAGTGCGGCGCGGAGGGCGTGGGCGTGGAGCTGTGCGAGGTGTGGGAGAAGGGGGGGGAGGGCGGCATCGGCATCGCCGCAGCGGTGCTCAAGCTGCTGGACGGCAAGGGCGCCAAGTTCAAGCCGCTGTACGACGAGAAGCGGCCGCTGCGCGAGAAGATCGAGACCATCGCTAAGGAGATCTACGGCGCTGGTGCGGTCGCCTTCGCGCCCGCGGCCGAGCGCGCGCTGGAGCAGCTCCCGGCGCTGGGGTTGGGCGAGACGCCCGTGTGCATGGCAAAGACGCAATACTCGTTCAGCGACGATCCTGCGAAGCTCGGTGCGCCCACGGGCTTCACGCTGCAGGTGCGGGATATTCTCCCTTCCGCCGGCGCCGGATTCGTCGTGGCGCTCGCGGGGGACATCATGACGATGCCGGGGTTGTCTAAGTCGCCCGCCGCGGAGCGGATCCGGGTGCACCCGGACGGGACGATCGAGGGGCTCTTCTAATGAAGCCGAAAGGACTGGGGATCGTGACCACGCAGGCGGCGCCGCAGGCGATCGGCCCCTACAGCCAGGCGGTCGTCGTCGACGCGACGGTCTACACCGCGGGGCAGATCGCCCTCGACCCGCAGACCGGCGAGGTGGTGGGGAAGACCGCCGCCGAGCAGACCGAGCGGGTCTTGCAGAACCTCACGGCGGTGCTCGAAGCCGCCGGGTCGGGGCTCGGTATGGTCGTGAAGACCACGGTTTACCTCGCCGACATGGCCGATTTTCCCGCGATGAACGAGGTGTACGCGAGGCACTTCGGGAACCACAAGCCCGCCCGCTCGACCGTGCAGGCGGCGGGGTTGCCGAAGGGGGTGCGCGTCGAGATCGACGCGATCGCGAGGACAGGCTAGCGCGGGGGCGGATCGGGCCTGGTGGTCCGACTGGTCTTCAAAACCAGCTGGGGTCCGTTAGGACCTCGGTAGGTTCGATTCCTACACGCTCCCGCCAGCTGGCAAGCACGCTGCGGCTCAACAAAAAAGATGCCGCGTCGGCGTGGGTGGCGCTCGACCCGGACCAGTTACCCCGGGCCCTGTGCCCTGAGTCACGTTTTGGGGACCCCGAGGGTGGTTAGTTTGGGTGCCGCCGCTTCTCCGACCAGCCTCACCTCAGCAGATGGAGCAAGGGAACCATGTCAGGAATGCAGTGGGGTCGCCTCCAGGTGGACGTGAACTGTCGGTTGCGCCGCGGTGCCTGGTACCGCGTGACCGAGCTGGCGTCGCTCAAAGCCGTCCTCGACGTCAACCGCCAGTTCCTCGCCATCCCGCACTTTCTCATCGAAGTCGTCTCCGCGCCGCCCCGGCGCTGGACCGTGGTGCCACGCCCGCGCAACGCTCGCGTGCTGCCGCAGAAATGGGGCGCGGCGTATGCCGTCTGCCCCAGCTGCCGCGAGCGCGCCGAGCTGCGCGGGCGCCCCGGGAAGATGGACTGCCGGCGCTGTCACGGGCGGTTTGAGATCGCTTGGGACGAGGCGTATCTCGCGGGCTGACTAGACGCTGGCCCTTGACGGAACCGGCGCCCGGTCCCACCCTAGCAGCGGGATTCCGGTTCCGGAGGGGGCAATGACCGAACAACAGTGGGGGCGCGTGCGCATTGACGCCGATTGCCCGTTGCGCCGCGGCGCCTGGTACCGCGTGACGCGTCTGACCTCCAATGAAGCCGTCGTCGTCGTCAATCACACCGGCGTGAGTGTCCCCCGCTCGTCACTGCAAATCCTGTCGCGGCCTCACCAAAACTGGACCGTGGTTCCGCGCCCCCGCAACGCGGGGCGGCTGCCCTCGAGCTGGGGAGCGCGCTACGTCGTCTGCCCGAATTGCTGCGAGCGAGCGCCACTCGGCAAGCCGGCGGCGAGCATGCGCTGCCTGCGGTGCAACGGAGTGTTTGAGATCGGCTGGGGGGACGAGCCGTTCTGACCCGCCGGGACGGCGCGATCCCGCGGGCGCCATAGCCCCGATCTTGCAGCTCTCTGATCCACGCTCAGATCATCCTCAACCCCGCCGCGGGCGGCGGCGCCGGCGCTCGGGCGCTCGACCCCGTGGCGCGTGAGTTCCAGCGCCAGGGCTGGGCCGTGGACGTCGTCCGGACGGAGGGCCCAGGCCACGGGACCGAGCTCGCGGCCCGAGCCGCCCGTGACGGGGTCGCTCGGGTCGTGGCCGTGGGCGGCGACGGCACGGTCCACGACGTGGCGAACGGGCTCCTCCGGCACGAGGCCGATGTCACGCTCGGCGTCGTGCCGCTCGGCACGGGAAACGACTTCGCAAAGCTCACCGGCGTCTACCGTCACAACGCGGTGCGCGCGGTCCAGCGGCTCGTGACCGCCGAGGTGCGACGCTTCGACGTCGGGCAGGTGCTGGGCGAGTGGTTCGTGAACAGTATGGGGCTCGGCTTCGGCCCCGCAGTGGTCCGCGTCCGCAACGGCATGCCCGGCCTCACCGGCTTCCTCTCGTACCTGGTTCCTGTGTACCGCGCGTTCGCCACGTTTCGGGCGCCGCGCCTCGAAGTGCGCTCGTCCGGGTTCGCGGCGACGGGGTACATGATGATGGTGGAGGTGTGCAATGGCACGACCGCCGGAGGCAGCTATCGGTTTGCTCCAGACGCCGACCCGTCGGACGGCCAGCTCGACATTTGCCTCGTCCGCCGGGTGTCGCTGCCGCGGTTCCTCATCGCCGTGCCGCGCGTGATGCGTGGCACTCACACCCGCATGCGCGAGGTGACCATGTTCCGGACGACGGAGCTGACGATCCGCTGCCCAGAGCAGCCGCTGCTGCTGCACCTCGACGGCGAGCTACGCGATCCGGGAGTGCACCACTGCACGGTGCGGCTGGCGGCGCGGCGACTGAACGTGCTGGTAGCGAAATGAGGCAGACGGTTAGACGGCTAGACGGGTGGACGGGTAGTGTCGGCGGGCTGGTCACAGCGCTTCTAACCGTCTACCCGTCTACCCGTCTAGCCGCCCAGGTTCGCGACACCACGCGCACCCCCGTCGTCACCACCGGGGCGACCGTCGTTGCGTCCGACACGGCGCACCGCATCGGGCCGATGGGCGCCTTCTGGCGCTCGCTCCTCTTGCCCGGGTGGGGACAAGCGAAGACCGGCCGGCCCGTGACGGGCGCACTGTTCGTGACCTGGGAGGGCGTCGCGGCGATGATGACGCTGAAGGCGCAGCAGGAAACGCATTACCTCAAGCAATCAGGCTCGGACAACCTCGGCGCCAAACGCCAGGAAGTACAGGACTGGCTCGTGCTCTGGATCTTCAACCATCTCTTCTCCGGGGCCGAAGCCTACGTTTCCGCGCACCTGCAGGACTTCCCCCGGGAGCTGAAAGTCCGCGTCATCCCGAACGGCGTCGGGATCAGTGTCCCGGTGCCCTAGTCCGTGAACCCGGCCCCGCTCGGCGTGTTCGACTCCGGCATCGGCGGGCTCACCGTCGCCCGCGCGCTGTTCGAGCGCCTGCCGCGGGAAGCGGTGATCTACTTCGGCGACACGGCGCGCGTTCCCTACGGGCCGAAGTCGCCGGACACGGTGCGTCGCTACGCGGCGGAGATCCTCGCGTATCTGCTGCAACGCGGTGTGAAGGCGCTGGTCGTCGCGTGCAACACGATCACCGCGCAGGCGCTCGACTACTTGCGAGAGCGCTCGCCCGTGCCGCTGGTCGGCGTCATCGAGCCGGGCGCGCGCGCCGCCGTGCAGGCGACCAAGACGGGAAAGATCGGCGTGATCGGTACGGCGGGCACGATCGCGAGCGGCGCATACGAGCGGGCCATCACCGCGGCCCGGCCGGACGCGACCGTGTACGCGCGAGCCTGCCCGCTGTTCGTGCCGCTCGTGGAAGAAGGCTGGTTCGATCACCCGGCGACCGAGCTCATCGCCCGCGAGTACCTGAAGCCGCTCCAGCGGGCCGCCGTGGAGTCGTTGGTGCTCGGCTGCACCCATTACCCGCTCCTCAAGCCCCTGCTGGCGCGCGTCATGGGGCCAGGCGTGACGCTCGTGGATTCAGCCGAGGAGACCGCGCGCGTCGTGGCGCTGGAGCTCGAGGCACACGGGCTGCTCGCGGGGGACGGCAGCCATGACCACATCTTCGTCGTGTCGGACGACGAGCCGCATTTTCGAAAGGTGGGGGCGCGGTTTCTCGGAGAGAAGCTGAAGAAGGTGGAGGTCGTGCCGTTGGGATAATTACGTCTCGCGTGATACGTCTCACGTGAGACGTCTTGCGTGATACGTCAAGTGTGAAACGTCTTTAGCTCGACGTTGTTTGCTGTCACGACGGCGTACCGGTAGCCGTCGAGAAACGCCCCCGGATTGAGATAGGCGCGCCCGTTCCCGAGCTCGTCGAGCGCCGGGCGGTGCGTGTGCGCGAGGATTACGAGCCCGAGGTCGGAGCGGCGGGTGAGCATGTCCTGCGCGTACTGGGCTTGGGCACGCGCCGCGCGGTCGAGCACCACGGGGTCGCGTGTGTTGTCGGCGAGCGTGCCCGACAGCTTGTGCGCGATCCAAAAGCCCACGTCCGGGTGGAGCGCGCGGAACACGCGGACGGTGACGGGATGGCGGGTGACGCGGTGCATCAGTTGCGCGCTCCAGTGCTGCTCGGTCAGCCCGTCGCCGTGCGCTACGAAGGCGCGCCGCCCCGCCACGTCGATCTCCGCCTCACCGCCGTAAAACCCGATCCCCAGATCATGGGTGAGGAAGTCGCCCCCCCAGCGATCGTGATTGCCGCCCACGAAGGTGATGGGAATGCCCCGCGCGCGCAGTGCCTGCAGCTTCGCGACCGTACTGAAATGGCGTCGTGGAATCACGGCCCGGTACTCGAACCAGAAGTCGAACAGGTCTCCGTTGATCAGCAACGCCTGGCCCAGATCGGGGACGGCCTCGAGAAAGCGGTGGAAGGCGGACTCGATCGCGGCGGGGACCTGTCCCAGATGGGCGTCGGCGACGACGAGCACTCGGGAGGGCACGGCCCCAAGCTAGGAGCGGCCCCGGAGCGCCGCAAGCCGCGATGCTGTATTTTGCGCGGCGTGATCAGCGCGATTACGCTGCGCGTCAACTATTCCGAAACCGATCAGATGGGTGTGGTCTATCACGCCAACTATCTGATCTGGTTCGACCGCGCGCGCACCGAGCTGATGCGCGAGACGGGCGTCACCTACAAGGAGCTGGAGCAGCAGGGCGTCTACCTCGCGGTCTCGGAGGTGCGGGTCCGCTACCGCGCCGCGGCGCGGTACGACGACCTGGTGCGCGTGCGCTGCTGGGTGCGCGAGCTCGCGTCGCGGCGCGTGACCTTCGGCTACGCCGTGGAGCGCGCCGCGACGGCCGAGCTGCTCGCCACCGGCGAGACGGCGCTCGTGTCGCTCACGCACCAGCACACTCTCACGCGGATCCCCGACCATGTCTTCGAGCTGCTCAAGCCGGTGCCTGATCCGGTCCGCGTGTAGCGCCGGACTGTTGCTCCTGCTGGCGGCCGCGGCGCCGTGGCGCCGTGCGGTCGCGCAGCAGCAGGATGAGGCGCTGGTGGGCGAGCTCGCCCGCCTGCTCGCCGCCGCCGACGCGCGTGCGTTCGACGCGCCGTTGTTCCGCGAGGCCCTGCATGCTTCCGACGGCGTGGTGCGGCGACAGGCGGCCCTCGGCGTCGGCCGGATCGGCGACCCCGCGGGCACCGATCTGCTGGTCGAGTCGCTGTCGGACTCGGACCAGACCGTCCGAGCCGCGGCGGCGTTCGGCCTCGGGCTGCTCAAGGACGCGCGGGCGGTCGAGCCGCTGCTGGCGCTGGTGCGCTCGGGGCCGGCCGGGGAGCAGGGCCCGCCCCAGGCCGAAGCCGTGACGGCCATCGCGAAGATCGGCGGCGACCAGGGCGCCGACGCGCTCCGCGCCATCCTGGGCACCGGCTCGACGGCGGGCGTGCCGACATCGCTCGCCCAGAGCACGGCGCTGCTCGAGGCGTGGCGCCTCGGGACCCGGGCGCCCGTGCCGTCGCTCCTCGGATTCACCGAAGACCCGGACCTGAACGCGCGGTGGCACGCCCTGTATGCGCTCGCACGGTTACGAGCGGCGCGGGGCGTGCCGGCCCTCCTCCGGGCGCTCGACGACAGCAGCGCCCTCGTGCGCGCCGTCGCCGTCCGGGGGGTGAGCCGGGCGCTCGTCGACAGCGCCCGGCTCGACCCGCAGGCGGTCGTGGAACGTCTGCGACCGCTGTTCACCGACCGCGATCCGCGGGTGCGGATCAACGCCTTGCGCGCGCTCGCCACGTTTCGCGACAGTGCGCGCTCTCGTCTCGCCGCCTCGCTCGCCGGCGACGCGGACGTGAACGTCGCCGTCCAGGCCGAGACGACGCTCGGCGCGCTGGGCGGACGCGCCGCGGTGGAGGCGCTCACCGCCCGGCTCGCAAGCGCCGTGTTCGCGCTGCGGCGGCAGGCCCTGATCGCGCTCGCCCAGGCCGACAGCGCGGCCGGGGGAGCGGCGGCCGCGGCGCTCACCGGCGACGCCGACTGGCGCTGGCGCAGCGTCGCCGCGGAAGCGTTCGGCGCGGCGCACGACCGCCCCCGGCTCGAGGCGCAGCTCGCCGATCGCGACGGGCGGGTCGTAGCGCAGGCGCTCCAGGCGCTCGCTCGCATCGTGCCGGAGGGCGACACGACCCTCGGCCCCCGCGCGCGGGAGCTGCTCGCCCACGCGGATCCGGCGGTGCGGAGCGTCGCGGCCGATGTCCTGGCGCGCCATCCGGCCACGGCCGACGTGGATCGCTTGGTCCAGGCTTACACCCGGGCGGCCGCCGATCCCTTCAACGACGCCCGCCTCTCGGCCGTGGCCGCGCTCGGGGCGATCGCGCGCGCGAGCGCCGAAGGACGACTCGCCGTCGCCAGCCGGTTCCTCGCGGCCGTGCCCCGCGCCGAGGACTACCTCGTGCGCCGGCTCGCCGCCGAGCGGCTCCCCGACGCCGCCGAGCGGTGGGGGCCCGCGGCGCCCATCGCCACCGGCCGCAGCGCGGAGACGTACCGCGACGCCGTGCGCCGCTACCTGCTGGCGGCCCTCCGGGGCCAACCCCCGCGGGTGACGATCGAGACCGACCGCGGCACGATGGCGCTGGAGCTGTACGCGACCGAGGCCCCGCTCACCGTCGCCGCCTTTCTCTCCCTGGTCGACCGGCGCTACTTTGACGGATCCCGCTGGCACCGGGTCGTGCCCAACTTCGTCGTGCAGGACGGCGATCCCCGGGGCGACGGCTGGGGCGGGCCGGGTTTCGTGCTGCGAGACGAGGTGAATCCCATCCGTTACGACACGGGTACCATGGGGATGGCGCTTTCCGGGCCGGACACGGGCGGCAGCCAGTTCTTCATCACGCACGCGGCGCAGCCGCACCTCGACGGCGTCTACACGGTGTTCGGGCGGCTGGTCTCCGGGCTCAACGTGCTCGGCGCCATCGCGCAAGGTGACCGCATCCGGAGCATTCATCGGTGAGCTCACCAGCCGGTGTTCACACGCTGAAAAGTGCGCTGGGGATGGCACTGCCCTTCAGGGGAGTGTTTCGCCGAGCTCAGGCTTTAGCCTGTGGATCGGCGCTGTGCATTCTCCTTGCCCGCTCGGCGACCGCCCAGTTCGGCTATTTCGGTCAGAACAAGATCCAGTACCGCGGCTTCGACTGGCACGTGCTGCGCGGCGAGCACGTCGACCTCTACTACTATCCCGAAGAGCAGGAGCTCGCGCGCGTCGCGCTCACGTACGCCGAGGAGAGCTACGGCGCGTTGGAGCGGCGCTTCAATCATCACCCGCACCGGCGCATCCCGCTCATCATCTACGCCTCGCACTCCGATTTCGAGCAGACGAACGTCTTACCGTTCGTGCCGCCCGAGGGGCTGCTCGGCGTCACCGAGTTCTTGAAGCAGCGCGTGGCCCTGCCGTTCACCGGCAGCTATTTCGATTTTCGTCACACCCTGCGCCACGAGCTGGTGCACGTGTTCCAGCTGAGCCTCACGAACCAGGCGTTCACCCGCTATCCCCGGGTGCGCCACGTCGACCCGCCGCTGTGGTGGACCGAGGGCCTGGCGGAGTACTTCTCCGCCGGGGAGGACTCGCGGGACGAGATGATCCTACGCGACCTGACGGTCTCGGGGCGACTACCGGCGCTGCGGGACCTCACCTACGCCTCGGGCGGGATCGTGTATCCGCTGGGAGGGGCGATTCATCACTTCCTCGCGTCGACGTACGGCGAGTGGCGCATCGACGAGGTGTACCGCGACGTGTGGAAGTACGGCGCGTTCGAGGACGAGGTGCACGCCGTCTACGGCCGGACGCTCGAGCAACTCTCGGACGAGTGGCAGTACTGGATGCGGCAGCGCTACTACCCCGCCGTCGTGGCGGCGGAGCCGCTGTCCATCACCGCTCGCGTGCTGACCAAGCTCGCGATCAAGCCGGCGGTGTACGGCGCGCCCGAGGGGGCCGACAGCGCGCGCGGCGTGCTGTACTTCTCGCCGTCGACCGGGTACACGAACATCTACGCGCAGTCGTTCGCCGGCGCCCGACCGCGCGCCGTCGTCAAGGGCGAGCGCAGCGCGGAGTTCGAATCGTTCCACTTCTTCGAGTCGCGGATCGGCGTCTCGAGCGACGGCATCGTGGCGTTCTCGAGCAAGTATTTCGACCGCGACGCGCTGTTCTTCTGGAGCCTCGAGAAAGGGCGGGTCGTCGGCCGCTATCAGTTCCCGGGGCTCGTCTCGATCCTGTCGCCCGCGTGGGTGCCGGACCGCCAGAGCGTGGTGTTCTCGGGGCTGGCGGTCTCGGGCTACTCGGACCTGTATCGCCTCTGGCTCGGCGACGGCCGGCTCGAGCGCCTCACTTCCGACCGGTATCAAGACCTGGATCCCACGGTGAGCCCCGACGGGCGGACCGTAGTGTTCTCGTCCGACCGCACGCCGTTCGGCCCGCAAGGAGGCCGGAATCTCTTCACCCTCGACCTCGCCACGGGCACGGTCGCCTACCTCACCTACGGCGACTGGCGCGACGACCAGCCGCGCTGGGCCCCGGGTCCGGACGGCCGCATCTTCTTCGCGTCGGACCGCGACGGCACCTACCAGATCTACTCCGTGGACGCCACCGGCGCCGGCCGCCGGGAGACCAACACCCTCAACGGAGCGTTCGATCCGGAGTGGGTGGACGCGGAGCACGGCCTCGTGTTCGGGGGGTTCGCCGACCTGAGCTACAACATTTATCTCGCGCAGCCGGTGCCGCAGGACGCCGCGCGGCGCGTGGCGCTCGCCGCCGACCGGCGCGCGCCCGAGTGGACGTGGCCCGAGCTGGCGAGTCCGCAGTACGCGCGCGCCAGCGCGGCTCCGTACGAGCGCAAGTTCTCGCTCGATTTCGCGGCGGGGGACGCGGTGGTGGCGCCGGGGGTCGGGTCCGCGCAGGGCGCCGTCTTCGTCTTCAGCGACCTGCTGAGCGACCACCAGCTGTATCTGCTCGTGTCGTCGTTCTCCGGCTCGGGCTTCGGCAACCTGCTCGACAACTTCAGCGGCACCGCCTTCTATCTGAACCAGTCGCACCGCGTCAACTGGGGCGTCGGCGCCTTCCGGTTGCGCGGCCTGTTCTACGAGGGCGACTTCAGCACCCTGTACGACGAGACCTCCGGCGGCGCGTTCGGGGAAATCCGCTATCCGCTGTCCCGGTTCACCCGCATCGAAGCGGAGTATCGGGTCGAGCACTCCAACCGGTTCGACGTCACCCGGCCGGACCTGATCGAGAACGGCCCGACCGAGTTCCACCGCGTCGGCTGGCTCGCGTCGAACTACCTGAGCTACGTGCGCGACAACACCCTCTGGCTCCCCACCGGCCCGATCGACGGCGGCCGCGTGAACCTGACCGGCGGTCTGGTGAACGACATCAGTCACGGGCGCTTCGACACGTGGGTCGTCGCGGTGGATTACCGCCGCTACTTCCGGACGTCGCTGCGCAGCGCGTTCGCCGTCCGCCTGCTCGGTTATTACGCTGGCGGCGAGCGCCCCCGCCGCGTGAACATCGGCGGCTCGTGGGGCCTGCGCGGCTACCCGCGCTATGGCTACGTGGCGGGCACGCGCGCCTGGCTGTTCAACTCGGAGTGGCGCTTTCCGATCACGGACTTCCTTTCCATCGGCTTCCCGTTCGGCGTGGCGCGGTTCCCAGGGGTGCAGGGCGCGCTGTTCTGTGACCTCGGGAACGCCGCGACGGCGACGTCGTTCGGCCGGGGGACGCTCGGCAGCACGGGGCTGGGCCTGCGGATGCCGCTCGGGCCGCCGCTCGTCTTGCGGCTCGACCTCGGGTATCGGTTTCATTCTGGCAACATCGACGGCTATG
>MNEL01000003.1 GCA_001917665.1 Gemmatimonadetes bacterium 13_1_40CM_69_22 | reverse complement strand
CCCGCGCGGCGATCGCGTCTCGCACGGTCTCGGCCATCGGCAGCTGCCGGTAGTCGGCCGCGCTCGCCACCGGCGCGACGACCCACGCCCCCGTGGCCGCTTCGATCGTGAGCACGCCCTGGACGAACAGCGTCTTCAGCATTTCGATGACGTGGAACGGGTTGCCATCGGTCACCTCATGCACCCGGCGGGCGAACCGGAGGCCTCCGGTCGGCGACTCGATCCGGGCCAGCTCACGGATCAAGCGCCACACGTCGTCCTCGGTCAGCGGCGGGACCGGCACCGGGCGTTCCTGATCTACGGGACATTGGCGCTCATCTACTCTGTCACGATCCTCATCCTGCTCGCCGGTGCGGCGTTCGGGTGGGCGAGCCGTGCGCTCGGCACGATCGGCGTACTGGCCTTCGCGCTCGCGCTCTGGGGCGCGCTGCGGGGCAAGCTGCGGGGGTGGGGCCGAGCGCTCGTGACGTCTCTCCGCGAGCACCGGAAGCTGTGGCGATCGCGACGCTTCTGGTCTCGCGCGGGCGGAACGGCGGCGCTGGTGGCGATCGGCGGCCTCCTCGTGCCATGGCCGATCACCGTGCAGGGCGCATTCACGGCTCGGCCGCTGCTCGAGCTCCTGGTGTCCGCGCCCGAGGGCGGCGTGCTCGCGCAGGTGTTCGTCACGGAGGGCGAGCGGGTGCCTCCCGGCGCGCGGCTCGTCCTGATCCGGAGCTTCGCACTCGAGCGGCAGGCGGCAGTGCTCCAGCGGATCGTCGACTCGCTCACCGCGGCGGAAGCGCGCGCCCGGGCCCGCGGTCCGACTGCGGAGGTGCGGCGGCGTGAGGCGGAGCGGGGAGCGTGGGCCGCCGAACAGGATGGCGTCGAGCGCCGTCTCGCCGCACTGGCTCTCCGAGCGCCAGTGGCCGGCGTTGTGGTCACCCCGCGGCTGGAGGAGCGGGTGGGGCGCTGGATGTCGGCCGGCGAGGAGGTCCTCCGGGTGCTCGAGCCCGATTCGGTGGAGTTGGTTGTAGCGCTCGAGCGCGCGGGCGCCACCCTGGTGCGGCGCGGCCAGGTCGCGGCGCTGTTCGCGCGCGTCGGCGCGGGACACTCGCTGGAGGCGCACGTGACGAGCGTTGGGGCTGCCGTCACGGAGCAGGGACTCGTCGAGGCACGGATCCGCGTCGCGATTAAGGTTGCTGGACTGCGGCCCGGCGTCACCGGCGAGGCGAAGATCGTGGTGCGGCAGTCCAACGTGTGGGGCGCGCTTGCGTGGGCCGTGCGCAAACGGATTAGGAGCGATCTGCTGCTATGAGATAAGGGGAGTCCGTGGCGCCGCCCTTCGCGTTTACGGCCCCCAGCGTCGCCGCTACCTTCTAGGCCGTGCGCCCTACCAAACTCGGCATCCTCGGCCTCGGCGCGATCGGCGGCTCGCTCGCCCGCCAGGCGAAGCGCGCCGGCGTGCCCACGGTGCTCGGCTGGTCGCCGGAGCCGGCGGAGCGCGTGTCGGCGGCGCAGCAAGGCGCGATCGACGATGCGCCCGCCCGCGCGGCGGACGTGGCACGCGCGGTCGAGCTGCTCGTGCTGGCGGCACCGCCCGCGGCGAACCTCGGACTGCTCGCAACGCTCCAGCCGCACGTCGGCGCCGGGGCGGTGATCACCGACGTGGGCTCCGTGAAGCGCGCGATCGTGGCGCAGGCGGAGCGGCTGGGCCTGGGGGCGCGCTTCGCGGGCGGCCACCCCATCGCGGGAACGCACGGCCACGGTTTCGCGGCGGCGCGGCTCGACCTGTTCAAGGGCGCGGTCGTGTATGTCACGCCGACGCGGGGAGGAGACGGCGCGGCCCGCGAAGTCGCGCACTTCTGGGAGAGCGTGCTCGAGGCCCACCCGGTGGTGATCGACGCCGCGCAGCACGACCGCCAGCTGGCGCTCACGAGCCATCTGCCGCAGGCGGTCGCGTCGCTGCTGGCCCAGTACCTCGCCCGGGCGGCCCCGGCGGGCGCGACGTTCGGCCCGGGGGCGCGCGATACGACGCGCCTGGCGGCGAGCCAGCCCGCGCTCTGGACCGAGGTCTTTCTCATGAACCGCGACGAGCTGCTCCCCGCGCTCCGCTCGCTCGAGGAGCCGCTGGGCGAGCTGGAGCGGGCGCTGGAAGCAGGTGACGCCGTCGGCCTGACGGCATGGCTCCGTCGTAGCGCCGAGTGGCGCCGGAGACTGGACACGTGAAGGTGCGGGGCACAGTCCGGCCGCCCGGCGACAAGAGCATCTCCCACCGCGCGCTGATGCTCGCGGCACTGGCGCGCGGCACGAGTGAGCTCTCGGGACTGCTGACGGGTGAGGACGTGAAGAGCACGGCGCGCGTGCTGCGCCAGCTCGGCGCCGACGTCTCGTCCGTCGGCGCCGGGACGGTCACCGTCCGCGGCTCCCGCCTCTCGACTCCTGCCTCGCGGCTGCACTGCGGCAACTCCGGCACCTCGGCGCGCCTGCTGCTGGGCGTCCTCGCCGGTCAGCGGTTTCCGGCCACGCTCACCGGCGACGCCTCACTGCGACGCCGGCCGATGCGGCGCGTCACCGAGCCACTGCGGGCCATGGGCGCCCACATAGAAGAAGCGCAAGGCGACGCCTTGCCCCTCACGATCCGCGGCGGGCGGTTGCACGCGCTCACCTACACGACGCCCGTTGCGAGCGCTCAGGTGAAGAGCGCGCTGCTGTTCGCCGGGCTGACGGGGAGCGTTGCGGTGACGATCCGCGAGCCGTATCGCTCGCGCGACCACACCGAGCGGCTGTTGTTGCACCTGGGGCAGAACCTGCGCGACGACAACGGCGCCATCAGCTATCAGCCGTCAGCGGTCAAGCTTCCAGCGTTCCGACTTTCCATCCCCGGCGACGCGTCCTCGGCGGCGTTTCTCCTCGCCGCCGCGGTGCTGGCCGAGGGCGGCGAGCTGCTCGTCGAGCACGTCGGCGTGAACCCGACCCGTACGGGGTTCCTGGTCGTGCTCGAGCGGATGGGGGCGCACGTGGAGCGCGTAAACCTGCGGGACGAAGGCGGTGAGCCGGTGGCCGATCTGATCGCGCGCCCCGCCCCCGCAGCACTCCGCGGGACCGAAATCGCGGCGGCCGAAGTGCCGACCCTGGTCGACGAGGTGCCGATCCTCGCGGTGCTGGCGAGTCGAGCCGCGGGCGAGACCAGCTTCCGTGAAGTCGGCGAGCTGCGGGTGAAGGAAAGCAACCGGCTCGAGCTGATCGCCGCGAACTTGCGCGCCGTAGGCGTGGAGTCCGAAGCGCGCGGCAACGACCTGTTCGTGCGGGGGACGACGCAGCCGCCGCGCGGGCGCATCGAGACGGCGCGCGACCACCGGCTCGCGATGGCATTCGCGGTGCTGGGCACGCTCCCGGGCGCCGACGTGCGGCTCTCGGAACGGGCTTCGGTGGCGATCAGCTATCCCCGGTTCTTCGCAGACTTGCGGAGCCTCCGGGATACGCGAACGGGGAAACGGGAAGCATGAGCATCCGCGTCATCGCCATCGACGGCCCGGCTGCGTCGGGAAAGTCCTCGACCGCAGCAGCGGTGGCGCGGCGGCTGGGGTGGGCGCACCTCGACTCGGGCGCGTTGTATCGGGCGGTGACGCTGGCGGCGCTGGACAACCTCCGGGATCCGGGCAGCGAGATGCGGGATGCGTGGTCCCCCCAGCGCCTCGTGGCGCTCGCAGAGGACCTCCCGGTGCGACTGGTCCTGGTGGGCGATGTGTTCCGGCCCGAGGTGGCGGGGGTGGACGTGGAAGACGTCATCCGCTCGCCGCGGGTGACCGCGCGCGTCTCCGAGATCGCCGCGATTCCTGAGGTGCGCCACTGGGTGAACGTGCAGCAGCGCGAGGCCGTCGGCACGCACCCGCAGGGCGTCGTCGTGGACGGGCGCGACATCGGGACGGTGGTGTTCCCGGACGCCCCCCTGAAGGTGTTTCTCACCGCGACTGCCGACGAGCGGGCCCGCCGCCGGCTGGCGCAGCGCGGGGACCGCATCGATCCCGCCGAGCTCCAGCGCGAGAGCGCGGCGCTGGGGGCCCGGGACCACGCCGATTCCACGCGGCGGGTCGCACCGCTCCGGTCCGCCGCGGACGCGACGCTGCTCGATACCACCCGGTTGTCCGTGGAGGAGCAGGTCGCGCGGGTCGTGGCGCTGGCGCGCGAGCGCATCCCCGGCTAGCTTTCGCGGTTTCCGTTCCCCGGGTATGTGCCGGGGTCACTGCCAAACTCACAACCGAACCGGTGTACTGAATGCTGGTAGATACCCAGGACCTTCCGGAATCCAAGGCCGAAGGTCCCTCCGCGCCGCCCGCTCATTCCCACCTGCGCGTCCGCGCCGATCTGCACGAAGAGTACTCGTCGGACGAAATCGCCAAGATGACGGAGATGTACGAGGGGACGCTCTCGAACATCGAAGAAGGCGAGATCGTCAAGTCGAAGGTGCTGCGCGTGACGGACACCGCCGTCATCCTCGACGTCGGCTTCAAGTCCGAAGGCGCGGTGCCGATCGACGAGTTCAAAGACGCGCACTCGCTCAAGGAAGGGGACGAGGTCGAGGTGTTCCTCGAGCACCTCGAGGACCAGGAAGGCGCGGTCGTCCTCTCGAAGAAGAAGGCCGACTTCATGCGGGTGTGGGAGCGGATCCGCGAGGCCCACGAGCGGGACGAGGCCGTGAGCGGCACGCTCGTGAAAAAGATCAAGGGGGGCGTGGTGGTGGACCTCATGGGGGTGGACGCGTTTCTCCCCGGCAGCCAGATCGCGCTGCGCCGCGTCCCCAACATCGACGAGCTGCTGGGCCAGAGCTTCGAGTTCAAGATCATCAAGCTCAACAAGCGGCGCCGCAACATCGTCGTGTCGCGCCGCGTGCTGCTCGAGGCGGAGCGCAAGACTAAGCGCGACGTCCTGATGAAGGAGCTCGAGGTCGGCCAGGTGCGCAAGGGCATCGTGAAAAACATCACCGACTTCGGCGCCTTCATCGACCTGGGTGGCGTCGACGGCCTGCTCCACATCACCGACATGAGCTACGGCCGCGTCTCGCACCCGTCCGAGCTCGTGCACATCGGCCGAGAGCTCGAGGTCAAGGTGCTCGACATCGACTGGGAGCGCGAGCGCATCAGCCTCGGCCTAAAGCAGCTGCAGGCGTATCCGTGGAAGGACGTGGCGGCGAAATACCCCGTCGGCACGCGGGTCCAGGGCAAGGTGGTCTCGATCACCAACTACGGCGCGTTCGTGGAGCTCGAGCCCGGGATCGAGGGCCTCGTGCACATCTCCGAGATGAGCTGGACGCGCAACGTCCGGCATCCCTCGAAGATCGTGTCCATCGGGGAGACGATCGAGGCGGTGGTCCTCAAGGTGGATGAGGCGGAGGAGAAGATCTCCCTCGGCATGAAACAGACCGAAGAAGATCCCTGGATGGCCCTGCCACAGAAGTACCCCGTCGGCACGCGCATCAAAGGCAAGGTGCGCAACCTCACCTCGTTCGGCGCGTTCGTCGAGATCGAACCGGGGATCGACGGCTTGATCCACATCTCAGACATGTCGTGGACGAAGCGCGTGCAGCACCCCTCCGAGGTCGTGAAAAAGGGTGACGAAGTGGACGTGCTGATCCTGAACGTGGACGCCGAGAACAAGCGCATCTCGCTGGGCTTGAAACAGGCGCAGGAGGATCCCTGGCTCCGGATCGGCGAGACGTATCCGGTCGGCACCGAGCTGCGGGGTCGCGTGCTGCGCCTCATGGACAAGGGCGTCGTGGTGGATCTCGGTCACGATATCGAAGGCTTCGTCCCGATGTCGCAGCTCGGCATCCCGGATTTGCAAAACCCCGCGGACGCGGTGAAGGAAGGGCAGGCGGCCGAGCTGAAGGTGCTGGAGGTGGATCCGATCCACCATCGGATCGTCCTGGCAGCCACCGGCTGGCCCAAGGAGAACGGGGCGCAGGAACCAGCCAAAGAAGAGCAACCAGGCTAGACGGGTAGACGGGTAGACGGCGAGCGGATGGGAGATCAAAAGGGGTCAGGGCGTCTGGCCCCTTTTTTCCCGCCCACCGCTATCCGTCTACCCGTCTACCCGTCTAGATTTTGCGCCATGAGCATGCGCGAGAAGCTGGACCTGTTACAGCAGAAGCGCGCCGAGTCGCAGCTCGGCGGCGGCGCCGAGCGCATCAAGGTCCAGCACGAGAAGGGGAAGATGACGGCGCGCGAGCGCCTCGACGCGCTGCTCGATCCCGGCACGTTCGTCGAGCTCGACCGCTTCGTGACGCACCGCTCGTCCGACTTCGGGCTCGCCGACGAGAAGTATCTCGGCGACGGCGTGGTGACGGGGTACGGGCGGATCGAGGGACGCCTGGTGTACGTGTTTGCGCAGGACTTCACCGTGTTCGGCGGCTCGCTGTCCGAGGCGCACGCCGAGAAGATCTGCAAGGTGATGGACTTCGCGATGCAGAACGGCGCGCCCATCATCGGACTCAACGACTCGGGCGGCGCGCGCATCCAGGAGGGGGTCGTCTCCCTCGGCGGCTACGCCGACATCTTTCTGCGCAACACGCTCGCGTCGGGAGTC
The DNA here is from genome assembly GCA_001917665.1 of Gemmatimonadetes bacterium 13_1_40CM_69_22. Lineage (GTDB taxonomy): Bacteria > Gemmatimonadota > Gemmatimonadetes > Gemmatimonadales > GWC2-71-9 > 20CM-4-69-16. Next base: position 15,876 of record MNEL01000003.1, on the reverse strand, counting down.
GTGCCGCAGATCAGCGCGATCCTGGGCCCGTGCGCCGGCGGGGCGGTGTACAGCCCCGCGATCACCGACTTCGTGTTCATGGTGCGCGGCGTCTCGTACATGTTCGTCACCGGCCCCAATGTGGTGAAGACCGTCACGCACGAGGAAGTCGACTTCGAAGGCCTGGGAGGCGCCGACGTGCACGGGGCGACCTCGGGCGTCGCGCACTTCGTGCACGACTCCGAGCGCGACAGCCTCGCGGCGATCCGCACGCTGCTCTCGTTCCTCCCGTCCAACAATCTCGACGGGGCGCCCCACCGCGCGTCCGCCGATCCGCCCGATCGCCGCGACGAGGCCCTGCTCGACGTGGTCCCCGACAACCCCACCAAACCGTACGACATGCACGACGTGATCCGCCCCATCGTGGATGAGGGCGAGTTCTTCGAGGTGCACCGCGACTACGGCGGCAATCTGCTCGTCGGGTTCGCCCGCCTGGGCGGCCGCCCGGTCGGCGTGATCGCGAACCAACCGGCGGTGCTGGCCGGCGTGCTCGACATCGCCGCGTCGCTCAAGGGGGCGCGCTTCATCCGGTTCTGCGACGCGTTCAACCTCCCGCTCGTGACGTTCGAAGACGTCCCCGGGTTCCTGCCGGGCGTGGCCCAGGAGCACGGCGGGATCATCAAACACGGCGCCAAGCTGCTGTACGCCTACTGCGAGGCGACGGTGCCCAAGCTGACGGTGATCACGCGCAAGGCGTACGGCGGCGCGTACGACGTGATGAACTCGAAGCACATCCGCGGCGACTACAACGTCGCCTGGCCGAGCGCGGAGATCGCGGTGATGGGACCGAAGGGCGCGGTCGAGATCCTCTACAAGGGAGAAGAGGCGACCGAGGAGCGCGAGGCCGAATACCGCGAGAAGTTCGCGCACCCCTACTTGGCGGCGGCGCGCGGCTACCTCGACGACATCATCGACCCGCGCGACACTCGCCCGCGTCTGATCGATGCGCTGGCGACGCTCGAGACGAAGCGGGACAAGAACCCGCCCAAGAAGCATGGCAACCTCCCTCTGTAGCGCCCTCGTGCTCGCGGCGCTGCTCCAGGCGCCCCCTCCGCCCACGCCGTCGGGAGACTCGCTCCTGGCGCTGCGCGCGCGCCTCGCCCGCGACTCGACCGACGGCCGTGCCTGGCTGCGGTTGGGCCGGCTGTACCTGCAGCTGGCCGAGGACGCGCACGGACCGCCGCACCGCGCCCTGGAGGACAGCGCCGCCGTGCGCGCCCTGCTCGACTCCAGCGACGACGCGCTCGCCCGAGCCGGCCAGCTGCTCGCGCCCTCCGGCTCCACCCCGGACGGCGACAGCGCCCGGGTGCTGCGCGTCGGCGCGTGGAGCGCCCGGTCGCGGCTCGCGTGGGACGAGAAGGGCATCAACGTCGGCCCGCAGGAGTGGGGGCCCGTCCCCCTCGACCTGAAGGTCCCCCCGGTGCTCGAGGAGCTGGGGGAAAATCTGCTGCGCGCCTGCCCGATGTGGGGCGTGCTGTTCACCGCCTCCGAGGCCGACTCGTACGCCGCGTGGTACATGCGGTTCTCCCGCGGGCTGCGCACGGACGTGCTCATCGTGCCGCTCGCCGCCTGGCGCTCGGACTCCCTGCTGCGGGCCCGGGTCGCCGCTGACTTGAAATTCGCCCACCGTCGCGACCCCGACGCGGCCATCGGCGAGCTCGTGAAACGGCGTCCTGTGTGTGTGAGCATGGCCTTCGAGCGGCCGCCCGAGCCGCGACCGCGCATCGGCTGGGCGACGCGACCCCTGGTGTGGGTGGCCGGGCCGCACTTGCAGGAGGACCGCGTCCCGCCGCGCGACTTCGTGTTCGCGGCGCTGCGCCTGGCGCTCGACAATCACGACGCGTGGGCCCCACCCGCGCTGGCGCTGTACGCCCGCGCCGCCCGTGCCACGCCCCCGCTGTGCGAAGCGCTCAAGACGTTCAGGTTGACGAATGAGATACCGAGCTGCCGACGTTGAGACGTCGGACATCAGACGTCAGACAGATGTGTGACGTCTGATGGCTCCATTCAAGCGCGTCCTCGTCGCGAACCGCGGGGAAGTCGCCCTGCGGGTGATCCGGGCGTGCCACGAAGAAGGGCTGGAAGCGGTAGCCGTGTATTCCGACGCGGACCGCCTCTCGCCCCACGTCCGCGCCGCTCACGTCGCGGTCCCGATCGGCGCCGCCCCGGCCGCCGAGTCGTACCTCGACATCGCCAAGCTGATCGAGGCGGCGCGGACGACGGAGTGCCAGGCCATCCATCCCGGGTACGGCTTCCTCTCGGAGCGCGCCCCGTTCGCGGAGGCCGTCACGCAGGCGGGACTGACCTTCGTCGGTCCTCCCGCCACCGCCATCCAGGCGATGGGCGACAAGACCGAGGCGCGGCGCCGCATGCAGGCCGCGGGCGTGCCGGTCGTGCCGGGCACGACCCGGCCGGTTCCGGACCACGTGCAGGCGGGCGCCGAGGCGGCGCGCCTCGGCTACCCGGTGCTGCTCAAGGCGGTCGCGGGCGGCGGCGGCAAGGGGATGCGGCTCGTGCGGGACGAGGCAGAGCTCGAGTCCGCGTTCCAGGGTGCCGAGAGCGAGGCCATGAAGGCATTCGGGGCGGGGGAGCTCTACCTCGAGAAATATCTCGACCGCCCCCGCCATATCGAGATCCAGATTCTCGCGGACACCTACGGCCGGGTCGTGGCGCTGGGGGAGCGCGAATGCAGCATCCAACGCCGCCATCAGAAGCTGATCGAGGAGGCCCCCTCGGTGGCGGTCACCCCCGCGCTGCGGCGGCGCCTGAGCGAGGCCGCCACGGCGGCGGCGGGCTCGGTCGGCTACCTCGGCGCGGGCACGATCGAATTCCTGCTCGCGCCGACCGGGGAGTTCTACTTCCTCGAGATGAACACGCGACTTCAGGTCGAGCATCCCGTGACCGAGCTGGTGTTCGGCGTGGACATCGTGCGCGAGCAGCTGCGCGTGGCGCAGGGCCAGCCGTTGCGGGTCCACTCCGGGGCGCTGCAGCCCCGCGGTCACGCCATCGAGTGCCGCATCACCGCCGAAGATCCGTTCAACGATTTCCTCCCCGCGACCGGCATGATCCGCTACCTCCAGGCGCCGTCCGGCCCGGGCGTGCGCTGGGACGGCGGCGTCGAAGCGGGCAATGAAGTGACGCTGTTCTACGACCCGCTCCTCGCGAAGCTCATCGTGTGGGGCGACACGCGGGCGGCGGCGCTGCAGCGCATGCGGCGCGCGCTGCGTGAGCTCGTGATCGTGGGTATCCCATCGTCGCAGGCCTTCCACCTGCGCGTGCTGGCGGACCCTGATTTCCAGCGCGGCGACGTTGACGTCACCTATCTCGAGCGCGTGGGCGAACGGCTGCTCGCCGCCGAGCTGGCCCCCGAGCTGATCCAGCCGCTCGCGATCGCGGCGGCGTTGCTCGCGGAGGAGCAGCGCGCGTCGGCGGCGGCGGCGGCGCCACCGACCGCGCCGCCCCCTGCCCGCCCGTCCGTCTGGACGCTCGCCGCGCGCCGGGAGAGCGTCGGCGGATGAGCGAGATCGTCACGATCACGGCCATCGCGACGGGCGGCGATGGCGTGGGGCGCCTGGCGGACGGCCGGGCGGTGTTCGTGCCCCGGGCCGTGCCGGGAGAACGCATCCGCCTGCGAGACGGCGTACGGCTGCACAAGAAGTTCGCGAGGGCGGAGCTGGCGGAGATCGTGGCCGCGGGACCAGGGGGGGCGGGGGGAGCGGGGGGCGCGGGGGGGGCACGGGTCGCGGCGTCGTGCCCGCACTACGTGAGCGACCGGTGCGGCGGCTGCCAGCTCCAGCACCTGGCGTACGATGCGCAGCTCGCGGCCAAGCGGGCCATCGTGGGCGACGCGCTGCGACGCATCGGGAAGCTGGACGTCCCCGATCCGGAGATCGTGGAGGCCGTCGAGGAGTGGCGGTATCGAGCGAAGATCTCGTTGGCGGTCGAGAACCGCGGCGGGCGGCCGAAGGCGGTCGGGTTCCATCCCTACGACCAGTCCCTCCGAGTCTTCCCGCTCGTGGACTGCCACATCACGGACTTCCGGCTCATGGCGCTGTGGCGCGAGCTGAGGCCGCGGTTCGACCTGCTGCCCTCGCGGCTCACCCGGCTCACGCTGCGGCTCGACCGCGACGGGCGGCGCCACGTCATCGCCGAGTCGGCGGGCGAGCCGTGGCTGGACGCCGAGCGGCTGCGGGCCGCGCTGCCGCACGGCGACTCCGTGATCTGTTGGTGGCAGCCGGTGGACGGCGCTGCCCGTGTCGTCGCCGGGCCCGCGACCGGCTTCCCCGCCACCGCGTTCGAGCAGGTCCACCCCGAGATGGGGCTGGTCGCCCGCCGCTGGGCGGTCGAGCAGCTGGGCGACCTGCGCGGTGGCGTCGTCTGGGATCTGTACGGCGGGATCGGCGACACGGCTGTCCAGCTGGCCGCGCGCGGCGCGCAGGTCGTGAGCGTGGATGCGGACGAAGCGGCGATCGAGTGGGCGCGCGGACGCGACTCGGAGCGCCCGATTCGCTTCATCGCGGCGAAGGCGGAGGACGTGCTCCCCACCCTCCCCGACCCGAATGCCGTCATCGTGAACCCGCCGCGCGGCGGACTGCACTGGAACGTGACGCTGCGGCTCACGAGCCAGCCGGTGGCGCGCGTCGTCTACATCTCGTGCGACCCCGCCACCCTGGCGCGCGACCTCCATCGCCTGAGCGTGAACTACGGGCTCGCCGCGGTACGGGCGTTCGATCTGTTCCCGCAGACGGCGCATGTGGAGACGGTGGCAGTGCTGGAGGCGGCGTGAAGAGATCAACGCGGAACGCGGAAGTGGGAACGCGGAACATACGGGGACGCTACGCTCGGCGAGCGACCTTTCACGGCTGTTCCGCGTTCCGCGTTCCGACTTCCGCGTTGGGGAGGGCCGCGCCGTGAAGTACGTCGTGACCATCGGCTCTCAACACGTCGAGGTGGAGGTGGTTGGGAGCCGCGTGCTCGTGGGCGGGAAGGCACTCGAGGCGAGTCTCGCGGCCGTCCCCGGCACGCCGCTCCGTCACCTCCTGGTGGGCGGGGAGTCGTGGACGCTGGCCGCCGACCCGGCGGAAGGCCCGGGGCGTTGGGCGTTGGGTGTAGTGGGCGAGCGGGTGGAGGTCGAGGCGCTGGACGAGCGCGCGCGGGAGATCCAGGCGCTCGCCGGGAAGCGGCCGGCGCCGGCCGGCGGCCGCACCGTCAAGGCGCCGATGCCGGGCCTCGTCGTCCGGATCGAGGTGGCGGCGGGCCAGCCTGTCGCCGCTGGCACGGGCCTGGTCGTGGTGGAGGCGATGAAAATGGAAAACGAGCTGCGCGCACCCCAGCCCGGCGTGGTCGCGACCGTGCATGTGGAGGTGGGCCAGGCGGTCGAGAAGGGAGCGCCGCTCGTGACCCTCGCGAGCCCGGAAGCTTCGGGTTGACAGGGCCTTACGCCTCGGGTATTCTTCGCGGCTATTACAACGGCAAGTCCAATTCCTTCTCGTCCAGGGCATGAAGACATTTTCGCTGAGGAACGAGGATATCACGCGTCGCTGGTACGTCGTGGACGCCGCCGGGCAGCCGCTCGGCCGGCTGGCGAGCCGCGTCGCGCAGGTGCTGCGGGGCAAGCACAAGCCGACCTTCACGCCGCACGTGAACGGTGGTGACTGCGTGGTCGTCGTGAACGCCGAGAAGGTGAAGCTCACCGGACGGAAGTTGGAGCAGAAGCGCTACTTCCGTCACACGGGCTACATGGGGCACGAGCGGTTCACCCCGCTCAAGACGCTGCTCGCGACGCATCCGGAGCGCGTGATCGAGCGGGCCGTGTGGGGCATGCTTCCGAAGACGACCCTGTCGCGGCAGCACGTGAAGCAGATGCTGAAGGTGTACGCCGGTCCCACGCATCCTCACGCGGCGCAGCAGCCCGAGCCGCTCAGCCTGGCCGAGGCGTCATGAGCGCCGCGATCACGCCGGAGCTGCGCTGGCACGCGGTCGGCCGCCGCAAGGTGGGGGTCGCGCGGGTGTATCTCACGCCGGGCTCGGGGAAGTGGAACATCAACGGCCGGACGCTGGGGGACTACTTCCCGCGCGCCTCGCTCGTGTCCCACATCCAGCAGCCGTTCACGGCGACCGACACGCTGGGCGCCTTCGATGTGCGGGCGATCGCGTCGGGGGGCGGCCAGACGGGCCAAGCGGGCGCGCTGCGTCTCGCGATCGCGCGGGCGCTGTGCCTCGCGGACGAGCGGCACCGCACGAAGCTGCGGGAGCAGGGCCTGCTGACGCGGGATCCGCGCGCGGTCGAGCGCAAGAAGCCGGGCCGGGCGGGCGCGCGCAAGCGGTTCCAGTTCTCGAAGAGATAGAGACAAGACTCGCAGTCCATCACACACGCTGCTTGATCGCGTGACCGGGTCCCCTGCGGGGGTGTCGCGCGAGACGAGAGTGGCGGCGGATCAAAACCCACGAGAGGGAGTGCATGGCGCAGCCTCAGTTGCAGGACCTGCTGGAAGCGGGCGTTCACTTCGGCCACCAGACACGCCGGTGGAATCCGAAGATGCGCCGGTTCATCTTCGCCGAACGCTCCGGCATCTACATCATCGACCTCCAGAAGACGCTCCGTCAAATCGAGACCGCGCAGGAGCTGTTGCGCGGCGTGGTGTTGAAGGGCGAGGGCGTCCTGTTCGTGTGCACCAAGAAGCAGTTGAAGAATATTCTGCAGGCCGAGGCCGAGCGCTGCGGTGCCTACTACGTGACCGAGCGCTGGCTGGGCGGCACGCTCACGAACTTCCAGACCATCAAGAAGCAGATCAAGCGGCTGAAGGACCTAGAGCAGGGGATCAGCGAGGGCGAGTTCGAGCATCACACCAAGAAGGAACAGCTGCTGTTCGACCGCGAGCGGCTGAAGCTCGAGAAATACCTGTCCGGCATCAAGAACATGGGCCGCCTGCCGGGCGCCCTGTTCATCGTGGACTCGAAGAAGGAGCGCATCGCGGTGGCCGAAGCGAACAAGCTGGGCATTCCGGTGGTCGCAATCGTCGACACGAACGCGGACCCGGATCTCATCACCGTGCCGATCCCCGGCAACGACGACGCGATCCGCGCCGTTTCGCTCATCACCGCCGCGATCTCGGACGTAATCGGCGAGGCACGCCGTCAGATGCCGCTGCGCGATGCTGCCGAAGAAGGCGAGGGCGTGACGTACTCCACCGAGACCGGCGTCGAGGCGGAGGCGGAGGGCGACAAGAAGAAGAAGCCGGCACGCCGCAAGCGGCGGCCCAAGCCGGAGGCGATCGCGGCCCGGCTCAAGACGGAGGAAGCGCCGGCGCCGGCCGAATCGAGCGGCGGGGGCGAAGGGTAGCACGCCCGGATCGCCGACCGGTGGATAACCATCGCCGCCCTCTCCTAGCCCCACGGCGCGAGGGCGGCTTTTTTTGTGAGGAATGAGGCGATGGCGACTGTGAAAGACATTCCGGCGAAGCTCGTGGCCGAGCTGCGCGCCCGCACGGGTGCGGGGATGATGGACTGCAAGAAGGCGCTCGAGCAGACAGGCGGGGACCTAGAGAAGGCGATTGACCTGCTCCGCAAGACGGGGGCGGCCAAGGCCGACAAGCGGGCCGGGCGCGAAGCATCGCAAGGCGTGATTGCGGCATATGTGCATCACAACAGCCGAGTCGGCGTCCTGGTCGAGTTGAACTGCGAGACCGACTTCGTGGCCAACACGGAGGAGTTCAAGCAGCTCGCCAAGGACCTGACGCACCAGATCGCCTCCACGGCGCCGATTGCCGTGCGACGCGAGGACATCCCGGCCGACGTCATCGCCCGCGAAAAGGAGATCTACCGCGAGCAGGTGGCTCAGGAAAAGAAGCCGGACCATGTCAAGGAGAAGATCGTCGAAGGGCGGCTCAACAGCTTCTATGAGGAGCGCGCCCTTCTGGAACAAAAGTTCGTGCGGGACGGGAGCAAGAGCATCGGCGACATGGTCAAAGAGCTTTCCGCCAAGACCGGCGAGAACGTCCAGATCCGTCGCTTCGCGCGCTTCAAGCTCGGAGAAGACTGATTGGCAACCGCCCCCGCCCCCCGTGCGCGACTGGCATACCCGCGCGCCCTGCTGAAGCTCTCCGGCGAGGCGTTTGCGGGCGACCGGGGGGCCGGCGGGGGGCTCGATTTCAGCGTGGTCGACCGGCTCGCCGACGAGTTGAAGACGGTGGCGGCGCTGGGGGTGCAGTTGGGACTCGTGGTCGGCGGCGGGAACATCCTGCGCGGCACGGCCGCGAGCGAGCAGGGGATGGACCGCGTGTCCGCCGACTACATGGGGATGCTCGCCACCGTGATCAACGCCCTCGCCCTGCAGGACATCCTGGAGAAGAAGGGCGTCGACACGCGGGTCATGACGGCGATCCGCATGGAGGAGCTGGCCGAGCCCTACATTCGGCGCCGGGCGGTGCGGCACCTCGAAAAGGGCCGCATGGTGATCTTCGCGGGCGGCACGGGAAATCCGTACTTTTCGACCGATACCGCCGCGGTGCTGCGGGCGCTGGAGCTCGAGGCGAAAGTGCTGCTCAAGGCCACGAACGTGGATGGCGTCTATACCGCCGACCCGAAGCAGGACCCGCAGGCGAAGTTCCTCGCCGAGCTCTCGTTCCGGGACGCCCTGGTGAATGGGTACGCCGTGATGGACGCGAATGCTTTCGGCTTGTGCAAGGAGAACAAGCTTCCCATCGTAGTGTTCAACATCAACCAGCCCGGCGCGACGGCCAAGGTCCTGGCCGGGGAGCGCGTCGGCACGATCGTGCGATGACCATCGTCACCAGTCTAACCGATCACATCAGGCACGCCCGGCAGGCGATGGACAAGGCGGTGGAGGCGGTGAAGCGGGAGTGCGCGACGGTCCGCACCGGGAAGGCGACCACGTCGCTGCTGGATCTCGTGCGCGTGGACGCCTATGGCAGCGAGATGCCGCTCAACCAGGTGGCGAGCGTGGCGGCGCCGGAGCCGAAGCTGCTCACGATCCAGCCCTGGGACAAATCCCTCCTCAAGGCCATCGAGAAGGCGATCCTCACGTCGGACTTGGGGCTCACGCCCGCCAACGACGGCGCGGTCATCCGCATCCCCATTCCGGCGCTGACCGAGGAGCGCCGCCGGGACCTGGTGAAGGTGGTGCACAAGTTCGCGGAGGAGGGTCGGGTCGCGATCCGCCATGCGCGGACCGAGGCGATCAACCGGATCAAGAAGACGGAGCACGTCTCCGAGGACGAGAAGAAGCACGCCGAGAAGGACGTGCAGAAGCTACACGACGACCACTTGAAGCTGGTGGATGCGGCGGTCAAGGCCAAAGAAGCGGAGATCATGGAGGTGTAAGGTGGCCGACGACCTGCTCGCGCAGATCCGCCTCAACGGCGCCGTCCCGCGTCACGTGGCCATCATCATGGACGGCAACGGTCGCTGGGCTCGCGAGCGCAACCTGCCGCGCCCGTTTGGGCATCGCGCCGGCATGAAGGCGGTGCGCGAGGTGGTCGAGGGAGCGATCGAGGCGGGGGTCGAGGTGCTCACGCTGTTCGCGTTCTCCGACGAGAACTGGCAGCGCCCCCCCACGGAGATCTCCGCGCTGATGAGCCTGCTCGAGGAGTACATCGCCAAGGAGGCGGACGAGCTGCGCGGGCAGGGGGTCGTCGTGCACGTGCTGGGGGAGCGGGCACGGCTCGCGCCGGGCGCCCGCGCCGCCGTGGACCAGGTGGAGCGCGCCACCCGCGGCGGTCGGAAGCTGGCGCTCAACCTGTGCATCTCGTACTCGTCGCGCGCCGAGCTGGCGCGCGCGGCGCGGCTACTCGCCGAGGAAGTCCTCAAGGGCACGAAGCGGCTCGAGGACATCGATGAAGACGCCGTGCGCGAAAAGCTCTACACGGCTCCGTGGGGCGATCCGGATCTGCTGATTCGCACCTCGGGCGAGCTGCGCATCTCGAACTTCCTCCTGTGGCAGCTCGCCTACACGGAGCTGTACATGACGCCCGTGCTCTGGCCCGACGTCACCCGGCGCGACCTGTTCCAGGCCGTGCTCGACTACCAGCGGCGCGAGCGGCGCTTCGGTAACGTCACCGCCTGATGTCCCGCAACCTGCTGGTGCGCGTCGCCTTCGCGGTGCCCGCCATTGCGGTGGCGGTGGCGGTGCTGTGGCTGGGCGGGTGGGTCCTCGCCACGGCGCTCGCCGTGCTCGGCGTGCTCGGCACACGCGAGATCTACGACCTCGCCCGCCGCGAGGGCATCGAACCCCTCGAGAACCTCGGGCTCCCCGCCGCCGCGGCGGTGCCGCTCGCGACCTTTTGGGTGAAGGGGTACGCCGACTGGGAGCCGGTGCTGTACGTCGCCGCGCTGTGGCTGCTCGCACTGCTGGTTATGGCGATGGCGCGCGGTCCGGCGCGCCGCCCGCTGACCGCCGTCGCGGTCACCGTCTTCGGCACCCTCTACGCCTCGGCCCTGCTCGCGTTCACCATCGCGATTCGCCACGGCCCGCACAGCGACGCGCACCCGCGCGGATCGGTGGCGCTCGTGCTCCTGCCGCTCGTCGTGACATGGGTGTGCGACACGTGCGCCATGGCGGCAGGCACGCTGATCGGCGGGCCGAAGCTCGCGCCGGTGTTGTCGCCCCGGAAGACGTGGGCCGGCGCCGTCGGGGGACTCGTCGGCGGGCTCATTGCGGCGCTGGTGTACGGTCCCCTGGTGCTCGATCGAGTGGCCTTGCAGCTTGGCGTCGTGCAACTGGCAACGGTGGGGGTGGTGGTGGCGGTGGCGGCGCAGGTCGGCGACGTCGCTGAGTCGCTGTTCAAGCGCGAGGCGGGCGTCAAGGACTCGTCGGCGCTCATTCCCGGGCACGGCGGCGTGCTCGACCGGCTCGACTCCCTCTACTTCGTCCTGCCGGCGACCGCGGGGCTGCTCCGGCTGTTCGGCATCGCATGAGCATCGGGGTCGCGATCCTGGGGTCCACCGGCTCGATCGGCTGCTCCACGCTTCAGGTGCTGGCGCGCCAGCGGGAGCGGTTTCGGGTCGTGGCGCTCACGGCGCACTCCAACGCGGAGCTGTTGGAACGGCAAGCCGCCGAATGGAAGCCGGCGTATCTCGGACTCGTGAACGGCGGCAAGCGGGGCTCGGGGCCCGGGGCGCGGGGTTCGGGGGCCAGCTGCCTCGTCGAGGCGGCGACGCATCCGGATGTGCGCATCGTGGTGAACGGCATCGTCGGCGCGGCGGGGCTCGAGGCCACGCTCGCGGCGCTCTCCGCCGGCAAGCGCGTCGCCCTCGCGAACAAGGAAACGCTCGTCATGGCCGGCGAGCTCGTCACCCGCGCGGCGCGCGAGGGCGGCGGCGAGATCGTGCCCGTCGACTCCGAGCACAGCGCCGTGCTGCAGTGCACCGCGGGTCGGGGGCGAGCCGAGCTGGCCCGCCTCATCCTCACGGCGTCGGGCGGGCCCTTCCGCACCTGGCCGCCCGAGCGCATCGCGGCCGCCACGGTGGCGGAGGCGCTGCGGCACCCCACGTGGAAAATGGGAAGAAAGATCACCGTCGACTCGGCGACCCTCGTCAACAAGGCGCTCGAGGTGATCGAGGCTCACTTCCTCTTCGGTCTGGAGTATGACGCCGTGGACGTCGTGGTGCATCCCCAATCCGTGGTACACGCCTTCGTCGAGTTCGTGGACGGCTCGGTCCTCGCGCAGGTCGGGTTCCCCACGATGGAGCTGCCCATTCTGTACGCGCTCACCTATCCGGCGCGGGTACCGGACGCCGGAACCCGGCGCTTCGACCCGGTGGCCGCCGGCAGCCTCACCTTCGAGGCCGTCGCCCCCGAGACCTACCCGGCCTACCGCCTCGGGCGGGCCGCGGCCACGAGCGGCGGCACCGCGCCGACCGCGTTCAATGCCGCGAACGAGGTCGCCGTCCGGCTGTTCCTCGAAGGCGCCATTCCGTTCGGTCGCATCGCCGCCACGATCGCCCGGGTCCTGGAGACGGGTCGGCCGGGCGCCGCCGACACGCTGGAAGCCGTGCTCGCCGCCGACGCCGGGGCCCGCCGCCTGGCGCGGGAAGCCGCGTGCTCCTGACCCTGGCGGCGTTCGTCGCCGTCCTCGGCATCCTGATCTTCGTCCACGAATCGGGCCATTTCGTCGCCGCGAAGCTGGTGGGCATTCAGGTGCTGCGCTTCTCGCTCGGCTTCGGCCGGCCGATCCTCGGGTGGCGCCGCGGCGAGACCGAATACTGGATCTCGTGGATTCCGTTCGGCGGCTACGTGAAGATGGCCGGATTCGAGGACGAAGGACTCGCCGGCGAGCTCGAAGGCGGGAAGAGCGCGCAGCCCGTCGACCCCGTACGAGCGTTCGATCGGAAGCCGCTGTGGGCGCGCGTCGTGGTAGTCGTCGCCGGCGTGACGATGAACGCCGCCTTCGCCCTGGCGGTCTACACCGGACTGGCGTACACCGGAACGCTCGAGCCCAACAACATTGCGACGACGCAGGTAGACAGCGTGATCGCGACCGATTTGCCCCCGGCCGCGCGGGCGCTCGCGTCGTTGCGCCGCGGCGATCGGATCACGACCGTGAACGGCGATTCGGTCCGGACATGGGGCGAGCTGCAGCTGAAGCTTGCCAACGCCCACACCCCGGTGAAGTTGCGCGTCGCGGGACGGCCGGATTCCCTCGTGCTCCATATCGCCGACGCGGACACCACGGCGCGCTTCGCCACGGCGCTGGCACTCAGCCCGTACCTCGGGCCCGTCATCTCCACCGTGGCGAGCGGCAGCGCGGGCGCGAAGGCGGGACTCAGGCCGGGTGACCGCATCCTCAAGGTGAATGGCGACACCGTGGTGTCATGGCAGGACTTCGCCCGCGTGGCGCGGCGCAACCCGGCCCGCCAGATCACGGTCGAAGTGCAGCGCGGCACCGACCGCCTCGCGCTGGCGGTCGTGCCGGAGCGCCGCGAGGATCAGGATCCCGTCACCAAGCAGCCGAGGGTCATCGGCTTCGTGGGTGTCGGGGCGGCCTACCCGACGCTGCCCCGGCCCGGCGTGGTGGGGGCGATCCGGCTCGGCTGGAGGGAGACGACCGGTCGCGCCGAGTTAATCGTCGATTTCCTGGTGAAGCTCGTCACCGGACGCGCATCGGTCCGTGAGCTGGGAGGGCCGATTCTGATCGGTCAGATCTCGGGTCAGGCCGCCCGTGTCGGGCTCGCGACTTTGGTCGGATTCATGGCCTTCCTCTCGATCAATCTCGCCATTCTCAACCTGCTGCCCATCCCCATCCTCGATGGGGGGCAGCTCGTGTTCCTCCTCGCCGAGGCGGTGCGGCGGAGGCCGTTGCCGCTCGAGCTGCGCCTGCGGCTCACACAAATCGGGTTCGTGGTGCTGGTGGGCATCATGATCCTCGCCACCTCGAACGACATTCTGCGCTGGCTGGGCCATGTCTTCCGTCGTTAGAGAGACGCTGGAAGGGTACGTCGCGGGACACGTCCCGGCCGCGCGCGTGGTCGCCGTCGTCACGGCGGCGTACTACGGGAACCGGGGACGGGGAAAAGGGGAGAAGCTCAAGCCGCTCATCGACGTCATCGAGCGCGCCTCGCCGGGGGTCGTCGAGCTCGCGGGGACGTCCGACCGCCCGGGCTTCGCCGTGAGACTCGGAGAGCGACCGTTTCCCCAGCAGTGCGAAGCCGAGCTGCGGGGAGCGGCGGAGGCGTTCCTGGGACTGGCACCTGCCGGAGAAGCGGGAAGGGGAAAGGGCGTCGCGCCCGGCGTCTTCGCCCGCCTCGTCGGCATGATCCAACGGTTGATCAGTGCATCAGCTTGACCACCAGCGCCACCAGCGCGCCTGCGCTCCGTCCACGTCGCCCAGGTCGCCGAGCAGCTGGGTGGCGTCGCGGTAGCGGTCGTCCGGGTGCTTGGCCAGGCACTTCATCACGACCCGTTCAAAGCGCTTGGACAGCTCCGGCCGCTTTTTGCGCAACCCGGGGGGCGGGTCCTCCACATGCATCCGGGCGAGCTCGAACCAGTCGCTCGAGGTGAAGGGAACCTCTCCCGTCGCCGCCTTGTAGAGCGTGACGCCCAGCGCGTAGAAATCGAGCCGCTGGTCGAGCGGCCGGCCCTGCGCTTGCTCCGGCGAAAGGTACTGCGGCGTGCCGAGGGTCATGTTGACGCCCGTCGACGCGACGTAGCCGGAGACGGCACGCGCGATCCCGAAGTCCGAGATCACCGCACTGCCATCGGAGTGGATCAGGATGTTGTCCGGCTTCAGGTCGCGATGGATCACCCCCTGCCGGTGCGCGAACTCGAGTCCCCGAGCCACGTCCGTGGCGATGCGTACGACGTCGCGCTCGGTGAGCGGACCTTCGCGCGCGAGGCGCGCGCCCAGCGAGTCGGCGCACAGGTCCATTGCGAAATACACGTAGCCCCCGGAGCGCGCCACGAATCGAATGCGGATGATGTTCGGGTGATCGAGCTTGGCGGCGGTCTCGGCCTCGTTGCGAAACCGGATCTCGAACGCGGGGTCGGCACCGTAGCGGGGCTTCAAGATCTTGACCGCCACCGGCGTGCCGTCGAGCTCCCGGCCGACGAACACCCAGGCGAACCCCCCCTGGCCGAGCAAGCGCTCGAGCTCGTAGGGGCCGACGGTGCGGCCGACCAGGTCGGTGGGGGCGTGGTGCATGGGGGCTTTACAAGCCGGCGTTGGGCGTCTAAGTTAATGCGCTCTCAATAATTAGGGAACAGGACCAGATGTACGACAAGACGACGCCGGTCAGGAAGTACGGGCTGCACGAAGGGGATACGGGGTCGGCCCCGGTCCAGGTCGCGCTGCTCACCGAGCGGATCAACAGCCTCACCGATCACTTCCGGGTCCATGCAAAGGATTTCCACGGGCAGCGCGGCCTCCTCAAGATGGTGAGCCAGCGCCGCCGCCTGCTGGAGTACCTCAAGCGCACCGACCTGGAGCGCTATCGGCAGCTCATCGACGAGCTGGGTCTCCGCCACTAATGCGGATGGCGTCGCGCTGGGCGTCCCGGGAAGAGCACCGGGACGCTTGGCGTATTTCTGTGTGCTCTAGACAGGCAATATGGTGAAGCACGTCGATCGCACGTTTGCGGGTCGCCCCCTGAAGCTGGAGGCCGGGCGACTGGCCAAGCAGGCCGCGGGGGCCTGCCTCCTGCAGTTCGGAGAGACGGTGGTCCTCGCGGCCGTGACCGTGTCGGACAACGTTTCGACCCTCCCGTTCTTCCCCCTCACCGTCGAGTATCGCGAAAAGAGCTACGCCGCCGGCAAGATCCCCGGCGGCTTCCTGAAGCGCGAGGGTCGTCCCTCGGACGAGGAGATCCTCTCGGCCCGGCTGATCGACCGCTCGATGCGGCCGCTCTTCCCGGAAGGGTTCAAGAACGAGGTCCAGGTGTACGTGTACGTCCTGTCGGCGGACCAGGAGAACGACGCCGACGTGCTGGGCGTCACGGCGGCCTCGGCGGCGCTGGAAATGTCCAAGGTGCCCTGGAACGGCCCGATCGCCGCGGTGCGGGTGGGGCGGGTCGAGGGCGCGTGGATTCTCAACCCCACCTTCCAGCAGCTCGAGTTCTCCGACGTGGACATGGTCGTGTCCGGCGCCGGGGACTCGATCGTCATGGTGGAGGGCGGCGCGCTCGAGCTGACGGAGCCCGAGATCGTAAAAGGGCTGGAGGTGGCGCACAAGGGGATCCGCGAGCTGCTCGACGCCGCGGCCGAGCTGGTCGCTGACATGCGGCAGCCGAAGATGGAATGGACCAAGGTCGAGCCGCCGGCGGAGCTGGTGGCGCGGGTGAAGGCGCTGGCCGAGCCGCGCATCGCCGAAGCGCTGAACCTGCCGG
>MNEL01000028.1:4627-25354 GCA_001917665.1 Gemmatimonadetes bacterium 13_1_40CM_69_22 | reverse complement strand
AGCTCCGGGGCCGCGAGCAGCTCCGGGCCTGCTACGAAGCCGGCCCCTGCGGCTACGTCCTCTACTGGCAGCTCACCACGCTTGGGGTCGCCTGTGACGTCGTGGCCCCGACGCTCGTGCCGACGAAACCCGGCGATCGGGTGAAGACCGATCGCCGCGACGCCGAGACACTCGCCCGCTGCCACCGGGCCGGCGATCTCACGCGGGTGTGGGTCCCCGACGCCGCCCACGAAGCGCTGCGGGATCTGGTGCGCGCACGCGAGGCCGCCCAGCAGGACCAGCTCCGCGCCCGGCACCGCCTCGGCAAACTCCTGTTGCGGCATGGCATCCGGCCGCCGCCGGGAGCCCAGCCTTGGAGCCAGCGCCACCGCCGGTGGCTCGACACCCTGCCTCTCGATCCTCCGGCGCTGCAGGCGACCATGGACGATTACCTCCACGAAGTCGACCACGCCGCCGCCCGGCTGGAGCGTCTGGAGGGCACCCTCGATGCCGCCGTCGCCGCGGCCCCCGCGCCGCTGCGCGCGGTGATCGCCGCCCTGCAAACCCTCCGGGGCGTGCGCCAGGTGACGGCCGCGACGATCGTGCGCGAGGTCGGCCTCCTCTCGCGCTTCACCCATCCGCGCCAACTGATGGGCTACAGCGGCACCGTGCCCGCGGAGCACTCGAGCGGTGCGCGGGTGCAGCGGGGCGCGATCACCAAGACCGGCAACGCCCACCTGCGCCGGGTCCTCGTCGAAGCCGCGTGGGCCTACCGCTTTCCGCCCAAATGCGGCAAGGCACTGCGCACGCGCCAGCGCGGGCAACCGGACGCGATCACGGCCATCGCCTGGAAGGCCCAACATCGACTCAGTACGCGGTATCGCCGTCTCCTCGGGCGCGGGAAACCGACGCCCCAAGTGGTCACCGCCGTCGCCCGCGAGCTCGTCGGCTTCATCTGGGCGATCGGCATCGCCGCCGAGCGGGCCGGCACGGCTGCCGCAGCAGCCTGACCTCGGGTGCGGCGGTCGCGGGGCACGGAACGGAGAATCCTTGAGCGCCCTCGGCGATCAGGCTTCGGCCGAACTCGCGACGCTAGTCTCGAGGCAGCTCCCGACGGATCATGATTATGCCGGCGCCCCCAGGGGCGATCCGCGAATAACAGCGTGATCCACCGTCGTAGCTGCCCCCGACCGCCACCCAAGGGGGTTACAGTACTTGACAGGGTCATTCCATAACAGGGCGCTCGGGCGGCACAGCTGCGCCGAAGCATAGGCGATACCGACGCTGCTGTGCCTGCCGTGCGCCCGCGCGTGTCAGCGTGCTAGCCTCACCCCCGACTTCGCGTCACCTATGCAGAGCCTCCTTAACGGGACGTCACAGCGCCAACCCGATGCCGAGCCCGAGCGACGACACACGATCGCGAAAGAACTCACCATACGGCGCGGGCCCCGTATACGCCTTGAGCAGCACGCTCCAGCGCCATCCGGACTCCGGGCGAGCGCTCGGGTCGCCCAGCTCGAGCCCGGTGACCGCGCTCCACCCCACGTCCCAGCGCCGGTCTTCGAAGGACTTGGCGTCTACGGCCGCCACCAGGCGACCGGCGGCGAGCCGGCCGACTCGTACAAGCACCCGCGGCGGTCGGTATTCCAAGCCGCCGTGCAGCACGCCGGGCTTGAGGTCGGCCGGTGAGTGTGTGAAGGTGTACTCACCGCCGCCGTAGATCCGCCAATTCGCGATGTCCCGGGCAACGAGGAGCTCCGCGGCTTCGAACGACAGGTCCACCCGTTGCGCGTTGGTGTGGGCCATGTACTCGTCGCCCAGATGAGAGCTCTGGTGGTACAGCTGAAACCGCGCCGTCAGGGCGGCGTGGCGGTACGTCACGGGGACGCCGACGCGGTAGTCGGTGTTCATCAGGTCGGCCGTGGCCCGCGCCAGGTCGAACTGCGAGAACACGGCCGCGGCGATCGAGACCTCCCAGTCCCGTCCTCCCGCGACTCCGAAGGTCTGACCGAAACCGACGCTACCCAGCCGCGACCCGAGCCGCGCTGAGCGCTCCCAGAGGTAGGCGGCGAAGAACTGCGGCTCCTTGGGATCGGCGACGAGAGGCTCAAACACCGCCGTCTGGGCGCGCCCTTCGGGCGCCCGCGTCTGAGCCGCCTCGCCTCGAGCGACGATCAGCGCCGCAGCGAGCAGCGGTCCAATGATGGAGCGATACGTGGCCATACAGGTTACTTCATTAATGAACTATCTAGCCGCGGAGTTCCTGGCGCGTTCCGCGGCGCGGGGGGCGGCGCAGGGCCGAGGCCGCCGGATGGTCTCGTGACCCGGAACCTCGGGCGGTCGAGGTTGGTTATCCGATCGTCTCGGGGGTGCAACGTGCACCCGCCAACCATATGACCACCACCCAAACGAGCTACCTGCCCGACACGACCGAGGCGCAGCTATTGTTCCGCCTGCTCGGAATCGCTCACGCTGTAACCGATCGTCTCGACGCAGCGCTGGGTGAGTTGGGCTTGTCGCCAGCGACGCTCGACCTGTTGACCGAGCTCAGTAACGCGGCGGAACCGCTGTCGGTTCTTGAGCTTGCGGCCCGCGTGCACGACGGCGACTCGGGGCTGGGACGGCTCGTGGAGCGGCTGGAGCGCGACGGATTGGTGCGACGCACGGGCAATCCTGCCACGGGGTGGACCGTGACGGTCGTGATCACGTCGCTCGGCAAGGAGCGGCAGAGGACCGGTGCCGAGCGGGTCGGCGCGGTGCAGCAGCAGCTCGCCCAGGCCATGGCGGCCGTGGATAGCGTCGCGCTGGAGCGGGCGTTAGCAGCGCTCCGGTAAGTGCCATGGGCTGACCGCGTGACGCGGCACGATCGGCGCGCGAGCAGCGACCTTCTGCGGCGACCTCCGCGCAGGCAGATTCCTTACGACACTTCGGGGACTGGGGCCATGGTCACGTTAAGCATCAACGGCAAGGCTCACACGGTGGACGTCCCGGGCGACATGCCGCTCTTGTGGGTGCTGCGGGATGTGATCGGTCTAACCGGCACCAAGTTCGGCTGTGGCATGGCGCTGTGCGGTGCCTGCACGGTGCACGTCGCCGGCCGGCCGATACGCTCCTGCGTCACGCCGGTCGCCGCGGCGGCCGGGAAGCAGATCACGACCATCGAGGGTGTGGGTGAAACGCCGAGCGGCAGGAAGGTGCAGCAGGCGTGGCTCGATCTGGAGGTGGTCCAGTGCGGCTACTGCCAGTCGGGGCAAATCATGTCCGCCGCCGCGCTGCTCGCGAGCAAGCCGCATCCCACCGACGCCGACATCGATGCGGCGCTGGCGGGCAACATCTGCCGCTGCGGCACCTACGTGCGGATCCGTGCCGCGATCAAGCGGGCGGGAGGCTGATCACATGGCGCGCACCCTTTCCCGCCGGACGTTCCTCGAGGCCAGCGCCGCTGTCGGCGGCGGTCTGCTGCTCGGCTTCAGTCTGCCTGTGCCGCGGCGTGTGCAGAATGACCGGTTCGCCCCCAACGCCTTCATTCGTGTCGATCGCGACGGCCGTGTGACGCTGATCATGCACAAGGTTGAAATGGGACAGGGGACGTACACATCCATGCCCATGCTGCTTGCGGAGGAGTTGGAAGTCGACCTGAGCCAGGTTCAGCTCGAGCACGCCCCGGCCGACGACGCGCTCTACGCCGAACCCCTGTTCGGTGTCCAGGAAACGGGGGGCTCGACGTCGGTGCGCGGCAACTTCGAGCCGCTGCGCCGCGCCGGCGCCGCGGCGCGCACCCTGCTCGTGGCCGTCGCCGCGCAGGCGTGGAAGGTCGACGCCGCGTCCTGCCGCGCCGAACGGGGCGAGGTCGTCCACGGAGCGACGGGGCGCAAGCTCGGCTACGGCGCCCTGGTCGACAAGGCGGCGACGCTGCCGGTGCCGCGCACCGTCCCGCTGAAGGATCCGAAGGACTGGAAGCTGATCGGCACGCCCGCCAAGCGCCTGGACAGCCCCGACAAGGTCAACGGCGCGGCGCAATTCGGGATCGACGTGCAGCTCCCCGGCATGAAGGTCGCCACGCTGGCCGCCTGTCCGGTGTTCGGCGGCAAGCTCGCGAGCGTCGACGACTCGAAAGCGAAGGCGATCGCGGGCGTCCAACAGGTGGTGCGGCTCGACGATGCCGTGGCCGTGGTCGCCGACCACATGTGGGCGGCGAAGCAGGGCCTCGCCGCGCTGGAGGTCCGCTGGGACGAAGGGCCGAACGCCAAGCTCAGTACGGCCGACATCGTGCGCCAGCTCGCAGCGGCGTCGCAGCAGCCGGGCGTGGTCGCGCGCAAGGACGGCGACGTCGCGGGGGCCATGGCTGGCGCCGCCCGGAAGGTCGAGGCCGTCTACGAGGTGCCGTTCCTCGCGCACGCGACGATGGAGCCGGTGAACTGCACCGTGCACGTACGCCGGGACGGGTGCGATATCTGGGTCGGCACGCAGGTGCCGACGTTCGCCCGAACCGCCGCCGCGAAGCTGACCGGTCTGCCGCGGGAGCGCGTTCAGGTCCACAACCACCTGTTGGGCGGCGGCTTCGGCCGGCGACTCGAGGTGGACTTCATCATCCGCGCCGTGCAGATCGCGACGCAGGTCTCCGGTCCCGTGAAAGTCGTGTGGACGCGCGAAGAAGACATCCAGCACGACATGTACCGGCCCTACTATTACGACCGGATCGCCGCCGGCCTGGACGAGCGCGGCCGGCCGCTCGCCTGGTCGCACCGCATCGCCGGCTCGTCGATCGAGGCACGCGTCATCAGCCAACTGTTCCCCAAGAGCCTGCGGGTGATTCGGGCCGGCGGCGTCCACCGGCTTGGCGCGATGATCAAGGGCCTCGATCTGGACGCCGTGGAGGGAGCAGCGGAGCCGCCGTACACGCTTCCCAATATCCGCGTGGAGTACGTCCGCCAGGAGCCGCCCGGCGTGCCCACCGCGTTCTGGCGCGGCGTCGGCCCCACGCACAACATCTTCGTGGTCGAGAGCTTCATCGACGAGCTCGCGGCGGCGACGCAGCAGGACCCGTTCCAATACCGCCGCGCCCTGCTCGACCAACGCCCGCGCGCCAAAGCGGTGCTCGAGCTCGCCGCGCTGCAGGCCGGCTGGGGGCGGCCGCTGCCCCCGGGGAGCGGGCGCGGGATCTCGCTGCTGCACGCCTTCGGGAGCTACATCGCCCAGGTCGCCGAGGTGTCAGTGTCGAAGCAGGGCGACGTCCGTGTCCCGCGCGTCGTCTGCGCCGTGGACTGCGGCATCATCGTGAACCCCGACACCGTCACGGCCCAGCTCGAGAGCGGGGTCATTTTCGGGATCACCGCCGCCCTGTTCGGCGAGATCACCATCAAGGACGGCCGCGTCGAGCAGCACAACTTCAACGACTATCGCGCGCTGCGGATCAACGAGGCGCCCGCGATCGAGGTCCATCTGGTCAAGAGCGGGGAGGCGCCGGGGGGCATCGGCGAGCCGGGGACGTCGGCCGTGATGCCTGCCGTGGCCAACGCCATCTTCGCGGCGACCGGCAAGCGGATCCGCAAGCTGCCGGTGAAAGAGCAGCTGCGGGAAGCGAAGGTGTAGCCGGCGCGAGTCGCGCGGCTCTGATGAGCCCAGCCTACCGGTCGGCCGTCGCGAGCGACGCTGCTGCGCCGTCGTCCGATGCGCTCTGTCCGATCGTCAGCCAGTCGGTGCGGACTCTGTCCCACTCCTGGATCGCCAGGCCGTGCTCTTCGAAGAACGACCGGATACGGGCCGGCGTCATCCCCACGATCTCCTCGAGCAGCGGTACCAGCACGCTCAACGCATCGTCGCCAATGATGGTGCGCCGTGCGATCTGCGCGACGAGCTTGGCCTCCGACGCAGCGATGGTAAAGCCGTCCCGGCGGTTGACGTGCAGCATCACGTGCACGTCGGAGCTGCCGTCCCCCACGTAGACGATGCGGTCGGAGCCCACCTGCAGCGCCGCCTGCAGCTCGTCCAGCACCGCCACCTTGCCGTATCCGGCCGCGACTCGCACGATCGACCGGATCTCGCCGGAGGAGGAGTCGTATTCGAACCGCGTGCCGAAGATGTGGTCGGGGGGGACGATGCCCTCGAGGGCCGACTGGATCACCTCCTCGGGGGCCGCCGAGATCACGTAGAACGCGAAGCGGTGGCCCTCGATCCCTTCCTGCAGCAGGCGCACGAGCAGCTGGATGTTCTGCTTGAGACGGATGCGCTTCCCGACCTCCACCAGATGCTCGCGCCGCACCCCGCGGTAATCCGGGTCGTGCCGCAGCAGATACGCCAGCTCCCCGCCTTGCTGGACGAGGTTGGTGCGCGAGAGGCCTGCGACCTTTTCACGAAACCCCGGGATTCCCACGATCTCGCTCAGAATGATCCCGGAATCGTTGAAGCTCAACGTCTGGTCGAAATCGCTCGCCAGCAAATATTCCTTCGCCATCATCTTGGTCGTCTCCTCACTAGGATCCCACACGACGACGCCCCCACGCTTCTACACCAAAGCGTGGGGGCGTTCGCAGCGGCGCTGCGCACTGCCGGTACTGCTACATCATCCCACGTAATCGGGCGAGCGGCGCGCACACCGCGGAATTGCCCGTGTCGTTCGAGCGCGCACGCTTGCACGATTGCGAGTAGGTCGGCTTCATCGTGGTCGCAGCATACCCAGTACAGGGATTCTCGTCAACCCGCGCGCCATGATCCTGAGTGAAACGCATCGCATTCCCTGCGTGTTCCACGGTTGCACGAGTGCAATTGTTACGATTCCGGTACACAGAGCCGAGCAGGCAGACTGACCAGGGAAGCGCCGCCATGCCGATCATGCAATGTCAGGCCGTCCTCTTCGACCTGGACGGTGTGCTGGTCGATTCCCGTCGCTCGATCGAGCTCATCTGGCACAGCTGGGCGGCGAGCCGTGGCCTCGATGCCCGCCCGTTCCTGGAGGTGGCGCACGGGCGTCGTACCTCGGAGACGCTGCGTCTCGTCGCTCCTCAGCTCGACGCCGCGGCCGAAGGCGCCGTGCTCGATCGGATCGAAGAGATCGCAACCCGGGGGCTCGCAGCGGCGCCCGGCGCCGCTGCCCTGCTCCGCCGGTTGACCGAGCAACAGTGGGCGGTCGTGACGTCGGGGAGCAGCGCGGTGGCACGGCTCCGGCTCGCGACTGTGGGCCTCCCGACGCCGCACGTGTTCATCACGGCGGAAGACGTCACGCGCGGCAAGCCGGACCCAGCGGGCTATCTGTTGGCGGCCGCTCGTCTGGGTCGCGCGCCGTCCGACTGCATCGTGCTCGAGGACGCCCCGCCCGGCGTCGCCGCGGGGAAGGCGGCCGGGATGCGCGTGATCACGGTGCTCACCACGCACGCCGCGGCCCAGCTCGAAGCGGCCGACGCGCGCCTGGCCGCACTCTCGAGCCTGCGAATTCAGCCGATAGCAGCGGGATCGGCGAGCCTGGAGCTGAGCTACTGATGCCCGCTACCAGCTCGCGGCCTTGTGCCGCCGTTCCGGCCCGCCGCGACGATCCCGATCAGTCCGTCGGACCATCCGCCGCCGGCGCTCGCCGATCCGCCGCTCGACGAGCCCGTGGGCGACCGGGATTCGCCGGCGCTCGGTGACGCGGCGCTCGAGGCTCGAGCGGCGACTGGTGGCCATGCGGCGTCGGGTCATGCGACGGTCCGGACCGAGCGCGCTCCATGCGAGGGGTGGGGTTGGGGAGGGGCTCGGCTCGCGCCCGTCGCGTCCCCCCCCAGTGCGGAGATACCGTTCGTCCCAGGCGATGCTGAAGACTTCATTGCAGCGCGAGCAGCGCATCCGCGGGACGCGGGCGTCCGGCAAAGCGTCCCGATGACGGCAATTCGGACACACCAGATAGTCGTCGCGGGCTCCGGCAAGCCCCCGAGCAGTGTCCGTGCCGCCGGGCGCCACCGTCCACTCCAACGGCGGAGTGGTGCGCAGCTCCACGAGGGAACGGGGCACCATCAAAACGCGCCCGCGTACCTGGACCTGGGCTTCCCGCGCAGTCAGCCCGGTCACCGGGTACCACGCTCCCAGCCGCAGCCCGCATGGCGCGGACGACTGCAACCTGGCCCACCTGACGACGCGCATCGCTTCTCCGCGTCGCTATACTGACGCCGCCGCCGTGGCGTGTCAACCTAAGCTGGTGCGGGTTGCAGCAGGGTCCGCACCCGGCCGAGCAGCTCGCTCGCCGTCCAAGGCTTCGTGACGAAGGCGACGGCGGCATCGAGGCCGACCGTCTTGCGGTAGTTCGGCGCGGGAAAGCCGCTCGTGAACAGCACCTTCAGGGCCGGCGAGTCTCGCCGGATGGCTTCGTAGAGCTGGAAGCCGCTGAGCTTTGGCATGATGACGTCGGTGAGGACGAGGCGGAGCTCCGCGCGGTGCGCTCGATAGATCGCGAGGCCTTGCTCTCCGTCGACCGCCGCGAGCACGCGGTAACCGACTTTCTCCAACAGCTCCTGCGCCACCGAGCGCATGGTGGGGTCGTCCTCGACCAGCAAGATCGTTTCGGTCCCGCCCGGGAGGATCTCGTCGTCGACGGCTTCGAGCGGCAGTGCCCGGTGGTAGACGGCGGGCAGGTACACCTTGGCTGTAGTCCCCTGGCCTATTTCGCTGTACAGGTGCACGAACCCCTTGTGCTGCTTGACGAGGCCGTACACCATCGCCATCCCGAGGCCGGTTCCGACCCCCAGCGGCTTGGTGGTGAAAAACGGCTCGAAGACGCTCGCCAGCGTCGCTGCGCTCATTCCCGAGCCGGTGTCGCTCACCGCGACGCTCACGTAGGCTCCCGGCTCGATCCACGCGTGCAGGGGTCGATCCGCCGCGCCGAGACGCGCCCGCCGGACTTCCACATGCAGCGTGCCCCCCTTCGGCATGGCGTCTCGTGCGTTGGTGACGAGGTTCATCAGGATCTGTCGCACTTCCGCGGGATCGGCTTCGACGACGCCGCCTACCTCGTCCGCCTCGAACTGGACCTCGACGTTGGCGGGAAGCTCGCGGCGCAGCCTATCGAGGATCTCCCGCACGTACTCGGTCAAGCTGAGCGGCTGCAGGTCCAGCGTCTTGTGCCGGCTGAATCCGAGGAGCTTGTGGGCCAGCTCCGCGCCGCGCCGAGCCGTTTCCTTCAGCTCGTCCAAGTCGCGGTTCGGGGGCGAGGACTGGGTGAGCGCCGCGGCGCGCGTCAGGATGGCACCGAGGAGCTCATTGAATTGCTGCGCGATGGCCCCCGTCAGGCGGCCGATCGTCTCCATCTTCTCCGCCTGCAGCAGGGCACGCTCGCGCGCGCGCTCCCCCGTGACGTCCTCGGCGCTCATCGCACCCCCCCCAGGGCTTGGAGGCATATAGCCCGGGCTCTGGGGGGCGTCAAGCGTCGGGCCATCGGGTCGTCCCGCTTACTGCGCCCGGCGCCGGCCCTGGCCGTTTGTTATGTTGGCTGCGTCGCTTCACCCTTGCGCGAGGTGTCCACGACATGAGGGAACCGAACCGTGTCTCCCCCGTACCGGTGCGCCCACTCGCCGCGGTGCTGCTGGTCGTCTTGGCCGGCATGGCCTGCGCCGCTCACCGCGTGCTCCTCCCGCCGCGCCTCAATCTCGTGCCGTACGGTCAGATCGGACTCGTCACGTTCACGGCCGAGAATGCCAAGGGCTCGCTCCACGAATTCGCCACGCGGCGCTTCTCGGAGTACGTGTTGGCTGCCCAGACGGGTATCGAGGTGTTGGAGCTCGGGCCGGCCGACTCGGTGCTGCGGCGCACCCGTGCGGCGGAGCTCGGTCCAGCGGCGGCGCAGGCGCTGGGAGGGGAGCGCGGCGTTCCCGTGGTCTTCTTCGGTCATCTCAAAGTGTCCAACGTGAAGCCGAGCGGCGGCCTGGTTGGCCTGACGCTGCCGCATGTGGAGGCGACGGTCTCGGCCGAGCTGTCCGTAGAGCTGCTGTCGACCAAGTCCGGCGGGACGCTGTGGCGCTCCAGCGCGACCGCGAGTGAGAAGGTCGGCGGCCTCTCCCTGGTCGGCGGCGAGCCCATCTTCTCCGCTAAAGATCCCAACAACGCGTACGGGCAGCTCGTCAATCGTCTGGTCTACGCCGTGACGTACGACCTGCGCTCTACGTGGGTGAAGCAGTAGGCTTAGGGCTTCAGCGGTCCGATATTCTTCTGCAAGCTGTTGAGGAACGGCTGGACCAGCCCCGGGCCTCCGGTCCCGCTGGTCGCGAGCAGGCCCTTCACATCCGCCGAGCGACTCCCACCGTAGACCGCCTTGTTCGCCTTGGAGTCGATCTCCCATTTGGTACCGGCGAGGTTGATCCCGGCGAACAGGCCCTTGGTTTTCGAATACGTGTAAATCTCGGCCGTGAGCTTGTAGTCCGTCTCGGCCGAGAGGTTGCGGCCCACCGGGCCGGCGGCGACGGAGGCCTGTCCCCCGAGATCGAACGACGACGCGGCGATGAGGCGCGGCGCGTTCTGGTTGAGGAAAACCAACACCACGTCGGCCGCCTGGCCGCCGATCTGGAGGCCAAAGGTGCCGCCCTTCAAGCCGACGAACGTCGGCAGGCTCCAGCCGGCGGGGGTGCGGCAGCTCGCCAGTCCAAATCCGACCTTTCCCCCGAGCCCCAGTCCCACTTGCACGACCTCGGGCACTGCGGCCACGCAGGTCGCCTTCTCGAGCAGCGACTGCGGCGGGGAGTGGTCGGGCTCCTTCACGAGCTCCGCAATGATTTCACCGGCGCGCCGGGCGCGCTCCGCCAGCTTCTCGTGGGGTTGAGACTGCGCCTGCGCCGCGGGGACGAGCAGGCCAAGCTGGACGCCGAGCGCGAAGCATCGTGAGAGACACAGAGGCATGGCAATCGACCTCCGGACAGCGGGGCAGGAGGGGTCCATCGAGGACCGTAGCGACGGTGCCGATGCGTACCCCCGGGCGGCGACGACGTTCACCCGGCCTGGGGCGAGACCAGACGTCGAGGCTCATTGAGGTGGTGCCGAAGGCGAACTGAGCAGCGTGAGCTTCACCTGCTGCTCTGGTGTGAGCTGGTTCTTGATCTGGATCAGCAGGCCGATGTGGGCACGCTTCACCTCACGCTCGACGACGAGCACCTTGTCGATCTGCGCGAGCGCGGCCGCTTGATCCACGACCGGCTTATCGAGCAGCTCGGCCAGCCGCTGTGTCTCGTCCTGCATTTGCCACTGCAGGTCGAGCACCTTCGTCTGGAAATCCTGGATCGCTCGCGTGATCGCGGCGCGCTGTTCCGTCTTGAGACCGATGGCGCGCTGTTGGTGCATCACAAGCTCGGGCGGAAACAGGAACCGGGCGAGCGGATCCTCTTGGTGCGGGGGACTGCCCGGGCCACCCGGCTGCGGTTGTTGGCTCGCAGCGCCGACCACGCCAAGCAGGACGAGGACCAGGGTGAACCCTGAAACGCGCTTCATGGTAACAGCCTCCCTTCCGAAGTGAGTCTGGGGACGGCGCGTAACAGCTCGGCACCGGGGGTGCGCAGCAGAAAATCCGTAGGGGCCTCCCAGCGGGCAGCGGCCAAGTCGACGAGCACCGCACGCTTGCCACCGGACCGTAGCACGGCGAACAGGACCAACGCCGCGGCAGCCGCTATCGCGAGGCCCGCAACCCGCCCGCGCAGCCGCCCAGCTCTCTCCCGGCGCCGCTTGAGCGACGCGAGGACGTCCCGAAACTCAGGCGCCCCTGCTGCCGCCTGGCGTCGCAAGGCGCGGAACTGCTCGTGCAGCTGTCGCTCGCCGTTGTCGGTCATCGGTCGGCCTCCTCGAGCAGCCGTCGCAACGCCGCCTTGCCGCGCTCGTAGTGAGTGCGAGCCGTGCCAAGCGCGATACCGAGCAGAGTCGCGGCCTCGGCGATCGTCAAGTCCTCGTAGAACACGAGGTGCAGCACCTCGCGCTGGCGGGCCGGCAGCCGCGCGAGCGCGCGCGCCAGCCGGATCGTTTCGTCAGCCCGCACAAGGACGGCCTCCGGGTCGGGACGACCGTCTGCCGCCTCCGGCTCCAACAGCCGGCGTGCGAACGGCAGCCACCGCCCCAGCAGCGCCCGGCGCCGCGCCTCCTGTGCGGTCCGGCGGATCACGCCGAACACCCAGGTGCGGAAGCTCGAGCGTCCCGCGAACCGGGCGCGTCCGTCGAGGATCTTGAGGTAGCTCGACTGGAGCACGTCCTCGGCGGCCGGGCGGTCCCAAGCGCAGCAGCTCAGCGCCCAGCCGAACGCCGCGGCGTGCAGCTGTTGCAGCTGGGCGGCGAGGTCGTCGGGCGACATGTCGTGTTCGGTCTCGGGTGATGAGTGACGCGGCGAGCTTGGTTATATGACCGGATGGCCGGCGAGCGCCAGCGCCTGGGCGCGGGGTCGCCTCGGCGGATGCGCCGACGCAGATTGGGCGGGTGACCCAGCTCGACGCGTTCGCTCCGGTCTGGCAGTTCCGCGAGGTGCACACAATTATCGTGAACGCGACGCCCGCACGGGCGTATCGCGCCGTCGAGGCGGTGACCGCGGGCGAGATCCGGTTGTTCCGGGCGCTGACCTGGCTGCGCCGCTTCGGTCGGCCCGGGCCCGCGAGCGTCCTGAATCCACCGGGGCACCTCCCCATCCTCGACGTCGCCACGCGCTCGGGGTTCCTGCTGCTCGCCGCCGCACCCCCGACCTCACCCCGCGACCCCCTCTCCGCATCGCGGAGAGGGGGAACGAGTGGGGAGATCGTAGTCGGGACTGTGGTGATCGCGCCGCTCGACGCGCGGCGCCCCCGGACCGCTGAGGAGTTCCAGAGGCCCTGCGGGCCCGGCTACGCCAAAGCCGTCATGAATTTCCGGATCGAGGACGCGGGCCGTGGCTGCTGCGTGGTGAGGACGGAAACGCGTGTCCATGCCACGGACGCCCGCACGCGACGGCGCTTCGCCGCGTACTGGTGGGTGATCTATCCGGGGAGCGCGCTGATCCGCCGGATGTGGTTGCGGGCCATTCGAAGGCGGGCGGAGGCGACCCTCACCCCCTGACCCCCTCTCCCGGCTGGGGAGAGGGGGAACGCAGGGTTCGGTAAGTTCAATCGCTCAGCGGCGCGCCACTTCTGCCTGCAGCGTGCCGTTCTGCACGATCACCCGCCCGTCCACGCTGAGCGTGCTCCCGGGGAGGAACGGATCGACGCCGAAACCGACGCTGTTCGAGCCTCCGGCCCAGGTGTTGTTGCCGACTCCTACCGTCACCATCCCCGCCGGCATCCACCCGACCATGCGGCTGCCCGGGATCAGGGACACGCTCGGATTGATCCCGATGTCGACCACCCCAAACAGGTCTCGCCCGCGCCCGGCCGCGTCGTAGAGCGCCTTCAGGGGCTCGAGGCCGGTGCGCGCAGTCATCGAGACGAGCCGGCCGGCTTTGAACTCCAGCCGCAAGTTCTCGATGGTCTTGCCTTGGAAGAAGTAGCGATCGGCGACGACCGTGCCCTGCGCCGTGGCCGGCACCGGGGCCACGAAGACCTCGCCCGCGGGGAGCCAGGCGGTGGTGGCCGCGCCGCCACGGCGCACGTCGGCGGGGGAGATGACGCCGTCACTCACGTAGACAGGACGTCCCGCGATACCGACGGTGACGTCGGTGCCGTTGGGGTTGGTGATGCGCACCTTCCGGCCGGCCGCGAGGGCGCGGCGCAGTTTCTCTCCCGTCGCCTGTAACGCGGCATAGTCAACGTTCACGCCGCTCCAGAAGACCTCGGCCAGCTGATCCTGGGAGACACCGAACTGCTCGGCGCGTGCCGTCGTCGGGTAGAGGTCGTTGCCCATCGCAACCACGCGCACGCGGCGCTGGCGCAGCAGGGCGTCGACGGTGGCGCCGGTCTTCGCCCGCGCCGCGAGGCGCGCCGGGGGAACGCCCTCCAGGACGCCGGGGCTCTCGTTGTAGTCCACCGCGATGATGGCCGTGACGAAGCCCGCGAGCTTCATGTCGAACGCCGCCGCGCCGGCATCATACTTTGCCGGCACATCATCGTACATCAGGCGCGTGAGGCGGTCGCTCCCGATGGCGATCAGCGGGTGGCCGCCGACGCGGGCGACCTCGGCAGCGACGTCCTCGAGTAGCTCGAGATCGCGCGTGCCGCCGGTGACGAGCACCAGATCGCCGGCGTGAATGCCCGCGGTCTGGGCCACGAGCCGGTGCGCCAGCTCCTTGTAATCGACCTTGGGGGACGGCGCCGGCTTGCCCCGCGGAGCGGCGGCAATGAGTCCGACGACGAGTGTTCCGGCGACGGCGGAGATCCAGGTCGTGCGCATGGCGATCCCTCCTCCTTGCTTCGAGCCCGAAAAAAAGAAACACCGGCTGCGTGGGGTCCCACTCAGCCGGTTTCGCGATTCGCTCCCCCCGAGGCTTGGGCGAGCCGCACGATAGCGCGCCTCGAGGATCACAGCATCTGAGCTGCGTTCCAATATGCGCGGCGGCCGGGCGGTCGCAAGAGCGCGACCTTGAGCGCCATTGAAGAACGCGGGGTATAACCACCACCGATGCCTTGGCGCGCTCCGTACCTCTGCCTCGCTCTGCTCGTCCTCGGCGCGTGCCAGCGCGACGCGCCCAGGCAGCGGGTCCGGATTTCGAGCTCGGGGGCAAGCGCCGGCGCCCCGCTGCTGGTCCCCCCCGGGTCACAGGACACCGGCTTCGTAGGCACGACCAGCGCGGTCCACCGGCCGCGGCCCGGCCTGCCGCCCCGGATCCTGCGCGCCGTCGACGCGAGAGCGAGCCCGGGCTACGACCGTATCACCTTCGAGTTCACGGGCGACAGCCTCCCCGGCTATCACGTGCAGTACACGAGCGGGCCGGTGCGCCGATGTGGGTCTGGAGATCCCGTAGCGGCAGCGGGGGCAGGCCGGCTCCTCGTGCGGCTCGAGCCCGCTCAGGCACACGACGAGCGGGGCAATGCGACGCTCGCCGAGCGAGACCGCACGCTCGGCCTCCCCGCCGTCAAGGAGCTGAAACTGGTGTGCGACCTGGAGGGACAGGTCGAGTGGGTGCTCGGTGTCGCGACGTCCGGCCCCTACCGAGTGTCGGAGCTCTCAGGGCCCGCACGGCTCGTGCTGGATGTGAGGCACGGCCAGTAGCCGTGATCAGCGCTCGGTCGAAGCCGCGGCTCCGCATTACCGTTGCGGCGGCGGTCCTGATCGCTGTCGTCGCCGCCTGCCGCGAGGCGCCTGTCGAGCCCTGCCCCGCAGCGCGGCTCGCCGTGGATCGGGTGCCGCTTGCAGCGAGCTCGTCTCCGTTCGACCCCGCGTTCGCCGCGGCGGGCGCCGAGTTCCACGTGCCGCCGGCAGTGCTGCAGGGGATCGGTTGGGTGGAGACCCGGTGGCAGATGGTCGAGGGAGCCGAGGAGTTCTCCGGCCGGCCGCCCGCGTTCGGGGTAATGGCGTTACGCGGGGTCGCGCTCGAGCGGGGCGCGGCGCTCGCAGGTGTGACGGTCGCGGCCGCGCGGCGCGACCCGGTCGCGAACATCCGTGCCGCGGCAGCGCTGCTCGACGCGTACGCGGCCGAAGCCGCGATCGACCGTTCCCGCAGTGAGCATTGGTCTGTCGTGGTCGCCCGGTATTCGGGGATCGAGCTCCCTGAAGGGCGCGCGGCGTACGGGCGCGAGGTCGACCGCGCACTCGCGCTGGGCGGCGCGCGGACCGCTCCCGCCGGCACCCGGGCGCCCGCCCCGGGCGCCTGCCCGCCGCCTCCGGGATCCGGCGGCGCGCCGGACTATGCGCCCGCCGTGTGGCGGGCGTCGCCCAACTTCAACCAGCGGCCGGCCGACTCGACCGGCGCGATGCACATCGTGATCATCCACACGTGCGAGAGCAATTACACGAGCTGCTGGAGCTGGCTCGTGAATCTCGCCTCCCAGGCGAGCGCGCACTACGTCGTCAACGAGGACGGCAGCGAGGCCTCGCAGCTCGTGCTTGAACGCGATCGGGCTTGGCATATCGCGGCGCTGTACGACTGCACCCTCAACCGGCGGCACGACTGCTGGTTGAACGGCGTGCAAAGCAACCACTTCACCGTCGGGGTCGAGCACGCGGGCTTCGCGTCGCAGGACTCGTTCCCCGCATCCCAAATGGAGGCGTCCGCGGCGCTGGTGTGCGACGTCACCCGCGACCGCGGGATCCCGCGCGACTGGCAGCACATCGTCGCCCACGGGCAGCTCCAGCCAGCGGACCGGACCGACCCGGGACCGCACTGGCCGTGGATCGCCTATGTCCACCGCGTGCAGGCGCTGTGCGGCGAAGTCGTGGTGGACGACTCGGCCGCGTTCAACGATCCCGCGCTGGCGGCGGCCGCCGCGCCCGGAGCGTGGACCGCTTCAGACTCGACGCCCGACTATTACGGCGGCGGGTACCGCTGGGCGCCGACGCAACCCGACGCGACCGACGGCGCCGCCTTCTCGTTCCGGCTGTCGGCGGCCGGCTCCCGCACGCTCGACGTGCGCTGGACCAGCGGCACCAACCGCTCATCGCGGGCGGCGTACGCCACGATCACCGCGGCCGGCGACACACTCGCGGTAGCGCGCCAGGACCAGACGACCGGCGGCGGTCGCTGGCACACGCTGGGCACGTGGACGTTCCCGGCCGGGTGGAATCGTGTCGTGTTGCTGCAGCGCGATGTCAGCGGCGCGGTGGTCGTCGCGGACGCGCTGCGGGTACGAGAGTAGCGCTACATCGCCCGGTCGGCGCTGCGACGCGGATGTTGCCGCCGCTCGACACGCGCGCCCGGTTCGGCGGTGCGTGCGACGTGCATGACACTCTCGACCTCACGCCACAGGGCGTCCAGGGTAAGCGGCTTCAACAAGAACCGCTCCGATTCCAGGAAGAGCGACATGGTCCGCGGCTCCGGGAGCGGCTCCGAGGCGATGAGCACAAAGCGGCCCCGCAGCTCGGGGCGGAGCACGAGGGCCTGTCGCCAGAGCCACAGTCCCCCACGCTCCGGCATGTTGAGGTCGCTGATGATGACGTCGAACGATTGCGTTCGGAGCGCTTCCAACCCATTGACGCCGCTGACAGCGGTCGTCACTCGGCAACCTCGCCGCGTCAACGAGCGAGCGATGGCTTCGCGCATGGCTGCGTGGTCATCGACCATCAAGACGGAGAAGTTCGCGGGTGCGAGCATGCGCTGCGGGCTGAGTCACTTGGACTGTCGCTCAGACGTCATCGTTGTTCAAGTGTCGCAGCGACGCAGCACCTTCCGGCCCTAACAGCCGCGCCCTTCGATAGCGCGAGCCTTACGCTCGGACGACTCGCTCCCGCTCCTTGAGGAGGCGTCGCAAAATCTTGCCCGAAGGAGATTTCGGAATCGTATCGATCACCTCGATCGCCCGGATCTTCTTGTACGGCGCGACGCGCTCGGCGACGTAGGCGAGGAGCGCCTCGAGCGGCACGTCTCCCTTGAGCACCACGTACGCTTTGGGGACCTCGCCCGCCTCCTCGTCGGGAATGGGGATCACCGCGGCGTCGCTCACCGCGGGGTGAGTCCGCAGCACCGCCTCCAGCTCGGCCGGCGGCACCTGCAAGCCCTTGTACTTGATCAGCTCCTTGAGACGGTCCACGATCGTGAAGTAGCCGTCTCCGTCGACGTGGCCGATGTCGCCGGTGTGCAGCCAGCCGGCCGCGTCGAGCGTCGCCGCCGTCGCTTCGGGATTGTTGAGGTAACCGGCCATCACCTGGGGGCCACGAATCAGTAGCTCGCCATCTTCGCCCACTCCCAGGTCTCCACCGGTCGCGGGGTCGACGATCCGGCACTCCGTATTCGGCAACAACTGACCGATCGTCCCGGGCCGCGCCTTGCCCGGCTCGTCCGACACGGCGTGCGTCACGGGGCTCGCTTCGGTCAGCCCGTAGCCCTGGATCAGCTGGCACCCCACCCGCCGGACGCATGCGGCCTCCAGGGCCGCGTCCAGCGGCGCGGCGCCGGACATCATCGCGCGCAGACTCGACAGGTCGTAGCGGCTGACGGCCGGGTGGTGGGCCAGGGCGAGGACGAGCGGCGGAACCAAGAACGCGCGAGTGATGCGATGCGCCTGGAGGAGCGCGAGGAAGGGCTCGAGCTCGAACCGCGGCAGGGTCACGAGCGTCGCTCCCAGCCACAGGGCGAGGTTCATCACCACTTGCATCCCGTAGATGTGGAAGAACGGCAGCACTGCGACGATGCGATCGTCGCCCGCGACGTGGTGCCCAGCCGCCGTCTGGATCAGGTTGGCGACGAGGTTCCGGTGCGTGAGCATCACGCCCTTGGGGAATCCTGTGGTGCCGCTCGAGTATGGCAGCACGGCGAGGTCGCGCGCCGGCTCGAACGGGAGGTTCGGCGCGGGCGCATCGCTCTCGAGCAGCGCGCTGAATGGAGTCGCGGCTCCAGCCCCCCGCGCCTCGCCGAGCACGAACACCTCTTCGACCTCCGCCTGCGCCGCGGCCGGCCCCGCGCGATCGAGGAACGGCGCCACCGTGATCAAGAAGCGGGCGCGGGCGTTTCGCAGCTGATACTCCGCGTCCTGCACGGTCGCGAGGGAATTCACCGTAGTCACGACGCCGCCCGCCGTGAGCGTGCCGTGGAAGGCGAGTGCGAACTCGGGGAGGTTCGGCATGAATAGGCCGAGCACCTCGCCCTTGCCGAACCCGCGGGCTGCGAGACCGGCCGCGAGTCGATCTACTCCCGCGGCGAGCCCGGCGTACGTCAGCACCCGCCCGCTCGGCCCGTCGATCAGCGCTGGCTTGTCCCCGCGCTCCGTCGCTCCCCGCAGCACAAAGCACTGCAGGGCGACGTCGGGCACTGCGACGTCGGGATACGGGCTCTTGAAGATCATGGACCGTGTCCCCGTGTGGGCGCGAGCCTGATGTCGCACCGGATCGGCGCCGCGGGCGCCGAGTGCGTGAGCGCGCCGATCGAGATCAGCGCCGCCCCAGCCTCCCCATAGGCGCGCGCGGATTCGGGCGTGATCCCCCCAGACGCTTGGATCGTGACACCAGGGCCCACGCGCCGCACCCACGCCGCCACGCGCTCGGGCCCCTGGTTGTCGGCGAGGATGTGGCGCACCCCCGCGGCGAGCGCCTGCTCGAGCTGGGCCTCGTCCTCCACCTCGACCATGATCGGCACGCCCGGCGGCGCGCTCGCGAGCGCCGGGGCCAGGCCGCCAGCTCCCAGGAGCGCCCAGTGGTTGTCCTTCCACAGCACTGCCTCAGCCAGCGAGCCGCGGTTCGCGACGCCGCCCCCCACGGTCACCGCGTAGCGCTCGAGCGCGCGCAGGCCAGGTGTGGTCTTGCGGGTGTGGGTGATGCGCGCCTGCGTCCCCGCCACCGCGTCCACCGCCCGACGCGTCAGCGTAGCGATGCCCGAGAGCCGCTGCAGAAAGTTGAGCGCGACGCGCTCCCCGGCGAGCAGCGCGCCGGCCGTCGCCCGCACGCGAGCGAGCACCGTCCCCGCGGCGACCCACTCTCCCTCCGCCCCGTCAGGCTCGAAGCACGCGTCCCGCTCGAGCTCGCTGTAGACGCGGGCGACGATCGGCAGGCCAGCGACGACGAACCGGCCCTCGGCGACGAAGGCGGCGCACGCCGGTCGCCGCGCCGCGGCGCCAAGCAGCCGGGTCGTAACGTCCTCGGCCGCCCGGTCCTCGGCGAGCGCGCGCTGCACCTCCTCGCGCCCCAAGGCGTCAGCCAATCGCCAGCATCCGATCGATCGCGCGCCGCGCCCGCGCCGCGACGTCCGGCGGAACCACGACCTCAGGCTTTAGGTCGCGCAGGCAGTCACGCAACTTTTCGAGCGTGATCAGCTTCATGAAGCGGCACTCGGCCGACTCCGCGAGCGCGTGGAACTGCTTGTCCGGATTCTCGCGCCGCAGCCGGTGCAGCACCCCGGTCTCCGTCGCCACCACGAAACGGCGGGCGGGCGAGGTGCGCGCGCGCTGCATCATCTGCTCGGTCGAGACGATGCGCGTGCGGCCGGCGGCGACGTCGCCGTCCGCAGACGCGTAGTACATCGTGCTCGTGACGCAGCCGCACTCCGGGTGGACCAGGAACTCGGCGTCCGGGTGCTCGCGGCGCTTGGCCTCCACATCGGCCGGCGTGAGCGCCGCGTGCACGTGGCACTCCCCCATCCACACGTCGAGCGCCCGCCCCGTGATGCGCCGGACATGGCTGCCCAGGAAGAAGTCGGGCACGAACAGCACCGGCACGTCGGGCGGCAAGGCCTGCACGACTGCCACGGCGTTCCCCGACGTGCAGCAGTAGTCCGCTTCGGCCTTCACCGCGGCGCTGCAGTTCACGTACGCGACCACCAGGCCGTCGGGATGCGTGGCGCGCCAGCTCCGGACGTCGGCGGGCCGGACCGTCTCGGCGAGCGAGCACCCCGCGTCCTGATCGGGGATGAGGACCCGCTTGTCGGGGTTCGCAATCGCCGCCGTCTCGGCCATGAAATGCACGCCGCAGATCACGAGCACCGGCGCGTCCAGCTCGGTCGCGCTCCGCGCCATCCTGAGCGAATCGGCGACGACGTCCGCCACGTCCTGGATCTCGGGCCGCTGGTAGTTGTGCGCCAGGATGGCCGCCTGGCGGTCAGCCTTGAGCGCCCGGATCTCGGCGACCAGCTCCGCGCTCACAGCCTGGTGTCGGAGCCCTGGATTCCTCTGAAGGACATAGGACGCTCCCATTGGTCGAGGGACCGCCGCTGGGGGGCCGTTTGGGAAACGCCTCGGTCCACCGGAGGTGATGGACCGCTCCCAGCAGGGGGCG
>MNEL01000028.1:0-4360 GCA_001917665.1 Gemmatimonadetes bacterium 13_1_40CM_69_22 | reverse complement strand
AACTGCCGCACCTTGTCCCCCAGGTCCACCTGCTGCTCGTCCAGCTTGCCCAGCCGGAGGGCGAGTCGCAGCTCGGAGCGGAGGCGTTCGTGTCACGGTTCGTGTCCCGCACGACACGCGAGGCTGCAGGTGGCGGTGTGCGGGTGGACACGAGGGGGGCGAAGCACGGCGGGAGCGCCGGGTTCAGCTCCGGCGCTCCCGCTTTGCGAACCTCTTGGCGTGCAGCCCTTCTCACCCTCCGGCACCGTCCGGCTCATGCCCGTTGCCGTTGCCAGCGTTGCCATTGCCAACGAGCTTGGACCGTCCCCCTGTCACAGTAAGCCAGCGCCTGCGCAGCGACGACTGATCCTCGATCTGCTGGCGGAGCCTGGTGATTTCGGCATCCACGAGGTGGATCCGCCAGTCCAGGTACTGCTCGGTCTGCTCAGGCGACCAGTCTGACGGACTGGTGAAAACCAACCGGTCTTTCCGTTCGACCCCCCGTTCGACCCCCCGTTCGGCCCCGTCCCCCAGGAGCTTCAGTTCCTCGTGCTCGATGACGTCCACTTTCTCGAGCAGGTCCACCTTCCGTCCCATGACGTCCAGCATCTTCCGGCCCATCCGGTCCTCCTCCTATCGGCGTTCTACAGGGTCCCCATCTAGGGCGCGCGGTCGCTCCGTCGTGCGGGAAGTCCTCTTGACAGCCAAAGCGGATTCCCCATGTTATACCTACCGTCACTGCTATAAGCTATACATGTTATAATACATGTCGTTGGTATATCTGGCAAGGAGGGCATCATGCCCCGGTACCGGGGTCAGAAGATCCATTATCGTCGTAGAGGAGTGCTGCGCTTACGGTTGCGGCAGGTGCTGGCAGCACGCGGCTTGACGCCCTATGGGCTGGCCAAGTTCACCGGTTTGAGCCTGAACACGATCTATCGGCTCACCAGGCCAAACGGGCGCTTCAGCCTCATTCGGGCTGATACGCTCGAGCGGCTGTGTGGTGCCCTGCGGGTGACCCCAAGCGAGCTGTTCGACTACGAGATTCCCAGCGGGAAGGATGGCCCCAGGTCACCACGCTGACGTACTGGATGTTGAATGCCTCGCCGAAGCTCCGGTCCCGCACGGCGATTGTGTCACACATCTGCCACAAGTCGCCATGGGAGCGTGCGCGATAGACGCACAATAGCCTGCGCTCTGGGGGGCACAGCCCTTGCGCCCCACGCACTCGTTCAGCCGTTCTCCCAGCCCCCATGACTGTTTCGTATCCCCAGACGGGGAAACGAGATGTAGGTCCAGGAGCACTGACGATCGCCACCACCATCCGCGCCCCCTCTGCTGCGCTCGGCGCCCGGCTGCTTCGGGGCGCCGGCGTCCTGGTGTCTTCGCTGTTCCTGGCGACGTGCGAGCGTGGCCCAACCGGCCCCACGGTACCCACCCAGCTGGCGTTTAATGTCGAGCCGACCACGACGACGGCCGGCCACCAGGTCACCCCCGCCGTCCAGGTGACGGCGCTGGATGCGAGGGGCCGTCCCGTGCCCGGCTTCACTCAAAATGTGACAGTGACGCTGACGGCCGGGACCGGGACGAGCGGGGCCACGTTGACGGGGACGACAACCGTGGCGGCGGCCAATGGCGTGGCCACCTTCTACACGCTCAGCCTCGACAAGAGCAGCACCGGCTACATGCTGACGGCCACGGCCAGCGGGCTCTCGGCCGCGACCAGTGCGCCGTTTGACATCAACCCGGGGCCAGCAACCCACCTGGTGTTCACGGTGCAGCCAGCGAACGCGACGGCCGGGGCGACCTTCACCCCCGCGGTGCAAGCGTCGGCGCAGGACGCGTCGGGGAACACGGTGCCGAGTTTCACGGGTCAAGTGACGGTGGCGCTCGGCGGAACCAACCCCAGCGGCGGCACGCTGGCGGGGACGAAGACGGTGGCAGCGGTCAACGGGGTGGCGAGCTTCCCCGCGCTCAGCATCGACAAGAGTGGGAGCTACTGGCTGGCGGCGACCGCACCGGGGGCGGGGCTCAACGCGGGGACGAGTACCGACTTCAGCATCGCGCCGGGGCCGGCAACGCGGCTCGCCTTCACGGTCCAGCCGATGACCACGACCGCAGGCCACCAGATCGCTCCGGCAGTGCAGCTGTCGGCGCTGGATGCGCTGGGCAACGGGGTGCCGAGCTTCACGGGCGACGTGACGGTGGCGCTCGGAGCGACCAATCCCAGTGGCGGCACGCTGGCGGGGACCACGACGGTCACCGCGGCGGATGGAGTGGCCACCTTCTACGCGCTCAGCCTCGACAAGAGCGGCACCGGCTACACGCTGACGGCCACGGCCAGCGGCCTCTCGGCGGCAACGAGCGCCCCGTTCGACGTCACGCCGGGGGCTGCGACCCACCTGGTGTTCACCGGCCAGCCGGCGAATACGGGGGCGGGGGCGACGCTCACGCCGGCGGTCCAGGTGGCGGCGCAGGACGCTGCGGGGAACACCGTGCCGAGCTTCACGGGCAGCGTGACGGTGGCGCTCGGCGGGACCAATCTCGCCGGAGGCGTGCTCGCGGGGACGACGACCGTTGCGGCGGTCAATGGCGTGGCAAGCTTCGCCACGCTCAGCGTCGACAAGAGCGGGGACTACTGGCTGACGGCTCGGGCGACGGGGCTCAGCGCAGGGACGAGCAGCGACTTCAGCGTCTCACCAGGGCCGGCGACGCACCTCGCTTTTACGGTCCAGCCCGGTGCCGCCACAGCGAGCCACCAGATCGCCCCGGCGGTGAAGGTGGCGGCGCAAGACGC
The DNA here is from genome assembly GCA_001917665.1 of Gemmatimonadetes bacterium 13_1_40CM_69_22. Taxonomy (GTDB): domain Bacteria; phylum Gemmatimonadota; class Gemmatimonadetes; order Gemmatimonadales; family GWC2-71-9; genus 20CM-4-69-16. The sequence goes on along the minus strand of MNEL01000028.1, from coordinate 1,584 downwards.
GCTGGGCAACGCGGTGCCGAGTTTCACGGGCACTGTGACGGTAGCGCTCGGGAGCAATCCGGCCGGTGGCACGCTCTCGGGCAGTACGAGTGTGGCGGCGGTCAGCGGCGTCGCCACTTTCGGGGATCTCTCCATCAACACCAGTGGCACGGGCTACACGCTGACCGCCACGGCCACGGGACTCACGGGAGCCACGAGCACGCCGTTTGGCATCACGCCGGGGCCCGCGACCCACCTGGTGTTCACCGTGCAGCCGGCGAATGCAACGGCGGGGGCGACGCTCACGCCCGCGGTGCAAGTATCCGCGCAGGATGCCGCGGGGAACACGGTGCCGAGTTTCTCGGGCAGCGTGACGGTCGCGCTCGGAGGGACCAATCCGGCCGGGGGCACGCTGGCGGGAACGACGGCGGTGGCCGCAATCAATGGGGTGGCGAGCTTCGCCACGCTCAGCCTCGACAAGAGTGGGAGCTACTGGCTGACGGCGACGGCGCCGGCAACCGGGCTCAGCGGGGGGACGAGCAGCGACTTCAGCATAGCGGCGGGAGCGGCGACGCAGCTCGCGTTCACCGTCCAGCCGAGCAATGCCGTGGCGGGTCGGACGATCAGCCCGGGCGTGCAGGTCAGCGCGCGGGATGCCCAGGGGAACCTGGTGACCGGGTTCGCGGGCAGCGTGACCGTGGCGCTCGGGACCAATGCCAGCAGCGGCACGCTCGCGGGCACAACGACGGTGCCGGCGGTGAGTGGAGTGGCGACTTTCGGCACCCTGAGCGTCGACAAAGTGGGGACGGGCTACACACTCACGGCGGCAACAATCGGGCTCACCGGGGCGACGAGTAACTCCTTCAACATCACGGTGGGAGCAGCGAGCCAGTTCGTGTTCACCGCGCAGCCGACCAACACGACCGCCGGGGCGGCGATCACACCGGCGGTACGGGTGATGGCGCTGGACGCTCAAGGGAACCCAGCGACCGGCTTCGCGGAGAACGTGACGGTGGCGCTCGGGAGCAATCCGAGCGGTGGCGCGCTTTCGGGCACTACCACAGTGGCGGCGGTGAGCGGAGTGGCCAGCTTCGCGAGCCTGAGCATCGCCAAGGTCGGCACCGGCTACACGCTCACGGCGGCGGCCGCCGGACTCACAACCGCCACCAGCGCCGCGTTCAATGTCACGCCCGGCACCGCGGCGCACCTCGTGTTCACGGTCCAGCCGAGCCATACGGCGGCCGGCGCGCCGATCACGCCGGCGGTGCAGGTGACGGCGCAGGACGCACAGGGGAACACCGCCAGCGGGTTCACCGGGACCGTGACGGTGGCGCTCGGCGCGAACCCCGGCGCCGGCACTCTGTCCGGCCACACCACGGTAGCAGCGAGCGCCGGCGTGGCGACTCTCGGGGACCTGAGTCTCGACCGCGCGGGCGCGGGCTACACCCTCACGGCGACGGCGCCGGCGGGAGGCCTGAGCAGCGCGACGAGCGCGGCCTTCAACATCACCGTGGGGACGGCAACCCAGCTGGTCTTCACGGTGCAGCCGAGCAACGCGGTAGCAGCCCGCACGATCAGCCCCGCGGTGCAGGTGGCGGCGCGCGA
>MNEL01000018.1 GCA_001917665.1 Gemmatimonadetes bacterium 13_1_40CM_69_22 | reverse complement strand
CTGCTGGGCGAGATCATCGTGGTGGCCCTGGAGGCCCTGCGGGCGAACAAGCTGCGCTCGCTGCTCACCATGCTGGGGATCATCATCGGCGTGGGCGCGGTGATCACGATGGTCGCGCTGGGGTCGGGAGCGCAGAAATCGGTGCAGGACCGGATCCAGGCGCTGGGCCCCACCCTGCTGAGCGTGTATCCCGGCCAGAGCTTCATGCGGGGCGTGGCGAGCGGTGCACGCGTGAGTCTCACGCTGGACGACGACACCGCCCTCGCCAACAACGCCCGCTACATCAGCGCCGTCGTGCCGGAGCTGAGCGCGAACCTCCAGGTCCAGCAGGGGAATCAGAACATCAACGTGAACGTCGTGGGCACGACCCCCGCCTACGTGACGATCCACGCCTACACCATCCCGGCCGGCCGCATGTTCACCGCCGGCGACGACGCGGCACGCCGCCGCGTCGCGGTCATCGGATCCGCCATCCCCGGGATGCTCAACTCGAATCGGGACGCGATGATCGGCCAGGAGATCCTGATTCGCGGCATCTCGTTCGAGATCATCGGCGTGCTCTCGGAGAAGGGCTCGCAAGGGTCGTTCTTCAACCCGGACGAGCAGATCCTCATTCCGCTCCAGACCGCCCGCTACCGCGTTATCGGCACCGACCGGTTGCGGAGCATCACCACGCAGGCGACCGACTTGAATTCCATGAACCTGGCGATGATCGAGATCGAGCGGGTGCTGCGGCGCCAGCACAAGATCCGCCCGGGCCAGGACAACGACTTCCAGATCCGCAACCAGACCGACATTCTGGCCACGTTCCAGCAGACCACGGAGACGTTCAAGTATCTGCTCGCCGGGATCGCTGCCGTGAGCCTGCTGGTGGGCGGCATCGGCATCATGAACATCATGCTGGTGTCGGTCACCGAGCGCACCCGCGAGATCGGCGTCCGCAAGGCGCTCGGCGCCACACGGTTCAACATCCTGTTTCAGTTCCTGGTCGAGGCGCTGGTGTTGTGCCTGGCCGGAGGGCTGATCGGCGTGCTGCTCGGCTCGCTCGGCGCCATCGTGCTGTCGCAGCTGGCGCACTGGAACACGCTGATCTCGCCGCTCGCGATCCTGCTGGCATTCGTGTTCAGCGCGGCCGTGGGCCTGTTCTTCGGGATCTGGCCCGCGCGGCGGGCTGCGGCACTCGATCCGATCGTGGCACTGCGATACGAATAGAGTGCGGAATGCGGAATTCGGAATGCGGAATGTAAGAGCGCGCTGACGATTCGTAGGCGACGGTTCGAGGCTGGTCCTGCCATTCCGCACTCCGCATTCCACATTCCGCATTAGGTTTCACCGCATGCTCGCGCTGCTACTGGTCCTCCAGTCGGGCGTCGCCGATCCCCCCTCCTACGATGGGTTGAAGCAGCAGCTCGCGGTCGCGGTCCCGCGGTTCGAGACCGACGCGCGCGTCGACGGCGCGCTCGACGAGGCGGTGTGGGCACGCGCCGCGCGGCTGGTCGGCTTCTCGCAGTACCGACCCGTCGACGGGCGTCCGGCCGAAGATTCGACCACAGTGCTGGTGTGGTACGCGCCCGACGCCATCTGGTTCGGCGTGCGCGCCTACGAGCCGCACGGCAGGATAGTCCGCGCGACGCTGGCGGACCGCGACAACATCGACGCCGACGACAACGTCCAGATCCTGCTCGACACCTACGACGACCACCGCCGGGCGCTGTTGTTCGCGGTGAATCCGCTGGGCGTGCAGGAGGACGGCGTGCGGAGCGAAGGGCAAGACGCCGGCGCCGCGGGCGGCGGGGCATCGGCCACGGGGCGGTTCGACGGCGTCGTCGACCTGAGCCCCGACTTCGTCTACCAGTCGCACGGCCACCTCACCGACTGGGGGTACGAGGTCGAGGTGCGCATCCCCTTCAAGAGCCTGCGCTACCAGAGCGTCGATCCGCAGTCGTGGGGCCTCCAGGTGGTGCGCGTGGTGCAGCACTCGGGCTACGAGGACACATGGACGCCGGTGTTCCGCGCGAGCGCGAGCTTCCTGATCCAATCCGGGCGGCTCACGGGGCTCACCGCGCTGAAGCGCGGTCTCGTGGTCGATCTCACGCCGGAATTCACGTCCAAGGTGAACGGCACGCCGGCGAGCGCCGGCTACGATTACCGCGGCACTCCCGAGCTGGGCGGCAATCTGCGCTGGGGGATCACCCAGAACCTCGGCCTCGCCGCCACCGCCCACCCTGACTTCTCCCAGGTCGAGGCCGACGTGGGTCAGGTGACGGTGAACGAGCGGTTCGCGCTGTTCTACCCGGAGAAGCGACCGTTCTTCCTCGAGGGGCTCGAGCAGTTCGACACGCCGAACCGCCTGATCTACACGCGCCAGATCGCCCAGCCCGTCGCCGGCGCGAAGCTCACGGGCAAGCTGGGGAGTACGGCGGTCGCTTACCTCGGTGCGGTGGACGACCGCAGGCTGTCGCCCTCCGGGAATAATCCGGTGTTCAACCTGCTGCGGCTGCGCCGCGACCTGGGCGCCGCCTCGACGGCGGGCCTCGCGTACACCGATCGGATCGACGGCGACGACTACAACCGCGTGCTCGGTGGCGACGCGATGGTGGTCTGGAAGAAGATCTGGTTCTCCCAGGCGCAGGTCGTGGGCTCGTGGACCAGCGACGGGTTGGGGGCACGCGCGGGACAGTTCTGGGCGGTGACGTTCGCCGACCGCACCGGCCGCAACTACGGCAACCACTTCGAGCTGCTCGGCGCGAGCCCCGAATTCGCGACGCGCAGTGGCTTCGTCAACCGCGTCGACTTCGTGCAAGCGCGCGCCGCCAACCGGTTCACATGGTACGGCAAGCCCGGCGCGCTCGTGGAGCAAGTGACCACGTTCATCGTCTTGCTGCCGCTGTGGCGCTACGACGACTTCTTCCGCATGCGGGGCATCTTCGAGGGCGGGCCACAGATGACGTGGACCGCGACGTTGCGGGGCGGTTGGAAACTGAACACGGTGCTCGCCAACAGCGCGCAACGATTCGACCCCGACGCCTACGCGGGCTACAGCGTGAACCGCACGGTGGACACGATCCCGTTCGCGGTGCCGCACGGACTGTACAACCTGTGGAGCATGAACGGCGGCGTGGGGACGCCGAATCGAGCGTTCACCTTCAACACGAACGTCGGCTACGGCGCGACGGCGATCTTCGCGGAGGCGGCGGCAGGGCATCAGTTCTTCGTCCAGGCGACCGCCGGCTGGAAGCCGACGCCGGGCGTGCGGATCGAGGCGCGCTGGACCCACGTGCGCCTCACCCGGGCACGGGATGGCAGTCGATTCTCGACGGCGAACATCCCGCGCCTGAAGCTCGAGTATCAGCTGTCGCGCGCCATCTTCTTCCGGTACGTGGGCCAGTACTTCGCGCAGGACCAGGTCGCGCTCCAAGATCCTCGCACCGCGCAGCCGATCCTGGTGGGCGGGGCTCCGGCAGCGACCGTGGTGACCAACGACTTCCGTAACGACCTGCTGTTCTCCTACAAGCCCCTGCCGGGAACGCTGGCCTTCCTGGGCTATGGCACGTCGCTCACGGAGCCCGAGGCGTTTCGATTCCAGAACCTGAGCCGCGCGTCGGACGGGTTCTTCCTGAAGGTGAGCTACCTCTTCCGGATGTAGCCCCACTACCCCCGGGCACGGGCGGCACTCATCTTGTCCGCATGCCCACGCCCGCAGTCCTGGAAGCGCAGTTGGCGGCAGAGACCAGCGCCAAACAGCGCCACTACGTCCTTGCGAACACCCGAGCGCGCTGGACCGTCTTGGGCGTGGGCGTGGCGCTGCTGGCGGGCGTGCGCCTCGGGCGTCTCGTGCCCGTCTCGTGGTGGTTCATCGTCGGCTTCGCGGCCGCGTTCGCGGCCGCGAACTACGCGATGCAGCGGATCGCCCGCGACACGCCGTTCCGCTCCTGGTACGCCCACCTCAACATCGCGGTCGGCGCCGCGATGATTTCGGCCGTGCTGTACGCCCTCGGACCCAGCGGGCACGTGCTGTACGCCGCCTATCTGATCGCGCCGCTGCAGGCGGCGTGGTACCTCGGCCCCACCGAGGCGTGGCAGGCGCTGGCGCTCAACCTGACGGGCTTCGGGCTCGTCAGCGCGATCCGCGCGGCCACGGGTGAGTGGAGCTGGAGCCTCATTTTCCAGGAATCGCTCGTCCTGGCATTCGCCTGCGTCGCCCTCGTCCCCATGTTGACGCGGATCGTGACGCGGCTGCGGACGACGCGCGCGACGCTGGCGCAGGTGGAGGGCGGCGATCTCACCGTGCAGGTGGGGGATCAGGAGCTCGACGACCTGGGTTACCTCGGGCTCGGCGTGAACCGCACCACGGCGGCGATCGCGCAGATCATCCGGCAGGTGCAGCAGCAGGCCCAGGATCTCGCGGCGATGGCACAGCAGCTCGCCGGCTCGGCCCAGCAGCTGCAGACGGCGTCGCAGCAGATCTCAGGCCTTGCGCAGCAGCTTTCGAGCGGCAGTGCGCGGCAGCGCCAGCTCATCGGCCACGGACGGGAGGACTCCGAAGCGGCGGCGAGTATCGCGGCGCAGCTGCACGGCCGGGCTCAGGAGGCCGAGCGACAGATCAACGCGGTGGCGCAGCAGGCGCGGCGCCATGGCGAGGAGATCGCGCGGGCGAGCGAGCTGCTCGTGAGCCTGGTCGCGCACCTGGATCAGGTGTCGCACGCCGCGAGCACCCTCGAGCAGGGGTCGCGCGAGATCGGGAAGCTCGTGGACTCGATCACCCGCATCGCGAGTCAGACCGATCTGCTGGCCTTGAACGCCGCCATCGAGGCCGCGCGGGCGGGACCGCACGGGCTCGGATTCCGAGTCGTGGCGGACGAGGTGCGCAAGCTGTCCGAGCAGAGCGGGCGCTCGGCCGAGGAGGTGCGCGCCCGGGTGCGCCAGACCCAGGGGCAGATCACCGAGGTCATCGCGGCGATGGACGAGGGCCGGCGCACCGCCCAGGGTGTGGACGCCGTCTCGAGCGCCGTGCGCCAGGCGCTCGACGCGATCTTCGCGGACCTGAATGCGACGGTGCAGTTCGCCACGGGGTTCGCCGGCGAGACGGAAGGGCAGATGCGTCGCATGCGCGAAGTGGTACAGCGGATGGAAGAGGTGGCCGGGATCGCGGACAGCGCCGCCCACGGCGCCGAGCAGACCTCCGCCGCGACGGAGCGGCAGATCGCCTCGCTGGGCGAGCTCACGACGACGTCGCAGCAGCTCTCGGTGGCGGCGGCCAGGCTCACCGAGACGATTCAGCGGTTCAACGTCAACGGCGCGAAGCTACCACCCCGCAACAGCCCCGCGTCCCCGTAATCCCACAGCACAAACGCGATGAGCCGCGGACGGCGCGGGCTCGGCGCCCACGGCCGGCAGCTCGGCGGATGGAAGAGGTGGCCGGGATCGCGGACAGCGCCGCCCACGGCGCCGAGCAGACGTCCGGGGCGACGGAACTGCAGATCGCCTCGCTCGGCGACCTCACCACGACGGAACAGCACCTCTCCGTGGCGGCGGCCAAGCTCACGGAGACGATTCAACGGTTCACTGTCGACGGCAAGGCGTAAAAATACCGGAGCCCCGAGCGCTCGGGGCTCCGGAACAATCCGTGGGGTTTGGATAACCCTCTCGGCCGCTAACCGTAGGCTCAATCGGGACTCGAACTCGGATCGTGCGGTTAGCGGCCGCACAGGTTATCCACTTACCCCACGGCCGCGCGGCACAACGCCTGACAACGAGGTCGCTATCCCCGCGTCATGCACTGCCCAGACCGCCGTGAGCGTAAGACTGAGGTGCAGGACCTGCGTGATCGAAAAATTGCACGCGTGTATGAATCTGTGCGTCGAGACCGTCACCACCCACGCGACAACGGCGCGTCCCCGTAATCCCACAGCACGAACCCGATAAGCCGCGGGTGGCGCGGCTCGGGGCCCACGGCAGGCAGCTCGGCGCCGAGCGACGCCGCTACATGGCCCAACCGGGACAGCCGAACCCACAGCTGCGGATAGAGGTACAGCGTGCGCTCCCCTTCCAGCGGCACCATCCACCCCGCCTCGAGCATCGGCACGACGCGGCCGACCTCCCGCCCCATGCCGAGCCGGTAGGAGAACGCGGTGATCCCCTCGCCCTCCTCCCAGCTAGCCACGAACTCGCCTTGCACGAATAGCGCCCGACCTGGCTGCGCTCCGAGGGCGAGAAACGGCTCGATCTCCCAGTTCTCCTGACGGCCGAGCGGGGGGGTCGCCTCCAAGCCGAGGCTCGCGAGGGCGCGGCGCTCGAGGCTGTGCCACAGGTTGTACTTCACGGACGCCGTCACCCCGTCGAACGGCCGGTCGAGCGAATCGAACGCGGTGCGCGCTTCGCCCTCGAGCTGCAGCCGTTTACCGAAGCGGCGCTCGTACACCAGCGCCTGCCGGCGCCCCGCTGCCGTGACCACCCACTCGTTCTCGGGAAACGCCTTTTCGACGAGGAAGGGCCGCGGGAAGTTGAGCTCGCCGGGGGGCCACCCGGGCTCGCCGCACAGCGAGCGGGCGTAGCGCACCACGGCGCGGACCTGCGCCGGCGTCCCGGCCTCCCCGAAGGCAGGCATGTCGAGCGACAGTCCGAACGCCGCCCCGCCCTGCGTCACGATGCCGATCCAGCGCGCTTCGGTCTCCGCGGTGCTCGCCTTGCACTCTTGCAGGTCGGCGGGCGGCACGGCGAGACGCGTCGTCGCCGCGGCCTTGCCCCGCCCGTCGGCTCCGTGACACTTGCTGCACCAAGCTTGATACAGCGCGGCGCCGCTTGAGTCGGCGGGCGCTTGGGCGGCGAGCGTGAGCAGCACGGCGACGGACGGGAGGAACATAGGCTGGACGTGCCCGCCTCTTGTTGTGTGTTATGAGGGACTGAAGTCCCACCTCGGCCACAACGCGTCCTGAAGGACGCGTCGCGGGCCCGCGTCCTTTAGGACGCCCCACCGGCCGAGTGGGGACTTCAGTCCCTCATAACCCAAACGACGAGATCGGCTCCTCATTGGCAATCACCCAAGAGGCTGGATCCGCTCCTCATTGGCATCACGCGAGCTCCGGCATCACTCGAGTCGCGCCGCCCGCCGCAGCTCCGCCGCGCAACGGCCGGCCTCCCGCGCGATTTCGTCGATCGGCGCGGTCACGAGCTCGTGCGCCAGCACCACCGCCTGCCCGTCCACGAACACGTCGCGCACGTCGCTAGCGCACGCGGCGTAGACGAGATGGGACACGGGATCCGCTCCGGCCGGCGTGACGTGCGGCTCGCGCAGGTCGATCACAACCAGGTCCGCGCGCTTGCCCACGGCGATCGAGCCGATCTCGTCCTCGAGCCCGAGCGCTCGCGCCCCGCCCAGCGTCGCGAACTCGAGCACCTTCCCGGCGGGGAGCACGTCCGCGCCGAGCCGCGGTTTCTGAATCAGCGCGGCGAGGCGCATCTCCGCGAACGCGTCGAGCCGGTTGTTGCACGCCGCTCCGTCCGCGCCGAGCGCCACGCGGCAGCCCGCCTCGAGCATCTCCGGCACCCTCGCCACCCCGCTGCCGAGCTTCAAGTTGGATGACGGGCAGTGCACCACGTTCGTCCCCTGGCGCGCCAGCCGCGCGATCTCGTGCTGGTCCACCCAGACGCAGTGCGCCAGCGCCGCGCGCTTCCCCGAGATCCCCACCGAGTCGAGGTAGGCGATCTCCTCCATCCCGGTCGTCCGCAGCACCGTCTCCCGCTCGACGATCGTCTCCGCCGCGTGCGTGTGGAGCTGCGCGCCGAACAGCTCTCCCAGCTCGCTCGCCGCGCGCAGCAGCGGGCCGGAGCAGCTCGGCACGAACCGCGGCGCGAAGCAGACGCGCAGCCGACCGCCCGCCGCCCCGTGCCAGCGGCGCGCCAGGCTCTCGGCCTCCGCCAGCGCCGCGTCCGTCGACTCCGCCAGCTCGAGCGGCGCTCCCTCCGGGTGCGCGTCCATCAGGCACTTCCCCACTGTCGCTCGGAGGCCGATGCGCTCCAGCGCCCGGAAGGCCGCTTCGGTGTGACGCACCGTTTCCATGTCGAGGATCGCGGTCGTGCCCCCGAGCAGCAGCTCGGCGGCACCGAGCATGGCGGACCAGTACACGGTCTCTGCGGTGTGCGCCGCCTCGAGCGGCCAGATGCGGCGGGTGAGCCACTGCTCCAGCCGCAGATCGTCGGCCAGCCCGCGGAACAGCGTTTGGCACAGATGGATGTGGGCCTGGATGAGGCCGGGGATGACGAGACAGCCACTGCAATCGCGAACCCGAAGAGCGGGGTGCTTCCCCCTTCCCTCTTCTCCTTTCCCCGGCGTTTTCCCCGGCCTCTCTACCGCCGCAATCCTCCCGCCCGCGACCACCACATCCGCCCGTACTACACGCCAGTCGCCCTCGTGCAGCAGCACCTCGCCGCCCGCGAGGACCAGATCGGGAGCTTGGGCCGGGACGGCGCTCAGGTGGTGATCCGGGGCTGCACCGCGGTCGAGTCGTCCGAGATGTCGAAGTAGGCGCGCAGCTCGTCCAGCAGGTCGTCGTCGGCGTACACGCCCGTGAGGATCCGCTCGGGGCCGCCCGGGTCGACGAGGAGATACCCGAAGGGATAATCGAGACCCGACAGCAGGACGGCCCGCCGCTGGCGGTTCGGCAGCGCGACATACACCGTCTCGGCGTTGGTCGCGAGCAGCCGGATCCCGTTCGTCTGGAGCGTCGCGGCGACCTGCTCGGTATAGTACTTGAGATCGTCGAAGGCCTCCGCCTGGTCGTCGGCCCCCAGCGTGTCGGCCGCGGGCAGCCAAAACAGCACCACGCTCGGCTCCGTGATGACCCGCGGCGTGCGGAGCGCGCTGTCGGTCGAGTCCCGCGGCACGAACGCGGCGAGATCCACCGAATCAGCGGTGTGTGTCGCCTTGCTCACACCGCGCGCCTGGCACGCCGTGACCCATCCGAGTGCGAGCAGCATGGCGTACCTCATGAGGTGAAATATATTCGACCCATGAACGACGGCCCGCCTCTCGCACCACCCGCGGCGCCTCCCCGCGCCCCCGTCCGCCGCCACCACTGGATCGTCCGCCTCACCCACTGGGCGACCCTGTTCCTGGTCGCCGGGATGATTACCAGCGGCCTGCAGATCTACGAGGCCTACGCCCGCTTCGGGAGTCGCGGCGGCCCATTCCTCCCGAGCCCCTTCGACGACGCCCGCTTCCCCCAGTGGAGCCGGCTCGGCGGCTGGCTCGCGGGCGCGTTGAACTGGCACTTCGCCCTGATGTGGCCCTTCGTGACGGTGGGGCTGCTCTACCTCGGCTACCTCGTGGGCAGCGGCGAGTGGCGCGCGCTGCTGTTTCGCCCGCGCGACGTGCGCGGCGCGGTCGAAATGGCGAAGTACTACCTCCACCTCCGCCGAGATCACCCGCCGCAAGGCAAGCACAATCCGCTCCAGCAGCTCGCCTACACCTGCATCTACCTCTTCGGCGCGCTCGCGGTGCTGACCGGCCTCGCCATCTACAAGCCGGTGCAGTTCGGCTGGCTGACCGCATTGCTGGGCGGGTTCCAGGCCGCACGCTACTGGCATTTCTGGATCGTGTGGATCTTCGTTGCCTTCACGATCACCCACGTGATTCTGGTGTTCGTCGTGGACCCCGCGTCGTTCCGGGCGATGCTCACCGGCCGCTATCGGGGGAGATTCCCGAGCCATGACTGAGCCACAGACGCCGGGTCTCGACCGGCGGGCGTTCGTGAAGCTGGGCGTGGCGGGCGGCGCGGCATCGCTCGCCGCCGCATGCGGGTGGGACGGAGGCAACGCGCTGCGCCCCCGGCTGCTCGACATCAGCCGACTGAATGACTGGGTCGGCGAGAAGCTGCTGTTCTCCTCCACGCGGCTGGCGCGGACCTACGACCCGGCCGAGCGGAGCGCCATGCTTCCGAGCTACTTCATTTCGACCGCCATGCCGATGCTCGAGAATCCCGATGCCTGGCGGCTGCGGGTGGCGGGGCTCGTGCAGCGGCCCCTCGAGCTCTCGCTGGACGAGCTGCTGACGATGCCGCGGGTGACGTACACGGTGAAGCACCATTGTGTCGAGGGGTGGTCCGCGATAGCGACGTGGCACGGCGTGCCCGTGTCGGCGATCGTGCAGCGCAGCGAACCCCTAGCCGCGGCGCGCTACATCCAGTTCGTCTCGTTCGACTCCGACTACTCGAACGGCTGGGACATGGCGAGCGCGCTGCACCCGCAGACGATCCTCGCCTACGGGATGAACGACAACCCGCTGCCGCCGGCCCATGGGGCGCCGCTGCGACTCTATTCGCCCACGAAGCTCGGATATAAGATGACGAAGTACCTCGTGTCGATGACGTTCATGGACCGGCGACCAGGGGGATACTGGGAGGATCGGGGGTATCCCTGGTTTGGAGGCATCTAGCCTATAGCCGCCAGGGCGTCGTGCATCTCCGCGGCGGTCTGGTACCGGTCCTCCCGCTCCTTCGCCATCGCCTTGAGAATCACCTGGGACAGCGCTTCCGGTACCTCGGCGTTGAACTTGCGCGGATCTGGCGCCGGTGCCTCGAGATGCTTCGCGACGACGGCGTACACCGACTCCCCGTCGAACGGCACGCGGCCGGTGACGCACTCGAACAGGACCACGCCCGCGGCGTACAGGTCGCTGCGCGCGTCGAGCTCCATTCCCAACAGCTGCTCCGGCGACATGTAATCGGGCGTCCCGATGGACGCTCCCTCTTGCGTCAGCCCCTTTCCTTGCGGCGCGCTCGCGAGCCGGGCGATCCCGAAGTCCATGACCTTGAGGAACCCGCTCGGCTCTACCACGATGTTCTGCGGCTTGATGTCGCGATGGATGATCCCCTGCTCGTGCGCCACCTCGAGCGCGCGGCACAATTGCTTGCCGACGGTGAGCGTGACCGGGATCGGCAGTCGGCCGCGACTCGAGATGAGCTGGTTGAGCGACGTCCCCTCGACGTACTCCATGGTGAGGTAGTACATCCCGTTCACCTCGCCCAGGTCGTAGGTGCGGACCACGTTGCGGTGGGAGATCTTGCGCGCGAGGCGGATCTCCTGCTTGAAGCGATCCAGCGCGACGCTGTCGCCCGCGAGGGTCTCCGGGCGCAGCGTCTTGATCGCCACCGGCTCCTGCAGCTCGCGGTCGAACGCGCGGTACACGACGCCCATGCCGCCCATGCCCAGGACTTCCTTCACGTCGTAGCGGTTGGCGAACACGCTGCTGGGCCGCAGCACGTCGCGGCCCGACGTGACCTCGGTCCGGTGGGTGAGCCCGGCGCGGGAGGCCGCCATCATGTACTCCACCAGCGCCGCCTTCTCCCTCAGGTCCTCCACGAGGCTCTTGAACGCTTGCGACAGCACGCCGATCTCGTCGCCCGACGTCACGGCGATGTCGACGCTGTAGTCGCCGTCCTGTATGCGGCGCGTCGCCAGGGCGAGCCGGCGCACCGGACCCGCGATCTGCCGCGCCAGCCCGAAGGCGATTACCAGCGCCAGCCCGATGCCGAGCCCGACCGCAACCACAGTGGTGCGCTGCAGCGCCCGGAATGCCCCGAGCTCGGCGTCCCGCGACCGAAACGAGACGAAGCCGCCGTACACGCTGCCGCCGGCCGAGCGGATCGGTCCCGCGAGACCGATCAGGTGTTCCCCAGCCACCTGCGCGGACAGATCCACGCCCCCCGAGTCCTCCCCCAGCCGGCGCAAGGCGACGGTATCTGCGACGAGGGCCGGCTCGATCTCCTCACGGGGCAGCGTGCTCCCCACCACGCGCGGGCGGTCCAACGTGTCGAGGGCGAAGAAGACGACATCCGAGCCAGTCGCCTGCTTGATCTCCTGCGCCAGCGTGTCGTTGACCTCGTACGCCGCGACGAGGCTGCCCTGCGGCGCCGCGTCCGGGGACGCCCGGAGGGGAATCGCCACGGCCATGTAGAGCCTGCGAGCGCGGTCGTCCAGCCACGCCCCGCCGGCTTGCTCGCCGGACAACGCCTGGGCGATGAGCGCCCCGCGGGAGAGATCGATGTCGAATTCTTCAGGGTAGTCAGTGCGAGCGACCAGCAGCCCCCGGTCGGTCGTCACAAGCACCCACGACGCGCCCAGCAGGTGCCGGTATTCTTCGGCCTGATCGAGCACGTCCCCGCGCGACCGTTTCAGCAGGCGTTCGCGGAACTGCGGGACCTGGAGGCTCACGCCGCTCATCCCGGCGAACGCGGCGGTGCGACCCGCGAGGAACGCCTGCACGCCGCGGCGTCGGCCCACCAGGGCGCGCCGGATGGACTCGTCCGCGGTCCGATGCGCTTGCAGCGACGTCAGTCCGAACGTCACGCCGAGCACGACGACGACGAGCAGCGTCGCGGCGAGGAAGACCTTCGCCGTGAGGCCGAGCGGCGCCGGCCTAATACCGCTCGCGTCCGGCATTCGTGGGGTAGTCTTTGCCGTACTTGTTCTTGTGCGGGACCCGGCGGAAGCCGCGCGCATCGAGCTGGACTTCGAGACCGGTCACGCCCGCGGGGCCGACCGTCAGGTCGCGCGCCACCTCCGGGCTCCGCTCGTGCCAGACCCGCAGCGTGTACGGCCCGGGCGGCACGTCCTCGAGTACGAAGCTCCCGTCCCGGCCCGGCTGGGTGTAATAGCGCGTCGCCATCACCTGGACGAACGCGACCATGCGGGGGTGGACGTTGCAGAAGACGCGCACCAGCCCGCGCCCCGCGAAAGTCCACTCCTTCGCCTCGCCACGGCCGTACTGGCCCAGGTCGAACTGGTTGGGCTCGCTCACCGAGAAGACGTTGTGGTCGAAGGGATCGTGGTTGGTGAACCGCACCGTGGAGCCGACGGGCACGACCACGACGCCGGGCACGAATTGCTTGTCGTTGATGACGATCTCGGCCACCCCGGGGCGCGCCGGCCCGGGGGCCCGCTCGAGCCAGACGACGGCGGCGCCGAGATCCCGCGACGGCGTGTGGTTCCCCTTCTCCAGCATGATGATCCGGCCGGCGACCCGAGCGCCGCGCAGCTGCGCCGCGCCACCGTGGCCCAGCCCCTCCAGCCCCCCCAGCCCCACCAGACACACGCCCGCGAGCAGCGCCGTCCACCGCATGCCGTGCGTTCCCTGTTGCGCCTCAGGCCGTGCAGCTTACTGTAGTCCAACCGAAACCGCCAGGAGTGCCCCCCGTGACGCGAGCCACCCTGTTGCTCTCGCTCGCCGCCGTCGCACCGCTCGCTGCGCAGAGCGCTCCGACCTCGAAGCGAACCGTCGAGCTGACCGGCACCGTGCTGGTGAACGGCTTCTTCAACAGCGCCCGTGTGAACAACAGCGACGTGCCGCAGTTTGCGGACTCGCTTCCGGCGGCGGGCGCCGGGGGAGGTGCGATCCGGCAGACGCGGCTCAGTATCTCGGTGACGGAGCCCGAGGTGCTGGGCGGGACATTCGCCGGCGAAGTGGACGCCGATTTCTTCGGCGGCCAACAACCGAGCTCGGGCGGCCGCACGTTCCCGTTGCTGCGCCTGCGCCGCGCGGTTGGGACCGTCGCGTGGGCCCACGTGCAGCTGCTGTTCGGTCAGGAGTCGCCCCTGGTCGCCGAGCGCAGCCCGCGCTCACTGGCGTCGGTCGGGTTCCCCGACTTCGCCGCCGCCGGCAACCTGTGGCTCTGGCTCCCGCAGTTCCGGGTGACCGCCGAGGCGGGGTACACGCTCCGCCTCGCGGTCCAGGCCGCCGTCCTGGCGCCGACCGCGGGCACCGCGCAGGGACTGTTCGCCACCCAGCCCGACTCCGCCGAGCGTAGCCGCCGTCCCTACCTGCAGAGCCGCGTGCGGCTCGGCTGGGGCCCGACCGACGACCCGAGCGAAATCGCGATCGGCGGCCACCAGGGCTGGCTCGCCTCGGGCGACAGCCTGTTCCAGTCGCAGGCCGTCACTGTCGACACGCGCGTCCGGCTCGGCGTCGCCGAGCTCATCGGCGAGGGCTTCGTCGGGAAGGCGCTGGCGGGCTTGGGCGGCGGCGGCATCGGGCAGAACCTCGGGCCTCCCCCGCAGGGCGTGCCGGTTCGCACCAAGGGTGGCTGGGGCCAGCTCAACATCCGCCTGCGGCCCGAGGTCATGTTCGGCGGCGGCTGTGGGATCGACGACCCCGACGACCGGGATCTCGAGGACACGTTCGGGAACCCCCAGGGACGCCTCAAGAACTTCGTGTGCGAGGGGCACGTCGAAGTCCGGCCTAGGGGGCCGCTGCTCTTCGCACTCGAGTTCCGGCGGTTGAAGACGACCTACCCGAGCGGGGACTTTGCCGCAAACCACCTGAACGTCGCTGCGGGGTACCGGTTCTGAAGAACGGCGACTCTACGCCGGCAACCGCCCCCTCACGCCCTCGGCCGTGAACGGCCCGGACTCCGCGATCAGCGCCCGCGCGTGCTCCACCTGCCCCCAGGTGTTCCACAGCAGGACGCCGCGCACCCGCCCGCCCTTGAGGTAGTAGACCACACCCTCCCGAAACGGCGTCTTCCAGACCGCCACAGTTTCCAGCCGCGAGTCCAGGTCTCCGACCGCCTCATAGCCGAGGTCGAACAGATCCGAGTAGAAGAAGGGGAGGTGCGCGTAGGGCGCCGCGCGCCCCGCCATGTTCTGCCCGGCGATCTTCCCCATGGTGTTGGCGTTGTCTTCGTGCTCCACGCGGATGCGGGAGCCGAGCGCAGCGGCGTGGAAGTTCGCCACGTCGCCCGCGGCATAGACGTCCGGATGACTGGTGCGGCAGAACTCGTCGACGACGATGCCATTCTCCACCAGCAGCCCGGCCTGCTCCGCCAGCTCGACGCTGGGCTGGATGCCGAGGCCTGCCACGATCACGTCCGCGACGAGCTCCTGTTGCGTCGTGGTGCGCACGACGCACTTCCCGCCCCGCGTGCCGAGACCCGCCATCCCCTCGCCCGTGCGCAGCTCGACGCCCTTCGCCCGGTAGTAGTCGCCGAGGAAACGCGAGAGGTCGGCGGGGAAGACGCGCGCGCCGAGCCCCGCCTCGGGCACGAGCATCGTCACGTCCCGGTCCTGCATCCGGAGCGCAGCCGCGACTTCGCTCCCGATGAAGCCGCCCCCGATCACCGCGAAGCGCAGGCGCTGCTCAGCGAGCCCGCGCAGGCGGCGGTAGTCGTCGAGGGTGCGGAAGTAGATCGCCTGGTCCGACTGGAGCGGCAGGCGCCGCGGCGCGCCCCCGGTGGCGAGGAGCAGCTTCTTGAAACCGTACGCGGCGCCCCGGTCGTCGGTGACGGTGCGCGCCCGGAGATCGATCCCCACCGCGCGGCGTCCCAGGTGCAGCTCGCCGCCGGCCTGCGCCGCCTTGCGCCAGATACGGTCCTCCGGCTCTCCCTTCCACAGGCCCTTCGAGAGCGGTGGGCGGTTGTACGGCGGATGCGGCTCGGCGCTGATCACGCCGAGCGTGCCGCCGGGATCGGCGGCCCGGATGCCCTCCGCCGCGGCATCCGCCGTCATCCCGCCACCGACGATGACATACGTGTAGTTCCGCATTCCCAGCACCGGCGCCCGGTCTAACGGCAATATACGCTGTGATTACAAGCAACAGATTAGTAGATTTCAGCCGTGCACCGATCCGAGCTCGAGCGCCAGATCGCCGCCATCGCGTCGCTGCATGAACCGGTCCGGAGGGGTCTTTATCTTTACGTCGCCCGCAGGCGTCGCGACGTGGGCCGGGACGAAGCGGCGCGGGCCCTGCGCATCTCGCGCGCCCTCGCCGCTTTCCATCTCGACAAGCTGGTCCGGCAGGGCCTGCTTGAGACGTCCTACCGCCGCCTGACCGGACGGCGCGGGCCGGGCGCCGGCCGGCCCGCCAAGCTGTACCGCCGGTCCGCACACCAGCTCGACCTCACGCTCCCACAGCGCCGCTACGAGCTGGCCGGGCGGATGCTGGCGCAGGCGCTTACCGAGGCGCGATCACCCACCGCCGTGCGGGCGCTGCGGCGCGCTGCCCGCGACTTGGGCCGCGGCCTGGGAGCGGGCGCGCGCCGGGGGCGGCGCGGCGCCGGAACGTCGCGCGACCGGCTGGCTCGCTTGCTCACCGTGCTGGAGTGGTGTGGCTTCGAGCCGGTGCGGAGCAACGGCTCCGTGCATCTCGCCAACTGCCCGTTCGCGGCCCTCGCGAACGAATCCCGGGCGCTCGTGTGCGGGATGAACCTCGCGTTACTCGAGGGCGTGCTCCAGGGCGTGGAGGCGCGCGGTATGCGGGCCGTGCTGGACCCGCAGCCGCAGTCGTGTTGCGTGGTGTTGAGAACCGCCGGCCGGCGCTACTCTCCTTCCGTGAGCGGGCGCTGATGCTTGTCGCGCCGCCGATACTGCTTGGCGTGGCGGTGCACCTTATGCGACGGCGTCTTCAACCGTTGCTTCACGGGCGCCCGAGGGTTGGGCACCCGCACGGTGAGCTTCTTCTTCTTTCGACTCACGACGCGAGACGCGCGCGGATCTGTTTCGCATGATGCACGCAGTGGCGGACGTGAAAGCGCAGCCACTCGGGAAGCGTCAGATCCCCGAATGCCGGGTTCTTGACGAACAGGTCGTAACGGCGCGCCGGAAGCAGTTCTCGCTCGAGTGACAGGAAGCGGGCCACGCCGTCGCGGAACTGCCGTTCCACCGCGCGGGCGTCCGGCCGCTCGGCGGGTCGCGTCGCCGAGGGAGCCTCGCGCCCCGTCGGCATCCACCCCAGCTGCAGGGCGAGAAAATAGCCGAGCCGCTCACGCGGTGTGCGGGGTCGCCGTCGCATCGGTGGCTTGCCGCGACGCGCCTCGAACGTGCGCCCGCTGAGTTCGAGCGAGATCGCGAGATGTTGCACGATCTGCGCCGGGCTCCACTTCCCCGGCGGAGCCGTGTACCAGTCGCTCTCCGGGCGCCCGGCGAGCGGGCCGAGCACGAGATCCGGAACGCCGGCGAGGTCGGTCACTTGAGCACCGCGTCCGCCAGCTGGCGCGCCTGCGCCGCCGCCGGCGACCCCGGCGTGACACGCCCGACCAGCGCGCCGGCGCTGTCGGCGACGACGAGGTCGGCCTCTCGAACCGCGGCGCTATCGGTTCGCACCGACAACGCCCACTGGTGGCTCGCCGCCACGGTCGTCAAGCGGCCCATCAGCTGGTCGACGGCCCGGGCTGGCAGGTAGACGGTCACGACCGTCCCGGCATCGGCCGGCGGCGTCCGGCCGCGCGGCGGTCGCTGGCACGCCAGCCCGAGCACCGTGAGGCTCGTCGCGCACAGGCGCGAGACCGTAGCTTCCCTCGCTCTCATCACCAAGATTGTACGAGTGAATCTCCTGCGCCGCCACCCGATCGCGCTCGCGCTGCTCGCGCTGCTGCTCCTCTCGGCCCTGCTGCCGCTGCCGCCGCTGCTGGACGCCGTCACCGGCACGGTCCCAGCGGGCGCCGATCTGGTGCGGCCCGTCGCCTACACCGTGCTGGCGCCGCTGTCGAACGTCCTCGACGCCCTGACGTTCCTGAGCCTGGCGCGCGCCCGGGCGTTTCTCGTGGTGTGGGTCATGGGGCTCGCGGCGTGGGGCGCGCTGCGCGGGGGCGCCCTTCGGCAGCGGCTCCGCCGCGCGTTTGTCGGACCGCTCGGGGTCGTGCTCGCGGGGGTCGCGGCAGTCCTCCTGCCGCGGCCCGTGCCGTCGCTCGTCACCGCCGACTCGACGGTGACGGTGCTCGACTACCATGCCCATACCGCCGCGTCCCATGACGGCCGGCCGGGCTGGCGGGTCGAGGACCTCGCCGCCTGGCACGCCGCGCAGGGGTTCGAGGCGTCTTACGTCACGGACCACAACGTCATCTTCGACCGGGCCGTCGACGCGCCGATTCGGCTGCTCCCCGGCGTCGAGTGGAGCGTCTACGCGCAGCACATCGTAGCCCTCGGCGCGGTCGCCCCGATCGACCGCCGCGTCTATAACCGGGACACGCGCGCGCTGCTCGGGCTGTTCGCGGAGCTGCACCGGCAAGGGGCGCTCGGCCTTGCGTCGCTCCCCGAGTACTGGGCGAATCACTGGGACGATCTCGACGCCTTCGTCGCGGCCGGCGTGGACGGCTTCGAGATCGTGAACTGCGCGCCCAAGGCGATCGGGTTCCCCGCCTCCCTGCGCGCTCGCGTGTTGCAACTCGCCGCGCAACACGACCTCCTCGTCGTCGGCGCGAGCGACAACCACGGCTGGGGCAAGGTCACCTGCGTCTGGAACCTGTCGAGCCCCAGCGCGCACGGCTTTGCGGCGAATCACGTGATCGCGCGCCCGATCGCCCTCGCCCAGGGCGACTGGGAGCCGTGGACCGCCGCCTACACGCAGCCGTGGCTGATGCTCCGCAGCCTCTCGTGGAGCGAGCGATCGAGCTGGATCACCTGGATCCTCGTCATCCTGATCTACCGCGCCGTGCCGCGGCGGGCGGGGGACGCGCGTGGGATCGGGATCCTCGCGCGGTCGCTCCAAGTGTTCAAGGTGCGGCGGCCGCAAAGCTAGGGCCCCGTTAGAACAACACCTCCACCCCCAGCCGCACGAGGCGCGGCGGCCCGTATGCGAACAGGGGTTGCGCGAAGTCGCGAGCCGCCGCGAGGTACAGCGGCAGCAGCTCGCCGGCCCCGGCGACGTACCCGTCCCGGTCGAGGTCCGCCCAGTCGCGGTAGCGCGGCGACTCGTACGGGATCGGCTCCGGGTGTGCCGTGTACGCCCGCTGCGCCATCGCCTGGAGCGTGGCGGCCGCGATCGTCGGCTCCCCCGTATCCCGTCGCACGGCGACGATGTTTCGGCGGTTGAGCACGTTCCGGACGTCGCAGTAGATCCCCCCGGCGCGGCCGAACAGCCTGAGCGGTCGCCGCAGCAGCAGGTCCACGGTCGACTGAGACGGGAGCCGCCCGCTGTTGGGCAGGCCCAGCAGCGTGTCGCCGGTGGCGTTGGTGCGCGTGAACGGGAGCCCCGAGCCGTAGCGCACGATGGCCGCGCCCTCGAGCCCTGCCAATGCAGCCCGCAGCGGCAGGCGGAGGGAGTCGGGAATCCGCGCCTGGAGAATCACCGTGAGGCCGTGCCGGCGGTCGTAGTCGAGCGGGAACTCGACGCGCGCCGGATTGATCGTGTCACCGGTGAGTGTGTCGATGCGGATCCGGCGGAGCAGCTGGTAGGCGTTCGTGGCGGTGGCGGTGGCCGACTGCAGCGTGTACGCGGCCCGCACGCCCCACCAGTCCCGCAACTCCCGCTCGAAGATCAGCTCCGCCCCTTTCACGGAGCCGAAGTCGGCGTTGCCGAAGACGGCGGAGTCGGGATCCACACCGAGCGGCACCGACGCGACCAGTCCGTCCAGCCGTTTGACGTAGACGTTGACCCGCAGCGAGGTCTGGGGGGACGGGCGGTCGCGTACCGAGAACTCGTACTGCCACGCCTCCTCGAACCCGAGGTCGGGGTTGCCGCGGCGAAACCGGCCGGTGCGACTCGTGTCATCGAAGGCGGCGTCGACGAGGTACTGGAAGTCCGGCGCCTGACTGAAGCGGCCCCAGCTCGCGACGAAAGTGGCGCCGCGGAGCACGGTCGATACGGCGAACCGCGGTGACAGGCTACGCTGCGGGCCGAGCCGCCCGCCCTGGATCCGGGCCCTCGGATCGAACTGGTCGTAGCGCAGGCCGAGCGTGACGCCGAGATCGCTCCAGCGCAGCTGCGACTCCGTGTACGCCGCCGCGCTGCGCGCTGAGAAATCGGACGCCACGGCGGGCGGCACCGTGTCGCCCACGGGCAGAAACCCGAGGACCCGCTCGAAGGTCTGCACCCGCTGGTCCACGACCGCCCCGCCGAAGTAGAGGTCCGCGCTCGGGCCGAGCCCGATGTCGGCATCGAGCTGCGCGCGCAGGTCGCGGAAGCGATTCCAAGCCACCTCGCCGCGCGACCCGTCGCTCAGGAAGAACGCCGGCACGCCCCAGGGTGTGTGCGCCGCGAGGTCGGGCGGCGCGAGGCCGGGAATCGGCGCCCGGGCGGCGACGGTGTCCCGCGCGCGGGCGATGCTCTCTCCGGCGATGTGGACGGATCGCCCGGTGAACGCGCCGAACCGATACTGCACCGGATCGGCGAGCGTCCCGCGCAGGAACTCGCGCGCGAAGTAGCCGGCGCGGAGATCGAGCAACAGCGGCCGCGCCGCGCGGGGGCCCGCCACATGCTGCCAATGAGCGCTCGCCAGCGTCCCCGCGACCCGGACGCCTGGAGCGAACTGGTCGTCGTACTTGAACGCCGGGTCGTACAGCAGGCGCTGCTCGAGTGAGCGCAGCGCGAAGAACCGCAGCGTCTCGCGACTCCCGATCGGAACCGTGAGCTTGCCAGCGGCGTCGTAGGTCTCGCCGCTGTTGTGGGGGAGAAGCCAGGGGCGCGCGCGGCGGGGATCGCGCGCGTCGAGGGGGGCGGGGGCGTTCACCGGGTCGGCGTCGAGCCGCCCCGTCGCGTCCAGCACGGCGAGCAGGCGGATGCCGCGGCCGAGTGGCCCATCCGCCTCCGCCACGGCCCGGTCGAGACCGTAGTCCCAGCCGTCGGGAGCCGGGCGGTCGGTCTCGTAGGCTGCGCGGCCCCGCCACCGGTCCCCCCCATCCTTGGTCACGACGTTGATCAGGCCCGAGAGGGCCTGCCCGTAGCGGGCCGAGAAGCCGTTGGTGACGAGCGTGGCCTCTTCGAGGATATCCGGCGGCAGCCGCACGCCGAGCGGGCCGGTGGAGGCGTCGAGCTGGTTCTTCATCCCCAGGCCGTCGAGGATGAAGGCTTGCTCCCCCAGTCTGCCCCCGCGGTAGCTCGCGCCCACGCTCCCCGCGGAGAGGGCGATCCCCTCGTCCACGCTCGAGACGGGAAGCCGCCGGAGCTCCGCACCCGAGATCCGCTGCGTCGTGGCCGTGGCCAGCGGGTCGAGTACTACGTCGGGCCGCGCCTGCACGGTCACTGGTGGCACGGCGACCGCCTGCGGCTGGAGCGCGAAGTCGACCGTGACGGTCGCCCCGGCCTGCACCAGCGCGCTGTCGCGCGCGGCGGGCTGATACCCGATCTGCGATGCCCTGACCCGGTGCCAACCGCTCCGCACTTCGCGGATGCGATAGGCGCCGCTGGCATCAGTCACCGCTCCCCGCGGGCCGCTGTCGACGGTCACGAGGACGCGCTCGAGCGGTTGGTTGCTCACGGCGTCGCGCACGTGCCCGGCGATCGCACCCCCGGTCTGGGCGGCGAGGCGGGCAGCTCCGAGGACCAGGAGAGCGGGGAGCAGCGCGCGCCGCGTCACGGCAGGTCGAACTCCCACAGGTCCGCGCTCCGGCCCATCGCGGCTTCGGCCACGAGCCGCGTCCCCGAGGGAGACAGCGCAGGCCGACGGAACAGCTGCGCGCCGGCGGACACCGTGGAATCGACGCCGGAGGAGAGGTCCACGAGATGCAGCGTGCCACCGCCGTCCCGCTGCACCACGTAGCCGAGGACGGAGTCGAACGCGAACTGCACGTTGCCCCCGACCACGGCCACGAGCCGGCGCCCGGCAACCTGGACGTCCCGCGCGATCCCGGCGGCTCCGAAGTCGTGAACCACGGAATCGGCGCCCGAGGAGAGCACGCGCCGGAACACGCGCGAGTCGCCGCCCAGCGTGTAGTAGATCACATCGGGGCTCTCCCCGGTCCCGAGCGAGGACGCATTCTGGGTGCCGGGCAGCACCACCGGCGACGGCGCGGCCGCGCGCAGGTCGAGCGTGGCGAGCTCCACGCCGGTCCGCACGGTGTCGAGCGCGCAGCCCCGACACGGGGCGACGTAGCCCACCCGTTGCGCGACGTACGCCAGGGCGTCGGAACCGAGCCAGCGCAGCTGCGCCACCTGACGGAAGGCCTGGTCCGAGCCGAGATACGGCAGCGTCACGACGACGCGATCCGCCGTAAGCGCCGGCGGTGTCGCGAGCACCAGCGCGCCGGCCCGCGGGGCGACCTCGCCGATCCGCGAGCTTATCGCCACGTAGGCGATCCGCCCCGCCGCATCGATGGCGGGCTCCGTCCAGGCATCGGTCGAGTCGTCCGCCGCGGGAATGCGGTCGCACAGCGTGCGCACGATCCGGCCTCCGTCCGGCGGCAGCAGCGCGAGACAGCGATCGTGGTCGGCCCGATCGGCGCGCTCGAAGGAGTACCAGAACCCGGACTCGTCGGGGAGCCAGGCGGGCGCGCGATCGTCGCCGAGGTTCAAGGTGACGCGTCGCGGCGACCCCGCGCCGAACGGCTGATCCGACCCCGTGTCCGCTGGAGCGAACGGGGCCGTGTGCTCGCAGCCGGCGAAGGCGAGCGTGAGCGCGACCGCAGCAGTGAAGCGGCGCATGTGGCGGGAGGAATTGTACGCAGAAACCGCGTGACAAGAAACCGGTTAGCCCGTATCGTTGCCGCGAGGAGACGATGCCGGAACTGCGCCTGCTCCGACCCGGCGACGAGGGCGCGCTCGAGACATTCCTCGCGCGCCACGCGGACAGCTCGATGTTCCTGCGATCGAACGCGCGCGCGGCCGGGCTCGTCGATCGCGGCGCCCCGGGACAGGCGACGTACGTGGCGGCGCTCGAACGCGGGGAGATCGTGGGGGTCGCGGCGCACTGCTGGAACGGTATGGTGCTGCTGCAGGCGCCGGCGCACGTGGCGGTCCTGGCCCGCGAGGCCGGCCGACGCTCCGGCCGCGCGGTCGCCGGCTTCTCGGGCCCGTGGGACCAGGTCGTGGCCGCGCGCCAAGCGCTGGGGCTCGAGGACAGAGGCGCGCGGAAAGACAGCCGCGAGGACCTCTACACGCTCGACCTGCGGCAGCTCGTCGTGCCGCCGGCGCTCGCGGCGGGGCAGGTCCGCTGCCGGCATCCCGAGCCGGCGGAGCTCGACCTGGTGGTGCGGTGGCGCGTCGACTTCTCGGTCGAAGCGTTGGGCGCCACCGACGCTCCCGCGCTCGAGACCGCGTGCCGGGCGGATGCGCTGCTGCTCCAGGAGCGGGGCGCGGGTTGGCTGCTGCTCGACGGGGTGACGCCGGTGGCGTACTCGGCGTTCAACGCAATGCTGCCGGAGATCGTGCAGATCGGCGGCGTCTGGACGCCGCCCGCGCTGCGGGGGCGCGGCTACGCCCGCGCCGTGGTCGCGGGCTCGCTGGTCGCGGCGCACCAGCAGAACGCGCAGCGGGCCGTGCTGTTCGCGGATCCCCTAAACCAGGCCGCGCAGCGGGCCTACCTGTCGATCGGGTTTCGGATCGTCGGAGACTACGGGCTCGTGTTGTTCGGCTGAGCCAGCGCGCGAGGCGGAGGCAGCGGGGCCCGTCGCCGACCATGCCATCCGGCTCCGAGAAGCGAACCCCTTCGACCTCCGCGAACCGGGGGGCGAGCGCCGCCATGTTGAGGGGTCGCCCCGAGTGCAGCACCACGAGCACGTCTCCTCCGACGGGCGGATAGTACCGCTCGAGACTCAGGTCGTACACCCCGAGCAGCCGATTGACCGTCGGGTTCGTCGTGAGGCGCTCGCCCCGGGCCCACGGGTCGGCCCAGCTCGTGCCGGGGGGACAGCTCGAGCATCAGCCCCGACACCCCCGGTCCCGGCGACCGCGTCACACCACGGCTGACAGGTTCAGCATCGCGCGCCACGCGCGGAACACCTCGCAGTAATCCTGATGCGTGAACGCCACGGTCCGCCCGCCCGCCCGCATGGCTCCCGGGCACAGCTCCGCCATGTCGGCGTGGATTGTGAGAGCGAAGTCCACCTCCACCGTGATCGGCGGATGGACGAGGAAGGGGGGGTGTTTCTGTCTGAGCGCCTGCGCAACCGCGTCCCGGATCATGCGGCAGGCGACGACGGGGGCGACGCTCCGCGCGCCATGCCGGCTGACAGCCTGCTTCACGACCACGGCGACCACATGGTCGCCCAAGAGGTCCCTGGCCTCGGCCGCGAGCGCCGAGTCACCGCTCACCAGCACCACCGGCACCCCGTAGACCCCCGCCAACGCCGCGTTGATGCCGAGCTCGCCGACCGGACGGCCGGTGAGGCGCACTTCATGGATACGGTCGGCGTAGGTGTGGTCGAGGATCGCGTGGCGCGTGCCGGCGCGGGCGTGGTAGCCGATGAACAGCGCCGCGTCGAAGCCGCCGTCTATCCCCTCCACCATGGACTGCGGCTTGGGGTCGCCTGACAGGAGCTCGGCCGCCTCATGCACCTCTTCGGCGAGCAGGTTGCGCATGAACCAGTGGCTGTCGTTCACCACGATCTTGGTGGCGCCGGCCGCCAGCGCTCCCTCGATGGCGGCGTTCGCCTCCGCCGTCATGAAGCGCCGGAAGCGGGCGTACTCGGCGGCGCAGGCGGGATTGGTCGGGTCGGTCTGGGACTCGTGCACGACGCCGGCCACGCCTTCCATGTCGACGGAGATGTAAACGCGCACGGGTGACTTTCCGAGAAAGCGTGGTCAACCGACAACGGCATGCCTAGAACCTATCTCCTCCCGGCCTTCTCGGTACTTTGCGTTGTAAAGTACTTGACGCAGAAGGCCCGGGTGCGTTACATTGGCACCCATGGCTTCGCCCCGTCCCCTGCACGACCGCGCCCTCGACAACCTGCGCTACATCCGCCAGACGATGGAGCGCGCGGGATCGTTCACGGCGGTGCCCGGGTGGGGCCAGATCGCCGTCGGGGCGACCGCGCTCGCCGCCGCGGTAGTCGCGGCACGACAGCCGACGCCCGAGCTGTGGCTCGCCACCTGGCTGGGCGAAGCCATCGTGGCGCTCGCGATCGGCGGGTGGACGATGGTGCGCAAAGCCTACGCAGTGGACGACCCCATCCTGTCGGGACCAGGCCGGCGCTTCTGGCTCAGCTTCCTCACGCCGATGGCCGTGGGGGGCCTGCTGACGGTGGTGTTGTACCGCGCCGGTCTGTGGCACGCGCTGCCCGGGATGTGGCTGCTGCTGTACGGCACGGGGTTTGTAACGGGCGGTGCCTTCTCGGTGCGGGTCGTGCCGGTGATGGGGCTGTGCTTCATGATCGTCGGCGCCGTGGCCCTGCTCGGACCGCCCGCTTGGGGAAGCTGGTGTTTGGCGGCCGGATTCGGCGGCCTGCACGTCGCGTTCGGCGGGATCATCGCACGGAGGTACGGTGGCTAAGTCGGGAGCGGTACGAAAGACGGACACGGTCGCGCCGCCGCTGCGCGGCGAGCGCGCGCTGCGGGCCGCCGAGCTGGACCGCCTGATCCACGAGCGGGTGCGCCTCGGCATCGTGAGTGCGCTGGCGGTGAACGACGCGTTGACGTTCAACGAGCTGAAAGCCCTCCTCAAGACGACGGACGGCAATCTGAGCGTGCACGCACGCAAGCTCGAGGAGGCGCAGTACATCACCTGTAGCAAATCGTTCGCGGGCCGGATCCCCAAGACCGAGTACCGGTTGACGGCGTTGGGCCGCCGCGCGCTGGAGCGCTACCTCGACCACATGGAAGCCCTGATCCGCGCGACCCGCCAGGGCTGACGGGATCTTTTTTTTGAGGCGAGACTTTATGTTGCAAAGTACTTCTCTCCATGTCGCGATCATCATGGACGGCAACGGGCGGTGGGCCGCCCGCCGGGGCCTCCCCCGCGCCGCCGGCCACCGGGCGGGCGCCGACGCCGTCCGCCGGGTCGTGGAAGCGGCCCCTGGCCAGGGCGTCGCCGCGCTCACGTTGTTCGCCTTCTCCGCCGATAACTGGAAACGCCCCCCCACCGAGGTGGCGGCGCTGATGCGGTTGTTCGCGCGCCACCTGCGCACCGAAACGGCCCGGCTGGTCGCGAACGGCGTCCGCCTCGAAGTGGTCGGCCGGCGCGATCGCCTCCCCGCCCCGCTCGTCACCGCCATCCGGGCGGCCGAGCTCGCGACCGCCGGCGGGACCGCGCTCCGGCTCCGTCTCGCTGTGGATTACTCGGCGCGCGCCGCGATCCCCGCCGGCCAGCTCCTCCCCGACGTGGACCTCCTGATCCGCACCGGCGGCGAGCAGCGGCTCTCCGACTTCCTGCTGTGGGAATGCGCCTACGCGGAGCTGTACTTCACCGAGACGATGTGGCCCGATTTCGAAGCGCGCGACCTGGCTGACGCGCTGCGCGACTTCCACGCGCGGCAGCGGCGGTTCGGCGGCCTGCCGGAAGCGGCGGCGGGATGAGCGCGCTGAGCGACAAGACGAGGCTGGGCCTGCAGGTCCTGGGCGCGGGCACCGCGCTGGGGATTGTGGGCGATGCCCTGCTGCGCGCCATCCCCTGGGGTCTGAACGCGTTTCTCTGCACGGCCGCCCTCGTGGCGGCGACCGCGGTCATCGTGCGTCGCCAGCGCATCCCCGTGAGCGGCGACGCACCGTGGCTGGCGGTGACCGCGTTGTTGCTGGCCTCGAACTTCCTGGCGCGGGATTCGGGCGCGCTCCGGGCGTTCGACGCATTGGGGCTGGTGATCGTCGGCTCGCTCGCCTGCTTCAGCCTGCGCGGCGTTGCGCTGCGCGGTCGCTCCGTTTGGGATTACCTGCTCGGCGGGGTCGGCGCCGCCGCGAGCGCGTGCCTCGGGCTGTGGCCGCTCCTGGCACGGGACGTCCGGTGGAGCGAGCTGCCGAGTGGCGGCGCGCTGCGGCAGGCGCGCGGCGCGATCCTCGGCGCGCTGCTCGCGTTCCCCCTGCTCCTCGTGTTCGGGGGCCTGTTCGCGTCCGCTGACCCCGTGTTCCACAACCTGGTGACGGGCGTCCTCGACGTCGACTTCGCAGCGGTCGCGTCACATACCTTTCTCATCGTGGTTGGGGCGGCGCTCGCCGCCGGGTACCTGTGGGGAGCCTTGATCCGCCGGACGCCAACACTCGCAGTGCTGGACAGCCAGGACCTGTCGCCCGGCATCGCCCCCGTTGGCACGGCGCTCGGCCTGCTCGATCTGCTGTTCCTCGTGTTTGTGGTCGTCCAGCTCCGCTACTTCTTCGGCGGTACCGAGCTGATTCAGCGCACCACGGATCTGACGTATGCCGAGTACGCGCGACGCGGGTTCTTCGAGCTGGTCACCGCCAGCACCCTGGTCCTCCCCATCCTGCTCGGCGGCGACTGGCTGCTCCGCAACGAGCCGCGCGAGCACCAGCGGACATTCCGCTTGCTCGCGGGGCTGCTCCTCGTCCTGTTGGCCGTGGTGATGGCGTCCGCGCTCCGGCGGGTGTGGCTCTATGTGAGCGAGTTCGGGCTGTCGGAGATCCGGCTGTACGCCACCGCCTTCATGGTGTACCTCGCAGGCGTCTTCGTGTGGTTCGGCTGGACGGTGCTGCGGGAGCAGCGGTGGCGCTTCGCCTTCGGCGCGCTCGTCCAGGGATTCGCTGTGCTCGGCGGATTGCACCTGCTCAACCCCGACGCCCTCATCGTCCGCACCAATCTCGCCCGCCCGGCGGTCCACCGCCCGTTTGACGCAGGGTACGCGGCTTCGCTGAGCGCCGACGCCGTGCCCGATCTGCTCGCGGCCCTCCCGCGCCTCGAGGAGGCGGAGCAGTGTCGGGCGGCACGGCGGCTGCTGTCACGCTGGACCCCGGGAGGCGCGCGCGCCGTCGAGGACGGCTGGCGAAACTGGAACCTGGCCCGCGCCCGGGCCCGGCGCGCGGTGCGTGAGCAGGCAGCGAGCCTCAGAGCGCTCAGCTGCAAGGAGTCAGCGCGATGATCACCGACGGCCTGAACCCTCTCACCTTCCTGACGTTCCTGGCGTTGGTCTTCGGATCCGGCGCGGCCGCGCTGCTCGTCGTGTTCTCCCTCATCCTCAAGCGCCCCGACGCGGCGCGGGTCATCGCGCAGCTCGCGGCCGGCGGCGTCGGCGCGTACGGGGCGCTGTTCCTGATCGCCTCGCTCACGAGCACGAACCGCGTGCTCGGCCCCGGGGAAGAGAAGCACATCTGCGAGGTGGACTGCCACCTCGCCTATTCGGTAGTCGGCGCGAAAACCGTGAAGACGCTCGACGGCCGCACCGCACAGGGCACCTTCTACCTCGTGACCGTGAAGGTCCGCTTCGACGAGACGACGATTTCCCCCCATCGCGGCATGGCGCCGCTGACCCCCAACAGCCGCTATGCCGCGATCGTAGATGGCCAGGGGCGGCGCTACGAAGCGCCCACCGATGCCCTCCAACGCCAACTCGTACCGGGCGAGTCGTACACGACGGATCTCGTCTTCGACCTGCCCCCCGACGCCAGCGAGCTGCGGCTCATCCTCGCGAACCACGACGTGGAGACCCCGTTCATCATCGGGCACGAGAACAGTTTCTTTCACGGGACGACGACGTTCCGGCTCGACCGGTATCTTTAGACCAACGGCTCGGCAAGCGGCTAATTTAGAGCGCATGGGCCTGACGATCGTCCAGGTGGACGCGTTCACGAGCACGCCGTACGCCGGCAACCCGGCGGCGGTGTGCGTGCTCCCGGCGGCGCGCGATGAGCGCTGGATGCAAGACGTCGCCCGGGAGATGAATCTCTCCGAAACGGCGTTTCTGGTTGCCGAAAACACCGGCTACCGGCTGCGCTGGTTCACCCCCGCCGTCGAGGTGGCGCTGTGCGGTCACGCCACTCTCGCCAGCGCGCACGTCTTGTGGGAGCACGGGCACCTCGCCGCCGGAGCGCCGGCCCGCTTCCACACCAAGAGCGGCCTGCTCACCGCCGAACGCCGGGGGGACTGGATCGAGCTCGACTTCCCCGCCACGGTCGCGGCCCCCGCCCCGCCACCCGCGGGGCTCCCCGAGGCCCTCGGCGTGATCCCGCGCTGGACCGGTCGGAGCAAGTTCGACTACCTGCTCGAGGTCGACTCGGAAGCAACCGTGCGCTCACTCGAGCCCGACTTCTCCGCGCTGAGACGGGTGGAGGCGCGCGGCGTCATCGTCACGAGCCGGGCGGCGACCCCGGGCTACGACTTCGTCTCGCGCTTCTTCGCGCCGCGCGCCGGCGTGAACGAGGATCCGGTGACGGGGTCAGCCCACTGTGCGCTGGCGCCCTTCTGGAGTGCGCGCCTGCAACGGACCGAGATGACCGCGTATCAGGCATCGCCCCGCGGCGGCGTGGTGCGCGTGCGGCTCAGAGCTGGTGTGAGTTGACGCTTGCTTGACGGCCTGCGACGTTGTTCCGCACGTCGCCTGCTCCCGCCTATCCTCGAGGAGGTACCCTTGATGCATCGATCCGCCGCCTGCGCGCTGGGTATGCTCGCCCTCGCAGGCTGCTACGACGCGCAGCTGGCCGGGCCCCGGCCGAGCGCCGCTGCTCGCCCTACCCTCTCCGCTAACCCCACCGCGCCGGGCGCACGCACCATCACGGTGATGACCCGCAACCTGTACATCGGCGCGGACGTCGATCAAGTCATCGGCGCGCTCGCGTCACCTGACCCGAACGACGACGTGCCCGCCCTGCTCGCGGCCATCGCCGTGCTGCAGCGAACAGACTTTCCCACGCGGGCCGGGGCGCTCGCCGACGAGATCGCCCGCGCCCGGCCGCACGTCGTGGGGCTCCAGGAGGTGGATCAGCTGCACATCGACCTCTCCGGGCTCGGCCTCCCCGTCCAGATCGAGCAGAACTTCCTGCCCCTGCTCCAGGCCGCGCTCGCAACCCGCGGGCTCCGCTATGCTGTCGCAGGTCAGGTGACGAACCTCACGGCCACGCCCGTTCCCGGGATCAGCATCACCGACCACGACGTGATCCTGGTGGATGCCAATCGCGTGACCGTCGGGCCCAATGTGACCGCGCAGAGGTTCACGCTCAACATCGGCACGGTGGCGCCGGGCGTGGACCTCAAGCGAGGCTGGGTCGCGATCGACGCGACCATCGATGGGATGTCCGTCAGGGTCGGGAGCACGCATCTCGAGTCCGGCGACGCCGCCGGGCTCGCTGCCCTGCGCGTCGCGCAGGCGGCCGAGCTCGTGGGATCCATCGGCACGACATCGCCCGCCATCCTGCTGGGCGACTTCAACGACATGCCCGGGTCGTCCATGTACGGCGTGGTGACGAGCGGCGGCTTCACCGATTCCTGGGCGGCGCTGCGACCGGGCGCGCGCGGCTTCACCTGCTGTGAGGTCGCCGATCTGTCGAACCACGTCGCCGTGCTGAACCAGCGGATCGATTACGTCTTCGCCCGCGGCATCGGCGGACCCAACGGAAGCCTGCTGGGCGTGGTCACAATCGTCGGTGACCAGCCGGGCGATCGCGTGCCGGGCCCGTCCTATCCCATCTGGCCCTCCGATCACGCGGGCGTGGTGGCAACGTTCCGCGCGCTCCCGGACGTGGCGCTGAACTGACGCCTTGGAGCGGCCGCGCGGCGCTGTAGGGGCGCAGCTTGCTGCGCCCCTACTGTCAGCGCCCAGTGGCTTCTATCGTTCCTTACGGACCATGACGACGGTCTCCCCTCCGCCAACCAGCTCCCGCACCCCTCGCCTCACCGGCTACCTCCTGGCACTCGCCGCGGGCGCGACCTGGGGCACGACGGGCCCGCTGTCCACCGGCTTGTACCGGCTCATGCCCGCGACGAGCATCGGGTTCTGGCGGGTGCTCATGGGCACGGTGTGTCTCGCGCTCTGGGGCCTCGCCTTCCGACGCGAGCTGTTCCGGGTGGACGCGCGTGGCTGGCTGCTCGTGGGCGTGGGCGGTGGGCTCCTCGTCGCGTTGTTCGAGATCGCGTACCAGTTCGCGATCGCGGGCGCGGGCGTGGCCGGCGCCGCGGCCATGCTCTACACAGCCCCCGTGATCGTCGCCGTGCTGGCGCGCGCGCTCCTGAAGGAAGCGCTCACGACGACGCGCGTCCTGCTCGCGCTGCTCGTGATGGCGGGCGTCGCGCTCACGGTCACCGGCGGCAGCAACGCCGGGGCGGAAGCGGCCCGGCTGGGGATCGGGGCGGGCATCGCGGGGGGTCTGTTGGCCGCGCTCAGCTACGCATTGACGACGCTCCTGGCCCGCTTCGCCGTGCCGCGCTACGGGGCCGTCCGGGTGCTGTTCCTCGAGGCGTTGGGCGGCATCGTGATCATGGGCTTCGTGCTGACGCTGTCGGGGCATGCGCCGACGCCGCCGCCTTCGGCGGCCGCCTGGCGCGGTCTGGCCGCCCTGACTGCCGGGTCCGTACTGGCCGCGAACTTTCTGTTCTTCGCCGCGGTCAAACGGATCGAGGCGGCGCCCGCGGCCGTCGCCGCAACGATCGAGCCTGTTGTGGGCACCCTGCTCGCACTGCTGCTGTTCAACCAACGGCTGAGCACACTCGGCTCGCTCGGGTTGCTCATGGTGGTGGGTGGAGTGGCAACTGGCTATCTCACCGAAGCGAAAGGAGAAAACCATCCATGCTGACCATTGTGCTCGTCGTCACGTCGCTCCAGCAGCCCGCCCCCGCCCCCGCACCCGCCCGCACCCCGGCTCCGACGCTTCCCATACAGGTGGGCGACACGTCGCCGTTTCGCCGGCTCGCATTGCCGACGCCGACCCTGATCCGCGAAGGCTCGGGCCGGCCGGGGCCGCGCTACTGGCAACAGCGCGCCGATTACACGATCCACGCCTCGCTCGACACGGCGACGCACACGATCGCGGGCAGCGAGACGATCCGCTACACCAACAACTCGCCCGATACGCTGGCCTACCTCTGGCTACAGCTCGACCAGAACATCTATCGGGCGGCGAGCCGCGGCGCGGCGATCAATCCCACCGACGCCCGCTTCGCGGGCCGCGGATTCGAGGGCGGCTACACGATCCAGTACATCCGCGCGGTCCGGCGAGCCGGGCAGGCGGCGGGCAGGATTCCGCTCGCGACCACCGACAATGGCACGGTCCTGCGGGTCGACCTCGACCGACCCCTCGTCCCGGGCGGACAGGCGGAGCTCGAGCTGGAATACCGCTTCGAGGTGCCCGCGCACGGCTCGGACCGCATGGGCCGCGAGCAGTTCCCCGGCGGCTGGCTGTACGAGGTCGCTGAGTGGTATCCCCGGCTCGCCGTCTATGACGACGTGCGCGGCTGGAACACCGAGCAGTATCTCGGCCAGGGCGAGTTCTACCTCGAGTACGGCGACTTCGACGTCGCGCTCACCGTGCCGCGCAGCTTCGTGGTCGCGGCGACGGGGACGCTGCTCAACCCGCTCGAGGTGCTGACCGCTCCCCAGCGCGCCCGGCTCGCGCAGGCGCTCAAGTCGGACACGACGGTCGCAGTGATCGCGAAGACTGAGGTGGGGCAGACGTTCACCCGGCCGGCCGGCGCGGGCCCGACCCTCACGTGGCACTACAGCGCCAAGAACGTGCGTGACGTGGCCTGGGCGGCGGCGCCAAACTTCATCTGGGACGCGAGCGGCTACGCCGGCGTTTTGATCCAGTCGCTCTACCCGCCCGAGGCGAACGCCGGCTGGGCGCGCTCGACCGAGTATGCCCGCCATTCGATCAAGCATTACTCCGAGAAGTGGCTCCGCTACCCCTACCCCACCGCCATCAACATCGGCGGGCCGGTCGGAGGCATGGAGTACCCGATGATCGTCTTTTGCGGGCACCGCGCGGGCGACCGCAACCTGTTCGGCGTGACGACCCACGAGCTCGGCCACGAGTGGTTCCCCATGATCGTGGGCTCCAACGAGCGGCTGTACGCCTGGATGGACGAGGGGTTCAACAGCTTCATCAACATCTACTCCGGGCTGGCGTTCTACCACGACACCGTACCGGTGGGCCGGGGGAGCGCAGCCCAGTGGGCCGCCCAAGCCGCGGCAGGACGCGATCAGCCGCCCATCCTCGCCGCAGACCGCGTGAATGCGGGGTTGCTGGGCAACGTCGAGTACTTCAAGCCAGCCACCGGGCTCTACCTGCTGCGCCAGCACATCATCGGCGACACGACGCGGTTCGACGCGGCGTTCCGCGAGTACATCCGTCGCTGGGCGTACAAGCACCCGACCCCCGCCGATTTCTTCCGCTCGATGGAGGACGCGCTGGGCGAGGATCTCTCGTGGTTCTGGCGCGGCTGGTTCTACCGCACCGACGTCGTCGATCTCGCCGTCGACTCGGTGCGGGTGCGGCAGGACTCGAGTGGAGCCACCACGCGGGTCTTTCTGTCGAGCCCGGGCGCGCTGCCGATGCCGGTGGACGTCCGAGTCACGCTCGCGAACGGCAGCGCCGAGGACGTTCGCCTGCCGGTCGAGATCTGGTGGCTCGGCA
This sequence comes from Gemmatimonadetes bacterium 13_1_40CM_69_22, assembly GCA_001917665.1. Lineage (GTDB taxonomy): Bacteria > Gemmatimonadota > Gemmatimonadetes > Gemmatimonadales > GWC2-71-9 > 20CM-4-69-16. Next base: position 53,376 of record MNEL01000018.1, on the reverse strand, counting down.
ACCACTACGTCTACGAGCGGAAGTTCGCAGCCGAGGTGGCCAAGGTCGAAATCGATCCGGGGCAGAACTTCCCGGACGTGCGGCGGGAGAATAACGTTTGGGTGAAGCAGTAGTCGTCAGCGATCAGCCGTCGCCCATCAGCTGTCAGCGGGGTCCTTCGCTGACGGCTGGCGGCTGACCGCTGACATGATCAGCTCCAGCACGACCAAGAACGCCCCTCCCCACACGAGGCCCGGCAGGTCGTTCAGATCGCGCCCGTACCGGATCCACAGCCAGCGCGCGACGAGGTAGCACCACAGCCCACCGGCGAACCAGCCGGCGAGGCGCACCAGCCGCCCCGGACCGGTCTCGATGCCCGGGAGCGCGCGCAACAGGGCGTCGATGTAGTGGCCGAGGAAGGTGAAACAGAAGGTCAGGGTGAAGACGTCCACGAAGTCCGAGCCGAGCGACCCGTGACGCGGCAGCGCGACGAGCAGGGCGAGCGCAAGCACCAGGGCGGCGATCGTCGTGCGTGTCAGCGCCCGCATGAAGGGCGTGCGCACTAGCGCGCTCCGGTGGCGGGCGCGCCCGGCTTCAGGTACTGGTCGAGCCAGTCGAGCACCGTGCCCCACCACACCCGGCGGTTGCGGGGCTTCAGCACCCAGTGACCTTCGTCCGGGAAATACAGGAACTTGGCCGGCACCCCTTTCACCTTGAGCGCCGTGAACGCCTGGTAGCCCTCCGACAGGTCCACCCGGTAATCGAGCTGCGAATGGACGATGAGCATCGGCGTCTTCCAGTTCTGCACGAACGTGAGCGGGGACCACTTCTCGTACAGCGCGCGGTTGGCGTAGGGCGTACCACCGAACTCCCAGTCCACGAACCACAGCTCCTCGGTCGACCCGGCCATGCTCACGGGATTGAACACACCGTCGTGGTCCACCAGCACTTTGAACCGGTCGGTGTGGCCCGCGATCCAGTAGATCATGTAGCCGCCGTAGGACGCGCCCGCGGCGCCCATGCGGGTTGAATCGACGTAGGGGAGCCGCGCCACGACGTCGAGGCCCTTCATCACGTCCTCGAACGGGTAGTCGCCCCAATGCTGGGAGATCGCGTCCGTGAACTTTTGGCCGTAGCCGGTCGAGCCGTGGAAGTTAACGGCCGCCACGACGTAGCCGCGCGCGGCGAACATCGCATAGTTCCAGCGCGCGCCCCAGTAGTCGGTCCACGCCCCCTGCGGGCCGCCGTGGACCAGGTAGACGAGGGGATACTTCTTGGCGGGGTCGAACCCGGGCGGTTTCAAGATCCAGCCGAACACCGAGTCGCCGAGCGCGCCCACGAACCCATATCCTTCGAGGGGCTTGAGATCCAGCGCCGCGACGCCTGAGTCGTTGTGGTGCGTGAGCTGCCGGCCCGACACCCACACTTCGGCGGGCTGCGTGTTGCTCTGGTGCAGGTATACCACGGTCTTGGCATCGGGCGTGAGGCCCGGGTTCGTATTCAGCCCCGAGTTCCCGACCACGACGGCACGATGGAACGAGGGCACGTCGATCCGGTACAGGTTGTCCCGCCCCCGCTCCTCCACGACTGCGTAGATGCACTTGGAGTCGGGACACCAGGTGTAGGAGCCGACTGAGAGGGTCCAGCCTCGGGTCGCCTCGACCACGTTCCCACCCTCGATCCTTCCCTCCTTCCGCCCAACGAGCATGAGCCGCACTCGATCCGCCTCGAACCCCGGCCGTTCCATCGAGAGGTACGCGAGGTAGCGACCGTCCGGCGAATAGCGCGGCGTGTTGTCCGCCCCGCGGCCCGTCGTCAGCGCGCGCAGGCCGGAGCCGTCGGGACTCGCTAGATAGATATCGACGCTCGTGTTGTCCGCGACTGTCGAGTCGCCGTGCATCGCGAAGGCGATCTCCTTGCCGTCGGGGGACACGGCCACGTCGCCGTCGCCCCCGGTCGCGATGGTGGGGACGTCGTGGTCGATCGGGGTGATGTCCTTGGCGCCCCCCCCGTTGTCGGCCAGCGTCACGCGGAACAAGTGCTGCCGTTTCCCGGCTCGCCAGTCGTCCCAATGGCGCCACAGCAGGCCCGTCCAGAGGCGCGCGTCCGTCGGGTAGTCGCCGTTGCGCCGGTCGATCTCCTGCTCGGCGGGCCACTTGAGGTCGCTCGTCACGATCAGCCCCCGGCCGTCGGGGAGCCACACAGGATCGGAGACTCCGTCCGGCAGATTCGTCACCCGTCGGGCTTCCCCGCCGGCGATCGGCAGCACCCAGAGCTGGGGGCCGTTTTGACGCGTGGAGACGAACGCCAGCGTGGCGCCGTCGGGCGACCAGCGCGGTTGGCGGTCGGAGCCCGGGCCCTCGGTGAGCCGACGGGTCTGCCCGGTCGCCACGTCCGCCAGCCACACCCGCGCCGTGCCGCGGTTGTCCTTGAGTGAGTATTCGGTCGCGGTGTACGCGACCCACTTGCCGTCGGGGGAGAGCTGGGGATCGCTCACCGCCTTCATCGCGATGTAGTCGTCGAATGTGATCGCGCGCTTTTGGGCGGAAAGACCGGGAAAGGGCAAGAAGAAAACGGGAAAAGTGAGCGTCAGCGCCGTGACGAATCGTTTCATGCTAGTAGTCCGGATGGGTGAGGATGGCCTTCACCAGGTCGTCGAACACACGCGACTCCGGCGTCACAGCCCCGCTCGCGTCGGTGTGGACGTTCCAGGCGCACAGCTCGTTCAGCGCGGTGGCCTCCTCATAGGTGAGGTGGAGCACGTAGCCCCCGCCCTCCCCTTCACCGTCGTCCGAGCGCCTGGCGCCGGCCAACACCTGCTTGAGAACGTCGGGGAGGTGCCGCGCGCCCCGCACGGCGTCGAACTGCTCGCGGGTGACTGCAAGATCCATGGCTCCCTTGCTTTGGCGGGCCGGGGGCGAAATCTTGTCCGATCGGCCTCCAGCCGCAAGGAACCGCGATGCCGCGCACCGAGTTCATCGCCACCGCGTTCCACGTCCCCGATCGCATCGTCACCAACGACGAGCTGTCGCGGATGATGGACACGTCCGACGAGTGGATCACTCAACGCTCGGGCATTCGGACGCGGCACTGGGTCTCGGACGGCGAGACCGGCGCCACCCTGGCGCGCGCGGCCACCCTGAAAGCGCTCGCCAGGGCTTCGCTCAAGCCCTCCGACCTCGATTGCATCGTGTATTGCACCTGCACCCCCGACCACTTCGAGCCCGGCAACGGCGTGTTCCTGGAGCGCGAGCTCGGCCTCACCGACATCCCGGCCATCGACGTGCGGAACCAGTGCTCGGGCTTCATCTATGGCCTCTCGGTCGCCGACGCCTGGATCCGCACCGGCCAATATCGTCGCGTGCTCCTGGTCGGCGCCGAGGTGCACTCTCGCGGGCTCGACAAGACGACCCGCGGCCGGGACACGACGGTGCTGTTCGGCGACGGCGCGGGCGTCGCGATTCTCGGGCCGACTGACGATGCGCGCCGGGGCGTGCTTTCGACGCACCTGTTCGCCGACGGCCGCCACGCCGAGAAGCTGTGGGTAGACGCGCCCGGGTTGGCGCACGACCCCTACATCAGCGAGGAGCTCATCCGGGAGGGGAAGCACCGGGCCGTCATGGACGGGCGCGACGTGTTCAAGTTCGCCTCCATCCTGATGCCGCAGTCGGTCGTCGCGGCGCTCGCCGCCAACGGCTTCACGCCCGCCGACATCAAGCTGCTGGTCCCTCATCAGGCGAACCAGCGCATCATCGAGATGGTGCAGAAGGCGATCGGCCTGCGGGACGACCAGGTCTACATCAACATCGAAAAGTACGGAAACACCACCGCTGCGTCGATTCCGATCGCGCTCGACGAAGCGCTGTGCGAAGGGCGGCTCGCGCGGGGGGACCTGCTCGTCCTCACCGCGTTCGGGTCGGGGTTCACCTGGGCCAGCGCGGCCGTGCGGTGGTAGCGCGTTAACCGCGAGCTTCCACCTTCAGCTCCTTGAGCTCCCGCGCCGCCGCCTCTCCGTGCGCGGTCCCTCGATACCGGTCCGCAAGCCGGGCCAGCTCCACCTTGAGCCGGTCGCGGCGGCCGGTCCGACGGTACAGATCGATCAACGCGTTGGTCACGGTGAACTGCACCCGCGGGTCGGCGCTGCGCCGGCGCACCTCGAGATACTGCTGCTCCGCTCCCGCGGGATCGGCGAGGTGGCGCTCCAGCAGGTCCGCCAGCCTGAGCCGCGGGTCGCAGTCGGCGGGATCGACCCGGACGAGATCCCCAAAGTACTCCGCCGCTTCGGCATACTGCCCGCGCGCGATGAGCAGGTCCTGCTCGGGGTAGCTGCGCGGCGGCGGGATATCGCCCGCCGCGAGCAGCGTCTTCGCCAGGACCACTGACGTCCTGCTCACGCTGTGCGCGATCAGTCGCACGCCGGCCACCGTGAGGGGGACGTTCACGACCAGCAACGCCACGAACACGCCGGTCGAGATCAATCCATCGCGCAGCAGCTTGAACCACAGGGCGGACAGCATGATGAAACACGCCGGCCCGAAATAGAGGGCGATACGCAGGACGATCAGGCCGTCGTCTTCGTCCGTCACTTCACCTCTTGCCCCCACAGGTCCCGGTACACGATGGGGCCCTCGTTCAAGGCCTTGATGCCCGCTTCGATCTGGCTCCTGTCCCCTACCACCACGATGTCGAAGTGGTCGGGGTCGATGTACTGGCGCGCGACGCGCTGCACGTCGGCGGCCGTGACCGCGTTGATCCGCTCGGCGTAGTGATCGAAGTAGTCGAGCGGCAGGCCGTACACGAGCAGCTCCCGGAACTTGGACGCCGCGGCAGCGGTCGTCTCGAAGTCCGCGGGCAGGCCGAGCGTGATGTATGCCTTGGCCTTGGCGAGCTCGGCGTCGGGCACCGCTGCGTCGCGGATGCGCCGCAGCTCCTTCAGGAACTCGATCAGCGAGCTGTCCGTCTTGGCGGTCACGACCGACGCGCTGGCGACGAATGGGCCGGCCATCCGCCCGGCCGAGAACTGCGAGAACGCCCCGTAGGTGTAGCCGTGCGTCTCGCGCAGGTTCTGGTTGAGCCGCGACGTGAACGCGCCGCCCAAGATGGTGTTCAACACCTGGAGCGCAAAGTAGTCGGGGGTCGTGCGGGCGACGCCGAGGTGCCCGATCCGGATGACCGACTGCGCCGCACCCGGCTTGTCGACCAGGTACACGGTGCGCGACGCCGGCGCGGGTGGCGCCGCCTGCGGCACGGCCGGCACGGGGCCCTGTTCCCACGCACCGAACCGTGCGGCCAGAAGCCGCCGCGCCTCCGCCAGGGTCACGTCGCCGACGACGAGCAGACGGGCCGCGTTGGGCCGGTAGGAGGCCCGGTAGAACTCCGTCACCCGGTCGCGGGACAGGGCCGCCGTGGATGCCTCGGTGCCGTTCAGCGGGCGCCCGTACGGGTGCGCCCGCCCGTACACGATCGCCGGAAACGCGATACCGGCCATCGCCACGGGGTTGTCGGCCAATTGCACGATCTGGGCGCGCCGCAGCTCGCGCTGCCGCGCGACCTCCGAATCTGCGAACGTGGGCCGCAGCACGACGTCCGTCAGCAGATCGAGCGCCGGCTCGAGGCGCCGCCTCGGGACGTGCAGCGACACCGTCGCCGCGTCGTAGCTCGCCGAGCTGTTGAGCTGCGCGCCCAGGAACGCTGCCTCGTCCGCGATCTCGAGCGCCCCGCGCCGTCCCGCCCCCTGCTGCAGCATCGTCGTCGTGAAGGTGGCGAGGCCGGGCAGGTCGGCCGGGTCGTGGGCCGCGCCGGCTTCGAGCACCACCTGCACGTCGACGACCGGCACCTTGTGCGTCTCCACGACCGCCAGCTGGAGCCCGTTCGGGAGCGTGGCCGTCTGCACCGCCGGGAGCTGGAGGGCCGGCGAAGGCGGCAGCACGGGAGGTTTGGTGCGGTCAACCTGGGCGGCGAGACGGGTAGACGGGTAGACGGGTAGTAACACCGCGCACCCGATACCAACGAGGCCCGGCCACGAACCGAGGCGACTACCCGTCCAACCGTCTACCCGTCTAGCCACCGGCCTCATGGGCTCACCCCCTGCTTCACCGCCAGCTCCGGTTTCCCCTGCGGCACGACGCTCAGCACGATCCGATGCGCGCCCGCCAGGTAGTGCCGCACGGCGTCCTGCACGTCCGCTGCGGTCACTTTGCGGTAGCGATCCAGATCCGGCTGGAAGTAATCCGGTGTACCGACGAAGTAATTGTAGAAGTTCAACTGGTCGGCCTTGCCGCCGAAGCCGCCCACGCGCTCCATGCGGGAGAGAAACTGGGCCTCGAAGGTGTTCTGCGCTCGCTCGACCTCGCGGGGGGTCGGGCCGGCCTGCGCGAGCTTCTGTATTTCCTCGTCGATCACGCGCTCGAGCTCGGTGAGGTCGTGCCCCGGCCGCGCCGTGGCCCACAACTCGAACTTCCCGTCGAGCCGCCCGCCGTCCTGGAACGCCACGACGTCGGTCGCGATCTGCAGCTCGTACACGAGGCGCCGGTAGAGCCGCGACGACCGCCCGCCCGCGAGCACGTTCGCCAGCACGTCGAGCGTGGCGTCGCCGTCCGCGAACGCCTTCATCGTGTGCCACACATCGTACACGCGCGGCACCTGGACACGGTCCTCGAGGGTGGCGTACACGTCCGCCCCGAGCTGCACCGCCGGGGGCGCGGGACGCGCCACCGCCGGTCCGCGCGGGACCTCGCCGAAGTAGCGCTCCACGAGCTGGCGCGCGGCGCGCGGCGTGATGTCTCCCGCGATCGCGAGCGTCGCATTGTTGGGGGTGTAATAGGTGCGGAAGAAGCCGCGCACGTCTTCCAGCGTGGCGGCCGAAAGGTCGGCCATCGAGCCGATCACGGGCCAGTGGTACGGATGCTCGGCAGGGTAGAGCCGCTGTAGAATATTCTCCTCCGCGAGCCCGTAGGGCCGGTTTTCGTAGCTCTGGCGCCGCTCGTTCTGCACCACTCCCCGCTGCAGGTCGACTTTGTCCGCGGTGATCTCGGGAAGCAGGAATCCCATGCGGTCCGAGTCCAGCCACAGCATCAGCGGCAGGGCGTTGCTCGGCGCGTCCTCGTAGTAGTTGGTCCGGTCCTCGGTGGTGGAGCCGTTGTTGTCGCCCCCGGCGGCCTCGAGCAGCTTGTCGAACTCGCCCGTCGGCACGTGCTGCGAGCCCATGAACATGATGTGCTCGAACAAGTGGGCGAACCCGGTGCGCCCCGGCTTCTCATCCGCCGAGCCGACGTGATACCAGATGTTCACGGTCACGAGCGGCACGGAGTGGTCCTCGTGCAGCAGCACCTGTAGGCCGTTGGGGAGCGTGAAGGTTTGATACGGCACGTGGAGCGCTTGGGCAGATAGACGGATAGACGGATAGACCGATAGCAGTCCGAAGCAGGCCGCTCCCAAGGTGGCAATCCTTCGCATCAGTACTCCTCTGATTCTGACGGCCTTCACATTTCCCCTTCCCCCTTCCCCCTTCCCCGGCCGTTTACGGTCTTTACCCGAAACTCGAACACATCGGGGCGGCTGTAGTGCCCGCTCACGTCCAGCGTCAGCGCCTCCCGCGTGATCTCCGAGAGATCGCAGTCGGCCACGACGATCGTCTCCTCGTCGTACACGGGGCCAGCGAGATAGCGCCCGTTCGGCGCGATGACGGCGCTCCCCCCGCGGATCAGGAACCCGTCCGGGTCCCCGGCGGCAGCTCGGGCGGCATGTCCTTCATCCGCAGGATGCTGCCAACCGCGACCACGAAGCAGCGCCCCTCGAAGGCGTAGCTGCGTGAGGCCACCTGGTGCATCTCCTGGACCCCGGGCCACCCCGCCACGTGGATCTCCTCGCCCGAGTCGTGCAGCGCCTGGCGAGTGAGCGGCATCCAGTGCTCCCAGCAGATCAGGCTCCCCACCCGGGCGCCGTCCACCGCGACCGCCGCCAGCGCGGCGCCGTCGCCCTGCCCCCAGATCAGCCGCTCGTGGTAGGTGGGCATGAGCTTGCGGTGGCGGCGCGCGAGCGACCCGTCCGGGCCGTAGGTGAGCTGCGTGTTGTAGAGGGTGCGCCCGGCGCGCTCGTGGACGCCCACTACCAGCGTCGCCCGGAGCTCACGCGCGAGCTTCCCCAGGCGGTCGGCCGCGGGTCCCGGCACGGACACGCTGTTCTCGACGAGCCGCTGGAACACCGCCTGGGCGCCGCGGTGCCCCCACAGCGCCGCCTCCGGCGACTCGTCGAGCCACTCGGGGTAGCCCACGAGCCACGTCTCGCCGAACGCGATCAAGCGCGCTTGTTGCTCCGCGGCACGCCGCGCCCACTCTTCCAGGCGATCGAGCGACGCCGGCAGATCGAGGAACACCGGCGCCGCCTGGACGGCGGCGACGCGCACGACGCGGGAGGCGGCGCTCATAGGGGAGATTTGCATCCGAAACAGCCACCCCGCAACTTGCGTACGGCGGCAGGACAAGGAGTGACGATGATTGCGCTGGGACTGTTGATTGGCGCCGCCGCACTGGGCGGCGGCTTCGTGACCACCCGAAACTTCGTGAGGCGCCGGCTCCGTTTCGTCGACGCCGTGCAGAAACCGGCGGCGCCCCTCCTGGCCGGGCTCGCGGCCACCGCCCTCGCCCTGCCTGTGGCGTTCCTGCCGGTGGTGAGGAACCTAGACGACCTTCAGCCCCTGCATCCCCGAGCCGGTCGCTTCCGGCCGTCCCGCCACACTGCGCAACGCGCGCACCGCGTCCTGGGCGAAGGTCTTGCCCGCCCCCTTTTCCACTTCCTCGAGTGCGCTCCACTTGGGGAACGCGGCGCGGACCGGCGTCGCCATCTGCAGCGTCTCGAAGGCGTCCGCGACGGCGAGGATTTTGACCGTCGCGGGAAGCGGCAGCGCCTCGATGTCCCAGTCCTCACCCACGATCTCGTAGTAATGCCCGTACTCGCTGATGATCTCCGCCGCGCCGCGCATCCACCGCGCCACCGGGACGGAGGAGTCGGTCACCGAGCGCGACAGCAGCCCCAGCAGCCGCTGGTCCCGCGTGCCCACTTCGTGCAGCAGCGCCGCCACCCGCAGATTCTCGACGTCCTCTTCGGGGAGCTCGAGCTCTCGCCCGATCGCCACGGCCACGTCCGCCACGCGGTTGGAGTGCCCCTGCAGGTTGCGCTCGGTCGATTCGATGTGGTAGGTGAGCAGCTCCAGCGTCGCGAGGTACGCGTTCTTCACGTCCCCGAGGCGCGCCTCCCGCTGCTCGGCGAGCGTGCCCACGACGTAGCCCGTGAGGATCAGGAACCCCGCCCACGGCACGAGCGCGAGCAACGCGTCGCCGTAGAACCCGGGCAGCATGTCGAGCCCCTGGACGTACTGGTAGAACAGCACCAGGGCGACGACGAACAGGCCCGCTAGCACCGCGAAGCGGCGGCCGCCGTAGAAGCCGGCGAGGATCATCGGGAGGTAGTAGAAGCTCAGGAACGCGAACTTCTGGTCGACGAAGGTGTGGATCGCCACCATCGCGAAGACGAGCAGCAGCACGAAGATCCGCTCGAAGTGGCGGAAGAAGAACAGCTTGGCGCGCTCCACGAACCGCTGCTGAGCCACGGGGGACCTCGCGTCGTCGAAAAATTGTCAGGGGGGCGCGGGACACAAGGTAGAAGCTCGGCGGCGCGGCGCAATAGCGGGGCGCACAGCGCGCCGGCGCGGGCCGTGTAGGTATCGGCACAACGGCGAGTTAGCCGCTACTGCTTCAGCGCCCCGCGCACGTTGGTCGGCTGGAACGCGACGATCTCGGCGCGCGCCACACCCGCCGTAACGTACGGGTCTTGGGCGACCACCGCTTCCAGTGCGGCGCGGTCCGGCGCCGTGGCGAGCAACACGCCCCCCGCCGCCGGGTCACGCCGCGCCCAGGCGTGGAACACGCCGCGTGCGGCGTGGGTCTCGAGGTGTCGCAGGTGGTCAGCCCGCACGGCGTCCACGGCGTCGAGCGGCTTGGTGTAGTGGAGCAGGACGACGAACAGCATTGCTTCCTCGTAGCCCGGGCACGTGCGCATGGGGAGCGGCGGGTAGCGCACGAACCGCGGATCCGTGTCGGCGCGGGTGCACCGAAAGAAGGTCGAGCCCCGCTGGTTGCCGGCCGCCCGCATCCAGCGGCAGGTGAAGCACAGGCCGACGGCGTCGGCGACGTCAGCCATCAGCCTTCAGCCGTCAGCCTTCCGGCAGAGCCGTAGGTGCGGACGACAGTTGATCGCGCCTCACGTGTGCACGCGGATCGTCTCGTGGGTGAGCCGGTGTCGCAACAACGGGTGCGTCTCCCACACGTACCACCCCATCGCCGTCACCGCCAGCACATTGGCGACGAGCACCGACCACGTGCCGAGCGTGCCGAGCACCCACTGCGCACCGAGCGCCAGCGCGGCGACCGCCACCGCCTCCAGCACGATCGCGGCCATGCCGGCGAGTAACACGAACGCCGGGGCGCGCTCGATCTGCTCGGCGACCGCGACGAACAGCGTCCCCGTGACCGCGAACGCCGCGACGTGCACGACGGTGTAGGCCGCGACCACGCCGAGGTTGGGCTGGATCTCCCCGACGTTGGACGCGCCGAACAGCAGCGCCGCGCCGAGTGCGGCCGGCGTGCGGAGCGGGTGGCCGGCAGCGACATCGAGCAGGAAGAACCACACGGCGACGACGCCGGCGCCGATCAGCCCCGTCACGAGGCCCCGCGCGAGCAGCGGGTGCCCCTTGAGGGCGGCGAGCCCCAGCGCGCCCTCGTCCGGCTGGGCGCGGTGGAGGTACCACATGAGGACGCACCCCGACAGCACGTTCGCGAGGACGACGTGCGGCCACGGGACCACGGCCACGCGCGGCGTGCCGCTGAGCAGCAGGCCCGCATAGAACACCAGCTCCTGCGCCACGAGACCGAACGGCACCGCGAGCAGCAGCCGCGGAGGCAACCGCAGTGTCCCGATCGCTGCGGCCATCGCGACCCCGAGCAGCGCAAACACCGCGAAGTGCACCACCGTGTAGGCCGCCACGATCCGGAACGTCGGTGCCGCGATGTCCTGGCGCGCGAGCGCGCCCGCCAACACCGCAGGTGTGTGGAACGGTCGGCCCGCCAGCGAGTCGACCACGAGAAACCACAGGGCGACGGTCAGTCCCGCGAGCAGGCCGCCGACCGCCCCGCGCGCGATGCGCTCGTTGATGGCTCGTCTCATCGTTCCCTCCGGAAGGGCCACGCTCACCCAATATCACGCGGGGCCGCGCGCGCGCAACCGTCGCCGGCGCGGCGCTATGGCGTTCCCTGCGGGATTTCCCATTTTGGTATCCCATGACCGGCGACGCCACCACGCCCGAGCTCCCGCCCGGGCTGCTCGAGGACTATCTCGAGGGGATGCGCGGCCAGCTCGGCGAGCTCGCCGCGGTCGCCGATCACCTCGACGCCGACGGCGGCGACCGCGAGGCGCTGGAGCAGCTGCGCCGCGAGACCCACAAGATCCACGGCTCCGCCGGGTCCTTCGGCTTTTGGAACGCGTCGCGGCTCGCCGCCGGCATGGAGGCGACGGCGAAAGACTGGCTCTCGCGCCCGGGCGACAGCGACGTGGAGCGGGGCTCGCTCACACGCTGGTTCGTGGCGCGGCTCGCCGAGATCATGCGACTCGACGTGCCCGCCACGCCGCGCGCCGAGCGTCTCAGCACTCCCATCCTCCAGGCCGACCGGCTCGACGTGCCCGACGTCATCGTGGTAGAGGACGATCCGGCCCTCGCCGAGCTGCTCGAGTACGGGCTGCGCTCGCGCGCCTACCGATTCGCGAGCTACCGCAACGGGCGCGAGGCGCTCACCGACCTGCTGGCGCTCGCAACAGGAGGGGCGCACCCGCTGTTACTGCTCGACGTGGACCTGCCGGGGCTCGACGGGTACTCGATCTTCGAGGCGCTCGGCCGGGAGCGGCCGGGCGTCTACCGGGTCGTCTTCACCACCGTGCACGGCGACGAGGGCGAGCAGCTGCGGGGTCTCGAGGCAGGCGCGCTCGATTACCTCGTGAAGCCGATCAGCCTGCGCGTCGCGCTCGAGAAGATCCGTCGCTGGGTGGGGAGGTGACCGGTCGCCACTTCCTGACCGTCGTGGCCCTGGTGCAGGGCGTCCTGCTCGCGGCACTCATCGTGCTGATCATCCTCAACCGCTGGTTCCGGCTGCGGCGCCGCGCGCAGGTGCACCCCCGGGTCATCCAGCTCAACGACGCGATGCAGCGCTGGGCGCTCGGCACCGCGGACGTGGCCTCCGTGTTGCTCCGGCTGGCGCGCCTCCCCGTGCCGCTCGCGGTCGACGCGCTGGTGATGTGGTCGGTGCGTGTGCCCGGCGACCGCTGGCGCAAGCTCGCCACGGCGCTACGCTATCACTGGTGGGCACGGCTCGTGCGGGCCAACAGCGACTCGGCCCGCTGGTGGCAGCGGCTCCAGACCGCCCGCTTCCTCGCCGTCGCGGCGACGCCGGAGGACACGCCGCGCGTATTGAGGCTGCTGCGTGACCCACACCCCGCGGTCCACATCGCCGCCGTGGCGACGCTCGAGCGCGTCGAGAGCGCCGCCCTCACGACCGTCGCCCTCGAGCGGCTGCCCCGCCTCGCGGCGACGGTGAGCGCCTATTACGCCGGCATGCTGCGGCGCTCGCGCCCCCTGGTGGTGCAACTGCTCCTCAAGATGCTGCGCCGCACCGATGACCCCGCGCTGCCACGGCTGGTCGAGTTCGCCGCCCGGCTCAATGAACCGGCCCTCCGGGAGCGCCTCACCGCCCTCACCGGCCACCCGGATCCCGAGGTGCGCGTACAGGCGGCGCGCGCCATCGGGAGCTTTCCGCACACCGACTCGATCGCGGCGCTCACCCGGCTCGCCGCCGATCCCGCCTGGCCGGTGCGCGCCCAGGCGGTGCGCTCGCTCGGGATGATCGCCGATCCCGCGACGCTCCCGCTCGTCCGGGACGCTTTGCACGATCCCGAGTGGTGGGTACGGCTGCGCGCGGGCCTCGCGCTCACGCGCTTCGGCGCCCCGGGCCGCAAGCTGCTGCTCGAAGCGGAAGTCGGCGGGGCGGCCGGCCCCCGCGACATGGCCCGGCTCGTCCTCGGCCTGTCGACACAGGCGCTGGCGGAGTACGCCGCGTGAGGGAGCTCATCCACGTCTCGGACCAAGGCATCCTGGTCTACTTCCTGGCGCTCAACTCGTTCTACGCCGTCTTAATGATCCTCTCGATTCCAGAGATCTGGGAGCAGACCCGCCTCGCCGACGACGACGACTTCCAGCGCATCATGCAGAGCGACGCCCTCCCCCCGATCACGCTGCTGGTTCCCGCCTACAACGAGAGCGCCACCGTCGTCGCCAGCGTGACCGCGCTGCTTACGCTCGAATACCGCAACTTCGAGGTGATCGTGGTGAACGACGGCTCGCGGGACGATACCTTGGACCGCCTGCGCGCGGCCTTCGACCTGTTCGAGGCGCCGCGCACCTACCCCGAGACCATCCCCACGCGGCCGCTGCGTGCGCTGTACCGCTCGCGCGCCCGCACGCGGCTGCTGGTCGTAGACAAGGAGAACGGCGGCAAGGCCGACTCGCTCAACGCCGCCATCAACGCGAGCCGATTCCCGCTGGTAATCGCCGTGGACGCGGACACCCTGATCGAGCCGGACGCCATGCTCCGCCTCACGCGGCCGTTCCTCCTGGGGCGCCACATCGCCGCGGTCGGCGGCACCGTCCGGGTGGCGAACAGCTGCACGGTGGAGCACGGCCGCGTGACGGACGCGCGTGTGCCGCGTCGCTTCCTCCCGGGCGTCCAGGTGGTCGAGTACCTGCGCGCCTTCCTGTTCGGGCGACTCGGCTGGAATCGGCTGGGCGGGAACCTCATCATCTCCGGCGCGTTCGGCTTGTTCCGCAAGGACTACCTGCTCGCCATCGGCGGCTACCGCACCGAGAGTGTCGTCGAGGACATGGACGTCGTGGTGCGGCTGCACCGGCACCTGCTGCGCCACCGCATCCCCTACGAGATGCCGTTCATCCCCGATCCCGTTGCGTGGACCGAGGTTCCCGAGGTGGGGAGGTTTCTCGCGCGCCAGCGGGAGCGCTGGCACCGCGGGCTGCTCTCGGCGATGTGGCAGTACAAGGGGATGCTGTTCAACCCGCGCTACGGACGGGTCGGGCTGATCGGCGTGCCGTTCTACACCTTCGGCGAGGCCCTCGCGCCGCTGGTCGAAGTGCTGGGCTATGTCATCACCGTCGTCGGCTTCGCCCTCGGCATCGTGAACGTGCAATTCGCACTGCTGTTTGTGCTCGTCGCATGGGGCTACGGGATGCTGCTGTCGATCTGGGCGGTGGTGCTCGAGGAGGTGAGTTTCCGACGGTACGGGCGGGTGGGAGACTTGGCGCGCCTCCTGCTCTTCGCGACGCTGGAGAATTTCGGCTATCGACAGCGGACGGTGTGGTGGCGGCTCAAGGCATTCCTCACGGTGTGGCAACAGCGGCAGGTGTGGGGGGAGATGACCAGAAAGGGGTTTGAGGCGGCGAAAGGCCAGACGGGTAGACGGGTAGACGGGTAGACGCGTAGCGGTTGGCAGCGGTCCGGCGTGAGGTAGGCCTACCTGACGCCTCCTCCTCGCAACCGCGACCCGTCTATCCGTCTATCCGTCTAGCCTAGTGTCTAGCGCCTCGCATCTCGCTTGCCACCCGCTCCGCCGCTCGCAGCACCCGCAGCGCGTTCAGCCCCGCGACCTTCTGGACGTCCGGCTCACTCCAGCCTCGCCGCAGCAGCTCGGCGATCAGGTCGGGAAACTTCGACACGTCCTCGAGTCCCACGGGCACTTCGGTGATGCCGTCGAAGTCCGAGCCCAGGCCCACGTGGTCCACCCCGATCACGCGGCGGATGTAGTCGATGTGATCCGCCACCTGTGGTAGGGTGGCCTTCGGGGCGCGCGCTTGCCACGCTGTCAACGAGTCGCCGATCGCCGCCGAATCGGCCCCCGCGGCCCGCAGCGCACGCGTCCGGGGTCCGATGCTGTCCTCGTAAACGCGCACCTCTTCCGAAACGAACCCCGGGTTGAAATTCACCATGACGATTCCACCGTTTGCGGGCACCAGCCGCAGAATCGAGTCGGGGACGTCGCGCGAATGGTGCGTCAGCGCGCGCGCCGAAGAGTGAGAAAACATGACGGGGGCGTGCGCGGCGTGGAGAGCATCGGACATCGTGCCATCGTTCACGTGCGAGAGATCCACCAGGATCCCGAGTCGATTCATCTCGTGCACGACGTCACGGCCGAACGCCGAGAGGCCCCGCCGCGCCGTGTCGGTGGACGCGGTCGCCCACGAGAGGCTCCGCCAGTGCGTAAGCGTCATATAGCGGACGCCGAGGGCCGCGAACATCCGCAGCGCGCCGAGCGAGTTCTCGATCGCATGCCCACCCTCGATGCCGATGAGGCACGAGACCCTGCCGGCCTTGAAATTGCGCTCGACGTCCGCCGCGCTGTAGGCCATCGCGAGGTCGCGGGGATACTTCGCGCACAGCAGCTTGATCAAGTCGATCTGCTCGAGGGCGTACACCGCCGGGTGCGGCCCCGAATCCATCGTGGTGACGGGAACGTAGGCCGCCCAGAACTGCCCGCCAACTGCACCGGCCCGAAGCTTCGGGATGTCGGTCATCAGTTTGGGCTGGGCGACGGCAAAGTCAACGGAGTCTAGCCCGCCCCGCTCGCGGATGGCGTCGGGGATATCGTTGTGGCCGTCGATCAGGGGGACCGTCTTGAGAATCGCCACAGCGCGTGCCCGATAGTCCTGGGCCGACAACCCGGGGGACTGCGCGGCCACGAGCACTAGAAGGGCCAGGGTAACGCGCTTCGGCATCGGCCGTCCTGGGTTCGCGGGAGGCGGAAAGCTGGTCTCCCGCGGCTGGGTTATCAAGACAGCCCCGCGTCGTGGCCACCACGCCACACTTGACTGCGGATCGCAAGCCTGCACGGAGTATTGAGTCAGCGTCTCTCCTCGCTCTGACGCCTCGTCCAGACGCCACCCCGATCCCGAGACGCTCCCAGTGCTTCGTTCGGAGAGGGAGCCCATGCGCGCAACGATCCATTCCTGCTTCGCGCTTTGCGCCGCGACGCTCGCGATAGCAGCGCCGTGCGTGGCGCAGCGGAGCGTGGAGTTTGCGTCCTTCGGAGGGATCTACATACCGACGGCTCGCGCCATTCAGGTCTCCGGGTATTGTCCGGGGGATAGCCGGGGAGAGGTGAGACAGCGCGGGGCTTCGGTCGTTGGCGCGCGCGTCACTGCCTGGACAAGCGAGCAACTGGGATTCGACCTCTCCCTTGGTTACTCGAAGAGTGGTGTGACGGGAGGACTGGTCGCGACGGATGAAAGCGGCACGGTCGACATCGTGACAGGCAGCGCCCGGGTCTTGGTCGGCCTCACGCCGCGAACCTCACCCACCTCCTTCGCCCTCGCCGCCGGCCTGGCTCGCGTCGCCCGCGGCGGTGCGGCGTACCACAGCGAAGCCGGTAACATCGGCTGGGGACCTGTGGTCGGGGCGGTCGGTCGCTTGCGGTTGGCGTCCGCCTTCGCACTGCGGGCCGAGCTCGACGATTACGTCTACTCGTTCTCCGGGACGGAGAAGGTTCCCTGGGTATACCCCCTCGGGGTCGTCTTCGGAACGTACAGCTCCGCCCTGCAAAACGATCTCGTCTTCTCGATGGGGCTCTCGGTTACAGCCTTGGGCCGCGGCCGGTGACGCCCTGAGGTAAGCCACGCGGGCCTGATCGCCGGTCGGCAAAGCGCTCCTGTGTGTGCGCGGGGCGCTTCGTTTTTTTGTGTGCGGATGGCAACACGATTACGTTTCCAATCATGCCTCCCCTCGACGCCAAGGCGAAGATCGCGCTGGAGCTCAACGGCGAGCCCGTCGAGGTCGCGTTCGCACCGCACAAGACGCTGCTCGAAGTGCTGCGCGAGGACCTGGGCCTCACCGGCACGAAGCACGGCTGCGAGCTGGGCGAGTGCGGCACCTGCGCGGTGCTCGTGGATGCGCGTCCGGTGCTCTCCTGCCTGGTGCTCGGCCTCGCGTGCGCCGGGCGCCGGGTGAAGACGGTCGAGGGGATGGCGGAGGGCGGCAGGCTGCATCCCCTCCAGGACGCGTTCGCCGAGCTGGGCGCGGCGCAGTGCGGCTACTGCACCCCAGCGTTCCTGCTCGCCGCCGGGGCGCTGCTCGCCGAGAACCGGCGGCCGACGCGCGACCAGATCAAGCAGGCGCTGGCAGGCAACCTGTGCCGCTGCACCGGATACATCAAGATCTACGAGGCGGTGGAACTGGCGGCGGCCCGCATGCGCGGGGAGAAGGCCCAGCCTGCGCGGGAGACGCTGTATGGCTACCCGTAGGAAGACGGCTGCCGACCGACCCCCCGACCGCCTGACCGCCGCCTTTCGCGTGGTCGGGAAAGCACTCCGGAAGGTCGACGCCACCGCCAAGGTCGTCGGCGCGACGAAGTTCGCGGACGACGTCGCGCTGCCCCGCATGCTCTACGCGAAGCTGCTCCGCAGCCCACACCCCCACGCCCGCATCCTCGGCATCGACCCGTCGCGGGCGGCGGCCCTCGCGGGAGTGAAGGCCGTGCTCACGGGGAAGGACCTGCCGATCCCGTTCGGCATCCTCCCCGTGAGCCAGGACGAGCACGCGCTGGCGCCCGACAAAGTGCGCTTCGTGGGCGATCCGGTCGCCGCCGTCGCGGCGGTGAGCGAGGAGACCGCGAGCGCGGCGCTCGATCTGATCCACGTGACGTACGAGCCGCTCCGCCCCGTCACCGACGCCACGGACGCCGTCACGCACCCCGAGCCGCGCATCCACGACTACGGCGACGGCGGCAACCTCCACAAGCTCATCGACCTGGAGTTCGGCGACGTGGCGGAAGGCTTCGCGGCAGCCGACCTGGTGCGCGAGGACCTGCTCTTCTTCGAGGGGAGCACCCACCTGCCGATGGAGCAGCATGCCGCGGTCGCCGACTGGTCGCCCGACGGCAAGCTCACCCTGTGGAGCTCGACCCAGACGCCGCACTACGTGCATCGCGCGCTCGCCAAGGTGCTCGAGCTCTCGCCCGCGAAGATCCGCGTGATCGCCACCCCAAACGGCGGCGGCTTCGGCGGCAAGAGCGACCCCTTCAGCCACGAGATCGTGGTGGCGAAACTCGCGATGCTCACCGGCCGGCCGGTGAAGATCACCCTCACCCGCGAGGAAGTGTTCTACTGCCACCGCGGCCGCCACCCGGCGCTCATGTGGGTCAAGACCGGCGTGAAACGGGACGGGGCGATCACTGCGATGCACTTCAAGTCGCTCTTGGACGGCGGCGGCTACGGCTCCTACGGCGTCGCGAGCACCTACTACACGGGCGCGCTGCAAACAGTCACGTATCACGTTCCACGTTACAAGTTCCAGGGCGCAAGAGCGTTCACGAACAAGCCGCCCTGCGGGCCGAAGCGCGGGCACGGGACCCCCCAGCCCCGCTTCGCGCTGGAGGTACACCTCGATAAGATCGCCGAGCAGCTCGGCATGGACCCGGCCGAGCTCCGGCTCAAACATCTCGTCCCGCCGAACTCGCTCACCGCGAACTGGCTGCGCATCGGCTCGATGGGGCTCGGCCCCTGCATCCGCAAAGTCGTCGCGGGCTCCGGGTGGAAGGAGAAATTCCGCAAGCTGCCGCACGGGAAGGGCATCGGGCTCGCCTGCTCGTCCTACATCACCGGGGCGGGCCTCGCGATCTACTGGAACCCAATGCCGCACTCGGGCGTGCAGCTCAAATGCGACCGCGGCGGCGGCGTGACCGTGTTCTGCGGCTCGACCGAGATCGGCCAGGGGTCGGACTCGATCCTCGCGGTGATCGTCGCGGAGGTGCTCGGGGTCGACCCATTCGACATCGCGATCGTGACGGGCGACACCGATCTCACGCCCGTGGATCTCGGCAGCTACTCGAGCCGCGTGACGCTCAT
Organism: Gemmatimonadetes bacterium 13_1_40CM_69_22; assembly: GCA_001917665.1. Lineage (GTDB taxonomy): Bacteria > Gemmatimonadota > Gemmatimonadetes > Gemmatimonadales > GWC2-71-9 > 20CM-4-69-16. The sequence goes on along the minus strand of MNEL01000018.1, from coordinate 34,391 downwards.
GACGGGGAACGCCGCCATTCAGGCGGCGGAGCGGGCGCGCGACATCATCGCGCGCCACGCAGCCCGGAAGCTCGAGCTCCCCGCCGAACGGCTGGCGTTCGCCGAGCGACGGGTGTTCGACGTCGAGAACCCCGCGCGTGGGCTCAGCTTCGCCGACGCGGTGCAGTTGGCCGAGGCGGCCGAAGGGACGGTCGGCACGGTCGGCTCGTACACACCGCCCGCGAGTCCCGGCCGGTACCGCGGCGCCGGCGTCGGGCCGTCGCCCGCCTATTCCTACAGCGCCTGCGTCGCCGAGGTGGACGTGGATCCCGCAACCGGCATCGTCCGCGTCCCGCGCATCTTTATCGCGCACGACGTCGGTCGCTCGATCAACGCCGCCACCGTCATGGGCCAGATCGAGGGCTCGGTGTACATGGGGCTGGGCGAAGCGCTGATGGAAGAGATGGCGTACCGCGGCAACCGCAACGTGGTCCACAAGATCCCGAGCCTGCTCGAGTACAAGAGTCCCACGACGCTCGAGATGTGCGACGTCGTCACCTACGTCGTGGAAGACCCCGATCCCAACGGTCCCTTCGGCGCCAAGGAATGCGGCCAGGGGCCGCTCCTCCCAGTGCCGCCGGCGGTCGCGAACGCCGTATACGACGCGGTCGGCGTGCGCATCGACGTGGTGCCGATCACCCCGGAGAAAGTCTTCAAGGCGCTGCGCCGCAAGGCGAAAGGTGAAGAGCCGCGCTTCGGCCCCACGGCGTTCCCGGACATCCCGTGGCCCGATCCAACCCGCGTGCCGCCGCCGTGGGAGGGGGGCGACGGCAAGGCGGTACCACTAACCCCGGGCGCAAGCCCGGGGTTAGACGGTGCCAGGATCCCCGGGCACGCGCCTGGGGTCAGGGACCGCTGATGCTCAGGCTGCCCTCCTTCACCTACCTGCAGCCGAGCACGCTGGCCGAGGCGTGGCGAATGAAAGCCGATGCCGGCCCGGACGGGGCGTTCGTCGCGGGCGGGACCGATCTCTACCCCAACATGAAGCGGCGGCAGCAGGAGCCGAAGGTTGTCATCTCGCTGATGGGGATCCCGGAGCTGGCGGGATGCGAGATGCGGGATGCCGGATGTGTGGTCGGGCCGTGCATCACTCTTTCCGAGCTTTCCATCCTTCCATCATTCCGCCGGAGCTACCCCGCCGTCGCCCACGCTGCCGAGCTCGTCTCCACCCCCCTGCTCCGCAACATGGGCACGCTCGGCGGCAACCTCTGCCTCGACACGCGCTGCAACTACTACGACCAGACCTACGAATGGCGCAAGGCGATCGACTTCTGCATGAAGAAGGACGGCAAGATCTGCTGGGTAGCCCCGTCGTCACCCCGCTGCTGGGCAGTGAGCTCCTCGGACGTGGCGCCGGTGATGGTGGCGATCGGCGCCGAGTTCCGGCTCGTCGGACCCAAGGGCGAGCGCGTCATGCCCGCAGGACGGCTCTACGCCAACGACGGGATCAACTACCTCACCAAGCACCCCGACGAGATCCTCGCCGAGGTGCGGCTGCCTGCCCCGGACGGCTGGGACGCCGTGTACCACAAGCTGCGCCGGCGCGGCTCGTTCGATTTCCCGGTCCTCGGCGTGGCGGCGTGGATCGACTGGGATGGCGCCGACATCGCGGACGCCCGCATCGTGCTCGGCGGCGTCGCGAGCTGGCCCCAGGAGGTCGCTGAAGGGGGTACGACCCTCAAGGGAACCGACCTGTCGGACGAAGCCATCGCCCGAGCCGCGGATGCCGCGTATCGTCCCGCCAAGCCCTTGGATAACACCGACTTCGACTTGTCGTGGCGGAAGCAGATGACGCGCGTGTACGTGAAGACGGCGCTGGAGGAGCTCAGGGAGCGGCGGCGCTCAACAAGGAAACCCTCATGAGCTGCATCGGGGGGTGCGGCGCCCTCTCCGTGTTGCTGGCCACGACGCTCGTGGCTCAGCAGGCACCGCCGTGCCGCAGGCCCCTGTCGGAAACCGCTCCGTTCGAGCGCTCTCAGCTCGAGCAACCTCCCGTGCCAGACTCCGGCAATCCGCCGCCGTCCTACCCGCCCCTTCTGCGCCAGGCTCGAGTCGGCGGTGTGGCGCGGTTGGCGTTCGTGCTCGACACGCTGGGCCGTCCGATCCCCAGAACGGTGCAGGTCGTCCGCACTCCGAATCCCGGTTTTGACGACGGGCTGCGTCGCACGATCGCCCGGTGGCGCTTCACGCCGGGGCGCGCCTGCGGGGCCCGCGCGGTCCCGGCGCGTCTCGAGGCAGAGTTCGTGTTCGCCGCGGCCGACTCGACTGACGTGGCGTTGTTGTTCGACGACCCGCCCTGGGATCCACTCGCGGCTGGGACTCGGGCCTCCTGGCGGCGGCAGAAGAGCAGGCGCTGGAGACCGTGCTCGAGGCGCTGCCGGTCGATTCGAGCGGCCTCTCGCACGTGGTTTGCCTGGCGCCAGACTCAGGTTCGAAAGCGCCGGACCCACCGGCGGACCGACTGGCGCGCCTGACCCGCTCCGGCCTCGCGGTGTTGCCGCTGCGGCGCTGCCCGAAGACGTTCGCGTCGATGATCTACCAGCCGGGCCCGCCTGCTCCGCCGGGGGGCGACCCTGGGTCATCGCCGTGCAGTCGCACACCGTCCTGTCGGCCCAGCACCTCGTAGTCGGAATTGACCTGGCGCAAGGCAACGGAGGACAGCACTATCGGTGCGGCGTGGAGCGGCGAGACGGGGCCGGGCGGAGACGCTGCATCCCGCGCTCGCACTGGGTGTATTGAATGGCCGTCAGCCCCAGCTTCCGAACCTTCGTCCTCCATCAGCTTGGCCGGGTCGCGCCGCGCGGACTCCAACCAACCGGACTTCGAGGCGCGCGGGATGGGTCCGTTCCTGCCGTACGGTGCCCGGTGGGGAAGTCATGCCATACTACGAAGTCCCCGAGGACGTGCTCGAGGACCTCGAAACCCTGGGGCATTGGGCCGACAAAGCCATCGCCGTCGCGGCGCGCAACCGGCAGCGCCCGCGCCGGGGCCGCTAGCTCACGCCACCAGCGTGTCGATCTCCTCCCGCACCTTCTCCAGCCGGTCGGCGATTTGCTTGCGCGTGGCTTCGTCCCGCGACCGCCAGCCCGCCCGGTAGACCGTCTTCACCAGCCGGCCGACGGCGCGGTTCATGTCGGCCATCGCACCGCCCAGCGCGCGCTCCACGGTGTCGTGCACACGCTCGAAGATGTCGTCCACGACATCCTTGTGCTCCTCGAGGAACGTGCGTCCCGTGTCCGTGATCTCGTAGACCTTCTTTCCCGCCACGTCGCGGGACGTGACGAGCCCTTCATCTTCGAGCCACTGGAGCGTCGGGTATACGGTGCCGGGCGACGGCGAGTAGCAGCCGCGCAGCTGCTCCTCGAGCTCTTTCATCACTTCGTAGCCGTGGCGAGGCTTGTCCTTGAGCAGCTTGAGGATCACGTACTTCATGTCCCCCGACTCGAACCACTGACGGCGCCGGCGGCGCGGGCCGGCCCAGAAGAAGCCGCGGGGCCCGAGACCGAAGGCGAACGATTCCCATCCGAAATGCCGTGGCATGCCTTTTCTCCAGGTTAAGATGTTACGGCAAGATATTCTCGGACGATATATCGTGTCAATCCCTCGTAACGCCCCTCACAGCCCCCCGGAGCCGTCTGCGCCAAGTTCTCGGGTCACACTAACTTGTCGGGTGGAGTCGCGACGGTAGATTAGAGCCCCGCGGGAATCGCCCTCATGTCCGTTGCGCCCTGGAAGGAGATCCGATGTCTGTGCAGGTGACCCCCCACCCGAGATGGGTGGCCGACCTGGATGCCGCTTTGGACCCGAGCCGGGAGGCGATCCTCGACACGGCGGTGATCGTGCACGCCTCCGAGAACCAGTTGCGGGACGGGAAGATTCAGAACTTTCTCGTCGCGTTCTACCCCATCATCCGGGACTTCCCGCAGTGGCTCCAGCTGTTACTCGATCGCTCGCCCGAGGACGGCAAGGCCTTTTTCCGCGACAACATCCGGGTCGAAAAACGGCACGACGCCATGTGGCGCGCCATGGGCGACGGCTTTAACGTCCCCCGGGAGCGCTTCCAAGTGCCCGAGCCGATGATCCCGGAGGTGAAGGAGTTCCACGGCTATCTCACGGAGATGTGCCGGGGCGCGGAGTTCGGGGCCGCCGTGTCGGCGACGAACTACGCCGTGGAGGGCGTCGCCCAGAAGATCTCGGAGAAGGCGCTGCGGGGCCTCGCCAAGAACGAGAAGATCGGCCCGCGCGGGCGCTGGTGGCTGGAAGAGCACGCCAAGTACGACGACGAGCACCCGATCCACGCGCTCGAGATCATCAAGAACTGCGTCCAGCGCGGGGAGACACCGCACACCGTGACGGACGCGGCGCTGAAGAGCCTCGGCCTCATGAAGGGCGCCATGGTGGCCTCCTACGACTCATGAGCAAGAGCCGGCGCGCTTCGCCGACCCGGGGGCTCCGACCCCCTGCGCCCGCGCCCAAGGCAGCCCCGAAGCGCCCGGCGTTTGACCCCTTGCGAGTGGCCGCGGAAATCGTGGCCTCCCTCGCCGACGCGGTGGTCGTGACCGGGACCGACCGCCGGGTGCTCACCGCCAACCGTGCGGCGGCCGAGCTGTTCGGTCGCCCGCTCGACGACCTCCCCGGCACGGCGATCGACGACGTGGTCGCCTCCAGCGAGCGCGAGCACGTGGCCGAGCGCGAGCGCCGCGCGTTCCAGGGCGAGGAGCAGCACTACGAGACCAAGGTGGTGCGGGCGAACGGCGAAGAGCGCGTGGTCGCCGTCTCCACAACGCCGCTGGTGCTCGAGGGGGAGCTGCTCGGCGCGGTCGCCACGCTGCGCGACATCACCGAGCAACAGCGAGCGCAGGACACGCTGGCCCGCTCGGAGGCCCGCTACCGCAACCTGTTCGAGTCGGCGTCCGATGCGATCGTGACGCTCGACGCGAACGGCCGCTTCACCACCTTCAACCACGCCGCCGAGATCATCTCGGGGTACCGCCGCGAGGAGCTGGTGGGCCAGTGGTTCGCGCCGATGCTCCCCGATGACGAGCTCCCCAAGGCGCTCGCCCATTTCCAGAAAGCGCTTACCGGCGAGACCGGGCTGTTCGAAACCAACTTCTACCGCAAAGACGGCGACGTCCGGACGATCCAGGTCACCTACTCGACGCCGCAGCTGGACGAGGAGGTGCTGTGCGTCATCCGCGACGTCACCGACCAGAAGATGCTGCAGGAGCAGCTCATCCAGTCGGAGAAGATGTCCGCCATCGGGCAGCTCGTGTCCGGCGTAGCGCACGAGCTCAACAACCCGTTGGCCGGCATCTCGGCGTTCGCGCAGTTGCTGCTCAGCGAGAAGCGGTTCCCGCCGGATCAGCGGACGGCGGCGGAAATGATCTACGCCGAGGCGCGACGCGCGTCACGCATCGTGCAGAACCTCCTGACTTTCGCACGCCAGCACAAGCCGGAGCGGACGCCCACCCAGGTCAATCAGGTGCTCGACGACACCCTCGAGCTGCGCGGCTACGAGCTGCGGGTGCGCGGCATCGACGTCGAGCGCGACTACGACGAGCAGGTGCCGGAGACGATGGCGGACGCGCACCAGTTGCAGCAGGTCTTCCTGAACCTGATCACCAACGCCGAGCAGGCGATGGAGCGCTCGGAACGCGACAAGCAGCGGCTCACGGTACGCACCCGCCGCGCGGGTGACGTGCTCCGCATCGAGGTCGAGGACACAGGACCCGGCATACCGCCGAACCTGCTCGAGCGCATCTTCAACCCCTTCTTCACGACCAAACCGACCGGCTCGGGTACGGGCCTCGGGCTCTCCATCTCGCTCGGGATCGTGCGCGAGCACGAGGGCCGGATCTGGGCGGAAAACGCGGCCCAGGGTGCCCGCTTCGTGATCGAGCTGCCGATCGTCGCGCCCCGGTCAACGGGCGACTACCCGGCCGTACACCCCAGCGCGCCGATCACGGATCGCCTGCACATCCTCGTCATCGACGACGAGGCGTCCGTCCGCGTCGCGCTGCAGCGCTACCTCGCGAGCCGCGGCCACGAGGTGGAGACGACAGCCAGCGGCAAGGAGGCGCTGGCGCGCATGCGCGAAGACGCCTTCGACGCGGTGATCGTCGACATGCGCATGCCCGACGTGTCCGGCGAGCAGTTGTTCCAGGAGCTCAAGGCGCGCGACGCGTCGTACGCCGAGCGCGTGATCTTCACCACCGGCCAGCTGGTGGACGACAGCGTACGCACCTTCCTCGCTTCGACGGGTCGCCCCTGCGTGCCCAAGCCGTTCGAATTCAGCTCGTTCGACCAGGTGCTGCCGGCGCGGCGCGCCAGCTGACCTCACCCCCGCCGCTAGCCTAGACCCGTCGCATCCACAGCGAGCGGCGTAGCAGCGACCGGGCCTTGCTCTGCTCCTCCCGCTCCCGTTTGCGGATGGCGCGACGCTCGTCCGGCTCCGGCACCTTCCACATGACGGTCGTGCGTTTTTGCTTCCGCATGATGTCGATGGATACCGTCTCTCCCGCTTCGTAGGAACGCAGGATCCGCATCGCATGGGACGGTGAGGAGGGCTTCCGCGCGCCGACCGACAGGATCACGTCGCCCGCTCTGAGGGGCAGGCTCGAGTCGGCGGGCGCCCGCACGACCAGGATGCCGTCCTTGGTACCGAAGTATTCGCCCAGGTCGGGGTTGAGACTCACGAGATCCAGGTCGCCCCAGGGCGAGCCGAAGAACTCGAAATTCATGTCGGGGATCGTGGGCATGACCATGGCGTGCGGTACCGTCATGTTGGGGATCTCGACCCGGAAGCTCGAGCCCAGATCCTCGGCGACGAGGGTCGCCTTCTTCGTGTCGCCGCCACGCCGGTACTCGACCTGCGCCGTGTCGCCCGGCTCGAGCTTGCGTGCCAGCTCCACGAGCTTCGCCCCCGGACCCGACTCCCCCTCGTCCTCCGTTTTGGCGCCGGCGAGCGACGTGCCGTTGAACTTGGTGATGATGTCGCCGACCTTGAGCCCCGCTTTCGCCGCGGGCCCGCCCGGCGTCACGCCTTCCAGTTTCGCGCCGATCTTGTCTGTCTGGGAATCGGGCTCGCTGTTGACGACCACGCCGATCCGGCCGTGGTGGTCCCCGTACGCGTAGGCGTAGGCGCGCGGCGCACGCGGGGCTCGCGGCACGCGCGGCGTCCGCTGCGCCACCAGCACCGCGGGCAAAGCGGCGAGCAACGCCGCCCCAATGACGATCCACTTCCGCTGCATAACCAGATGCTCCTTCGGGGCGTCAGAGCCCCACGTAAGCGGCGCGAGTGACGTGAACGGTCATGAGCTGCTGCATCGCGTCCACCCGCTCCTGCCACAGTTTCATGAGTTCGGCGCGGCGCACGGGGGCTGGAGGCGTCCCCACCTGCGCCAGCTCGCCGTCGATGACGGCAATGCGATCTTCCAGCGCGGCCGCGAGCGCCGCCGTGCGGCCGCTCGTAACCCGCGCGTCGGGGTCGTAGCGCTCGAGCTCCGCTTCGAGCGTCGCCGACTGCTGCTTCATCCGCTCGAGCTCGGCGGCGTCGACGCGCCCGCCCGGGCCCGGCCGGATCAAGAGCAGCAGCGCGATTCCCGCCGCCGCAGACAGGCTCCACGCCCCCCACCGCCGCCGGCGGCGGCGCTGGTCGACCCGGAGCGCGTCGCGCACCGCCGGCCACCGGTCCCGGGCCGGCCGGTGTACCGGCAACGCCTTGAGCGCCGCGATGCGCTGGTACAGCGCCTCGAGCTCGGCCCGGCACGCCGGGCACGTCTCGAAGTGCTGTTTTGCCCAGGCCGACGCCTCGTTTTCCTTGAGGGCCAGCAGGTCATCCATCGTGCAATGCATCATCGTGCTGCTCCTTCCGCGTCCAGCATCCGCCGCAGCCGCGCGTGCGCGCGCGCCAGCTGCGACTTCGAAAAGCTCACCGTCTTGCCCATCAGCTCCGCGATCTCCTCGTGCGTGTAGCCCTCGACGTCGTGCAGCCACACTACCGAGCGTGACGTCTCGCTCAGCTGTTCGAAGGCCCGTTCCAGGTCGATGCGAGCTGGCACGCCAGCCACCGAGCCCGACCGCGTGTGCTCCGGCCCCGCGTACGCTACCTGCCGCCCCGTCGACTCCTCGTCCAGCTCTTCGGTCGCTCGCACCTGATTGCGGCGGATCCGCATCAGCGCCTTGGAGGCCGCGATGCGCTTGATCCAGCCCCACAGATGCCCCTCGCCCCGGTACTGCTTGATGCTCCGCACTACCTCGAGGAACGTCTCCTGCAACACGTCCTCCGCATCCTCCGGCGTGCGCAGCATGCGGAGCGCCAGGTTGTACACGGGCGTCTCGAACGCCCGGTAGAGCGCTTCCAGCGCCTCCAGATCGCCCGCACGGGCGCGCGCGACGAGGATGTCGGGGACGGCGAGCGAGATGGTCATCTCCTAAAAACCTAAGATGCGTCGAGTACGCAATACGTCGCGCAAAGGCGTCGCGCATACGCCGTCGCGCGACGGCGTCGTGCTACGTCTGTGTGTGACGCTGTAGTGAAACGCAGTCTAACCGATTGCCATCCTGCAAGTTGCGGCTATCTTCCAGCATGCCCGATCTCGACAACGCTACCGTGCACAACTGGCTGCACCACTGGCAGGACGAGTACGACGCCGCCTACCTGTACCTGGTGCTGGCGGGTCAGGAGCCGGACCAGAAGAAGAAGGAGATCTACATCAAGCTCGCCGGTGTGGAGGAGCGGCACACGCAGCTGTGGGAAAAGCTGCTCGCCGAGCACGGCCATCCGATCGCGGCCGAGCGGGCGCGACCCACCCTCAATGCGCGGCTGCGGGCGTGGTTCGGGCGTCGCTTCGGGCCCGGGTACCTACTGCCGCTGCTGCTGCGAGAGGAGGGGCAGGAGGTCAAGGGCTATATGGACCTCCACAAGGAGTCCCGCCTGGACGATGCCCGGGACATCTCGCTCAAGCTCGCCAAGGAATCCGCGGCGCATGCTGAAACGCTGGCGGGGATCGCCGGGAAGACGAGCGAGCCGTGGCACCGCACCGAGTCCGGCGGCTACCTCCGCAACGTGGTATACGGCTTCAACGACGGCTTGACCGCGAACTTTGGCCTGGTGGCCGGCGTGCTGGGCGCGGCAGCGGCGCCGCACATCGTCCTGGTCTCGGGGCTCGCGGGGATGATCGCGGACGCGCTCTCGATGGGCGCGTCGGGCTACCTCGCTGCCAAGAGCGAGCAAGAGGTCTACGCGCACGAGATCGCGATGGAGAAGGAAGAGATCCGGCTGATGCCCGACGTGGAGCAAGACGAGTTGGCGCTGGTCTACCAGGCGAAGGGCATGGAGCCCGGGATCGCGCGCCAGATGGCAGTCGCGGTGATGCGCGACCCGCAACGGGCCCTGGGCGAGCAGGTGCGCGAGGAGCTGAAGATCGGCGAAGCGCACGCCACGCCGTTCAAGGAAGGCTGGGTCACCGGCGCATCCACGGCGGTCGGCGCGCTCATCCCGGTGGCGCCGTTTCTACTGTTCAACGGGCGGACGGCGGCCTGGATTGCATTCGCGATCGCGATGTTGTCGCACTTCGCGGTCGGCGGCGCGCGCAGCTTCTTCACCGGCCGCGGCGTGATCCGCAGTGGCATCGACATGTTCGTGGTCGGACTGGGCGTGGCGGCCGTCGGGTACTTGGTCGGAAACTTTGTCGCGAACGTCCTATAAGACGAAGTTCAGCAGTCGATCCTGCACGTAGACCGTCTTCCGGACCGGCTTGCCGTCTACGAACTTCCTGACCGACTCGTCTTTCATCGCGAGCGCGACGACCTGTGCCTCGGTTGCGCCGCGCGAGACCGTGAGTCGCCCGCGCACCTTACCGTTCACCTGCACCACGATCTCCACGTCGCCTGCGGCCGCGAGCTTCTCGTCGTAGGTCGGCCAGGCCGCCGTGAAGATCGACCGCTCGTGCCCAAACACCCCCCAAAGCTCCTCGGCAAGATGGGGCGCGTACGGAGCGAGCATGACGAGTAACGGCGCCATTGCCTGCCGGCTCCCTGCTCCCCGCTCCCTCACCAGATTCACGTACTCCATCATGGCCGCGATCGCCGTGTTGTAGTTGAGCGTCTCGGTATCGACGGTCACCTTGCGAATGGTCTGGTGCAGCTTGCGCTCGACCTCCGGGGGCAACCCCGGGCTTGCGCCCGGGGTCAGTGTCACGGCCTCGTGCGCCAGCTGCCACACCTTGTCCAGGAACCGACGGATGCCGATGATGCCGGTCTCGCGAAAATCGCCGCCCTCCGGGAAGGGGCCGAGGAACATGAGGTACATCCGGAAGGTGTCCGCGCCCCACTGCTGGATGTAGGCGTCGGGGATCACGACGTTGCCGCGCGACTTCGACATCTTCGCGCCGTCCTTGATGATCAGCCCGTGCGCCCGGAGCTTTGGGAACGGCTCGTCGAAATGCACGTGTCCGAGCTCCTGCAACGCCATGGTGACGAAGCGCGAATAGAGGAGATGGAGCACGGCGTGCTCATTCCCGCCGATGTAAGTCGTGACCGGGAGCCACGTCTTCGTGCGCGCCGGGTCCCACGGCCGGTCGTCGAACTCGGTGGATGGGTACCGCAGGAAGTACCACGCCGAGTCGAGGAACGTATCCGAGACGTCCGTCTCACGGCGCCCTGTGGCCCCGCACTGCGGGCAATTCACAAAGTACCACTCCTTGTGCCGCGCCAGCGGGCTCACGCCGCTCGCGTCCGGCCGGAAGTCCTCGATGAAGGGGAGCTCCACCGGCAGATCCCGCTCCGGCACGGCCACCGGGCCGCAGCGGTCGCAGTAGATGATCGGGATCGGCGGGCCCCAGTAGCGCTGGCGCGAGATGCACCAGTCGTGCAGGCGGTATTGCACCTGTGGGGTCGCGAGCCCCTTGGATTGCAGCCAGGCGACGATCCTGCGGCCCCCTTCCCGGCAGGACAGCCCGTCGAATTCGCCCGAGTTCATGAGCACGCCGTCATCGGTGACGGTCGGCAGCGGGCCCCCCCCCTCAGCGCGGACCACTGGGCGGATCGGAAGCTTAAAGGCGGTCGCGAACTCGAAGTCGCGCCGATCGTGCGCCGGCACGGCCATGATCGCCCCGGTGCCGTATTCCATGAGCACGTAGTCTGCGACCCACACGGGGATCGCCTCGCCGGTCGCCGGGTTACGCGCGTACGAGCCGAGGAACACCCCGGTCTTGGCCTTCTCTCCCACCTTGCGCGACACGACGTCTTTCGCCTGCACCTCGCGGCGGTAGGCATTGACCGTGCGGCGCTGCTCGTCGGCGGTGAGGGCGTCGACCAGCGGATGCTCGGGCGCGAGCACCATGTAGGTCGCGCCGAACACGGTGTCGGACCGCGTGGTGAAGACGGTGATCTGCTGCCCGGCGGGCGTCTCGAACACGAGCTCCGCGCCCTCGCTCCGCCCGATCCAGTTGTGCTGCAGCGTCCGGGTCGAATCCGACCAATCGAGCCGGTCGAGATTCTTGAGCAGCCGCCCGGCGTAGCGGGTGATCGCGAAGAACCACTGCTCGAGGAACCGCTGCTCGACCTTGGTGTCGGGATGGCGCTCGCAGTAGCCGTTGATCACCTGCTCGTTCGCGACGACGCTCATGTCCTTCGGACACCAGTTGACCGCCGCCTTCTTCCGGAACGCGATGCCCGCTTTGAAGAGCTGGACGAAGATCCACTGCGTCCACTTGTAATAGCGGGGGTCCGTGGTGGACAGCTCCTGGCGCCAGTCGAACATGCCGCCGAACCGCGTGAGCTGGCGGCGGAACGTTGCGATGTTTTGGGGAATGAGCTTGGCCGGGTGCGTGCCGACCGCGAGCGCGTAGTTCTCCGAGTGGATGCCGAACGCGTCGAACCCGATCGGCTCGAACACGTCGTGGCCCTGGAGCCGGCGGAACCGGCCGTAAATATCCGCGCCGGTGAACGCGAACATGTTCCCCACGTGTAACCCTTCCGCGGAGGGATAGGGAAACATCATGAGGTTGTAGAACGGCCGACGCGGCCGGTCGAGGTCGGGCTCGTTGGTGTGATCAGCAGCCCAACGCGCTTGCCACCGCGCCTCGACCGCCTGCGGGTCGTAACTCGGCACCTGGGTCATAAGTCCATGAAATTAAACAGACTTGCCCCTGGGGGTAACCCTGCGTACCTTAGCGCTCCAACCCTTACGACATGGCCAGCCGCACCCCGCAGCTCCGGCAGAGCTTCCTCGTCACGGGGGCCGGCGTCGCCCTGGTGCTGGTGATCGCGTTCGCGACGCTGTCGGGCAACAGCGCCCAGCGCACGGCGGAGCGGCAGGCGAATGACCTGGGCCAGGTCGCGGCGATGCGGGTCGGGACGCTCGTCGACCAGTACCTGCGGGAGCGCCGGCACGAGGCCGAGGCGCTGGCCGCATCTCCGGCCGTGGTCCGGGCCGCGATCGAGGCCGCCCAGCAGGCCGCCAAGGAGAAGCTGCCGCCGCTCGACATCCCCACCCTCGAGCAGATGTTCACCCAGCGCCGGGCGCTCGGCGGGGACGCCGACCTCGCGGCGTACCTGAGCGGATACCCCCAGCACTCCGACTACGCCGAGCTGTTCTTCACCGAGCGCCACGGCTACACCGTGCTCTCCTCGGGCCGGACGTCGGACTTCGTGCAGTCCGACGAAGCGTGGTGGCAGCGGGCAATGGCGGACGGCCTGTTCGAAGGCGCCCCGCAGTATGATTCCTCGGCGGCCGTGCTGTCGCTCGAGTACGACGTCGCGATCCGCGCGCCCCGGGCGACGCGGCCGGTGGGCGTGCTCAAGACCGTGTTCGCTCTGGACCGCCTGTCGCGCCTGCTCGTGGCGGCCGAGGTCAGCGGGGGCCGACTCCAGGTGGTGGACGGCAGGGGACGCGTGATCGTGAGCGCGAATCAGGGCGAGCTGCTGCACACGCTCCCGGACGCGGCGGCGGTGCCGCGCACGGAGCTGCCCGCCCGCACGACGCTGCGGACGGGCAGGACGGAAGACCTCGTTGTCACCGTGCCGACGAACAACGGCACGTGGTGGGTCGTGTTCCGGCAGCCGACGGCCACCGCGTACGCGGGGGCGCGCGGCACCCGGGCGAGCATCTTCCTGTGGGCGCTGCTCCTGTTCGGCGCGACAGTGGGCCTCCTGGCGTTCTTCCGCCATCGCCTCAACAAGCGGATCACCGAGCCGGTGAAGGCGGCGGGTGCGATCGCGAGCCGCGTGGCGGGCGGCGACCTCTCCGTCACGGTCGTGACCCAGCGCACCGAAGCGGCCGAGGTGGGCGATCTCCTCTCCTCGGTCCACACGATGGTCGTGGCGCTGCGGCGGCTGGTGGGCGCGATCCGCACGGCCGCCGACGAGGCGGCGGCGATGGCGACGGAGATCTCGTCGTCGACCGAAGAGATGAGCGCCTCGACCGAGGAGATGACGGCGACTTGCCAGGACCTCACCAGGCGCGCGGCGGATCAGGCACAGCTGGTACGCGCCGCGGCGGACGATGCGGCCAAGATCCTCCACATCGCCACGGCGCTCGCGGCGGGGGCGGAAGACTCGGTGCGGCGCAACACCGCCGTCGCGGACCTGGCCCGGCGGCACAAGGAGGTGCTCGATCAGAGCACCGCGCAGCTTGCCAAGCTGGCCGAAGAAGTGGAGCGGGGCTCGAAAGAAGCGGCGGCGCTCGCTCAGGCGTCGAGCGAAATCCAGAAGTTCGTGACCCAGACGAAGGCGATCGCGACGCAAACCAACATGCTCGCCTTGAACGCCGCGATCGAGGCGGCGCGCGCCGGCCCGCAGGGGCGCGGCTTCGCCGTGGTGGCGGACGAAGTGCGGAAGCTCGCCTCGGTGGCGGCGGCGGCGGCGGGAGACACGGGGGATACGGTGCGCGGCGTGCTGGCCCGGGTCGAGGCGACCCGGGAGCGGCTCGCGCACCTCGCCCAGGGGGGCGCCGCGGCGCGCGAAGCCGCACAGGCCGCCGCGCAGGGCCTCGCGACGGTGGCCGCGGAGGCCCAGGCGAGCGACATCTGGAGCCGGGAGATCGCGCGGTCCGCCGAGGAGATGCGGGCGCTTGTCGAGGAGATCAGCGCGCGCCTCGCCACGGTAACCCACGAGACGGAGAGCCTGCTCGCCGCGGCGGAGGAGATCGCGGCGTCGAGCGAGGAGCAGAGCGCCTCGACCCAGGAGATCGCGTCGTCGGCGAACCAGCTCGCCGAGGCGGCGGACAAGCTGACCGGCGCGGTGAAGTCGTTCCGGCTGCTCGCCGACGAGGAGCCGCCGCCGGAGCGGCAGGCGGCGGACTAACGCCTTCGGTCTGGAGCAACGGGCCGTGAGTCCGGTTCGTCACATCCCGTCGCAGCGCCCCCTCACCCTGACGTCGCCGGGCGAGCGCCCGCCCGGCACGTGGCGCTACTCGTCGCACCTCGCGCTGGTCCTTTCGGGCGGCGGCGCCCGCGGCGCCTATCAGGTGGGCGTGCTCGCCGGCCTCGCGGAGCGCCTGCCGGGGCTTGAGTTTCCGATCCTCACCGGCATGTCGGTTGGAGCCATCAACACGATCTACCTGGCTGCCCACACGGGCCCGCTGCCCGCTGCCGTCGCCGGCTTGCGGAGCGAATGGGGCCGCCTCACGAGCGACGCGGTCTACCGTGTGCGCTCGATCCGACTCGTACGCTCGGCATTGCGCTGGGCGTGGCAGGGCGCTATCGGGCGGCGGCGCGATCCCGTGGCGGTGCGCGGCCTGACCGATACGCAGCCGCTGCGAGAGTTCCTGACGCGGTGCGTGGATGTGCGCGGCATCGGCGCCAATATCGCCAACCGACGGCTTAGGGCGGCTGCTTTGAGCGCCACGTCCTACACGACCGGCCGCTCCGTGACGTTTGTACAGGGAACGGCCGACACGCCTGTTTGGGAGCGAGTGCAGCGCATCGCGGTGCGTACGCAGCTCATGCTCGACCACGTGATGGCGTCCGCGGCTCTCCCCCTTGTGTTTCCGGCCGTGCGCATCGGCGACGAGTTCTACGGGGACGGCAGCGTGCGCCAAATGGCGCCCCTGGCACCCGCCCTGCACCTCGGCGCCCGAGCGGTCGTCGCCATCGGCCTGGCCACGCCGCGCACGGCCGCGTCCTCCGCGCGCGCCGCGGATTACCCCAGCGCGGCGGAAGCGATGGGTCTCCTATTCGACGCCATCTTCCTCGACGCCCTCGCGGCCGACGCCGAGCGATTGGAGCGCGTGAATCGGTTGCTCGCCGCGCTGCCGCTGGACACCCCCCCGCCCGACGGCCTGCGGCCGGTCGAGCTGCTGCTGCTCCACCCGACGCGAGATCTGGGCTACCTCGCCGCGGGGCAGGGCCAGCTTTTGCCCCCTGGCGTGCGCCGGGTCATCCGCGCGGTGGGCGGACACCGGGACGCGGCCGCGGAGTTCCTCAGCTTCCTCCTGTTTCATCCCGCGCACACGTCGCGCCTGGTGGACGTCGGCTACGAGGACGTCAAGACGCAATGGCCGGCGATCGAGCGGTTTTTCGAGAAGCTGGAGCGGGCGGCACAGGCATGAGCGCCAAGCCTCCCTGCCGGAACCAATCGGCACCAGGCCCCGTAGAGTAGACTAACCCCGTCCTTACACACCTGCCCGGAGCCGCCCCGAGATGAAGCGCCGTACGATCATCATCTCTGCCGTCGTGGTCGCCGTCCTCGGCCTGGGCACCATGGCCGCCACCGGAAGGTTCGGCGGCAAGAAGAAGGAAGGGCCGAAAGCGGTGGCGGTCGTCCGCGGGTCCCTGGTCGATAAGGCCCTCGCCGTCGGCACCATCGAGCCCCGCATCGAGGTCAGCGTCAAATCCATCTTGGCCGGAGTGGTGCGGCGGCGCTTCGCCGCAGTCGGGGACTTCGTCAAGCGGGGCCAGCCGCTGCTTGAGATCTCACCCAACCCGACGCCGCTGGAAATGGTGGAGCTCCGGCGCAGCGTGGAGCTGCGCGAGATCGAGCTCAAGAACGTGGAGCGCGAGTTGACCCGCCAGCAGGAGCTGCGCAACAAGAACCTGATTTCCCCCGCCGATCTCGAGACCGCGCAGCGGCAGGTAGACGAGGCGCGCTCGCAACTGTCGCTGGCGCAAGAGCGGCTGGCGTTACAGGAAGGGGGCACGGTGCTGGCCAACGGCAAGCCGGTGGAGACCGTGGTCCGCGCCCCCATCGACGGTTACATCCTCGAGGACTCGATCGAGATCGGCGACCCCGTGGTGCCGCTCACGCCGTACCAGGCAGGCACCGTGCTGATGCGCATGGCGGCGATGCGGGACTTGATCTTCCGGGGAACTGTGGACGAGATCGACGTGGGTCGGCTGAAGGAGGGCATGCCGGCAACCATCAAGATCGGCGCCCTGCCCAACGCGAGCGTGCAGGGCCGGCTCGAGAAGATCTGGCTCAAGGCGCACAAGCAGGAGCAGGCGACGGTCTTTCCGATCGAGATCGTCCTGACGGAGGTGGCAGGCGCCACGCTGCGCGCGGGCTACTCGGCCAACGCGGAGGTGACCATTTCGCGCCGGGACAGCGTGCTCTACATCCCGGAGCGGCTCATCACCCACCGCCATGACTCGAGCTTCGTGACCGTGCGCACGGGCCCCGGCAAGACCCAGGAGCGCTGGATCAAGACCGGCCTCTCCGACGCCATCAACATCGAGGTGCTGGAGGGCCTGCAGGTGACCGACTCGATCGTCGAGCCGCCGCCGCGCGAGATCACCTGACGTGTGGCGCGAGTTCGTCGCCGATCTGGGAGCGCAGAAGCTCCGCACCTCCCTCACCGTACTCGGGATCGCCTGGGGCACGGTGGCGGTGGTGGTGCTGCTGGCGTTCGGTGTCGGTCTGGAGCGGCAAACCAAGAAGCGGTTTCACGGATTGGGCGACCGCATCGTGATTCTGTTCGGCGGACGCACCACCAAGCCGTTCGCCGGGTTCGGCGATGGCCGCCCGATCCGCCTGCGGCCCGATGACGTGCAACTGCTCGCCCGCGAAGTCGTCGAGATCGAGTTCATCAGTCCGGAGTTCATCACGCAGAGCGCGCGGGTGCGGCGCGGCGTCAAGGCGGCCTCGCCCGCCGTCACCGGCATCCTCCCCGTGTACGGCCTGATCCGCAACATCATCGCCGAGGCCGGCGGCCGCTTCATCAACGAGCGCGACGTCGCCGAGCGGCGGCGGGTGGCCGTGCTGGGCGACGAGCTGTCCAAGCTGTTGTTCGGTGGCGGAGCGCCGGTCGGGCAGCAGGTGCTTTTGGGCGACACGCCGTTCACCGTCGTGGGGGTGATGCGCCCCAAGCTGCAGAACTCCTCCTATCAGCAGCGGGACAAGGACCGGATCTTCATTCCGGCGACGACGCACTACGCCCTGTTCGGCAACCGCTTCCTGAACAACATCGTGTATCGCGCGCGGAGTCCGGAGGTCACCAAGCTGGCCGAGCGGCGGGTGTACGAGACGATGGCACGCGCGTACAAGTTCGACCCGCTGGACAAGGACGCCCTCGCGTTCTGGGACACGAGCGAGTGGGAGACCCGGTTCGGCAAGATGTTCGTCGCCTTCAACATCTTCTTCGCCATCGTCGGGAGCTTCACCCTGCTGGTCGGCGGCATCGGGGTGGCGAACATCATGTACATCGTGGTGCGGGAGCGCACGCGCGAGATCGGGGTCCGGCGCGCCGTGGGCGCCGCCCGCGCCGACATCATGCGCCAGTTCTTCGCCGAGGCCCTGATGATCGTGACCATGGGGGCGATGCTCGGCCTGCTGCTCTCGTTCGGGCTCGTGGCCGCGCTCGGCGGGCTGCCCATCAAAGAGTTTGTCGGCGTGCCGACGATTTCTCCGATGGTACTCGCGGCGACGCTCGCGTTGCTCGCGGCGGTGGCGTTTGCCGCGGGCCTCATGCCGGCCCGGCGCGCGGCGGCGCTCGATCCGGTGGAGGCACTGCGAACCTGAGCATGTTCTACATCCTGCTCCAGGAATTCATCGGCGACTTGAAGGTGCAGCGCACCCGGGCCTTCCTCACGTTCTTCGCGGTCACCTGGGGAACGCTCGCGGTGGTGCTGCTGCTGGCGTTCGGTGAGGGACTGAAGCGCACCGTCCGTGATGGCCTGCTGGGCGCCGGCGAGCGGATCTTCATGATCTACGGCGGCGAGACCAGCAAGGCATTCGCCGGGTTGGGGCAGGGCCGGCGCATCCGGCTCGTGGAAGAGGACCTCGAGCTCCTGAAGAGCACGATCCCGGATATCGACCGGGGAAGTATCTCGTACGGGCGCTGGGGTACCGCCTTTCAGCTGGGCAAGACCCGCACCAACGCATTCCTCGAGGGCGTGGGTCCCGATCACGAGGCCATGCGCCACATGGAGCCGGCGCAGGGCGGGCGCTTCATCAACGCCGCCGACATCGCGCAGAAACGGCGCGTGCTGTTCCTCGGCAACGAGCTGGCGGAGCGGATCTTCGGCAAGGGCGTGGATCCGATCGGCAAAAGCGTCGTGGTGGATGGCTTGCCCTTCACCGTGGTCGGGGTGCTGCAGAAGAAGTTCCAGGACTCGAGCAACAACGGGCCGGACGCGGACCGCGGCGTCATCCCCTATGCGACGTTTCGCACCATCTACGGCAACCGGTTCGTGAACCATCTCGTCGTGCAGCCGCACGATGCGTCCCGGGGACCCATGGTGAAGGCGGAGCTCTACCGCGTCCTGGCGCAGAAGTACCGCTTCGACCCCCAGGATGAGCGGGCGCTGGGCATGTGGGACTTCATCGAAAGCGAAAAGGAGAACCTCGCCGTCGGGCTCGGCATCCAGATCTTCTTGGGGCTCGTCGGGGTCTTTACGCTCCTCATCGCCGGCGTCGGTGTCGCGAATATCATGTACGTCGTAGTAAAGGAGCGGACGCACGAGATCGGCATCAAGCTCGCGCTCGGGGCGCGCCGCCGGCACATCATGGCGCAATTCCTGTTCGAGGCCATGACGATCGCCCTTTCCGGCGGGCTGGTGGGACTCGCGACGGCGGCGCTCCTCGTGCTCGGGGTCGACGCGATCCCGAAGCAAGACAACCCGGCGATGCAGTACATCCTCAACCCAAAGCTGTCGTGGCCCATCGCGCTGATTTGTGTCGGCATCCTGATCAGCGTGGGGCTGATCGCCGGCATCCTGCCCGCGCGCCGCGCCGCGGCGGTCGATCCGGTGGAGTCGCTGCGCTACGAGTGAATGTGCTGGGGGCTAGGACGCGAGCGGACGGCCGATCTCCCAGTGATGGCCGAAGGGATCGACCACGCGGCCCAACCGCCACCCGTACGCTTCCTCCACCGCGACGACCGCTCGAGCACCCGCGGCAAGTGCCTTGGCGAACATCGCATCAGGATCCGGCACGGTCAGGATCATCCGAGCAGTGCCACCGCCCAGCGACTCCGGACTGAAGTTGCCATGCTCAGGGGACTCGTCACTCAGCCAAAACTCCGCACCATCAACGGACAGCCGAGATACCACCGAACCGCCGGGATCCTCCACACGGTAGACCTCGATCGCCCCGAAGGCCGCCTTGTAAAACTCCACCGCTCGCGCGCCATTCCGCACCGACAGCATGGGCGCGACCGAACACACGACGGAAGTCCCCGTGCCTACGTTCGTGCTCATCGATCCCTCTCTGTCGCTAGGCTGGAATTATTCTGAAGTTAGCGAAATCTCCGCCGGAGGTGTTCCCCACCCAAAGACCGACCAATCCTTGCTTGCGGTCGCTCAACTGGTCGACCACTAAGCTGGGTTGTTTCGCATCACCGACGAAGACGCTCACCTTCGGACTTGCAACGACCACGCGCACATGAAACCAAGCGTTCGGGTCCGGCACGGGATTGACGGCCTGCTCGTACTTCCCCGGCTGCTCGGCTCGCAACTTCTGCCACGGATAGGTGGGATGTGAGATGTATTGTACGGCGTGGCTCCGTCTTGCCGCGTCTACAGCCCTGAAGTTGAACGGCCGGAAGTAGATCGCCTCATAAGTCGTTCCGTCGACCCCATGAAAAGCAACACCGAGGAAGCTCTGTTGCTGGACGTCCTTGCCCCTGACGTCAAATTCGATGGTGCCGTTGGTAAACTCAATCCCTTGCAGGTACGCTACGCCCTCGCCGGAGTTTTCGCTGAGACGAACACCTTTCTTGGCTCCGTCCTTGAGGCTACTCACGCTGCGGTTGAAGACTTTCAAACCGTTACCGTCGGCAAGCCCAGCTAGATCAGGCTCGATTATTTTCTGCTGACCGCCAACCTTCGAAGCAGGGGAGAGCTCAGCGGCACAGGCTAGCGCGGCGATTACAAGAACACGTCTGTTCATAGCCTTCTTGCGTTTTCCGTTGGTTGTTGGTGAGCCACTAAGCACAGGAGGCCACGATGGTCATGGGTGCGGACCCTTGGGGATCGCGGAGCATCTTCCAAGCTAACGCGGCGGCGCGTTGTCGGTCCGGCCGAGGTCTCACCTCTCCATCCGCTTCGCAGGTTGGCGGGTCGGTCGGTGCTGGTGAGTCCGTTGTGGAGCCACCGGCTATAGTCGGTCCCGTGCTTCGCCTGTTGGAACTCCAGCCAGAGCTGCCGCTCGTGCTGGGTCGCCATACCCATAGACGACGGATCCGGTCGCCTGGCAGCCGACCGCGAGATCGCCCAGGAAGTCGGCGACCCCTTCGTTCAGCACGCTCGCGAGCAGAGTTCGGCTCCGGGCGTTGTCTTGCTGATAGTGCACGAGCTCGTGCACCACGATGCACGGGATGACTTCGGAGCGAAGCGTCACGCCCCGCGCCCAGCCAGGCAGCTCGTCCGTCGGCGTGGACGAGTCGGTCGAAACCATCTCGGCTCCGATGTAGAGCCCGCTGTCCGACAGTGTGCCCATGCTGCTGAAGCGCCCGATCAGGAAGTAGACGTCGGGGAAGGCGGCCTCGGGGTAGAGCGCCTGGAAGCGGTGTAGCCCGTCGCGAATGATCGGCGTCATCTGATGGATGCGGAGCGTGTTCGGCCGGATCGCCGCGTAGTAGCGCGGCAGCGTGCCCAGCGCGCCGACCAGCGAGTCTGGATTGCCGATCCGCAGGCGAATGAACTCGGAGAGGCCGGGGCTCGCGGGCTTGAAGTATTGCTCTGCGAGGGCGCGGACGCTGTCCTCGTGGGTCGAGTGCCTCGCGAGCCGATCGTAGGCCCGCCAGAAGTTGTCGATGTCGCTTGTGACGATGCGCACGGAGTCGGGGTCTGCGCTGCGCCTCTGCGCCGCGCCGCTGGTGGCGAGGACCAGGAGCAGCCACAACGTGAGGGCGGATCGCATGAGTTCGCCTCGGCAATGTTCGCGATGGGAGTGGATCGCGCTCACCTCTCATTCCGCACAACGGATTGCCCTTGAGGTGCGGCACGACGATTGTCTGGCCATCCAATGATAGGCGCGACCGTCGAAGGGGCAACTCGACTGGAGCCCAGGAGCTTCTGCTTCACTGCGGGCGGGAGTGTGATGGCCATGGAGCGTACGTTGGCGCCCAAATGGAATTCTGCCGAGGCCGGGCTAGGCGGCGGCGTGCCACAACACGGTCCCGCACGCAGGACACACGCCGCGGGTCCGCACGTCCGTCGTGGTCGAGTCCGCCGCGCCGCCCACGAGGAGCGCGTCACAGCTCGGGCACGCGAGACCAAGACGCCGGGCCCGCGTCTCCCAGCGCTGCGTGCCCCACATCAGCAGCGCGAGGCTCGCGACCATGCCAGCGAGGGGCGGGACGAAGGTCGCGTTCGGAGAGAGCCCCGACCGGGCCCGCGACATGAGCAGCACGAGCGAGCCCCCAAAGACCAGGACCGCGACCGGGATCAGCACAACGTAATCGGCCTGGTTGTCGCGCTCGAGGCGTGCATGCCGCTCGGTAAATTCTTGGGCGGAGCTGGGGAGCGCGCCAAGGTCAGGACGGACGACCGCAGGCGGTATCGCGGCGGCCCCCGCATCGTCAACGATGGGAAGGCCGCAGTCGGGGCAGCGATCGCCGTCCAAAGACAGACCCGTCATCGAGACCAGCGTCGCGCCGCACGCCGGGCACGCGAGGCCCGTGGCCCGGCGCTTGGCGCGGTCCAGCAGTGCGGCCACTACGGCTCCGCCGAAGAACACCGCCAGCAGAGCGACGTACACCCCCACGCCCCGCCACGCGCTGGGCAAGACGGGCTGGAGCAGCGGGGCCAGCAGCATGCCCGCGACTACCGGAGCGATCCACACGGCGAACACGACGCGCTGGAAGCGGCGGTGGAGGGCGTAGCGCCGGCCCAGCATGGCGCGAGGGACAAGCGGCGGGCCGGGATCCCCCAGCCGCTCCAAACGGACCGCGGTGCGGCGGCGCAGGACTCTGAGGCCAACCAAGACTACGGCGAGCACCCCAGCCGCCGTGAGGGGCACAAGCGGGCGAGGCAGGGCCAGGCGCCAGACGAGCCACGTCGCAGTGCATCCGAAGAGCAGCGCGGCCGCGAGGAATGACCGCCGGGCGCGTCGCGTGGCGCGATGATGCGCCGCCAAGCGACGAGCGACGTCCCCGGGGCGGATGGACGCCTCCATCGCTTGACCCGGGCCGGGCGTGCGGCGTCCCGCGACAACGATCCGCTCATCGGGTTCCGGACGCGGGCGCCGCCGCGTTCGCCACGCCCACACGAGCAGGAGGACGCTGAGGAGCGTGACCCACCAGTAGTCTCGCAGGAACGACATGGGGGGTTGGACCGCGACCCTACGAGCGGGGCGCCATGCGGTCCGTGAGCACGGGCAGAAAGGGCACCCAGGGACCGACCTCATCCCGGTATTGCTTGGCCATCACCCGCGCGACCTGCGCCACGTGGCCCAGGTCATGCACGACCCAGGCGGCCAACAACTGCCGCAGCGTCACACGCCCCAAGCTCGGGTGCTCACCGGGAAGCTCGAGCTCCCGTGCCGTAAGCTTCCAGGAGCGCAGCAGCGCCATATTCGCGGCACGCAGGCTGGCAAACTGCGCGAGCAGTGACTCCAGCGGCCTGCCGGCGTTCCGCGTCCGGTGGCGGAAACGATCGTACGGCTCGAAACGAAGCTCGGGCCCCTTCGCGAGCATGATGCGAGCACGTGGGATCCAGTCGGTCTCCTCACCATCGATGAGATGCCCCACAACATCGAACGGGCTGAATGTGTCGGGACCTTCCGTGCCGCGAATCCACGGCGCACCCAAGCCGTCGAGGAGCGCCCGGAGGGTGCCGGGCGTCCGTCGCAGCATCTCTATCGACAGGTCGAGATCGAAGTTCATGATCGCTCGCGGCGCTGCGGCGCACGGTCGAGGCGGGCGAAGGACTCGCGAAACGACTCAGCGAGCGTCTCCGAAAACGGCCGTCCGCTGCCCTCCGCCAGGCTGGCCGACGCTGCACTCGTGCTCCCCTCCTGGGACGTCACGCCATACCGCCCGGCTCAGCGCGGAATCCCTTGACTGCGGCCCGCCCCAGCCAGACGAACAGGACGAGTACGACGAGCTGCGTCACCAGAAATGGCGGCTCCTGCTGCTTCGGCGCGGCGACAATGAGGGCCGGAAGCCGCCGGAACAGCTGCACGAGCAGGACGAAGACGTTCAGGTAGAGCGCGAGCACGGTGCCCCATACGTAGATCCTGCGCCAGGCGCCGGTCAGGTGTTTGACGTAGCGCGCGACGATCACGGCGGCCAAGACGACGAGCGAGATGATCCCGACGGCGTGCGACGGCAGGAACGCCACGAACGGAAAGCCGAATCCGGTGACGCTCGTCGCGACGGTCGTCACCAGATAGACGCCGGTCCAGCCGTCGAGCCGCTTGCCGGCGACGAGCCCTCCCGCGACCACGAGCCCTGCGAAGATCCCGACGAGACTCACCACAACGTGAATCAACGTGAACGTCGTGATGCCGAAGATCATGGGGGGGCGTCCTTTCGGAAGAGGAGCCGGCCGCGTGTCCAGCGTCACGGTGATATACCGCTCGCCGTTCGAGACGGCAATCTGCTCCAGCGATGCTGCAATCAATATTGACAATCCGAGATATCCTCCCCAAATCCGGGGCATGCCGGAGGACCTGGAAGGCGTCGTGGCCACGTCGACCCGACTCAGCCATGTCGATGGCGAGGCGGGTCGACTCACCATCGCCGGGTATGCCGTGGAAGATCTGGCTCCGTACGCCAGCTTCGAGGAAGTGGCGTACCTGCTGCTGCATGGCCGCCTGCCGGAGCCAGCGGAGCGCGTCCGGTTCACGCAGGATCTGGCCGGACGGCGAGCGCTGTCCCGCCTTGTACTTGAAGTACTTCACGAAGCCGCTGCTACACAGGCACGACCCATCGACGCCTTGCGGATGGCGGCGGCCCTGCTCAGCCTCGGCCGCGAAGAGAGCCCCGGCGACGACGCGATGACCGCAATCGCGTCCTTCCCGACGATCGTCGGGGCCTATTGGCGAGCTCTCAACGGGCAAGAGCCGGTCCCCGTGCGTTCCGACCTCCCGCACGCGGCCCATTACCTGCATCAAGTATTCGGCGCCGAGCCATCAACGGAACGGGCACGCGCGTTAGCAACCTATCTCAACACCGTGTGCGATCACGGTCTCAACGCCTCAACATTCGCGGCACGGGTTATCGTCTCCACCCGATCCGATCTCATTTCCGCGATCACCGGCGCCGTCGGCGCGCTCAAGGGTCCATTGCATGGCGGGGCACCAGGTCCTGCGCTGGATATGGTGTTCGAAATCGGCACTCCCGAACGGGCGGAAAGCGTCATCCGCGCCAAACTCGATCGCGGCGAGCGTCTCATGGGATTCGGACATCGCATCTACCGAGTGCGTGACCCGCGTGCGGATGTGCTTGCCCGAGCTGCCGAGCGCTTCTATGCGAGCGGCGGCGATCAACGCCTCTATGACCTTGCGCAGCAGGTCGAAGCCACCGCGCTTCGTCTGCTGCGTGAACGCAAGCCAGAACGGCGACTCGACACCAATGTCGAGTTCTACACGGCGCTATTGCTGCACGGTCTGGGGTTCCCGTCCGAACTGTTCACTCCGACGTTCGCCGTCGGGCGCGTCCTCGGCTGGTCGGCACACTGCCTGGAACAACTGCGCGACGGACGGTTGATCCGCCCGCAATCGGCCTACATCGGACCGACGGGCCTTCACTACGATCGCGGCCCCGCGCGCCCCGCAGTCTGAGATCGAAAAAGCAGTGCGATCCACCACTGGCAGCCCTGCAACCTCAGGAGACACCATGTTACTGATCCGCGAAATCATGTACTGCAAACCCGGCAAGGTGCGCCCGATGGTCGAAAAGTCCCTCGCCATGGCGAAGCTCAGCGAAAAGCTGGGACAGGGCAAGATGCGCATCATGACGGACCTCTGTGCCGAGCGATACTGGACGATTGTGACGGAGTTCGAAGTCCCGAGCATGCAAGCCTTCGAGGAGATGATGCAGGGACAGGGACAGGGCAGCGAAGCCATGAAGGAGTTCGAGACCATCATGAAGGGCTATCACGACTTTGTGGAGTTTGGGCGGCGGGAGATCTACAAGATCGAGGGCTAGCGGGGCGCGGCGCCGGTTCGCTGGTTATGGCCAGCCGGCGCCCGCTGCGGGTGCTCGCAGGGTTCGTACCTCGCCCGTTCGTGCCGCGTCGGCCGTGCTCTCAAGGCCACGCCACTCTCGAACTACCATGAACAGCGTTTTCCCGTCCACGCCTCCGAGCGTGCAGGCGAAACAGCCAAGGTCCAGGTCGATCGTCTGCAGCACGTCGCCGCCTGCGCGAACGCGCACGCAGCGCTTGTTCGGGACGTCTGCGTACCAGACCGCGCCTTCCGCGTCCAGACAGATGCCGTCGGGCACGCCGTCGCCGAGATCGGCCCATACCCGCCGGTTCGAGAGGCTGCCGTCGGCCGCGATGTCGAACGCGGTGAGCCTCTTGCCGTAGGACTCGGCGACGATCAGCGTGGCGTTGTCGGGCGTCACGGCCATGCCGTTTGGGAAGGCGATGCCATCGGCCACCTGTCGCGCCGAGCCATCGGGGGTCACGAGAGCGACGATTCCCGGGGCGAACTTCTCACCGGCCATGAGGTTAAAGCCACCGCCGTTGACGTACGCGTTGCCGCGACCATCCACGACGATCTCGTTGAAGCCGAGGTGAGAGAGGCCGGTCAGGTCGGCATACGTCACCAGCGAGCCGTCGGTCTCCCTGCGCAGGAGCAGCCGATCGCTCGCCGAGACGATGAGCAAGCGCCCATCCGGGAGCCAGTCGATGCAGATGGGCTGAAATGACGGAAAGTGCAGCCGGACCATGACATCGCTCTTGCCTTCGAGATCGACGGCAACGACCTGTTGTGCGCCCCAGTCGGCAAGCCACAAACGGCCATCGGGTCCCCAACGCGGTGACTCGCCGAACACGAGACCCGTCATCAAGGTGTGCAGGTGCACCCTACCTTCTCCCGGCGTACCGCTCCTTGTGCGTCCCGCCGTCGAGGTCATTGGGGTCCACGGGTCTCTCCTCGATGAGCTGCTCGGGAGCGACGGTGTGGAAGGAGACCGTTCCCCAAGCTTGCTTGTCCACGAAGAGTCGGTGCCACGTCGCAGGTGGGATCGTCACCCACCGTTGCTCGGGAGCCGCACTCGGCTCGCTCACCAGCCCGCACGGAGTCCAGCCCTGTGCTTCACGGACCTCGAAGATTCCGCTGCCGGTGAGAGAGAGCGAGCGCTGATGGCTGTTGGGATGCCGTTCGGCCCCGGTCTCGGCCCCGGCGCGGATGCCGAACACCCAGCACGAGCGGATGCTCGCCGGCAGGCTACAGCGCAGCGCGGAGAGCGGGATGATCTCCCACGCCATCCGCTCAGTCGACGAAGCGAGCTGCTGCAGCACACGCTGCAGCGCTTCCCTCACCTGGACCGCCGCCGAGGTGGTGCGGACGAGCGCATCGAGCGCGGGGATCACTAGGTCTGAGGCGACGTTCATCTCAGTACGTAGTCACGGTGGAAATCCCCTTAAAACGATCACCGCCCGCCAGCTTCAACCGCTCGTTAGGCGGCAGCGTCACCGCTGCAAACATCAGTGTCGGAGCTGCGCCAGCTCATTGGCGACTGCAACTAGGTCGTGGTCGTTGATCCGCTCTACAATAGTGTACCAGTGATCATTCACAGTGATCGGATACATGGCGCCGAGGATCCCCCCCGCGATGGACGCTACGGAGTCACTGTCTCCGCCGATGTTTGCGGCCAAGAGGATCGCTTCTTCCGCCGACTCCATCACTGTAGCGAGTCCCAGCGCCAACGGCACGATCGTCAGCGGCTGATTCGGAAAGTGGCGCGCGGCCGCCTCTGCCGGTCGAAGGGTAGGCAAGCGCCTGAGGTTGTCATGGACGGTGCGAACCGCTTGGGCGAACGCGGGGGCGGCGTGGCCCGGCCACCGACTCTCGGCTTGCGCCGCCGCGCGTTCGGCAAGCTCCAGAACCTGTCGTGGGGAGGCCTCATCAATCGCTGCCGAGACCGCCACCGCGGTGGCGGCCGCGGCCGCGACTGCGAGTGACCCGCCATGCGTTGAAATCGATGCTTCGCGGGCGCCGTTCACGAGTTCGTCCAGGCGGTTCGAGGTATAGAAGATGCCCACCGGCGCGACACGGATGGCGGCGCCACAGCCGTTATGGTTCCTCGCAATCCGCGTGGGATCGGCGGCCTGATGAAACTCCCAGAGAGACTTGACACCCGGATGTACACTTTTCGTGCATCGGAGCATTTCACGACCGACGCTCAAGTGCGAAACGTTCCCTTCGGTGATGATGGCTCGCGCGACGGCAACGGTCCGCTCTGTGTCGTCCGTGGTTTCGCCGATCCGCCACTCGTGTTTCGAATTCCCTGCGTAGCGGGGGATGATCGCGCCGGGGGTGCCTTCGAAACCTCGGATGCCGTGGGGATACCACTGGAGCACGTCGTCATGCGATAGCATCTCCGCCTGCTTGCCGATGGCGTCACCGGTAGCGATGCCCTTCAGGCAGCCGACGATGCGATCGGTTACAGTGACAGCCATGGGCAGAGGTGGAACGAGTAAGCTGCCGCCTAACGGATCGCGCTGAAGCCGCGGCGCACCGGAGATAGATCAGGTACCCCGGTAGCTAGCGAGGCCGGATGGTTCCGGTCACCTCTGCGACGACGCGGTAGCCCTCCAGGCGAGAGGGAATTCCCCGTTTGATGTCGGGGTTCGAGTCGGCCAAAAACACCTTGATGCAACGCTCGCCATCGCACAACGCGATGGCGGTTCCCACCACGCCGCGCAGCGCCAGCAGGGAATCGGTGTGCGCGGCGAGAACCGCGTCGATGCTCCTGGCGGCCACGGTGGCTCCCCCGCTGTGCGTGCCGGCACAGGCGGCCAATGCGCCCGCTAGCAGCACCGGCACGATCATGCGTCCGATCATCACTCGCCCGATTATCACTGACGCTTCACGGTAACCGAAAAGCCATTGCTGCTGCCATCCGGATCGTGATTGGCAGATGACTTGTAAACGTAACCGGTGAGCGTCATGGCGGTCACCGCGAACGAGACCAGCCGCGTCGCGTTCGGGATGGACGACAGGACGACGCTGCAGGTCCCAGTGCCGCCAGCATCGCTCGTTGAGCACTCGCCCAAGTCGGTGCTCGATCCGTTCCAGCTCCCGCGCACCGTCACGCCGTTCAGCAGATTATGCTTGACGTCGTGCGCGGTGATCCGAACGGTCGCCGACCAGGTGCCGGTGTTCCCGCTGGTGTCGGCCACGCCGTCGAGATTGCCCACGTGCACGCTCGGCGGGTCCACGCTGACTATGATCGCGCGCGCGTTGTTGCTCGAGTTGACGTCGGCCAGCTTCTGCGTCGCGGTCAGAATGTGCCCGTTGGTGGCCACCCCGGCGGTGTTCCAGTTGAAGGTGCGCGTCGCGCTGGCGCCCGCCGCCAGCCCGGGGATCGTCTGGGTGCCGAGCGTCACGCCGCCCGTCCCCCCGTCGGTCAGCACGACATCGAAGGTCGTCGTGACATCCTGCCCGCCCACGTTTTGCACCGTCACCACGACGGGGGCCGTGTCGCCCTGCGTCACCCGGGACGGCGCGGTGATACTCGCCAGGGCGAGATCGGCCGGCGCCGTATTCACCGTGACCACGACCGAGCGCGTATTGTTGGCGGCGTTGTCGTCGGTCAGGCTCTGCGTCGCCACGAGGGTGTGGCCACCCAGCGCGGCGCCCGTGGTGCTCCAGTTGAACGTCCGCGTGGCTGTGGCGCCCACCGCGAGCCCGGTAACCGTCTGGGTGCCGATCGTCACGCCGGCCGTCGCGTCGGTCAAGACGACATTGAAGCTGGTGCTGACATTCAGCCCGCCCACGTTCTGGACGGTGACCCCGATGGCAGCCGTGCTCCCATAGGTCACCGATGAGGGCGCGGTCATGCCGGTCACGGCGACGTCGGTCGTCGGAGCGATCACCGTGACCGCGACCGAGCGCTGGTTGTTAGCGGCGTTGGCGTCCGTCAGGCTGTGGGTTGCCACCAGGGTGTGCCCACCAAGCGCGGCGGACGTCGCATTCCAGCTGAACGTGCGCGTGGCGGTGGCGCCCACCGCGAGCCCGGTGACCGTCTGGGTGCCGATCGTCACCCCGGCCGTCGCGTCGGTCAAGACGACATCGAAGCTGGTGCTGACATTGAGCCCGCCCACGTTCTGGACGGTGACCCCGATTGCCGCCGTGGTGCCCTGGGTCACCGTAGCGGGCGCGTTCACGCTGGTCACGGCGACATCGGTCGACGGCGGGGGTTGCACGGTGATCGCGATCGCGACGCTGTTGTTCGTCGCGTTGTTGTCGGCCAGCTTCTGCGTCGCGATCAGGATGTGCCCGTTGGTGGCCACCCCGGCGGTGTTCCAGTTGAAGGTGCGCGTCGTGCTGGCGCCCGCCACCAGCCCGGGGATCGTCTGCGTGCCGACCGTCACGCCACCGGCCGTCCCGTCGGTCAGCACGACGTCGAAATTGGTACTCACATTCTGCCCGCCCACGTTCTGCACGGTGACCACGACGGGGACGGTGTCGCCCTGCGTCACCCGGGCGGGCGCGGTGATGCCGGTCAGGGCGAGATCGGTCGGCTGCGGATTCACCGTGACCACGGCCGAGCGCGTGTTGTTGGCGGCGTTGTCGTCCGTCAGGCTGTGGGTCGCCACCAGGGTGTGCGCGCCCAGCGCGGCGGACGTGGTATTCCAGCTGAAGGAGAGCGTCGAGAGGGCGCCCACCGAAAGTCCGGCGACCGTCTGCGTGCCGAGCGTCACGCCCGCCGTCGCGTCCGTCAGGACGACATTGAAGCTGCTACTGACATTCAGCCCCCCCACGTTCTGGACGGTGACCCCGATAGTGGCGGTATTCCCCTGGGTCACCGCGGCGGGCGCGGTCACGCCGGTCACGGCGACATCGGTCACCGGAGGGTTCACCGTGACCACGGCGGAGCGCTGGTTGTTAGCGGCGTTGGCGTCCGTCAGGCTGTGGGTCGCCACCAGCGTGTGACCGCCCAAGGCCGCGGTCGTGGTATTCCAGTTGAAGGTGCGCGTCGCGGTGGCGCCCACCGCGAGCCCGGTGACCGTCTGGGTGCCGAGCGTGACGCCCGCCGTCGCGTCGGTCAGGACGACATCGAAGCTGGTGCTGACATTTAGCCCGCCCACGTTCTGGACGGTGACCCCGATGGCGGCCGTACTCCCCTGGGTCACCGCGGTGGGCGCGTTCACGCCGGTCACCGCGACATCGGTCGACGGAGGGGGGTTCACGGTGATCGCGACCGCGCGGGCGTTGTTGGTCGAGTCGTTGTCGCCCAGCTTCTGCGTCGCGATCAGGATGTGCCCGTTGGTGGCCACCCCGGCGGTGTTCCAGTTGAAGGTGCGCGTCGCGCTGGCGCCCACGGCGAGCCCGGCGATCGACTGCGTGCCGACCGTCACGCCGCCGGCCGTCCCGTCGGTCAGCACGACGTCGAAATTGCTACTCACATTCTGCTCGCCCACGTTCTGCACCGTGACCACGACGGGCGCCGTGTCGCCCTGCGTCACCCGGGCGGGCGCGGTGATGCCGGTCAGGGCGAGATCGGTCACCGGGGGGTGGACCGGGATCGTCACGAAGCGCTGGTCGTTGGCGGCCTTGTCGTCGGCCAGGGTTTGGCGGGCCAACAGATCGTGGTCGCCGGTGTCGGCCGGTGTCCAGGCGAAGGTCAGGGTCGTGGTGCCGCCCGCGGCCAGGCCGGCCACGCTCTGCGTGCCGACCGTCACATGCTCGGTCGTGTCCTGCAGGGTGACGTCGAAGGTGGACACATTCTGGTTGCCGAAGTTCTTCACGGTCACGCGGATGCTGGCGGTGCTGCCCTGCACGGCCGAGCTGGGGCCACTGACGCTCGTCACGGCCAGGTCGGTCAGCGGACCGGGCGGCGGCGGCGCAAAGCCGTCGATCGTGACGCCGAACCGGGTGAGGACGAGATCGATCCGGTTGGCGATGGTCACGGTCGAGCTGCCGGCGAAGAGCAGCGCGACCGGATTGAGGTTCCCGTCGTCGGTCACGATGAGCGAGCCCGAGTCGCCGCCACCGCTGAACGTGCCCGGCGAGATGATCAGTTGGTTCACGTAGCGGGCGGACTTGGTGCAGCTGAATTGCGAAACGGCATAGCAGACCGTGACGGTCGCGTTGACGCCGGTGATTTGGCCGTGCGTGAGGCGCGTGGTGCGGCCGTACTTCTGCACGTTGAGTCCGAGCAGGGCGTTGGGATCATCGAACAGGCCGTCGCCGTTCGCGTCGCCGTAGATGGTCGCGTTCGGCATGCCGTAGGCGTCGTCCGAGGGCGTAGCATTGTCCAGCAGGGACGTGCTCGACAGGGCGATCGCCGCGTCGATGGTGTTGTCCGCGCCCGTGAAGTTGATCGTCTGAAAGTCGGTCAGCGTCGCGATCTGATCGGTGGACGTGCCGCCGTCGAACGGCCCGGGCTGGTACTCAGGATCGCCGATCGTGGCGCCGTTCGAGTTGGCCAGGACGTGGTTGTTGGAGAGGATATACACCCGCCCCACCGCGTCCCGCACGCGCGCGCCGATGGTGCCGGCGGTGATCGCCGGATGCCCCACTGAGAACCCCGGCGGGGCGGGCCGTTGGCGCTGAGTGGGATCGCTGAAGGCCATGAGCCGGCCGGTGACCCGCTGGGTGACGGGGACGCCGTCGAGCGCCACCGGCAAGCCGGCGATACCTGAACGTTCCAGCAGGATCTGCAGGCCGGGCCGCCCGTCCGGCAGGACCGTGACCGCCGTCCCCACCACACCGGGGATTGCGAGGATGGCGTCCGTGTGGCGCCGCAGGACCGCGACGGCGGCGCCGAGGTCCGGAGCGGCGCGGCGCGCGCTGGGTGGCGACGACGCAAGCGGACCGGTGGGGGCGCGGTCGGTGCATGCGTACCATACAACGGTGCCGGCACCGATCAGAACGACGATGGCAGCCCGTGTCAACGTGCGGACGGCAACCATGACGACTCCCGCGTGAAACCGGACAACGGGCGCGGCAGGATAATGACACCGCCGGACCGACTCGGCAAGGGGGGCTGGAACTGTGTGACGCGGGTCACGTGTTAGGCGGCCGCTCCTCAAGAGCTGGCGCGCCCCACCGATTGCCTCCACTCACGGTCTGGGAAGTTCGTGAATGATCGACCATGACACGCCAAACCGGTCCCGCAGCTGGCTGAAGCGAGTCGCATAGAACGTCTCCTTCATCGGCATATAGACCTCACCGCCGTCAGCAAGAAGGTTGTGGACCCGCTCGGCCTGTTCCGGCGAATCGACAGAGAGATAGATGTAGACGCTGCGGATCTTCTGGAAGACGGACGGAGGAACATCATTTGCGATCAATACCGTATCGCCAATGTTCATCCGTGCATGAATGATCGCTTTCCCCGCTCCACTGGGCGCGCCTGGTGCCTGGCTCTGATTCATCATCAGCTGCGTATAGAGCTTCATCGCTGCCCTTCCTTCTGTCTTCGTTGGGTCTGATCACAAGACTCAGGTTGTCGGCGCGCCGGCAGCTTCACGCGCTTGTTAGGCGGCCACGCATAGGCCTGAAGAAGCGTATATGAGTGGGTTCAGCGAGCCTGATAAACGGTGTGCCACTTCTTGAGTGGCGCGCCGAGCAGTGCACCAAGCAGCGCGCCAGCGGCCGTGGAACCGAGCGTGATGACTGCAGTGCCACCCCCTTCATTGCTGCAGCCGCCATCGCTGCAGAGTGATGCCGACAGGCCTAGTGCAGCGGCCAGCCCTCCTGCGAACCCGACGCCCGCCCCCACGAGCGCGCCGGTCCCGCTCGCGCCGCCCCGTACTTGAATGCGTGTCACGTCGCTGAGGCCTAAGCGCGGCCCCGGCGTGTCGGCGCTGTCGGTTGCCGCCAGGAGGCTGTCGGTCGTCAACGTCGGTGTGCGGATGACGACCTGACCGAAAGTCCCCCGCACGCGCACGCTGTCCTGCGAGCCGACCAAGGCCTGGAGTTCGGTAAAGGTCAGGGAGTCGAGCCCCAGGGCGTTGCGCATCAGAGGCACTTGTGCAACCATGGCTGTAGGTGCTAGAAGCGCCGTGGCGAGGAGAAGAACGAGGCGGGTATGCAGGGGATCCGTCCCTATATCTGACAGCCCAAGTTTCGCAGCCGCAGTCAAGGGGCCGTCAAGGTGGCTGCATAGATGTGCCAAACGTGGCTGGCCGCCTAACGGATCGCGCTTAAGCTGCGGCGCCGACCCCCGCTGGCGCGCCGGTGATTGAGACTACCAACGACTGCGCTGGCGCACAAACGCAATGCCTCCCAAACCCGGGCGCCGCCACCTTCAAGCGCTTGTTAGGCGCCGCGCTGCCCCATGCGGTGTCATGGCACGTCGATGGTGCTGCCAAGCCCGGCGTACACATACTGGGCTGCAAAAGC
Organism: Gemmatimonadetes bacterium 13_1_40CM_69_22; assembly: GCA_001917665.1. Lineage (GTDB taxonomy): Bacteria > Gemmatimonadota > Gemmatimonadetes > Gemmatimonadales > GWC2-71-9 > 20CM-4-69-16. The sequence continues at coordinate 443 of MNEL01000018.1, read as the reverse complement.
CCGCTGTAAGGCCGCGAACGCCGGCTCTCCCGTGCAGTGCCCCGGCGCGATGCGATCGACGTGCCAGTGGTCGTGAAGCGCCGTGGCGACGCGCTCGATCTCGGCGTCCGGTGTAATCACGAGATGTAGCCCGCCGAGGACCAGGTAGACGTGATCAGCGACCCGGGTGGAGGCTTCCACAATCGTTTCAATCCCCGGGTGGGAGCATCCGACGAGCAGGATGAGCCCGCTCGGGGTTCGAAGCGCTAGGGAGAGCTCCCGCAGTTCCAACGTGCCCGGCTTCTGCGAGACGGTGGGAATGATGGATACGCCAGGGGCGACCTCAGTCACGCTGTCCACCCAGACGAAATGAGCCGTCGGCCAGGCCGTGCCGAAGGTGAGTTCGGCCGGCGGACGGCCGTCGAAGTACCGCATGCGGCTCGGCAGCGTGGAATCGGAGCGAT
>MNEL01000013.1 GCA_001917665.1 Gemmatimonadetes bacterium 13_1_40CM_69_22 | reverse complement strand
GTGATGCTGGCGGGCCTCGGGACCGTCTTGGTGTCGCTCGACTGGCGGCTCGGTCTAGTCATGATCATTCCCGTGCCGCTGTTCTGCTGGGCGATCTACCGTCACAGCGAGGCGCTCAACCGGGCGTTCCTGCGCGTGTGGCGCAAGTGGTCGCGGCTGACGGACGTGTTGTCCGACACGATGCCCGGCATCCGCGTCGTCAAGGCATTCAACCAGGAGGCCCGCGAGGTCGCGCGGTTCGACGGCCACAACGACGACGTGACGGACGAGATCAACCGCCTGCACGGCATGTGGACCACGTTCTGGCCGCTGCTGATGCTCGCAGTACACGCGACCACGCTCGGTGTGTGGGTGCTGGCCGTGCCGCGCCTCCTGGGAGGCGGGCCGGCGCTGTCGGCGGGAACGTTCGTCTCGTTCCTCCTGTACACCACGATGTTCGTCGGGCCCATCGAGGTCATCGGCCAAATGGCGCGCACCATGCAGCGTGCCACGACTTCGGCGCATCGCGTGTTCGAGGTCCTGGACACCGAGCCCGACGTCAGGGACGCGCCTCGCCCGGTGCGGCTCGAGCCGATACGCGGGCGGGTCACGTTCGAGAACGTGACGTTCGCCTACGACGGCGTTCGCCAGGTACTCCGGGGCGTGAGCTTCGACGCCGCGCCCGGAGAGTTGATCGGCCTGGTCGGCCCCTCGGGCGGCGGCAAGACGACGATCGTGAACCTGATCGCGCGCTTCTACGATGTGACGGGCGGCGCGATCTGCATCGACGGCGTGGACATCCGGCGGCTCGAGACCGGGCATTATCGGCGTCAGCTGGGCATGGTGCTGCAGGACCCGTATCTGTTTCACGGCACCGTGCTCGAGAACATCCGCTACGGCCTGCCCGAGGCGACGCTGGAGCAGGCCGTGGCGGCGGCGCGCGCGGCGAACGCGCACGACTTCATCTGCAAGCTCCAGCACGGCTATGACACCGTGGTGGGCGAGCGGGGGCATACGTTGTCGGGCGGTGAGCGGCAGCGGGTGTCGATCGCGCGCGCGATCCTCCACGACCCCCGCATCCTGATCTTGGACGAGGCGACGTCCAGCGTCGACACGGAGACGGAGCGGGAGATTCAGGAGGCCCTGGAGCGGTTGATCGCGGGGCGCACGGTGTTCGCCATCGCCCACCGGCTCTCGACGCTGCGCAAAGCGTCCCGCCTGTTCGTGATCGCGGACGGACGGCTGGTGGAGAGCGGCACGCATCACGAGCTGCTCGCCAAATCGCAGGGGAAGTACCGCCGTTTATACGAGCTGCAGTTGCAGCTCCAATAGGGTAGACCAACCCCGGGGCCATGCCCCGGGGTGAAGGAGGGACCCATGCAACTCACGGTGTCGGGAAAACACACGTCCGAACGGGCCGGAGCCCTCACACTCGAACGCCGCGCCGATGGCCGGCTCTGGGCGGCCCGCGGCGACGTCGAGCGCGCCGTCTGGGTGCGGCGCTGCTTTCCGTGGTCGGAGCCCGCGCGGTTCGTGTCGCTGCGCGACGACGAGGATCGGGAGTTCGCGCTGGTGCGCGACCCTGCCGAGCTCGATCCCGCCTCGCGGCGCGTGCTCGAGGAGGCGATGGTGGCCGCGGGCTTCGTCTTCGAGATCACCCGGGTGATGGCCATCGAAGAGGAAGTCGAGATCCGGCACTGGCGGGTGGAGACCCGGCAGGGGACGCGCTCGTTTCAGACCCGGCTCGACGCCTGGCCACGGCTGCTGTCGCAGGGCGGCCTCTTGATCCGCGACGTGGCGGGGGACTTGTACCACGTGGCCGATCCGGCAGCGCTCGACAAGCAGAGCCGGGCGCTGCTGTGGGCGTTCGTGGACTAGGGGCTCGGGGCTCGGGGCTAGGGGTTGGGCTGGCGCATGCGACCCCAGCCCCGAGCCCCTAACCCCGAGCCCGCAAGTGCAGCCGGCGGAGAAAGCTCTGCGGATCGTTGAGGAACGCCCGGGTCAGCGCCACGTGATCCAGGTCCCCGTACGCGACCGGCTCGATGGGGACGCGGTCGAAGCTGTAGATGCTCGCCCCGGGGAACGCCAGCAGGATGGGCGAGTGGGTCGCGATGATGAATTGCGCGTCGCGCTCGATCAGGTCGAGCAGGATCGCGAGCAGCCCGAGCTGGTTTTGCGGCGACAGCGGCGCCTCGGGCTCGTCCAGGAGGTAGAGGCCGCCGGGCACGAACCGCCCCTGGAACAGATTCAGGAACGCCTGCCCGTGCGAGCGCGCGTCGGGATCGCGCCCGTAGCGGCGCTCCATGTCGCCGAGCGACGCCCGCACCGGACCGGCCGCGAGGCCCTTCGCCACCGCCGACCGGTCCCGATACTGCTCGTCGAGCTCCAGCAGTCGCTGCTCGAACTCCTCCCGCTCGGTGGCGAGTCGTCGCTGAAATCCGAAGAAGTCCTCGGCGCGCAGGAAGAAGCCCCGGTGGGTGCGCTTCGACCAGGTGAGGCGCAACGCGGCCGCGAGCCGCCGCTGCGCCTCGAGCGTGCCGTCCCGTGTGACCTCCGTCGCCCCCACCGTGGGGAGGCTCGCCGCCGCGGCGATCCCCTCGAGCAGCGTGGACTTCCCCGAGCCGTTCTCGCCCACGAAGCAGGTCACGCGCGTGGACAGATCGAGCCGCGGCAAAGTGCGGATCGCGGGCACGGAGAAGGGGAACGCCGCCTCGTCGGCTATGGGCGACGCCTGCTTCAAGCTGACCGCGAGGAGGTGGGGCACGCCGTCTATTGATGACGCGCCGCGACCGGCCAGTCAACGCCCGCAGTGCAGCTACGCTGCAACCGCGGGCCACTCCTCGCGTTGAATTGATTGCGTCGCTCGCCGAGCGTACACTTAGGTTGTGTCCGGCAGGCTTCCCGCGCGGAGCTCCGTAGCGAGCTCATCAAGTGGATGCTCCTCTTCTGGGTCGGGAACGTCGCCACGACCGTCGGGGTCGCAGTCGCGGTCATTGGTCTCGTCAGACGCTAAGAGACCGCTCAGCCCTGTCGTCGTGCTGGCGGGTGCCTTTCTGCTGGCGGCCCTCGCAACGATCCCAGTGCCTTGCCGGGGCCAAGCCGCCGCAGGCGACTCGGTCGTCTACCGCCTCTCGCCCGCCAGCCGGCTGGACGTTCAGACGGGCAAGGCCGGGCTGTTCGGCTTCGCCGGTCACGAGCATCTGATCCGCGCCCGGGGATTCTCCGGCCGGGTCGTGTATTTCCCCGGCGCGCCTGCGATGTCCCGCATCGAGATCACGGTCCGCGCCGACAGCCTGGAAGTCCTCACGCCTCCGGACACGGAGGAGATCCGCAGGGTGACCGAGGCGATGCGGACCGACATCCTCAAGGTAGACCAGTACCCTGAGATCACGCTCGCGTCGAAGAGCATCACGCCGTCGGGCGGCGAGTACCGCATCGACGCCGAGCTGACGATCGTGGGCCGGACGCGCGAGCTGCCCGTCGAGGTGCGGCTCGAGATCGGGCCGGACACGCTGCGCGCAGTGGCCACGTTCGGGGTGAAGCAGACCGATTTCGGGATCAAGCCATTCCGGGGCGGGCCGGCGGGGACGGTGCGGGTCGCCGACCGGGTGACGTTCGACATCGAGGCGGTGGCGGTGCGCGACCGCTAGCGCCACCGCCGCCGTTCCAGTTCCTTCCTTCCGGTGATCCACAGCCTCTCGTACGGCGACGTCCGATACTTCCGCATGGCGCGGACGTGCTTCGGCCGGGCGCTGTACTGGACGGGCGTGTATCTCGTGGACGGCCTCCTCATCGACTCGGGCCCGCCCAACCTCGCGCGCGACGTGCGACGCCTAGTGCGCGAGCTCGGGGTCCGCCAGTGCGTCACCACCCACTATCACGAGGATCACTCGGGCAACCACGCCCTGCTTGCCGGCGCGCTGCGGATCACCCCACTGGCGCACGCGGTCGGGGCGGGGCGGCTGGCGCAGCGCGATGCGGCGCCACAGCTGTACCGCCGCCTGGCATGGGGAGTGCGAGAGCCCGCTCGCGTCGCCGCGCTGGGCGACTGGCTCGAGACGCCGCGCCATCGGTTTCAGGTGATCCACACTCCCGGGCACGCCCCTGACCATGTGGCCCTGTGGGAGCCCCGCCGCGGCTGGCTGTTCAGCGGCGACCTCTACCTCGCGCCAAAGCTGCGCTACCTGCGCGCCGACGAGGACGTGCACGCGATGATCGAATCGCTCCGGCGCCTCATCGCGCTCGAGCCGGCGGCGCTGTTCTGCCAGCACCGCGGCCAGGTGGAGCACGGTGGCACCCGGCTCCGCCACAAGCGCGAATTTCTCCTCGAGCTGGGCGAGCGGATCCAGGCGCTGCGCGGGCGGGGGCTCGGCGAGGCCGAGATCGCGCGGGCCTTGCCCGGGAGCGATCTGTTCTGGCGGCTCTGGACGGGGGGAGACTTCTCGAAGCGGAATTTCGTGACCGCCTTCCTGCGGCCGCGCAGCTAACTCCCGGGGCGGCTCGCCAGGTATTCCCGCGCCACCGCAAGCACCTGCTGCTGCACGTCGGCGATCGACCCCTCGAGCGACGCTCCCGCCGCCCGCTTGTGCCCCCCGCCGCCGAACCGATGCGCCAGGTCCGCGACGTCCACGTCCCCCATGGAGCGAAAGCTCACCTTGATCCGGCCGTTCGCGATCTGGCGGAACAGCAGGGCGAGGTGCACGCCGGCGATCGAGCGGGGGTACTCGACGATCCCGTCGAGGTCGTCCGCGGTCGCCCTGTGGCGGTGCAGCGCGTCGGGCGGCACGGTCACCCATGCCAGACCGGCCTCTGGCTCCACCACCAGTGTCTGCAACACCTCCGTCATCAGCCGCACGCGGCCTTCGGGCGCGCTCGCGTACACCGACTCGTAGATCGACTCAGGGTCGACACCGCGCTCGAGCAGCGCTCCCGCGACACGCAGCGCGCGGGGGCTCGTGTTCGCGAACCGAAAGGCGCCCGTGTCCGTGAGGAGACCGACGTACAGTGCCCGCGCCGCGTCGCGTGAGAGCGGCCAGCCGACGGCGCTCGCGAAGTCAAACACCAGCTCGGCGGTCGCCGCCGCTTCGGGCGCGACGAGCCGCGGCCCGTCCGGGAGCGACCCCTGGCTGACGTGATGGTCGATGCACACCACGGCATGGGACTGCTTGATGGCACGCTGCAGGTCGCCGAGACGGCCGATGTCGGAGATGTCGAGCACGACCACGACATCCGCGGCCTCGATCTCCTTCGCCGCCCGATCGGAGTGGTCAGCCCCGTTCGGCACCAGAAAGCCGAACCGCTCCGGGATCGGCGTCGGGTTCGCGATCGCCGGCCGATGCCCGCGCGCGGCGAGGAGGTGCCACAGGGCGACCTCGCTTCCCACACCGTCGCCGTCGGCGTTGACGTGCGTCGTCAACGCGACGCGCGTACCCGGCGCGAGCACAGCCGCGACCGTCTGGGCTGCGTTGGCACGCTCGGGAGGAACCGGAACACCGTTCAGCATAACTACAAGATACGTCAAGCAGAGGCGTAGCACGAAGGCGTCACGCGAAGGCGTCACGCAAAGGCGTCAGACGTTCTTGCGTGACGTCTTTGCGTGACGTCTTTGCGTGACGTCTTTGCGTGACGTTCTTGCGTGACGTCTCTGCGTGACGTCTCTGCGTGACGTCTCTGCTAGACGCCTTTCTGCAGTACCGAGTGTCGCCGCCCGTAGCCGAAATAGATCGCGAGCCCCACCACAAGCCAGACACCCAGCCGGATCCACGTGTCGGCGGGCAGGGTCAGCATCAAGCCGAAGCAGCACAGGATGCCCAAGATTGGGACGACCGGAACCCATGGCGTGCGGAACGGGCGGTGCAGGTCGGGACGCTTGGACCTGAGGATCCACACCCCGCCGCACACCAGCACGAACGCCAGCAGCGTGCCGATGTTGACCCATGTCCCGAGCAGCTGCAGCGGCAAGATCCCGGTGGCCAGGCAGACCGCGGTGCCGGTGTAGATCGTGGAGAGGTAGGGCGTGCGGAAGCGGGAATGGACTTTGCCGGCCCAGGGCCCGAGCAGACCGTCGCGAGACATCGAGTAGAAGACCCGGGACTGTCCCAGCAGCATCACGAGGATCACGGAGCCGATGCCCAGGACCGCGCCGACGTCGATCGCGACGCGAATCCACCAGGGGGCGCCGATCCGCTCCATGGCATATGCCATCGGCGCCGCGATGTTGAGCTCGCCATACGGGACCATGCCGACCAGCACGGCCGACACCACCACGTAGAGGAGCGTGCAGACCGCGAGCGAGCCGAGGATGCCGATGGGCATGTCTCGTTGGGGGTTCTTCGATTCCTGCGCCGCGGTCGAGACCGTGTCGAACCCGATGTAGGCGAAGAACACCAGGCCCGCGCCGCGCAGCACGCCCGACCAGCCGTACGTGCCCCACTCCCCGGTGTTCGGGGGGATGAACGGCGTCCAGTTGGCCCTCCTCACGTGCGACAGGCTCACGAGCACCACGAGCAGGACGATCGCGACTTTGAGGATCACGATGACGCTGTTGACCCGCGCCGACTCCCTGATCCCGATCACCAGCACGGCGGACATCACGACGACGACGAGTACAGCCGGGAGGTTGATGATCGCCCCGGTCAGGTTCAGCCCCGCGTGGGCGCATCCGCCGGCGTGGGCGGCCACCTGCGCGACCGTGCACAACTGTGTGGGCGGGGCCGTGAGGCTCGCGGGAATCCGGACGCCGAACAGCCCCAGCAGCGACACGAAGTGGGCCGACCAGCCGACGCCCACCGTCGCGGCGCCGGCGGCGTATTCGAGCACCAGGTCCCAGCCGATGATCCAGGCCGCGAACTCGCCCATGGTGGCGTAGGCGTACGTGTAGGCGCTGCCCGCGACGGGCACGGCGCTCGCCATTTCGGCGTAACAGAGGCCTGCGAACGCGCAGGCGACGCCGACGACGATCATCGAGAGGGGCACCGCGGGACCGGCGTACAGTGCGGCCACCTGCCCCGTGATCACGAAGATCCCCGCGCCGATGACGGCGCCGATGCCGAGGCTGACGAGATTGAGGGGCCCGAGCGCCCGCGTCAGGGCGTGCTCACCAGTCGTTTCCGCTTCGGCGCGGAGGGTCGCGATCGGCTTGGTGGCGAAGAGAGTCACGGGCCCAATCTGCGCCGCGTCCGGCAGGAACGCCCAGAACGCGGGACGAGCGGGACCGCGCTGATGCCGAGCGGGATCAATTGGACAGGCGTAGGGGCGCAGCATGCTGCGCCCCTCCGAGCGTCTCCCTCAGGCAGTGGTGCTCAGTAACCCGTCGCGGTAGCGGCGGCTCAGCGTGACTCGCGTTCCCGTCTGGAGGATGATGATCGCATCCCCGTGAAACCAAGGCTGGAGCTCACGCACGCGGTCGAGATTCACCAGGGCCGACCGGTTGATGCGACGGAACCGCTCCGGATCGAGCCGCCGCTCGAGCGCCGTGAGGGTCGAGCGCAGCACGTGCGTGCGATCGCCGACGTGGAGCCGCACGTAGTTCTTGGCCGCCTCGATCCAGTCGACGTCGGTGGTGCGCACGAAAACGCTGCGGCCGTCGTCCTCGACCAGCAGGCGATCGGCCGGCCGCGCGACCCGGCGCTGTTCCAACGCGTGATGGTAGTCGTACGCGTGGACGACCGCCAGGATCGCCCAGTAGATCAGCACATTCCAGTGAAACAGGATCGTGAAGTGGTCGACCAGCCGCTGCGCGAAGGGATAGGCCTCACCGCGGGCGGCGTGCAGCAGATTCTGAACTTCCACGGCGGCGATCAGATGCAGCAGCGCGAGGTCGAGGCTGGCGCCGAGGTGGATGAAGAAGTGGCGGCCGAAGCTCGCGCGGTCGACCCGGAAGCGCCGGGCGAGCCACACCACCACGGGCGAGAGCAGCGCCCACAGATACCAGTCCGGGAGGGTCGCGGTGAGCGCCTGCCACCAGGTATAGGGATCGGGGCCGAGGCGCTGGTGGGCGAAGTAGAGCTGCGCGCTCGAGACGATCCCGAGCACCGTCCAGAAGCCAAACCACTTGAACCGGCGCATGGAACTGAATCGAACCCTCAGCCTTTGGCAGCGAGCTTCGAGTGCCGTACCCCGTACCCGAAGTAGAACACGATGCCGATCACGAACCAGATGATGAGCCGCTCCCAGGTGGTCCGGGAGAGATGGATCATCAGGTACAGGGCCGAGACGGCCCCGGCGGGTGCCACGAACCAGATCCACGGGGCGCGGAACGCCCGCGGTAGACCCGGCTCGCGGACCCGCAGCACCAGCACGCCCACAGAAACGATCACGAACGCGAGCAGCGTGCCGATCGACACGAGGCTTGCCGCATCGCGAATCGGCAGGATCGCGGCGAAGAACGCGACGATGATGCCGGTGATGATCGATGTGATGTAGGGCGTTTGGAACTTGGGGTGGATCTTGTTCACGAACTGAGGCAACAACCCGTCGCGCGACATGGTCCAGAACACGCGCGATTGGCCGAGCAGCATCACCAGGATCACGGAGGAGAGCCCCGCGATCGCGCCCAGCTTGATCAGCGTGGACATCCAGCCGAGCCCGGCATGGTCGGCCGCGACCGCGATGGGGTCGGGGACGTTCAGCTCCTTGTAGGACATCACGCCGGTCGCGATCCCCGACACCAGGATGTAGAGCACCGTGCAGATCAACAGCGACCCGATGATGCCGATCGGCATATCCTTCTGCGGGTTCCTCGCCTCCTGCGCCGCGGTACTCACCGCATCGAAGCCGATGTAGGCGAAGAACACGATCCCGCCACCCGCCACCACACCATCCCACCCGAAATGCCCGCTCCCCTCGGCCGGCGGAATGAACGGGTGCCAGTTGGCGGGGTTGACCGCGGGCGCGGCGAAGACGATGAACAGCAGCACGACGGCGAGCTTGATGAAGACGATGACGTTGTTGGTGGTGGCGGATTCCTTGATGCCGATGACGAGCAGGGTCGTGACCGCCGCGATGATGATGACGGCCGGCAAGTTGAAGACTGCCGCCACCGTGCTCCCGTCGTGGCACTGCACCACGGTACCGCGCGCCGCTGAGAGGGCGCACGGGACGTCGAACCCGATGTCGTGCAGGAACGACACCACATACCCCGACCAGCCGATCGCCACAGTGACCGCGCCCAGCGCGTACTCGAGGACCAGATCCCAACCGATGATCCAAGCGAAGATTTCGCCCAGCGTGGCGTAACCGTAGGTGTACGCGCTCCCCGCCATCGGCACGAGCGACGCGAATTCCGAATAGCACAGCGCCGCGAAGATCGACGCGATGCCGGCGAGGATGAAGGAGAGCACGACCGCCGGACCGGCGTTCACGGCGGCCACCGTCCCGGTCAACACGAAAATGCCCGTGCCGATGATGGCGCCGATCCCGAGCATCGTGAGGTTGAGCGCGCCGAGGGCGCGCTTCAGGCTGTGGTCGGTCAGCGCCTCGGTCTGCAGGTCGGTGACGCTCTTCCGTCGGAGCAGATTCATGCGACCCTCGAGCGAAAGGGAGAGCTACGGCCTGGGGGACGGGCGCTAGAGTAGGCCCGGCCTCGAGGCCTGTCAAGTCAATACGCGAGATCGAGCCGCAGCGTCCACGCGCGCGGTACCGGAAGGGTGAAGAGGTCCGCGATGGTCCGAGGCGAGCCGAGCTGGAGCAGTCCGTAGCTCCCCGCCTCGGGATCGGCGCCCGAGTACCCGGTCCACGTCGCGAGATTGCGACCGGCGATGGTCACCGCGACCGAATGCGCCCGGAGCGCCGCTGCGGCGTCGGGGGAGCCGTACCACGTCAGCGAGAGCTCGCGCAGCTTGAGAAAAGCGGCGTCTTCGAAATAATCACTCACGGCCTCGCCGAGGACCGCTCGCGCCTGTTCGGCGAGAGGCGTTCGCGGATCGTTGACCGCGCGGCAGACGCGGAAGAGACATTGGCCCGAGCCGCCCGTGACCCTGAGCCCGTACTGCCGGTGCAGCGCCGTCCCAAAGGGGCTGCGTTCGACGAGCGGGTTGAACTGCTGAACGAAGCTTTGAACGCAGAGTCCGGCCGCCTGCGCGGCCAGCGTGCAGGCACCGTGACGATAGGCGGGGTCGGCATTGGTTGGATCGACTCCTCCGAAGTTCGTCGGCCAGCGGGCCGCTTCGGAGCGCATACCCCCTGCCGCGTACGCCTCCCAGCTCGGCGGCCCGATCCGCCCGCGCTTCGTGCGGATCAGGAGGGCGCCCCTGCCGCCCCGGGTCCGTACACAGCGGCCGTCGCCGCCCCGGGCACGACCTCCACTGCTTCGATGTCTTCAGGGTTCAGATCGTCGAAGCGCAGCGGCCCAGGCGTGATCGACGCAAACGCACTGGGCGAGAAGTCGTCCTCGCGCGCACGAGCCGCGGCGCATCAAGAGCTGGTCGGTCGCCGGGAAAGACTGAATCGGGCGACGCCACGGAGCCGCTGTCAGCTGGCGTTTGTGCGCCGAGTCGCGCGGCAACCGCGATGAAGCAGAGCACCGCGCGCGTCACCGTGCTGCGCTAGAGGGAGTAGTTCGGTGCTTCTCGCGTGATGACGACGTCGTGCGGATGCGACTCGCGCAGGCCGGCGGTGGTGACCTGGATGAACTCGGTCTCGGTCTGGAGGGCCGTGATGTCGCACACGCCGCAATATCCCATGCCGCTGCGCAGGCCGCCCGCCATCTGAAAGATCACGTCGGCGACGGGGCCCTTGTAGGGCACGCGCCCCTCGATCCCCTCCGGCACGAGCTTGGACGGCGACACCTCGCCCTCCTGGAAGTAGCGGTCGCCGGAGCCTTCTTCCATGGCGCCCAGGCTGCCCATGCCGCGGATCACCTTGAAGCGCCGCCCCTCGAGCAGGAACGACTCCCCCGGGCTCTCTTCCGTGCCCGCGAGCATCGAGCCCATCATCACGCTGGAGGCGCCGGCGGCGAGTGCCTTCACGACGTCGCCCGAGTATTTGATACCGCCGTCGGCGATTACCGGCACGTCGCCCGCCCCGTCAACCGCCTCGACGATGGCGGTGATTTGCGGCACCCCGACCCCCGTCACGACGCGCGTCGTGCAGATCGAGCCCGGCCCGACGCCCACCTTTACCGCGTCGACGCCGCGCTCGACCAGCGCGCGGGCCCCCGCCCCGCTCGCCACGTTGCCGCCCACGAGCTGCACGTCGGGAAACGCCTCCCGCAGGCACGCCACGGTGTTGAGCACGCCCTCGGCGTGGCCGTGCGCCGAGTCCACGACAATCACGTCGCAGCCCGCGTCGAGCAGCGCCCGCGCGCGGGACAGCGCGTCGGAGGTGCCGCCCACCGCCGCCGCGACGCGCAGGCGGCCGTGCTGGTCCTTATTGGCGTGGGGGTGCTGCCGGCGCTTGAAGATGTCCTTGATGGTGATGAGGCCTTTGAGGATGCCCTGCTCGTCGACCACGGGAAGCTTCTCGATGCGGTGTTTGGCGAGGATCCGCTCCGCCTCGTCGAGCGTAGTGCCGACGGGCGCGGTGACGAGCCGCTCCTTCGTCATCGCGGCGCGAATCGGGCGGTCGAGCTCGCGCTCGAACTGCAGATCGCGGTTCGTGATGATGCCGACCAGGCGCCCGGCGTCGTCCACGATCGGCACCCCGGAGATACGGAACCGCTCCATCAGCCGTACCGCCTCGCGCAGCGGGCGGTCCGGGCCGAGCGTGATGGGATGCAGGATCATCCCCGACTCGCTGCGCTTCACGCGATCCACTTCCGCCGCCTGCCGGTCGATCGGCATGTTCTTGTGGATCACCCCGATCCCGCCCTCGCGCGCGATCGCGACGGCCATCTCGGCCTCGGTGACGGTGTCCATCGCCGCCGACACGAGCGGCACGTTGAGCGGGATACCCCGGGTGAAGCGGGAGCGAACGTCGACGTTCCGCGGATGCACGCTGGAGTGCCGCGGCACGAGGAGCACGTCGTCGAAGGTGAGGGCGGTGCCCGGGCGGAAGGTTCCCATGGCGAAAGTTACTGGGGGGGCGGCGGTTCCTCAACCTTCTCGGGGCCCTTCTTCGCCGCCTCTTCCACCGCGGCCTTCCCCGCCGCCGCGAACTTCTCGAGAAACTTCCCCGCCTTCCCCACGGCGTCCATCGTCCCCCGGATGATGTTCACCGGCACCCGCCCCGCCCGCAGCGTGTCCTCGAGCGTCTCCGCCACCTTCTGGAACGGCGCGGCCCCGGCCGGGCGCTCGGCGTACTTCGACTCGAGAAACTCGACGTAGTCGAGCACCTGGTAGGCCTTATCCTCGGGGAGCGTGTCCAGCTTGCGCAACACGCGGTCGCGCAGGATCTCGTTCATGGCAGCGTCTCCAACGACATGAGGTCGAGCACCGGATTGCCGAGGAAGCGGGTGCGACCGGCGCGCACGCGGGCGGTGACCTGCACGGTCGCGAGCGGGGTGAGGGCGTCGAGCTGGAGGCGCTTCGCCTCGGGCACGACGACGTAGACGAAGCCGCGCTCGGGCAGCGGTCCGCGCGCCAGCAGGTAGGTCGCGCCGTTGGGGATGTCGGGCCGGAGCTCGTCCGCCTTCTGCACCGCGATGAACTGGAGCGTCCAGCGGAGCACCTGCCCCACGTAGCGCTGCGGGTCGGTGCGCAACTCGGCCGCCGTGACGCCGACCAGCACGCCGGCGGGCGCGGCCTGGAGGTCGCCGCTCTTCACCCAGCCCTCGATCTGGACCCGTGTCCAGTCGCCCGAGCGCCCCAGCACCCGCAGCGGCGCCGACGGCGCGAGCGTCCCCGTCGGCGGGCCCTCGGGCGCGCGGTACAGCACCGTGCGCCGCGCCGACTCGACGTGGGAGGGGTCGGGGGAGGCGGGGCTGGTGTCGGGTTGACCGACCCCGGGGCCATGCCCCGGGGCTCCGGCAACCCCGGGCCGTGGGCCCGGGGTTGGTCCACCCGAACCGGTGTCGGTCCCCGCGGCGCGCGACGACGCCACCTGGGCGACTGCCTCGACGTCGCCCTTTTGGACCCAGCCGGCGCGTGTCACGTGGACCCAGCGGTCCGCGCTAACGTCGTTGACCTTCGTGAGCAGAAACCCCTGCGGCAGCTTCCCCACGAGCGCGCCCGCCGGGGAGGAGCGGAGGTTCTCTTCGGGCGCGCGGATCACCGTCAGATCGAATCCGGCGCGCGGCGTCGGGCCGACCGACGTGGCGAAGATCCAGCCCTCGAGCGTCACGCCGAGCCAGTCGCCCTGCGCGTCGCCGTCCCCCCCCGCGACCAGGGCGCCCCGGGCGAGGCGCGCCAGGCGCTTGCCGCCCGCTTCCTGGAAGAACCAGGCGCCGTCGGTGGTGATGCGGTAGCGCACTTGGGCGGCCAGCGGTGCATCCAGCGCGGACGGCGCGAGCCACAGGACAACTGGTAGGGCACGGAGGGCCCGGCTAAATTGCATCGCTCTCAATATGGCAAAGAGGAATGGGCCGCGCACCCCGGTCGTCCTGATCGTGCTCGATGGCTGGGGCTTCCGTCCCGGCCGGGAGGGGAACGCCATCGAGCTCGGGCGTACGCCCACCTGGCACCGTCTCTGGGCGAACGCGCCGCGCACGCTCCTCAACGCGTCCGGACTCGCCGTGGGGCTCCCCGCCGGACAAATCGGCAACAGTGAAGTGGGACACCTGAATCTCGGCGCCGGTCGCGTGGTGCCGCAGGACATCGTGCGCATCTCGCAGGCGATCGAGTCGGGCGAGTTCTTCCGGCTGCCACCGCTCGTCGAGCTGTGCCGCCGCGTCAAGCAGCGCGGCGCCACGCTTCACCTCATCGGCCTGATCGGGAACGGCGGCGTACACGCCCTCGACAAGCATCTCGTGGCCGCCATCAGGCTCGGCCACCTGCACGAGCTGCCGGTCGCGATCCATGCCTGGCTCGACGGACGCGACACGTCGCCGCAGTCGGCGCTCGGGTTCATGCAGGAGCTGCTCGAGGGGCTCGGGGCTGGGGGCTCGGGACTCGGGTCCCGAGGCCCGAACCCCGAGCCCCGCGCCCCTGTCGTCTCCACCGTGATTGGTCGCTATTACGCCATGGACCGCGACAAACGCTGGGAGCGCACCAAGCTCGCCTACGACGCGATGGTCCACGGCGTGGGCGAGCCCGCCCCGGATCCGCTGGCGGCGATCCGCGTTGCCTACGAAGCCGGCGAGACGGACGAGTTCGTGAAGCCGCGCATCATTGCCGGCACGCCTCGCATCAGGAGCGGCGACGGGATCTTCTGCTTCAACTTCCGCGCCGACCGCATGCGGCAGATCGTGCGGGCCCTCGCGATCCCCGGTTTCGACGCATTCGACACCGGCGCGCGGCCGACCGTCGAGCTCGTCACGCTGACGCAGTACGACGCAACGTTCCCGTTCCCGATGGCCTTCGGGCCGATGGTGCTGTCGCAGATCGTCGCCCAGGTGCTGTCGGACCAGGGCAAGACGATGTTCCGCACCGCCGAAACCGAGAAGTACGCCCACGTCACCTATTTCTTCAACGGCGGCTTCGAGACGCCCTACCCCGGCGAGGAGCGGCTGCTCGTGCCTTCGCAGAAGGTAGCGACCTACGACCTGATGCCGGAGATGAGCGCGCCCGGCGTCACCGACGTGCTGTGCCAGGCGATCACGGCCGGGCACCACGATTTCATCTTGTGCAACTACGCCAACGGAGACATGGTCGGCCACTCCGGGGTACTACGCGCGGCGGTGCGGGCGGTGGAGACCGTGGACCACTGCCTCACGCGGGTCGTGAAGACCGCCGAGCAGGCCGGCGCCACGCTGCTCGTCACCGCGGACCACGGCAATTGTGAGCTGATGATCGATCCGACGACCGACGGCCCGCACACCGCCCACACCACGAACCCGGTCCCGTTCCTTATTGTAGGTGGGGACGACGCGAAGACCCAATTGCGCCACGGTGGCGCCCTGCGCGACGTCGGGCCCACCGTGCTACGGATGCTGGGACTGGAACCGCCACCCGAGATGACGGGGCGGGATCTCCGGGAGACGGACTGATGGATGGAACGATGGAACGATGGAACGATGGAACGTGGCCGTGGCGGAGGCGGAGGTGGGGCGCGATGGTCCTGCTCCTGTCCATCGTTCCATCGTTCCATCTGACCGCCCAGGTCGGCCACGACCCCAGCCACTCCCCGTATCGCGACATCCGCCGGGGTGGGGTGGGCGTGATCACCTTCGGCTACCTGGGCGGCTCGCGCGGCGGCCCGGGCGTCGGAATATCAGACGGGCCGACTGGCGGGCTCCGCTACGAGGTGGCCTTCGGCAACGCGCTCGGCGCTGCGCTCGGGGTCGCCTACGCCCAGACCACGCGGTTCGTCGTGGACCCGACGAAGGACTCGCTGTCACGCCGGACCGGCCCGTTCAACAACGACGTGGTGCTGGCCGACGTGGGGCTGCAGCTCGCGCTCACCGGCCGCAAGACCTGGCACGGCTTCGCGCCGTACGTGGGCGGCGCACTCGGGGTCGCGCTCGGTGGCGGCTCGCCGCCCGAGCCGAACGGCTACGAGTTCGGCAGCAAACTCACCGTGGCGCCCGAAGCGGGCCTGCGCTGGTATCCCGCGCGGCGCGTGTCGGTGCGCGGCGACTTCCGGTTGGTGTTCTGGAGGCTCAAGTACCCGCTCGATTACAAGCAGCCGGCCTCCGACAACAGCCGGGTCCTGCCGCTCGACGCCCGCCTCACCGAGTGGACGGCCCATCCCTGGATCACCATCGGCCTGGGATGGACTTTCTAGGGGAAGGACTGCGGCGCGCCCTCGCCCTCCTCCTCGCGGGCGACGCCGAGGTGACCGGCGTCGTGGTGCTCACGCTGAAGGTCGCCGTCACGGCGACGGTGATCGCGTGCGCCATCGGGCTCCCGCTCGGCTTCTTGTTGGCGACGCGCCCCTTCTGGGGCCGCCGGGCGGCCTTCACGCTGGTCAACACCGCCCTCGCGTTCCCCACTGTCGTCACCGGCTTGCTGCTGTTCGGGCTCCTGTCCCGGCGTGGGCCGCTGGGCGGCCTGGGGTGGCTGTACACCTGGCAGGCGATCGCCGTCGGCGATGTGTGCATCGCGCTGCCGATCGCGGCGGCCTTGTCCGCGGCGGCCGTTCAGGGGGTCGACCCCCGCGTGCGGCGCACCGCCCAGACGCTGGGCGCGTCGGCGTGGCGAACGGCCTGGGCTGTCGCGCGCGAAGCGCGCTTCGCACTTGCTGCGGTGATCACCGCTGCCTTCGGCCACGTCATCGCGGAGATCGGCTCCGCCATGATCGTCGGCGGAAACATCCGCGGCTCCACGCGTACTCTGACCACCGCCATCGCGCTCTATACCGGACAGGGCGAATTCGGGCTGGCGCTGGCGCTCGGCGTGATCCTGCTGGTGCTCGCCCTGCTCGTGAACATCGCCCTTCAGGTGCTGCAAGGCAAAGCGCATGCTTGAGCTCGTGGGCGTGCGTCACCGCTACGGCGGGCGCGTGGTGCTCGATCTCGAGCGGTTCGAAGTCCCACCGGGCGCGCTGATCGCGATGGTAGGGCCCAACGGCTCCGGCAAGAGCACTTTGCTCCGGCTCCTCGCCCTGCTCGAGCAGCCGAGCGAGGGCGAGGTGCGGCTCGACGGCAGGCCCGTCTCCGGCGGACCGGCGCGCGCGCGCCCCGACGCGGCGGCGCGGCGGCGCGTGACCCTGGTCGAGCAGCGGCCCATCCTGTTGCGGGGGACGGTCCGTGATAATCTGGGATACGGGTTACGGGTGAGAGGGATGAGACGCACAGAGGTGAACAGCGTGATAGCAAACGTCGCCGCGCGGCTCGGCGTCACGCCGCTCCTCGAACGCCACCGGCACGAGCTCTCCGAAGGCGAGGTGCAACGGGTGGCGGTGGCCCGCGCGCTCGCAGTCGAGCCAGCAGTGCTGCTGCTCGACGAGCCGGTGAGCTCCGCCGACCGCGCGGCGGCGCAGACGTTGTACGGTGCGCTCGCGCAAGAGCGCCGCCGGCGGCCGCTCGCGATCTGCCTCGCGTCGCACCAGCTCGAGGACGCCTACCGCTGGGCGGACGACGTGCGCGCCCTCGCGGAAGGAAAGCTCTCGCCCGTCACGCCGGAGAATCTGTTCCGCGTCGAGCTGCCGAACGCTGGCACCGGTGACTTGAAGCACATCCGTGTCGGAACGATCGAGATCGCCGCGATGACTGATAGGGCGGGGCCGGCGATCCTCGCCGTCGCCCCCAGCGACATCTTTGTGAGCCGAGCGCCCCTGACCTCCTCGGCGCGGAACGTGTTCGCTGGGCGGGTGACGCGGCTCTCCCACCAGCGCCCGGGGACTGTGCACGTCACGGCCGACGTGGGCGTAGAGCTCGTCGCCGTCGTGACCGAAGAAGCGGCCCGGGACCTCCAGCTCGCCCCAGGCGGCCCGGTGGTGTTTGCCTTCAAGGCCAGCGCGGTGCGGGTGTTCTAGCGATGCCGATCAGCTATCTTACGCGTATCGTTGAGCTTACCGCGACGCACCGCATCCGGCGCGCGGACTGGACGGCCGAGCGGAACACGGCCGAGTTCGGCAAGGCGGCCGTCGATCACAGCCACCGCTATCAGTGCCGCGTCACCGTGCAGGGGCAGCTGGTGCCGGAGGCGGGCGGGGTGATGAGCCTGCCGGCGCTCGACGCCCTGCTCGCCGAGGAAGTGACCGGACGCCTCGCGGGGCGCAGTATCAACGATGCGCTCCCCGAGTTCGCGGACGGTCGCCGTCTCGCGACCGGCGAAGCGCTCGCCGTGTATGTCTGGGAACGGCTCGCTCCGCGGTTGCCGCGGGGCGTGACATTGCACGCGGTGCGCGTGCAGGAAGGGCCGCATATCTACTCGGAGTATTATGGCGAGCCGTGACCCAGACACCCCGCCCTCACGGGCGGGGCCATCCGCGCCCATAGCCCCGGGCGTCAGCTCGGGGCCGGGCGTCAGCCCTGACCCAGTTACCCCGGGCTCGCGCCCGGGGTCAGTCCAAACTGACCCCGCGCGCAAGCCGGGTGATCGCCGCGGCCGCATGCTCGCCGACTCGGCCGTGGTCGAGGAGTGGCCGGTCTGGCTCGAGGTCAACGGCGAGCCGGCGGTGACGTGGATGTGCACCCCCGGCCAGCTCGAAGAGCTGGCCACAGGGTGGCTCCACGGCGAGGGCTACATCGAGACGCTCGACGACCTCGTCAAGCTTCGTCCCTGCGCGACGGACCTCGGTTTCTGGGCGGAAGTGAAACCCGAGCGTGTGGCGCTGGTGCAGGGCGACGACCGCCGTCGGGTGCTCGCCTCGGGGTGCGGCGCGGTGTCGACGTTCCTCGCTGATCCGCCGGCCGTAAGGCACACGGCCGCCCGGGGTGAGCCCCCACCGCCCGAGACACTGCGGGCGCTCTTCAAGCAGCTGTTCGCCCGCGGCGCGCGCTACAACGAGACCGGCGGGATCCATGCAGCCGCGCTCACCGACAACGCGACGCTCGAGTTCCACGCCGAAGACATCGGGCGGCACAACGCGGTGGACAAGGTGATCGGTGCGGCGGTCATCGCGCGGCAACCGCTCGCCGGCCGGGGGCTGCTCGTCACGGGTCGGATCTCAGCCGAGCTCGCGTACAAGGCGGCGCGCGCCGGGCTGGCGTATGTCGCGACCCCGAGCGTGCCGTCGACCCTGGCGCTCACCATCGCGCAGCGGTCCGGCATGGTGCTGGTGGGGCGGGCGGTGAGCGGAACCCCGCACATCCACCGGCCGGACGCATGACCCCGGAGGCGCTGGGCGCCCTCCTCCGGGAAGCGAAGACGATCGCCGTCGTCGGGCTGTCACCCAAGCCCTGGCGGGCGAGCCATCAGGTAGCGCGTTACCTGCAGCGGGCGGGGTACCGCATCGTGCCGGTGAACCCTGAGCACGACGCCGTCCTCGGCGAGCGCAGCTACCCATCACTCAGCGCCGCGGCGGGGTCGCATCGCATCGACATCGTCGACGTGTTCCGGCGCAGCGAGTTCGTGGGTCCGATCGTCGATGAAGCGATCCGCGTCGAGCCTCCCCCCCGCCTCATGTGGCTCCAGGTCGGCGTGGTGGAAGAGGCTGCCGCGGCGCGCGCCGCCGCGGCCGGCATTCCGTGCGTGATGGATCGGTGTCTGATGGTCGATCACCGGCAGCTGCTCGAGGTCTGAATGCGCCGTCCCAGGCTCCTGCTGCTCGCGCTGCTCGCCGGCACGCCTGTCGCCCCCGGCCGATCGGCCGCCCAGACCGGTCCCCAGCCCAACCTCGTCCTGACGCTCGCCGCCGGCGTCGTCGACGGCACCGCGCTGTGGACGATCCCCCGACAGCCGTTCTGCCCGGTCTACTCCGGCAGCTGCGCCGCGCCCGCCGACACGTTCCGCCTGGCGCGCGAGCAGGGCTCGAGCATCACGATCGGCGCGGCAGTGAGCTATTTCCCGGGCCCGAACGTTGGGATCCAAGCCGAAATGGCCTATCTCGGACTGCCGCTGCGCGACGCGTGCGCCCTGCTCAACTCGTCCCCTCCCCCCACCTCGCAGAGTCGGCAACTGTGTGCGAACGCGCAGGGCGCGTCGCACTCCGCGGGCGCGATCTCGTTCGTGGCGAGCGCGCTCGTGCGCGCCGCCGCCCGCCATCAGCTCAGCCCATACCTGCGCGGTGGCGTCGGGCTCGTGGCGTTCGATCACAGCACGATCGAGCTCGTCGGCGCCGACAGCGCCGACAACTCCTACCAGGTCCTCGTGGACGACTCCCCCCAACGACTCGCCCTGAGCTTCGTCGCGGGCGCGGGACTCACCGTGGCGCTGGGGCCCGCCTATCAATTCCGCTTCGAGGCCCGGGACGCCATCGCCCGCTTCGAGCGGGTGACCGGCGCGTCGGATGCGTCGCTGCTGCCGCCCACCGGCACAAAGTTCTTTCATCACTTCGTGTTTACGATGGGACTCGACGTGGTGCTTGAGCAGAAGCGCGGGCGCCGCTACTGAGCGTGCGCGCGGCCGTCCTCGCCGGCGGCGCGGCCCGGCGCTACGGCGGGCGTCCCAAAGGTCTCGTCGAGCTGGCAGGCCGCCGCATCCTCGACCGCGTGGTGGACGCGGTGCAGGCGGTCGCAGGCGCGCCGCCCCTGCTCGTGGCCAACGCCCCAGACGGCCCCAGCTGGCGCCTCGATCTCCGGACGGTTCCCGACGTGCGGCCGGGGTGCGGCAGTCTGGGAGGGATCTACACTGCCATCGTCTCGGGGTCCGGTCCGGTGCTGTGCGTGGCGTGGGACATGCCGTTCGTCAGCCCCGCGCTGTTGCGCGCGCTGCTCGACGGGTCGCCGGGCTATGACGCCTTCCTTCCGGAGAGCGACTCGCGCCGCGGAGTGGAGCCACTGTGTGCCGTGTACGGCCCCGCGTGCGCAGCGGCCATCGAGCGCCAGCTCGAGCGCGGCGACTTGCAGGCGATCGGCTTCCACGCCGACGTCAAGGTCGGTACACTACCCCTCGAGCGGGTGCGCGCGTTGGGCGACCCGGCCGGGCTGTTCTTCAACGTGAACACCCCCGAAGACCTGGAGCAGGCGGAGGCCTTGTGGCGGCGACGCGCATGATCTCGATCATCGGCCGCAAGAACGCCGGCAAGACCACTCTCCTGGTGGCCCTCGCGGCGGAGCTGGCGCGTCGCCGGTTCCGGGTCATGACCATCAAGCACGGCACACACCCGGCGGACATGGACCAGCAGGGCAAGGACACGTGGCGGCACTGGCACGAAGGGAAGGCGGAGCGGGTGCTGATGGAGGCTCCCGGCGAGCGGGTGTTATTCGAGCGCACCGCCCAAGAATCCGACCCGATCGTGCTCGCCCGACGCTACCTCGACGGGGCGGACATCGTATTGGCGGAAGGGTTCAAGCGCGCGCCGCTGCCCAAGGTCGAGGTGTACCGTCTCGCCGCGGGCCCCGACCCCATTTTCGACCCCAAAACCCACGACCCGGCCGACTGGGTCGCGATGGTTACGGACAATCCGCGCTACCGCGCCGAGTTCCCGGTGTTCCGATTCTCCGACACGGCGTGGCTCGTGACCCTCGCGAACCTCGCGTGGGACCGAGCCAAGATCCTGCCGCCGTGAGATGCTGACCCCGAGCGAAGCGGCTCAGACCATACTCCAGCACGTCACGCCGCTCCCCACCGAGCGGCGGGCGCTGAAGCAGGCCCTCGACCTCGTGCTCGCCGAAGACGTCCGCAGCCCGATCGACCTGCCGGGCTGGGACAACTCGGCGATGGACGGCTACGCCGTCCGGGCCGCAGACGTCGCGGGCGCGGGCAGCGACCGCCCGGCGACACTGACGGTGATCGAGACCGTCCCCGCGGGCCGATTCCCCGCACAGCCCGTCGGTCCGGGCCAGGCGACCCGGATTTTCACGGGCGCGCCGCTCCCCGCCGGCGCCGACTGCGTGATCCGCCAAGAGGACGCCGAGCCCCTCCCCGACGGCCGCGTCGCGGTGCGCGACGGTCAGGATGCCGGGAAGAACATCCGCCGCCGCGGCGAGGATATCAGGAAGGGCGACGTCGCGCTCGCGGCGGGCGCCACGCTCGGCCCCGCCCAGCTGGGGGTGCTCGCCTCGATCGCCCACGGCACCCCGCTGGTGCACCGCCCGCCGCGGGTTGCGTTCATGGGGTCCGGAGACGAGATCGCGGACCTCGACGAAGCCGACGCGATCCTCGCGGGGAGGAAGATCGCGACGTCGAACACGTACACGCTGTTCGGGATGATCCATCGGGCGGGCGGCGTGCCGCTCGATCTCGGCGTGGCCCGCGACAGTAAGGCGAGCCTGCGCGACCATCTCACCCGCGCCCGGGACGCCGACTTGCTCGTCACAACGGCCGGCGTCAGCGTCGGGGAGCACGACCTCGTGCGCGACGTGCTCACCGAGCTCGGCTGCGACATGAAGCTCTGGCGCATTCGGATGCGCCCGGGTGCGCCGCTCGGGTTTGGCCTGCTCGCAGGGAAGCCTTGGATCGGGCTGCCGGGGAACCCCGTGAGCACGATGGTGACGTTCGAGCTGTTCGTGCGGCCCGTGCTGCGGAAACTGCTGGGCCACCCCCTGCCCTTCCGGCGCACCGTGCCGGTATGCGTGGGCGAGCCCATCACACTGGGTCCCCGGCTGCGGCATTTCCTGCGGGCCGTCGTGAACCCCGAAGGTGCGAGCGGCGCGCTGGTCGCGCGCTTGACGGGCCCCCAGGGCTCCGGCATCCTCAGCTCCATGGCCCGCGCGACCGCGCTCCTGATCGTGCCGGAAGACCGCCCCGCCGTAGCCGCGGGGGAGACCCTCCGCGCGCTCGTGCTGGACGATCCACACCACGTCGCCGAGGTCCCCTTCTAGGTGGCGCTCACCCCGGAGCTGCGCCGCGGCCTCCGCCTCGGGGTCGCCTTGGCATTCACCGCCCTGGTCTACTGGGTGAACCTCCGCACGCCCGGAGCGTTCCGCCTCGGGATCCTGTACGTGATCCCCGTGCTGCTCGCGGCATGGCACGACGGCCTGGCGTGGGGGATCGTGTTCGCGGGCGCGACCTGCGTGCTCCGCTACCTCGTCGGGATCGACCAGATGCCGGCCGACACGCCGCTCGACGCGCGGCTCGCGAACGAGCTCTCCTACCTCGCCGTCGTGGCGGTGGCGATCGCGGGGCTGTCGCAGCTGCGGCGCACCCAGGCGCAGCTGGAGCTGCTCGCCACGCACGATCCGCTCACCAACGTCCTCAACGCCCGCGCCTTCTCGACCGAGCTGGCGCAAGAGCTGGGCCGGAATCGCCGCTACGGCCGCCCGCTCGCACTGATCTATCTGGATTTGGACGACTTCAAGAGAGTGAACGACGCGCACGGCCACGCCACGGGCGATGCCGTGCTGCGACTCGTGGCCGACGCGACGCGCAGTGCCGTGCGCCAGGCCGACGTCGTCGGCCGGCTCGGGGGCGACGAGTTCGCGGTCCTGATGCCGGAAACGGAAGGCACCGTCGCGCACGCCGCCGCCAACCGGCTCGCCGCCGGCATCCGCACGGTGTTCCGCGGCACGCCGTCCGTGACGGCCAGCATCGGCGTCGTGTCCGTGACGGGGAGCGAGGCGGGCACCGACGAGCTGCTCCGGAAAGCCGACCAAGCGATGTACGAGGCGAAACGGGGCGGGAAGGACCGGGTGGTGCAGGTGGCGCTGTGACGACACGATAGCGACGTCGCTGAGCGTCGCTCAGCCCCGCCGCCGGTCCTGGGGCGACGGCATCGAAAGGTCGAACGCGGGCGGCAGGCGCCACGGCCGTCGCAGCCGCGCCGGCTCGAACGCCTCGAGTGGCTGAGGGGCCACGACCTCGAACCAAAAGCTGTCCGTCCCCGCGTGCCTCGCCCCGTACAGCAGCCGGTCGGCAGTGCCGATCGCCGTCTCCAGGCTATCCGCCGGTTGCAGGCACGTCACCACGCCTCCGCTCACGGTCAACGGCATGCCGGTCACCCGCGACGCGTGCCGCAGCGCCTCCTGCAGCTTGCGGATCACCGCACTCGCGGCGTTGGCGCCGGTCTCCGGCAGCAGCAACGCAAACTGGTCGGCCCCCAAGCGCGCCACGAAATCGCTGGCGCGAATCGACTCCCGCGCCGTGTCGGCCACCAGACGGAGTACCCCATCACCCACCTGGTGCCCGAACCGATCGCTCACTTCGTTGAAGTCATCGACATCGAAGTACGCCAAGGTGAATGGATGGTTGTACCGCCGCGCGCGCTCGAACTCCCGACTGGCACCCTCATAGAACGCGCGTCGGTTCTCGATCTGCGTCAGGTCGTCGGTGCGGGCCAGCAAGCGCTGGGTGCGATGCGCCCGGTAGTGCAGAAAACCAATGTAGCCGAGCGCCAGCAGCAGCGCCGTCAGAACGACAATGTCCAGGCCACGGAGCACGACGGCCGAGCCCTACAGGTCTAGGCGATGGAAGCCTTCGGGGTCCGATATGCGACGCTCCGGTCCGGCGCGTCGCTGGTTGCCGGAGCGGCGATCGCCGCCCTTGCGGCGCTCGAACTGAACTTCGAGCGTTTCGCGCCGCCGGTCGCGGGTCATACGGCGGCCGCCCAAATCCTGCCGTCGGTCCCAACCACGCCGTCGGGGCTGGTCGCGTGGTGTGGTGGTAGTGCCGTTTCGCATCCCATCCGCCTTCTAATGACGTGGCTGGCGTCGCCGCCAGCCTGCTCCCCTGCACGCAGGGGGCGCGAGGAGAACCCACTCGGCGCGTCAGCGTTGCAGGTTCGGGGCCATTCCCTCGGGCCTGGCCCCCATCACGCTATCGTGTTGGCAAAATTGCAGATGTCGTGTGACCAAAAGTTCGGGTCAGTAAGACGGTGCACCAAGACTGTGCGGGCGGCTCTACCACTGATGCACTGACGCCGAGGCAGTGACGCTGACGCGTCAGTCGGAGCGGCTATCTACATGCGCTTGTACTTGGGTCCGCTCCCCCCCTCCCGGGGCGTCCAGCGAGGCCCCAGCACGTCGGTCGCCTTGCAATCGATGCAATTCGGCGCGTTCACCCGCAGCCCGCTGTCTATCCGTTCGTAGACGCCCGCCGGACACAGGCGCGCGTAAAAATCCGCCGCCTCAGACGGCACGTCCCGGCCCACGATGAGGTGCGTGGGGATCGTGTCGCGTGTCGCGTTCCCGGCCTTGAACACGCCGTCGACCTTGCTGAAGGTCAGTCGGCCGTCGGGAATCTCACCTGACCCCGGGCGCAAGCCCGGGGTGAGCCGTCGTGCCACGTCCGCATCCCGCGGCATCGCGATCCTCCCGCCCGGGAACCGGCCGCCGGTAAGCGTCATGAGCCCGGCCTTGAGCGCACCGGCGTAGAAGCCGTCCTTGAAGGCGAGGCGCATGTTCCGCGTGCGATACAGGTCCTGCATGATGAACGATGCGTTCACCATGCGGTCGTAGTCTCCGAGCCGGACGGCTGATGGGTCCCCGTGCTTGAGGGCGGCGAACACCGCCCGCGCGGCGAACATCCCCGACTGCATCGCGTAGTGGATCCCCTTGAGCGACGGCACGTCTACGAAGCCGGCCGAGTCGCCGAGCATTACCACGCCGTCGCCCGAGCGCCGCGTCGGCACGGAGTAGTACCCCCCTTCGGGAATCGTCTTCGCGCCCCATTCGACCATCTCGCCGCCTTCCAGGTAGCGGCGGAACAGGGGGTGCCGCTTCATCCGCTGGAACAAGCCGTGCACGTCGAGCGCGCTGTCTCGGTAATCGAGGCCCACCACGAGGCCGAGCGCCACGAGGTTCGGCGCGAGCGGGTACATGAAGCTCCCGCCGAAGGCGTCGCTCGGCAGCGGCCAGCCGAGCGTGTGGACGATCGTGCCCAGCGCGCGCTTGGTCTCCCAGATCTCCTTGACGCCGAGCGCGAAGATCTCGGGGTTCTCCGCCGTCACCTGCCGCCACTCGCACCACGCCTGCGCCAGCATCCCTCGCGTCCCCTCGGCGAGGGCCGTGACTTTGGCGACGAGGTCGTTCGGCGCGAGGTAGTTAGCGAGCGGGCGGCCAGCGCGGTCGAGCCCGGTGGCCGCCGTGCGCACGCCTACCACCCTCGGGCCGTCCACGAGCAGGCTCGCCGCCGGGAAGCCCGTGAAGATATTCACCCCCAGCGCTGCGGCCTTCTCGCCCAGCCACCGCACGATCTCGCACAGCGAAGCGACGGAGTTGCCGTGGTTGCGCATGGTGGGAGGAACAGGAAGGCGCACTCGGCGGTCGGCGGTCAGCAAATACACGGCTTCCTTCCGAACCGGCCCGCGAAACGGAAAGTCGCCCTCTTGCAAGTCTGGGAATAACTCGCGAAACGCCCGCGGGTTGACGACGGCACCGGAAAGAGAGTGCTCGCCCAGCGCTGCGGCCTTCTCGAGCACACCGATGTTGAGCTCCGTGCCGTCTCGCCTGGCGAGCTGCGCTAGCTCGATCGCAGCCGCGAGGCCCGCGGGCCCCGCGCCGACGATCACCACGTCCAGCTCCATTCGGTCGCCCGCGCCTGCGGCACCGTCTTGGATGATCAACTGGTCCAACGGCAGCGGCGGCTGGTATTGCGCCGGAAGGAACGTCTCCCTGCTCCCTGCTCCCTTAGCCATGCAGTTTCTTGATCTCTTCCGTCAGCCTGGGAACCACCTCGAACAGATCGCCGACGACTCCGTAGTCGGCCACCTTGAAGATCGGCGCGTCTTTGTCCTTGTTGATCGCGACGATCACCTTCGACGTGCGCATCCCGGCGAGGTGCTGGATCGCGCCGGAGATGCCGACCGCGATGTAGAGGGTGGGACTGACGGTCTTGCCGGTTTGGCCCACCTGGTCGGCGTGCGGCCGCCAGCCTGCGTCCACCACCGCGCGCGACGCCCCCACCGCCGCGCGCCCCCCGAATGCCGCCGCGAGCTCTTCGAGTACCTTGAAGTTTGCGGGCTCCTTCAAGCCGCGGCCCCCCGAGATGACGATCGGCGCTTCGGCCACGTCGAGCGTGCCCGCGGCGGCGGCCTTGATCGCCGTCACCACGACGCGGCCGGCCGGCGCGTGCACCGCCACTGTCTCAGCGCTTCCCGCTTTGGGGCGCTGCACCGGCGTGAATACGTTGGGCCGCAGCGACACGATCGCCGGCGTCGCGGTGAGCGTGAGCTTGAGGAGCGCCTTCCCCGCGTATACGGGGCGGATCACCGTGACGGCGCCGCCCTCCACGGCGACGTCGGTGACGTCTTGCGCCAGCCCGACGCCCAGACGGGCCGCCACGCGCGGCGCCAGGTCCCGGCCGGTGGCGCTCGCCGCGAACACCACGGCGCGGTACCCCCCCGCTTGCGCGCGGTCGGCGATCACGCGGGTGTACGCCTCCGGCGCGTACCTGCCGAACGCGCCGTTCGTCAGAGTAACCACCTGGTCAGCCCCGAACCCCCCCAGGTGATCGATCCCCTGCACGGAGCCTGCCGCGAGCACCAGCGCCTCCACCCTCCCCACCAGGCCGTCGGCCAGGCGGCGGGCGCCGGTCACGACTTCGCTCGAGACCTTGCGCAGCGCGCCCTCGCGCTGCTCCAGCACCGCGAGGACGTCGCTCACAGCACCTTCGCCTCTTCGCGCAGTAGGCGGAGCAGCTCCAGCACCGCGGCCGGCCCCTCGCCCACGACCCTGCCTTCCTTGCGCTGGGGCGGGGGGGTCAGGGCGAGCACCTCCAGACCGCCCGCGCCGAGGGTCGCCGGTTTGACCTGGAGCGGCTTCTTTTTCGCGGCCATTATGCCCTTCAAGGCGGGATAGCGCGGCTCGTTTAGCCCCTTGTCGGCGGTGAGCACGGCGGGCAGTGGGAACTCCACGAGCTCCACACCGCCCT
The DNA here is from genome assembly GCA_001917665.1 of Gemmatimonadetes bacterium 13_1_40CM_69_22. GTDB lineage: Bacteria > Gemmatimonadota > Gemmatimonadetes > Gemmatimonadales > GWC2-71-9 > 20CM-4-69-16. Next base: position 29,845 of record MNEL01000013.1, on the reverse strand, counting down.
CGATTTCCCGCTCGGCCGTGCCCTTGCCCCCCCCGATCTCGAGGTGAGCGATCGCCGTCACGCACGGCAGGTCGAGCAGCTCCGCCACCATCGGCCCGACCTGATGGTTGTAGTCGTCGATGGCCATCTTGCCGAACAGGATCAGGTCGTAGCCCGAGTCCTTGACCTCGGCGGCGAGCGCCCTGGCGACCTCGAGACCGTCGGCGGGAATCTTGTCCGTCTGGAGCAGGATGCCGCGGTCCGCGCCCATGGCCAGCGCGGTGCGGATCGTCTCCTGCGCGGCGGCGGAGCCGACCGTAACGATGACGACCTCCCCGGCGCCCGCCTGCTCCTTGCGCCGCAGGGCTTCTTCCACCGCGAACTCGTCGTAGGGGTTGAGGATGAACTTGACGCCCGCCTCGTCGAGCGATTTGCCGTCGGAGGCGATCTTGACGCGGGTCTCGGAGTCGGGGACGCGCTTGATGCACACGGCGATCTTCATAGGAAATGCGCTGTCGGCCGTCGGCTATCGGCTCCTAGAGGTCCATGAAACGTGGGAACGCGTGCACAAAGAAACGTGCTGTGATCGCGTCTAGCAACCGCTGCAAGCCGACAGCCGAGGGCTCAAGGCGCTTTCAGAAATCCGTACTCAAGCTCACCTGCAGATGCCGCGGCAATCCCGGCGTGAGAAACCGCTGCACCGGCGTGCCGGGCGCGAGCGGGTTCTCGGCGTAGGTCCCGAAGCTCGGGTAACGCCGGTCCAGCACGTTGCGCACCGAGCAGCGCACCTCGAACCGTTTCCACGCGAGGGTGAGCGACGCGTCGGCCGCCGCGTAGTCGGGGAGCCGGCGCGTCGTGTTGGCCTCGTCGCCTCGGAGCCACTGGCGGCCCACGTAGCGCGCATCGATGCCGAGCCGCAGCGACGGGCCGGACGCTCCGCCGGCGACGAGCGGCACCGAAATCCCTGCATTCGCGCGGTGATCGGGAACGAGCGGAAGCGCGTCGCCGGGGAGCACGGCCTCCCCTGCCGGGTCGCGCGGCGTGGCGAGGTCAGCCCTGCTCCGGAATGTCGCCGCGGTATACGCGTAATTGGCGTACAGGCGCAGCCCCCCGCTCCCCTCGCCCGGGCGGCTCGCCCATTGGGCCCCGAGCTCCAGCCCGGCCCGGCGCGTCGCCCCGATGTTCTGGAAGTAGCCCGCGGTGAGCGTCGCAGCGACGAAGAAGATGTCGTCCCGGACGTGCGTCCAGTACACGTCGGCGGTCACGTCCACACGGCCCGTGCGGCTGCGGAAGCGCCACCCCGTTTCGTACGTCGTGGCGACGACGGGTCGAAGCGCGGGATCGGGGCCCAGCGCGAACGGCAGGGGGCACGCTGCGGCAGGGTCCGCGCAGCCGATCTCGACGAGCGCCGGGGCGCGGAACCCTCGGCTCACGGACCAAAACAGCTCGTGCCCGGACGGTCCGCTCCAGGTGAGCCCCACGCGTGGGCTCAGTCGCCGGAAGATGTTGAGTCCACTCTGGCCCGGATCCAGCAGGTCCTCGAACGGCACCCGGATGTAGTCGTAGCGCCCCGCCACCGTGGCGGTGAGCGCCGGCGCGAGCGGCCAATTGGCGCCCATGAAGGCGCCCCAGTCCAGTTCTTTCGTCAGAACCGACTCGGTGAGCGAGTCCGGGCTCGTCGCTCGCACGGCGTAGAGCCGCACCGCCGTGTGCTGATAGGCACCGTCCACGCCCGCAAGCCAGCGCAGCGGGCGCGCGATCAGGGAGAGTGTACCGGAGACTTGCACCGCCCCTCCGCCGATGCGCTCGCGGTTACGCTCGCGCGTATCCGGTGGGCTCGCGTTCTTGTTGAACTGGTCCGCAGTGAGCGTCCGGCCGAATGCGTTCATCGCGACTTGCACGCGGCCCCCCCCGAGCAGGCGGTGCGCGTGCAGGGTGACCAGATGGGCCTGCGGGGCGAAATAGTCGCCGCTAGTGAAGTTCACGCGGGGGGCGACGGCGTACACGCTCTCGGGCAGGCTGCCGGCCTGGTAGATGCGGTTGTCCGCTGCCGCGTAGCTGAGCGTCGCGTCCCACGTTCCCGTGTTCACGCCGACCTTGCCGAACAGCGTGCCGATGCGGCTCCGCGTGAGCGCGCGCCAGCCGTCTTCGTGCTCGTAGCGCGCCCCGACATAGTAATCCCACATGCCGCGGCGATCGCCGGCGCGGGCTTTGAGCTCGTAGCGCCCGAAGCTGCCCCCTGAGACCTCGACCTCGCGGTCGGCCGGCGCGGCGCCGCGCCGTGTCACCAGGTTGACCGCGGCACCGAGCGAGTTCCGCCCGAGCAGCACCGACGGACCGTACGTCACCTCCACGTGGTCCACGTCCTCGAGCGGGAGCAGGTCGAAGTTCACCTCGTGAGCGTCGGGCTCGTTCACCCGCACGCCGTCCAGGTACACCGTCACCCCCTGGGGGAGGCCGATAGTCGGGGAGACCTGAAACCCGCGGAGCGTCACGTCCAGCTCGCTGGGGGCGCCCAGCTCGTCCGACACCGTGACGCCGGGCAGCTGCTCGAGCGCGTCCGCCAGCGAGCGCACGCCGCGCGCATCGAGATCCACCGCGCCGAGTGTGGCGGTGCGGCCCGCGAGCCCCCGTGCCAGCTCGCGCACGGTAGGGAGCCGGACGCCGGTCACGACGACGGGGGCGAGGGTGTCGGCGGGGATGGAGTCGGGCTGCTGGGCGCGGGCCGGCAGCGGAAGCAGAGCCAACGTCACAGCGCCAGCCAGCAAATGCGGAATGGGGAATGCGGAATGCGGAGTGTCAGTGGAGGCTTGGGGATGCGAGCGACCCTTCCTTGCAATTCCGCATTCCGCATTCCCCGTTCCGCATTCAATTGAAGGCATTCACCCCCGTAATCTCCTGCCCCAGGATCAGCGTGTGGATATCGTGCGTCCCCTCGTACGTGTACACCGACTCGAGATTCGCGAGGTGGCGCATCGCCTGGTATTCAGCGAGGATGCCGTTGGCGCCGAGCAGCCGCCGGGCCTCGCGGGCGATGTCGGTCGCCATGCTCACGTTGTTGCGCTTGGCGAGCGAGACCTGCTGCGGCGTCACCTTCCCCTGGTCTTTGAGACGTCCGAGCTGGAGGCAGAGCAGCTGCGCCTTGGTGATCTCGGTGAGCATCTCGGCGAGCCGTGCCTGCTGGAGCTGAAAGCCGCCGATCGGCTTCCCGAACATGACGCGGGTCTTGGCGTAGCTCACTGCTTCATCGTAGCATGCCATGGCGGCGCCCACCGCGCCCCACGCGATCCCGTAGCGGGCCTGGGTGAGGCACATGAGCGGCGACTTGAGCCCGCCCGACTTCGGGAGCAGCGCGTCCTTCGCCACGCACACATCCTGTAAGACCAGCTCGCTCGTGTCGCTGGCGCGCAGCGAGAGCTTGCCTTTTTGGTCCTTCGCCGAGAAGCCCTTCGTGTCGGTGGGGACGATGAAGCCGCGGATCGACTCCACGTCGTCCGGCTGGCCGGTCTTCGCCCAGATGATCGCCGCCTGCGCGGTCGAGCCGTTGGTGATCCACATCTTGGCGCCGTTCAGGATCCAGCCGCCCTTTGTCTCCTTGGCGACCGTGATCATCGCGGCGGGGTTCGACCCGTAGTCGGGCTCCGTCAGCCCGAAGCAGCCGATCACCTCGCCCGACGCCATCTTCGGGAGCCAGTGCCGCTTCTGTTCGTCGCTGCCGAACGCGTGGATCGGGTACATCACGAGCGCCCCCTGCACCGAGGCGAACGATCGAACCCCCGAGTCGCCGCGCTCCAGCTCTTGCATGATGAGCCCGTAGGCGACGTTGTTGAGCCCGGCGCAGCCGTACTCCTCGGGGAGGTTGGCACCGAACAGGCCGAGCTCGGCCATCTGCGGCACCAGCTGTCTCGGAAACTTCCCCGCGACGTAGTGCTCGGCGATGACGGGCATGAGGTTGTCGTCCACCCAGGCGCGCACCGTGTCCCGTACGGCGCGCTCTTCCTCGGACAACACCCCGTCGACGTCGTAGAAGTCGACGCCCTGGAATTTTGGTGGCATGTGTGCCTCGACTGGTGTGGTGTCCTGGGGCGTGTGTTACCCCGGGGCACGCCAAACCTAACCCTGGCGTGGAGGTCAGCGCAGCGCGTGGAGTCAGTGCAGCGCGGCGGGAGACGGCTCCGCCGGTCCGGCCGCGCCCGCCAGTCCAGCCCGCGCGGGCCGCGCGAACGCCAGCGTATCCGACGCCCGAAACCTCCCGCGCTCCGCCTCCCACCGGAAAATGGTGATTTGGACAGCCGACGGCTCGATGGTGACGAAGTTGAAGCTCGACGGACGCCCGCCCCGCGTGCGCGTGGAGAGTGTGCCGGCAGTCGAGACCACCACGCGCCCCTGCAGTACGTCCGCGCCCTCCTGATGGTCATGACCGCACAGCACCACGTCCGCGCCCGAGTCGACGATGCGGCGCTGCGCCTGGCGCCAGCGGGCGAGCCCCATCCGGTGGGAGATCTCCCCGCGCAGTACGTTGTGGTGCAGCACCAGGACCCGCGCCTGGTCGGGAGGTGCGGCGGCGAAGACTTGCTTCACGCGCAGCAGCTCCCGCTTCGGCAGGTGCCCCTTCACGGCCAGGTCCCGCACGCGCAGCGTGAGCGAGCCCCAGGCCACCCCGTGCGCTGTCAGCGCGCTCGCAAGCACCGCGCCACGCACGGTGACGGTCGGTGCCAAGTCCGCGCCGAAGTACCGCACGTACTTGCGGTACAGCGGGTCCTTGGCCAGCGGGATGAGCGGCCGCGTCCACCACCGTACGTCGTGGTTCCCCGGGATGACATGGACCGGAGCGGTCGCCGCCGCGAGATGCGCGAAGGCGCGCGCCCGCTGCAGCTCGCCGTGACGGGCGCGCTGCGACAGGTCCCCGGCGATCACCGTCGCATCGGGCCGGAGGTCCGGAATCATCTTCTCGAGCGCTTCGATCTGCCGGATGTCGGCGAGGCCGCCGAAATGCAGATCGGCGAGGTGGAGCAGCTGGACGGTCACGACTCGGCCTGCACGGTATAGCTGAGGGTCGCTGTGCCGGTCGCGGGCACGGGCACGCGGAAGCGGATCTCCGTCGCCGACAGCTTCTCGGCAGGGAGGCTGCTCTCCACGATCTGCCACACTCCGGAGCGGGATTCGCGCACGTCCACCGTGACGGCCTCCGGCTTCGCGTTGGTGATCGTCACCTTGTATGCCGCCGTGATGCGCTGCCGCGCCGGCAGGCCGCGGCGCGGCGGCGGAAGCTGCTCCTGATTGTAATCACTCTGCACCCGCTCGGCAGTTACGTCGAAGGCCTCCCCCGACTGCACCCGCAGGTCGCGCCCCGGCGCGGTGTGCTCGCTCCGCGCCTCACCCACGAGCTGCACCCGGCCGGCCGAGTCGGCCTGATACAGCTGCACCGTCCCGCCGGGGAGGGGCCGATTGCCGAACGCCGTCCCGCGGGCGCGTTTGACAGTGTACCACACCTCGACCGGGACCCGGTTCGGCTCGGCGGGGGACTGCCCGAGGAACCCGCGCCACGGCAGCGCGCCCGGGATGACGAAGTCCTGCGTGTAGCTGACGCCGGCGCGCGGGAACAGGGCGGTCGTCACGGGCACCCCAGGCTCGAAGGAGAGCCTGCCGGGGAGCTGATAGACGTGTGTTTCGCCGACGGCTTGCTCGCTCACGACACGAGCCTCCTCCCGCACCTCGGCAGCGGCTACCCCGCGCGCGACGTAGTCGAACCTCGGCTGCGCTGGGGCCCGCGCCCGGCTGATCGACCCCGCCACGAGCTGCACCTCCGCAGTGTCGGCTCGCAGCGACTGCGACGTGATCGTGGCCGCCCCCGACAGCTGGCATCCGGCGCCTGTCAACACGACCTGATACACCGCTTCCCACATCGCGCCCGTAGTCACATAGGCGAGGTCCAGCTTCGGCCGTGGCCGGGTCGCTTCGACCACCACCGCCACCTCCGGCACCGTGCGGACCAGGTCCGGGGGGAACAGCGGCTCGCCGGGCTCTGCGAGCAGGAACCGTCCGTCGGAGAGCCGGTACTGTGGCGGAGTGACGCGCACGACGGTCGCCCGCACCGTATCACTCCTGCCGTCCGACCGCTGCCGCACGAACGCCAGCGTTTGTCCGACGGCGTGCTGCAACGCGGCGTCCCGGTCCGTGGACGGTCGGGCGATCGCCGACACGAGCCCGACGCTCGTGTCAGGAGAGAACAGCGTTGCGGGATCGAGCCCGTCGAGCCTGAGCGTCAGGCTGGTGCGCCCCTTCTCGAGCGCCTGCGGCACCGTGCGGCGCACCACCACCCTCCCATCGCTGTAGATCGAGAGGGACGTCTGACCCGAGAGCGGCCCCGCGAGGAGCACCAGCCACGCCGCGAGCCGACGGCTGACCGCTGACGGCTTCACTTCAACCATTCCAGGGCGATCCTCTGCACGATGCGATAGGTCAGGAGATACCACGCCAGCACGGCAACCGCTCCCACGGTGCGGGCGGTCGCCTGCCAGGCGGGCGGGACGGAGCGCAGTGTGATCATCACATACCCCGCGAGCAGCAGCGTGGTGACGACTCCCGCGAGACGCCCTATGCGTGCCGCCTTTTTCGTGACGTCCTTCAGGCATCTGGGACAGAGGTCCCCCAGCGCGATACCCGCGGTGAGCGCGCCGCACCGGACGCAGGGGTGGCTAGAGCCGCCGAACGACGGCACGAGCGAATTCGCTGGTCGAAGCACTGCCCCCCAAGTCCTTCGTCCGGACGTTGTCCTTCACGATGACGGTCTCGAGGGCGCGGCGCAGCCGGTTTCCCGCCTCGAGCTCGCCGATGTGGTCGAGCATCATCGCTGCTGCGAGCATCTGCGCCGAGGGGTTCGCGATCCCCTGCCCCGCGATGTCGGGCGCGGAGCCGTGCACCGCCTCGAAGATCGCCGCCCCCTCGCCGATATTCGCGCCGGGGGCGAGCCCCAGGCCCCCCACGAGCCCCGACGCCTCGTCGGACAGGATGTCGCCGAACAGGTTCGTCGTCACGATCACGTCGAACTGCGCCGGGTTGATCACGAGCTGCATGGCGGCGTTGTCCACGATCTTGTCGTCCGAGGCGATCTGCCCGCCGTACTCCTGCGCGATCATCTGCGCCGTCTCGAGGAACAGCCCCGACGTGGCCTTGAGGATGTTCGCCTTGTGCACCACGGTCACCTTCTTGCGCCCGTGCCGCTTCGCGTATTCGAAGGCGTAGCGGACAATGCGCCGGCAGCCGTCCCGCGTCATCACCGACGTCGCCTGGGCGAGCGCCTTGGGGTCGCCCCCGACCTTGAACGTGCGGTCCATGCCGACGTACAGCCCCTCGGTGTTCTCGCGCACGATGACGAGGTCGACGTTCTGGTAGCGGCCGCCGGGCACGATCGATTTCACCGGCCGCACGTTGGCGTACAGCTCGAACTCCTGCCGCAGCGCCACGTTGACCGACCGGTAGCCGCCGCCGACCGGCGTCGTGAGCGGGCCCTTGAGCGCGAGCCCGGTGCGCCGGATCGAGTCGAGCGTGGCGTTGGGAAGCGGGGTGCCGGCCTTCTCGATGGCGCTCATCCCGCCGTACTCCTCGTCCCAGACGAGCCGCACCCCCAAACCGTCCAGCACCTGCAGCGTCGCTTGCGTGATCTCGGGCCCGATTCCGTCGCCGGCGATCAGCGTCGCCTCCCGCGTCACGGCAGCCCCGGCGTGAGGCTCTTCACCGCCCGGGTGAGCGCCGACCAGGGATCGTCGCCCTCGCCTCGCGCCACAGTGCGAAACCCGATCCTCCCTGTCCGGACGTCGACCATGACGATGGAGAGCTCGGCCACGGCGACGTGTAGGGGCGCAGCATGCTGCGCCCCTACGTCTCCCGTCACGCCCTTCTGAACATCTCCCGACCGCCTGTCCGCCTGTCCGCCCGTCCGCCTGTACACCAACGCCGCCGGCACGAGCGCGTAGCGCCCGCCGTTCCCGCCCAGCGCCACCAGGGTCCGCAGCTCGCCGCGCAGCGGGTCGGGGACGAGCTCCATCCCGGGCGCCCGCAGTACCGCCGTGCCCATCCGGTCCGGATCCGGAGCGATCCCGGGGGCGCGGTGCGCCGCGCGCCGCAGCTCGGCGGGGAGCACCCACGTCACCTCCGGCGTCCGTGCCGTGAGCAGCGTGCCGATCACGCTGTCGGCCTGAGCGAGCGCCGCGCGCCGGTCCGCGAGCAACGTCTGCCAGTGCAGCGAGTCTTCCGCGGCGAGCAGCGCGAGCGGCAGCACACTGACTTGCTGGGCGGCGAGCCCGGCGGTAGGGAGCGGCGTGGTGGGCGCCGGCTCCCCGGCGTGCTGCCTGCCGCCGCAACCGGCCGTGGCGGCAGCCAGCACGCACCACGCACCACGCACTAAGTTTTTGATTTGTAAGGGATTAGTCACGGCGCCAATATCGTGGGGGCGCGCGGCTTTTTCAAGAAGCGAGCGTCAGCCCGCCGTCCACCACGATCACCTGCCCAGTGATGTGCCGCGCCGCCTCGCTGCACAGGAACGCGATCACGTGCGCGACGTCTTCCGGCTCCGCCACCCGTCCCAACACCGACTCGTGCTCCGCCCGCTCCAGCACTTCGCGCGGCAGCTTGGTGAGCAGATCGGTCTTCACGAAGCCGGGGGCCACGGCGTTGACGTTGACGTTGGAGGGACCGAGGTCGACGGCGGCGGACTTGGTGAGGCCGATGAGCGCCGCCTTGCTCGCGGCGTAGTTGGCGATGCCGAAGCCGGGTCGGAACGCCTGGTGGCTGGCGACGTTGACGATCTTGCCGTAGCGCTGAGCGCGCATCGGCTGTGCGACCGCCTGGATACAGTTGAACGCGCCGGTGACGTTCACGTCCAGCACTTCCTGCCACGCCTCGGGCTCGAGCCGCCAGAGCGCGCCGTCGTGCGTCACCCCGGCGTTGTTGACCAGGTAATGCACGCCGCCCAGCCGCTCGCGCACCGTGGTGACGAACTTATCCACTGCGTCGTGGCTGCGGACGTCGCAGCGGGCGCAGTAGACGGGAACGCCGAGGGCGCGGATCGCGGTTTCGGTGAGGAGGGCCTGGGCGGCGACGTCGCGCCCGGGGAGGTCGACGTAATTGATGGCCACCGCCATGCCGCGCTGCGCGAACTCGAGCGCCGTGGCGCGTCCCAACCCCGTCGCGCCGCCGGTGACGATCGCCACCCGGCCCTGTACGGTCTCGGCGAGGCGTTGCGGGTCGGGACGCACCTCGGTGGCAGGCGCGCCGACCGCAGGCTCCCCCCGGGACGCGAGCACCCATGACGCTTGAGTGGTCAAGATTTCGAACCTATGTTCGAAATTGAACATCGGCAAGTCAGGGCGTAACTTACGCCCCATGAACCGGCTCGCCGCGCTGCTCGGGTGGGGCGGGATTGCCGCGCTCGGCGCCGCGGCCTTCGGGGTCCTCGCCCTCTCCCGGGGGGAGACCGTCAACGCCGCCTGGCTGCTCACGGCGGCCGTGTGCACCTACGCCGTCGGGTATCGGTTCTACTCCCGCTTCCTCGCCGCCCGTGTGTTCGGGCTGGACGACCGCCGCGCCACCCCCGCCGAGCGCTACAACAACGGCCGCGACTTCGTCCCCACCAACAAATGGGTCCTGTACGGCCACCACTTCGCGGCGATCGCCGGGGCCGGCCCGCTCGTGGGACCGGTGCTCGCGGCGCAGTTCGGCTTCCTCCCGGGCACGCTGTGGCTGGTGATCGGCGTGGTGCTGGGCGGCGCCGTCCAGGACTTCACGATCCTGTGCTGCTCGCTGCGGCGCAACGGCAAGTCGCTCGGCCAGATGGCGAAGGAGGAGGTGAACCCCGCGGCCGGCGCGATGGCGATGCTCGCGGTGCTCTTCATCATGATCATCCTGCTCGCCGTGCTGGCGCTGATCGTGGTGAACGCGCTCAAGGCGTCGCCGTGGGGGCTGTTCACCATCGCGTGCACGATTCCCATCGCACTGCTCATGGGATGGTGGATGAAAGTGTGGCGCCCCGGCAGGGTGGGCGAGGCGTCGGTGGCGGGCGGCGCGCTGCTGCTCCTGGCGCTGGTGGGTGGTGGCTACGTGGCGAGCCACCCCGCGCTCGCGACCATTTTCACACACCGCGGCATCGCGCTGACAGGGATGATGGTCGCCTACGGGTTTGTCGCTTCGGTGCTGCCGGTCTGGATGCTGCTCTGCCCGCGCGACTATCTCTCGACGTTCCTCAAGATCACGACGATTCTCGCGCTGGCCGTCGCGATCCTGATCATTCTGCCGCCGCTCAAGATGCCGGCGCTCACGCCGTTCGCGACCCTGGGCGAGGGGCCCGTGTTCGCCGGCAAGCTGTTCCCGTTCGCTTTCATCACGATCGCCTGCGGGGCGGTGTCGGGATTCCATGCGCTCGTCGCCTCCGGGACCACGCCGAAGATGATCGCCCGGGAGAGCGACGCGCGCTTCATCGGATACGGCGGGATGTTGATGGAGTCGTTCGTTGGGGTGATGGCGATGATCGCGGCGTGCACGCTCGATCCCGGCATCTACTTCGCGATGAACACCACCCCCGCCGCGCTGGCACAGGCGTCGCAGGTGCTGGGTCAGGCCGGGTTCGTCGTCACGCCGGATGTCATGGGCGAGCTCGCGTCCCGCATGGGAGAGACGACGCTGATCGCCCGCTCGGGCGGCGCGCCGTCGCTCGCGGTCGGGATGGCCCAGATCTTCGCGAGCGCCACCAGCGTCCTGGGCGGCACGACGCTCACCGCGCTGTGGTACCACTTCGCCATCATGTTCGAAGCCTTGTTCATTCTCACCACGATCGACACGGGCACGCGGGTGGGCCGTTTCATGCTGCAGGAGATCGTGGGCCACGTGTGGCCGAGGTTCGGCGAGACGTCGTGGTATCCCAGCGTGATCGCCGCGAGCGCCGTGGTCGTCGCCGGGTGGGGGTACTTCCTCTACCAGGGCGTGGTGGACCCGCTCGGCGGGATCAACTCGTTGTGGCCGCTGTTCGGGATCTCGAACCAGCTGCTCGCCGCGGTGGCGTTGTGCGTCGGCACCACGATCCTCATCAAGATGGGCCGGCAGCGGTTCGCCTGGGTCACCGTCGCGCCGCTCGCCTGGCTGGTGACCGTCACGATGACGGCGGGGTGGCAGAAGGTGTTCTCGGCCGACCCGCGGCTCGGCTTCTTGGCGCACGCGGCCTCGCTCGCGGGATCGTCCAACCCCGACGCCGGACGCCTGATCTTCAACGACCGCCTGAACACGTTCGTGGCCCTGCTGTTCATGTCGGTCGTGACCGTGCTGATCGGCACGTCGCTGCGCGAGTGGTGGCTGGTCCTGTCCGGCCGGAAGCGGGCGGAGACCCATGAGGCTCCGTATGTGGAGAGGGCGTATGCAGCGGGAGACTGAAGGCGGTCGAGGGTGGTCGAAGACGGTCAAAGGCGGGCAAGGTTGGCTGCGCGTGCTCCGTCGCATCCTCGGTGCGCCAGACTATCAGGCGTATCTCGAGCACTGTCGCGCCGGGCACGTGCCCGCATTGAGCGAACGAGAGTACGTGGCGCAGTTCTTCGAGGCGAAGGGAAAGGGCGTGCGCTGCTGCTAGCGGTCGCTAACTATTCAGGCTTCGGTGTTGCTTGGGTCGCGTTGTGCGTGGCGCTCGCGATTCACGTCGCCGACGAGGCGTTGACGGACTTCCTGTCGGTTTACAATCCCGCCGTACGCGCGATCCGCTCGCGATTCCCATTCTTACCGCTGCCCACGTTCACGTTTCCCGTCTGGCTGGGGGGCCTGCTCGCGGTCACGGTTTTGCTGTTCGCCCTTTCGCCGGCGGCCTTCCGCGGGGCGCCCGCGATGCGGCCGGCGGCCTACGTGTTCGCGGTCGTGATGGCGGGGAATGGATTGCTACACCTCGTCGGGTCGCTCCTTATGAGGAAAGCGATGCCAGGGGTGTACTCGGCGCCGCTCATCCTCGCGGCGGGGTTGTATCTGCTCGCCTCCGTACCCTGAGTCGCCCGGCTTGACAGACCCGCCTCCTGATGCAGATTGAAACCGACTCAGGAGCTATGAACCCCGTGGCGCGATGTCGTGCGGCTCGCCCATGCCGCGGGGGGAGCGAATCGCGAAACCGGCTGAGTGGGGCAACCCGTTCGGCCGGTTTTTTCATTTGCTGCGGGGTGGTCGATGGCAGGCTGGGTAGCGGAACATGACGTGAACGCCGCCTCGTCCCGCACGCCACTTGACCAGTGCTTGCTCCCGCCAGCCCATCGTAGCGCGCAGATCCTGGAGCCGTCCATGCGCACTCGCCTCGCACTGGTAGCCCTCGCCGCCGCCCTCTCCACCGCATGCGGGGAGGGGCCGTTGGTCCCGACCACCGGCGCGATCCGCATCGCGCTCTCGACCATCGGAGCCGACCCGGATGCGGACGGCTACGCCGTAACGCTGGACGGTGCCGCCCCCCAGACCGTGGGCGTAAACGCGACGCTGGTGCTGCGGGACCTGGGCACCGGGTCTCACTCGGTCGCGCTGGCAGGGCTGGCGGTCAACTGCGCGGCGAGCGGGGAGAATCCCCGCGGGGTCACCGTCCGGGCAGGCGATACCGTGCAAGTCGCGTTCGCGGTCGTGTGCGTCGCGGTCACCGGCACGATCGAGATCACGGCTGCGACGTCCGGCGCCGACGTCGATCCTGACGGCTACGCCGTCCAGGTGGACGCCGGCACGGCCCAGGCGCTCGCCGTGAGTGGCACCATCAGGTTCGAGGGACTCCAAGCCGGAAGCCACACCGTCACCCTCGCCGGCGCGGCGACGAACTGTCCGGTCGCCGCAGACAACCCGCGCACGGTGAGCGTCACGACGGGCGCGGTCAAACGCGACACCGCGCGGACGACATTTCAGGTCACCTGCGTCGCCACAACGGCGGTCATCGAGGTACTCGCAGTCACCTCAGGGATCGATCTCGATCCGGACGGCTACACCGTCCAGGTGGACGGTGGCGCCTCCCGGGCGCTCGCCGTAAGCGGCACCACCAGGTTCGATGGTCTCGCCGCGGGAAGCCACACCGTCACGCTGACCGGCGCGGCGGCGAACTGCCCAGTCGCCCCGGACAACCCACGCGCCGTGAGCGTCACGACGGGCGCGGTCACGCGTGACACCGCCCGGACGATGTTCCAGGTAACCTGCGGGGCGGCAACCGGCAGCATCCAGGTCACGACGGCGACCTCGGGAATCGATCTCGATCCCAACGGCTACGCGGTGCAGATCGATGGCGCGTCCCTGCGGCAGCTCCTCGCAGCCGGGACCGTCACTATCGACGGTCTCGCCGGGGGAGACCACAGCGTCTTGCTCTCGGGCGCCGCCGGGAACTGCACGGTCGGCGCGGACAATCCCCGCACGCTGCATGTGATCACCGGTGGCGCCGCGCGCGACACCGCACGGACGCTGTTCCAGGTGACCTGCGTCGCCGTGACCGGCAGCATCGAGGTGAAGGCCGCGACCTCGGGAGTGGATTTCACCGCCAACGGCTACACTGTGCTGATCGACGTCGGATCGCTGGCACCGCTGCCCGTGAACGGAGCCACGACCATCGGGGGCTTGACCGCCGGGGATCACACCGTCCGGCTGGTCGGCCCGGCTGGGAACTGTACGATCGCCGGGGACAATCCGCGCGCCGTGCATGTGACGACGGGCGGCGTTACGCGCGACACGGCCAGGACGACCTTCGAGGTGACCTGCGTCGCGGTGACCGGCAGCATCCAGGTCACGGCGGCGACCTCGGGAATCGATCTCGATCCGGACGGCTACACCGTGCTCCTGGACAACGGGCAGCAGCGCCCGCTCGGCGTCAACGGGACGGCCGTCATCGAGGGGGTGAGCGGGGGGGATCACAGCGTCATACTCTTCGGCGCAGTGGGGAACTGCGCGCTGGCCGGTGACAACCCGCGCACCGTGCACGTAACCACCGGCGGGGTCACGCGCGATACCGTGCGGACGACGTTCCAGCTCACCTGCGTGCGAGTGGAGAAGATCGCCTTCCAGTCAAAGACCTCGGTCGACGAGGCGACCATCGCCGTCGCGTACGCCGACGGCTCGAACACGGTCACCCTCGCGACGGGCACTGGGCCGAGCTGGTCGCCGGACGGCGCGAAGATCGCGTTCGCCGCGATAGACTACTACTGTGACTACTACTACTACGGTTGCTACTACTATCCCGTCGGGTTAGCCGTGATGAACGGCGACGGCTCGGGCCGCGTGCTCCTCACGAACGAGGGCTCGGATGCGCAGCCGACTTGGTCCCCCGACGGCACGAAGCTCGCGTTCATCAGCTCGCGCAGTGGTCGCAGCGGCGTGTACGTCATGAACGCCGGCGTCCCCACCCTGCTCACCGACGCGCCCCAAGCCGTGTCCAAGCCGGCCTGGTCGCCGGACGGCACCCGGCTGGCGTTCACGTGCGTCGTGGACAGCGGCAACAGCGATATCTGCGTCATCAACGCGAACGGCACGGGGTTCACCCGGCTGACGAGCGACCCGGGGCAGGACGCCTTGCCCGCCTGGAAGCCGGACGGCTCGCGCATCGCGTTCGCCACCACTCGGTACGCGGGGGCGTACGAGCTTGCCACGATGAACCCCGACGGCGGCGACATCACAAGGCTCAGCCCTGGAACCGCCGCCTGGGACCCCGCCTGGAAGCCGGACGGCACCAAGATCGTGGTCGCCAACGTCGTTTGTGACCCATCCTCCGGGTGCTCCTCGCGCGGGTTGCTGGTAATGAACGCGGCGGGTACGGGCCTGACCACGCTCACGGCCGGCGCCGATTATGCACCCGCCTGGCGGCCGTGACGCGATGGGAGCGACAGGTGGGTGCGGCCCGCCGCGCCGGCCCGAGGCGTCGCGCAGCGGAGCGCTGCTCGTAGCGGGTCTGCTGGTCTTCAGCGTCGGGTGCGGGACGGACGAGGGCGTGACGCCTCCTCCGACGCCTGCAATCCTCGCGAGTGCAGTGGCTGACAACCCGAGCAATGTGCTCAGCGCCCTGGTCACGGGCCGAGTCCGGCACGCCGACAGCGTCGCGGTTCGCTACGGCCTCGCGGGGTCACCGCTCGACAGCGCCACGCCGGCCGTGACCCTGGCGGGCGACTCCGTCCTGGTCCCCGTGCTCGGCCTCCTTCCCGACACCCGCTACATCTTGCGGTTGGTGGCGTACGGGCGCGACCAGACCGTGCTCGGCGATACGATCGGCTTCGCTACCGGCACGCTGCCGGCCGACCTCCCGCGGTACGTCGCAGGCGGCGCGGATCCCTCGCCCGGGTATGTCGTGTTCGCCGCCGGCCTGTTCGGCCTCGTCATCGACAACGGCGGGCGGGTGGTGTGGTATCAGCGCTTCTCCCCGTACGGCCCCGGGCTCAACTTCGAGGCCGAACCCACGGGACGCTACGTCGCCCGACCCTCGATCCCCGACCCGACGGTCATCCCGCGGTGGGTCGAGATCGATCCCCTCGGCACCGTGACGCGGAGCTTCGGGTGCGCGGGCGGCCTTCCGCCTCGCTTCCACGATCTGATCGCCGAGCCGGACGGCGCGTACTGGATCATGTGCGACGAGACGCGGACCATGGATCTCTCCGGGCTGGGCGGCGTCGCGAACGCGCAGGTGATGGGCACTGTCGTCCAGCACGTCAGCTCGGTGGGCGAGCTGTTGTTCCAGTGGAATCCGTTCGACCACTTCGAGATCACCGACTTGGCCCCGGCGAGCCGAACCGGGCCGAGCGTCAACTGGATGCACGGCAACTCGCTGGACCTCGACAGCGACGGCAACCTGATCGTCTCGTTCCGGAGCCTGAGTGAGATCACCAAGATCGACACGCGCACCGGCGCGGTGCTGTGGCGCATGGGCGGCCTCAAGAACCAGTTCACGTTCCAGGACGCCGGGGCCCCGGCCTTCTCCTTTCAGCACGGCGTTCGGCTGACGGCGCCGGCGCACCTCCTGCTGCTCGACAACCTCGGTGATCCCGCGGGCAGCCGGGCCGAGCGGTACGCCTACGACGCGGCACTACACACGGCCCAGTTGGTCGCGTCCTATGGACCGAGCCCGGGCGTAACGGCGCAACTCGGAGGCAGCGCGCAGGACCTGCCCGGCGGCCGCACCCTCGTGTCGTTCGGGCCCGCGGGCCGGGTCGAGGAGTACGACGCCTCAGGGCAAGTCGTGTGGCACATCGAGGGGAACGCCGGCTACGTGTTCCGCGCCCAGCGGATCCGCTCGCTGTATCGCCCGGGGGTCGGCTCGCCCCGGTAGCTCAAAGCCAACACAGGGAGGTTCTACGATGACCACGCACACCACGAGCCTTGTTTCGCTGGCCTCCCTTGCCCTGCTCGCCGCGTGCGGGGTGGAGTCGCATCCCGCCGCGCCCAAGCTGCAGGCCAACCGCTTCGCCAGCTCCGAGTGGTCCGACCCCGTGAATCTCGGGCCGGTCGTGAACTCGAGCGCCCTCGACGCGAACGCCGGTCTGTCCCCCGATGAGCACACGCTCTATTTCGTCTCCACTCGACTAGGTGGACTCGGCGGCAACGACATCTGGATGTCCCACCGGCAGTGCTTGCAGTGCCCGTGGGAAACGCCGGTCAACCTTGGCGCCCCGATCAACAGCGACGCGATCGAGGCCGCACCGACAATGTCGGAAGACGGTCGCCTGCTGTTTTTCTACAGCACGCGCACAGGCGGTCTTGGCAGTGCCGACATCTACGTGTCGCATCGAGTGAGCACGGGCGCGGACGGTGACACCTGGGGCCCCCCAGTCAACCTTGGCCCCGACGTGAATACCGCGGGGGCCGAGAACGGCTCGTATTACGTGCGCGAAGGGGGGGAGCCCAACGCCGTCCTGTACTTTAACCGGACTCCGGCGGGCGGCAGCCTCGACATCTACCGCGTCTCGCTCACGAACGACGGTGTGCCGCTTGGTCCCGCCGTCGCCGTGCCCGAGCTGAATGACCCGGCCGGCGCCGACCAAAAGGTGGCGGTGCGTACGGATGGGCTGGAGCTGTTGTTGTCCTCGTCGCGCAGCGGGTCGCTCGGCAATCTCGATTTATGGGTGTTCACGCGTCAGACTGTCCACGACCCCTGGTCTTCACCGGTCCATCTGGACGCACCGATAAACACGCCCGACATCGACTCGCAGCCGAGTCTGTCGCGCGACGGCCGGACGTTGATCTTCACATCGATCCGGCCGGGCGGCTTGGGTGTGCAGGATCTCTGGATGTCGACCCGCACGCCGAGCGGGCAATAGGAACGTCGCGGCAATTTGACGGGGGCGGACGGGCTGGTGCGTCCGCCCAACCCGTCAGGCGAGTACGTCGCTCAGCGGGCAGGTGAATCCCGGGAGCACGTCCTCGCCATCGAGCGAGTCGCCCTCCTGCAGGACCGACAGCGACCCGTCCGATCGGTAGACGCGTACCTCCGCGCGCTCCAGATCAACGAGCCACACGAGCTTGGTGCCGGCGGCGAGCCAGTCCGCGACCTTGGCGAGCACCTCTGCAGGCCTGTCATCGGGCGACACGATCTCGGCGAGCAGGTCCGGGGCCAGCTCGGCGTATCCCCGTTTTCCAATGAGTCCAGCGCGCTCGCGCCCTACGAACGCGACGTCTGGAGCGCGCACCGTATCGGGATCCGAGGCGATCTTGAACCCGGTGTCCTGAGCGAACACCAGCCCCAGCTCTTGCCGATTCGCGAAATCGCTCAGGTGGTACGCCAGCTTCGCCGCAATGGCCCCGTGCCACGTCCCCGGCGGCTCGCGCACCACCAGCTGCCCGCGGACCAGCTCGACCTGCTTTCCCGGGAGCGACATCCGCTCGACGTCTGCCGCCGTCAACACTGGAGCAGTACTCACGCCGCGTAACATAGTGCTGAAGCTCGAATCGATCCATCAACGTCGCGTCAACCCCCGTCTTGAGGTCGGTGATCGCTGGAGCGCAGTGGCGTCGGGTGCTGCCCCGACGCACCTTTTCTGCTTGAACCCTCGGAGGCTCCCCATGCCGCTCGCCCGTCACGCCCTCGCGGTCGCACTGACCGTCCCCTCCCTCGCCCTCGGCCAGTCAGCGACCATCACGATCCGCGCCGGGACGGTGCTCGACGGCCGCGGCGGCGTCGCCCGGAACACGACGATCGTGATCGCCGGATCCCGCATCGTGGGCCTCGATCCCGCGCTCACCACGGCGACGTACGACCTCGCCGGGCTCACCGTCATGCCCGGCGGGATCGACACGCACGTCCATCTCACATCGCACTTCGATGCCAACGGCCGGGCGCATAACGACCCCGGCGGCTCGGAGCCGCTCGAGCAGACCGTCCTCTATACCGAGGAGAACGCGTACCGCGCCTTGATGGCCGGGATCACGACCGTGCAGAGCATCGGCTCGACGCTCGATCGCGACCTGCGCGACGCGATCGCGCGCGGCACGATCCCCGGCCCACGCGTGATCACCTCGCTCGACTGGATCACGCCCGAGGCGGGCGACGCGGACGGGCTGCGGCGCGCCGTGCAGCAACGCGTCGCGGGCGGGGCCGACGTGATCAAGATCCTCGGCTCGAAGAGCATCCGCGAAGGCGGTGGCCCGACGCTCTCCGAGGACGAGCTGCGCGCCGCGTGCGGCGAAGCGAAGGCACATGGACGGCGCTGCGTCGTGCATGCGCATGCCGCCGAGGCGGCGCGGCGCGCCGTGCTGGCGGGGGCCACGTCGATCGAGCACGGCGTGCTGCTCGACGAGGCGACGCTCGATCTGATGGCGGAGCACGGCACGTTCTTCGACCCGAACCTCTACCTCGTCTTCCAGAACTACTTCGACAACAAGGCGCGGTTTCTGGGGATCGAGAACTACACCGAGGAGGGGTTCGCGCAGATGCACCGGGCCGTCCCCCTGGTGCTGGCGGTGTTCAAGCAGGCGCTGCGGCGGCCCAAGCTGCGGGTCGTGTTCGGCACCGACGCGGTGGCGGGCGCCTTCGGGAAGCACTGGGAGGAGCTGATCTACCGGGTGCAGGCGGGCGGGCAGGCGCCGATGGCCGCAATCGTGTCGGCGACGTCGCTCGCGGCCCAGTCGCTCCAGCTGGCGGACACGATCGGCGCGATCGCCCCCGGGCTCGAGGCCGACCTGATCGGTCTCGCCGGCAACCCCGTGGACGACATCACCGCCCTCCGGCACGTCGTCTTCGTGATGAAGGGGGGCACGGTGGTCAAGCATGTCGCTGCCGGCCCCTAACGCGCGGGCGGGCCCGCGCGTATTTCTTTCGGTGCGCCGTCGCACTCTTCCACTCAATCCCGAGGCCGTCATGTCCGTACGCCCCTGGGCCCTAGGCGCCGTCCTGGCCCTCGTCTCCCCGCTGCCGCTCGCCGCGCAGGCCCCCCCCGTCGCGCCGCTTGACTCCACGCTGCTGGCCGGGTTCCGCTGGCGCAACATCGGCCCCGCCAACATGGGGGGGCGCGTGTCCAGCGTGGTCGGCATCCCCAGTCCGTCGAAGACGTTCTTCGTCGCGGCCGCCGGGGGCGGGATCTGGAAGACCACCAACGCCGGGACCTCGTTCCGGCCGGTGTTCGATAACCAGCGCTGCATCTCGATGGGGGAGCTGGCGATCGCGCCGAGCGACACGACGCAGGTCTGGGCGGGGACGGGGGAGGAAGACTCCCGCAACACGATCTCCCCGGGGTGCGGCCTCTTCAAGTCCACCGACGGCGGGCTCACCTGGAAGCTCGCGGGGCTCGAGAAGAGCGGCGCCATCGGCCGCATCGTGGTGCACCCCACCAACCCAAACATCGTGTACGTGGCGGCGCTCGGCCAAGCGTGGGCGGCGAACCCCGAGCGTGGGCTTTACAAGACCACCGACGGCGGCCAAACGTGGCAGCTCGTCAAGTTTATCAGCGACAAGGCAGGGTTCATTGATATCGCCATGGACCCCACCAACCCGGAGGTGCTGTTCGCGTCGAGCTGGGAGCGGGTGCGCGGGCCGTACTTCCTCAAGAGCGGGGGCCCCGGCAGCGCCCTGTGGAAGACGACCGACGGCGGCAAGACGTGGACCGAAGGGAAAGGCGGCGGCTTCCCTGAGACGATGAAGGGCCGCATCGGCCTCGCGATCGCCCCAGGCGATGCGAAGGTAGTGTACGCCCTGGTCGAAGCGGATACCGCGCCCAATCCCAAGGCCGACAAGGCCAAAGCCGCGCAGAAGCGGCCCTCCGGTCTGTACCGCTCCGGCGACGGCGGGGCGACGTGGACCAAGATGAACGACAACGACGTCCGGCCCTTCTATTACTCTCAAGTCCGCGTCGACCCGAAGGACCCGAACCGGGTGTACTGGTCGTCGACCCCGGTCAACTACTCCAATGACGGTGGCAAGACGGTGGGCAACGCGACGCAGGGCATCCACGTGGACCACCACGCCATGTGGATCGACGCCAACGACGCGAGCCACTTCATCGTGGGCGACGACGGCGGCGTCTCGCAGACCTGGGACAAGGGAGGGAACTTCGACTTCCTGAACGTGATCACGCTCGCCCAGCTCTACGTCGTGAGCTACGACATGGCGTTCCCGTATCGCGTGTGCGGCGGGCTGCAGGACAACGGCTCGTGGTGCGGGCCGAGCCGCCACCGCCAGGGGGCCGTCACCAACGCCGACTGGATTACGATCGGTGGGGGCGACGGCTTCTACACCGCGCAGGACCCGACCGACCCCACCATCGTCTACTCGGAGTCGCAGGGCGGCAACATGGGCCGTTTGAACCTCGCGACCGGCGAGCGCACGTCGCTGCAGAAGCCGAACTGGCGGCCGCGCTACCAGCTGTTCGAGGATTCGATCCTCATCGAGCATCCCGACACCGCCAAGCCGCCGACCGCCGCGCAGCAGAAGCGGCTCGCCGACCTGCGCCGGCGCCAGCTCGCCGACTCCGCCGAAATCGACCTACGTTGGAACTGGAACACGCCGTTTTTCCTCTCGGCGCACTCGCCGACGACGTTCTACGCCGGCTCGAACAAGGTGATGAAATCCACCAATCGCGGGGAGAACCTCTATCCCATCTCTCCGGACCTCACCACGCGCGATACGATGAAAATCCGCGTCAGCACACGCACGACGGGCGGCATCACGCCCGACGTGACGGGCGCCGAGACGCACTGCACCATCGTGGCGCTCGCCGAGTCGCCGCTCCGCCCGGGCCTGCTGTACGCGGGCACCGACGACGGCAACGTCTGGCTCACGCGCAACGACGGCGGCGCGTGGGACAACCTCACCGGCCGCTTCCCCGGCGTGCCGGCGGGCACGTACGTCAGCCGGATCGAGCCCTCGCACTTCGACACGGCCACTTTCTACGTGACGTTCGACGGCCACCGCACCAACGACTTCACGCCGTACGTCTACGTCACCACCGACTTCGGCAAGACGTTCGCGGCCATCACCCACAACCTCCCGACCGGCGGGCCGGACTACGTGCACGTGGTGCGCGAGGATCCGTTCAACCGGAATCTGCTGTACGTCGGCACGGACGTGGGCGCGTACATCTCGCGCGATCGGGGCACGTCGTGGCAGAAGTTCATGACCGGCCTGCCCACCGTGCCGGTGCACGACCTCAAGATCCACCCGCGCGAGCACGAGCTGATGGCCGCGACGCACGGCCGCGGCATCTGGATCGTGGATGTCACGCCGCTCGAGCAGCTCGCGGACGGCGTGCTCGCCGCGAGCGCGTATCTGTTCGAGCCGAAGACCGCCTACGAGTACGGCGACGCGGTGCGGGCGAACGCGAGCGGCGGGCACAAGCAGTTCATCTCACCGAGCCCGCAGTACGGCGCCGAGATCGTGTACCGGCTCACCACCGGCGACCGCCGCACGCAGACCAAGGTTGTGATCAGCGACGTGCGCGGCGACACGGTGCGCACCGTGAACGGCCCGGGCGGCCCAGGGCTGCACCGCGTGACCTGGGGCTTCCAGAGCCGGACGCCGCCGCCCCAGCCGCTGTCGCCCTCGCAGCGGCGCGACAGCACGCTGATCGTCCGCCGCATCGGGGTGGTATTCGACTCGCTCGAGAAGGCGGGGACCAATGCGCAGATGCTCGGGCCCTTGAAGACGGCGCTGCTCGCCGGTGATCTGCAGGGCCTCGCGCAGAGATTCGGGTTTGGAGGGGGTGGAGGTGGTGGCGGCGGGGGAGGCGCTGCGGCCCTCACCGCCGCCCGGTTCGTCGAGCGCCCGGGCGAGACGACGCCCCGCGCGCCGGGGGCACCCGGCGGCCCGCAGCCGGGCGCCGGCGGGGGGGCCCAGCAGCAGGAAGGCGGAGAATCGGGGACGGAGCAGCCCGACGTGGGCTTCCTCGGCACGCTGGGCCAGCTGATCCGCGTCGCGCTCCCCAAGGGGGGGGGGGGGGGGGGGGGGGGGGGGGGGGGGGGGGGGGCTTCGGCGGATTCGGTGGCGGAGCGCCCGCCGTCCCGAGCGGCGACTACCTCGTCAGCATCACTGTCGACGGCAAGACCCTGAGTCGTGTGCTGCGGGTCGAGCGGGCGAGCGGTACGGGTAGCGGCGCGTCGTTCGCGTTCGACGACGACGCGGACGCCGACCCGTAGCGGCCTAGGGGAGAAACCGTGACGGCGCGCGGGGCTCCCGCTCCGCCCGCCATACCGGGAACTCGAGCCCCGAGGAGGCGCCCAGCTCCGAGCCGGGCACCCCGCTGAACGCGCCCCAGCGCGCCAGCCCGAAACCCTCCGGCTCGAGCAGGGCGAAGACGAGCCTGCCGAGCGGCTGGGCCGTGGACACGAAGTAGCTACCGGCCAGCACGCTGCGCGACGTGCGGGCCCAGGTCCCCGTGACCTCCAGCAGATGGTGTCCCTGAAACTCCCGCGTCGCCCACTTGAGCTCGGTCCCCGTGAGGACTCCCACCGTGTCGGTCCACTCTTGAGCGAGCCGTTGCACCTGGATGCCGTGGAGCCGGAGCAGAGCGGCGACGTCGCTGTCCGCCGCGGGGAGGAAGTAGCCGGCCGGTAACGGGCGGGTGAGAGAATCGACGAAGCGGTCTTTTACCGGGAGCCGGTAGGTGCGGATCTGCTGCATCACCTCGAGCCGGACCGGCTCGACGCCGCGCGACGCCAGCTTGTAGGCGACCGCCAGCGACGGCCGCGGGGCTGAGCCCGCCCCTTCGAGCGCGGTCTGGCGGTCGGCCTCGCGCTCGAGGCGGCGGATCTCGTCGCCGTGCAGCGCGGCGTAATCGAGAATCTCGACCAGGAAGTCGTGCGTCACCTGCACGCGAGTTTTGAAGTCGGCGTGCGAGTACGCTTCCGACAGGATCGCCATCCGCCCCCGCAGGCCCACGTAGTTGGTGCCGTACCAACCGAGCGGAGCGTAGGTATCCCAGCTCTGCGGGGCTTGCGGGGTCTCCACGTTGCCGTAGTCGAAGATCGGCTCGTGGTACTTGTCCTCGAGTGTCTTGCGGAGCGGGGGGAGCATCCGGTCCCGCACGAACGCCGCCGGCCCGGCGGGCCCGTTGGGGTCGAGCGGCGGCGCGTAGGTGAGTTGATAGCCGTGCAGCGTGCCGTCGGTGGTGTGGAGGTCCACCATCAGCGCCGGGTCCCAGGTGGTGTAGACCCGGGCGAGCGACGCGCGGGTCTCGGGCGCTTCGGCCTTGAAGTAATCGCGGTTCAGGTCGAGGTTCTTCCCGTCGGCGCGCTGTCCGACCAGCGCAGGGCCGTTCTGCTCGGAGCGGTTCGCCGCCTGCGGGCCGAACGCGTCGTTGCCGTCGGGGTTGTAGTCCGGCGCAACGAGGACCACCAGCTTCTGCAGCAGCTCGCGCCGCGGTCCCGCCAGTTCGCGCAGCACGGCGAGCACGGCTTCCTTCCCTTCCACTTCCCCGCCGTGGATGTTTGCCTGGAGGTAGACCACCAACTTCCCGGACGCCGCCGCTTCGCCCGCGGATGTCACCGTTGGGTCGGAGGCGATGACGAAGTAGATCGGCTTGCCGAGCGCGGTCGTGCCCATCTCGGAGACTCGGACGGGCACCCCGGCGAGCTCGAGGCTGTCGAGGAAGGCGCCCACCTCGGCATTGGTGGACGTGGCTGCATAGTTCGTCCGCTCGGCTGTCGTCTGTGGGAGCGCCTGGGCCGCGAGCCCCGGCGCAGTGGCTGCGAGGGCCGCGAAGAGCAGATTGAGGAACGGCCCGGTGTTCATGGTCGGCTCATCGGGAGGAACGGGTGAATCTCCCTCGTGGAGGACCGGGTGGATCTCCCTCGTGGAGATATGAGGGACTGAAGTCCCAACTCGACGGCAGCGCGTCCTGAAGGACGCTGGGTCGTCCTGTCGCAGCGTCCTTCAGGACGCTTTAGGGCCGAGCAGGGACTTCAGTCCCTCATACCCACGAAACGTCATCCCAACCCGTTAGACGACATCCCAACCCATTAGACCACATCCCAACCCATTAGACCACATCCCAACCCATTAGACCACATCCCAACCCATTAGACCACATCCCAACCCATTGGACGACATACCGACTAGGCGGCGACTCCACCAACCTGGACCGAACGTCGCCTCCCGACCACCGGCCACGCGAGCACCAGCGCGAGCCCCCCCGCCGCGCTGCCGAGGAACGCCGGGCTCGCACCGTACGCCTGAAATACCGCGCCCAGCCCGATCCCACCGGCCAGGGCGGCCAGCCCGGTCACGCCGTGGTACAGGCCGAATCCGCTCCCCTGGCGCCCGCCCGCGAATTGCGCGACGAGCGCCCGCTCGGGGCTCTCTGTGAGGCCGGCCACCATGCCGAACGCGAGAAATAGCGCCCAGGCCCGTCCGGCGCCGCTCGCGACCGCGAACCCGGCCGCGATCGCCGCGTAGGACAGCCATCCCAGCCACATGGTGCGGCTCGCCCCGATGCGATCCGTGAGGCGACCGCCCGCGAAGCTCGCCGACGACCGCACCACGTGCAGCGCGGCCCAGAGCAGCAGCACTGCCGTCGTCGAGACCCCGAGTTGCTGGGAGCGCAGGATCATGAGCGTCTCGGGCATGCGGAGAAGATAGAAAAACGCGATCGCGAAGAGAGCCGGAGCCCGTGAAGGTTGGGGGAGGTTGGTGGAGGACGGTGGAGGCTGCGCGATGTTACCTCCCCCAACCTCCACCATCCTCCCCCATCCTCCAGCTTCGTTCACCGCCCATGTCGCCAGCACCAGCACCGCAATCCCCGGCGCCAGACTCCAAGCAATCACCGACCGCACGTCCGCGCTTCCCGACTTAAGCAGCCACCAGGCGGTGAGCGGACCGAGCACCGCGCCGGCATGGTCCATCCCGCGCTGCAGGCCGAACGCCCGACCCCGAATGGCCGCGGGCGTGACATCCGCCATGAGGGCATCGCGCGGCGGCGTACGGATGCCCTTCCCGATGCGGTCCACGACCCGCAGCCCGATCACCTGCCACGCGGCTCCCGTGACGGCGATGATCGGCCGCACCAGCACGGCGATCGCGTAGCCCAGCACGATGAGCCACCCGCGGCGCGCTGGCCGGTCCGCCAGCCGCCCCGCGCCGAACTTCACGACCGACGCGGCGAGCTCGGCCGCCCCGTCGAGGGCGCCGAGCGCCTGCGGGCCCGCGCCGAGCACGCCGGTGACGAACGCCGGCAGCAGCGGGTAGATCATCTCGCTCGCGAAATCGTTGAGCAGCGAGACTGCCCCGAACAACTTCACGGGGCGTGGCAGCCGGGGGGCCGACGCGGCCTCCCTACGCGTCATTGAGGCCCAGGCCCCACCGGATCAGCGTGACGGGCAGGCCGCCGTACTCGAGGATCGCGTCGTGGAAGCGGCGCAGCGTGAACGCCGCCCCGCGCGCCGCGCGGAAGTCTTCCCGCAGCTTCAGCAGCTCGCGCCGCCCCACCGCATAGCTCAGCGGGTACGCCGGCTCGGCGCAATAGCGCCGCACTTCCGCCTCGGCATTGGCCCGCTCCACGTTGACGTGGGTCACCATGTAGTCCACCGCCTGCTCGAACGTCATCCCCCGGGTATGGAGCCCCACGTCGATCAGGACCCGTACCGCGCGCCACAACAGGTGCACGCGCTGGAAGAACTGCTCCTCCTCCGAGCGGTAGAACCCTTCCTCCCCCATCATTTCTTCGCAGTACAGCGCCCAGCCTTCGACCGTGACCGGCGTCCACACGTTCTTCCGAGTGTCGGAGGGCTGCTGCTGGGCGTGCACGAGCTGGAGGTGATGGCCGGGGTAGCCCTCGTGCAGCGCCGTACCGGCGAGCTCGTGCCGGCAGTGGTCGCGCAGCACTCGCTCCTGCATGCCGGGGGGCAGCTTGGGGTCGGGAACGGTGACGTAGAACCAGCCCGTGCGGTCGCTCGAATACGCGCCGGGGCTGTCGTACGCGGCGAACGGGATCACGGGCCGCATGAAGGCGGGCGTGGGGACGACGTCGAGCGGGGCCTCGGGTATGGGCGCGAGCCCACGCTCGGCCACGAAGTCGCGCGCCCGTACCATTTCCCGGGCGTACGCCTCGACGAGCCCATCCGCGGGCGGGTGATCGGCGCGGAGCCGATCGACTACCTCCTGCCACGTCTTCCGTCCGTCGAGCCGCGCTGCCCGGCCGGACAAATCCGTCTCGACTTCCTCCTTGAGATGAAGCCCGTAGCGCCACAGCTCCGGTGCCGTGTCGCGCAGCGCGTGCTCGTAGTGCAGCCGGAAGTTGAAGTCGTCTTCACCCAGCGCGAAGTGCTCGGAGGCCGACTCGAGCCAGCGCTCCAGATCGTGCTCGAACGCCGTCATCGCCTCGGCCGCCTTCTCGACCGCCAGCCGCAGCACGTCGGCCGGTCCGGGGGCGGGATCCGTGATCGCGTCGCCGATCCCCCGCACCAGCAGCAGCCCCCCCTCGTTGATCCGCAGCGCCGTCTCCACGAACACCCGCACCGGCTCGACCAACGTGGCGCGCGCATCGTCGAGCAGGCGCGGCACGTCCTCGAGGCGCCCGATCAGGGCGCGGGCGCGCTCTCCACCGCTCCGGTCGCCCCGCCCCAAGAGAAAGTGCAGGCCGCCGAGCAGATGGTGCAGCCAGAACGCCGGGCTCTTCGCCTGCGGCCGCTCGCGCTCGAACCGCCGCAGCGCCACCCGCATGTCGTTCAGCAGGGCGGTCCGATCGATCTCGTTTTCCAGCCCGTCGGCGGTGGTTTCCTCGAGCGCGCCCGCGAGTGACTTGAGCGCAGCGAGATGCGGCGCGAGGGCGGCCGGGCTGTAGCGGCCGTACCGGTCGTCGTGGGTCTTCACCCCGGCCTGCGTGGCGGCCACAGGGTCGAGGTGCCACCGCAGGTCGAAGTACGCCTTTTCGATGTCGCGAAATGACCCTACCGCCATGCCCCTTGCCTGACCAAGCGATGGCACTCTTCGTCCGAGAGCACGCGGTCGGTACGCTTCGCCGCTTCGAACAGGACGCGGCACGCCGCTTCGTCTTCGGCGTCGTAGCCGTGGGTCTCGAGCCAGTACTTCACGTTCGAGAGCCCCGAGACCGGTGAGATCTCGATCTTCTGCTCGAGCCCGAACTCTTCGGCCGGCACCGAGCTGTACACCCGGTCCGCGAGCCAGGCGTGGCCCTTCTTCTTCGCCTTGATGATGGCCGCCGCATGGACGCCGGTGCCGGTGCGGAACGCGTCGGCGCCGAGCACCGGATAGTTCACCGGGATCGGCACGCCGACGGCGTCCGCCACGAGCCGGCAGTATTCCGGCAGCTTGGCGATGTCGTGTCGATGAGTACCCAGCAGCTTGAGGTTTACGATCAGGAGGTCCATCTCGGCGTTGCCGACCCGCTCGCCCACGCCCAGGGCGGTGGCATGCACGCGGTCCACACCGGCCTCGATGGCGGCGAGACAGTTGATCAGTCCCATCCCGCGGTCGCGGTGCCCGTGCCAGTCGATCTTCACCCGTTTGTCCGTGACGATTTCACGCTTGACGAATGTCACCAACGCCTTTACGCCGTCTGGTGTCGCATGGCCGACCGTATCCGCGAGACATATCCGTGTCGCGCCGCAGTCGATCGCCGCGCCGTACAACGCCTTGAGAGCCTCGGGCTTCGCGCGGGTTGTGTCTTCGGTCACGTACATGACGGGGAGGCCGTGCTTGACGGCATACGACACGGCTTCCTCGGTGGAGCGGAGGATGTGGTCCAGCGTCCAGTCTTCGGCGTATTGCCGGATCGGAGAGGAGCCGATGAAGGTGGCGGCCTCGATGGGGATCCCGATCTCTGCGGCGACCCGGACGATCGGCTCGACGTCCGCAATCACTGTGCGAGCCGCGCAGTTCGGGAAGACGGGCAGCTTCTGGTCCCGGATCTCCCGGGCCAGCACGCGCACCTGCTCCACCACCCGCGGACCCGCCCCGGGCAACCCGATGTCCGCCGCCACGATACCGATGTCGGCCATGAGGTGGAGCAGCCGCTTCTTGACCTCGAGGGACGGGTCCCGGACCGAGGGGGACTGCAGCCCATCGCGCAGGGTCTCGTCGTTCAGGTCGACCCGCGCCCGCGACCAGTCGAGCGCTGCGGGCGAGCGGTTCCAGTCGTAAATCAGCTCGCGCTCCTCCATGGCGGAAGTGTCGCCCACTCGCCGGGCACCGTCAAGCGAGTTAGTGTGAATCGGTGGATCAGAACATCTCTCGCCTGCTCGCGCACGAGCGCATCCGCGCGGCGCGCCAGCACCTCGAGCGCACCGATGAGGTGACGCTCGCGCGGCAGGCCGCAGTGTCCGCGATCCCGGCCCCCACGGGCGCCGAAGGCCGCCGCGCCGCCCACGTAGCCGAGCTGTTCCGCGACGTTGGCCTCCAGGACGTCCTGATCGACGCAGTCGGCAACGTGCACGGCTGGATGGGCCGTAACGGGGGCAGGGCCGACGTAGAGGCGCAGCATGCTGCGCCCCTACACGCGCCCGTTGTCCTCTCGGCGCACCTGGACACGGTGTTCGGGCCCGAGGTGAACGTTGCCGTCGAGCGGCGGGGCCAGCGGCTCGAGGGCCCCGGCATCAGCGATAACGCGCGCGGCTTAGCCGCGCTCGTCGCAGTGGCAGAGGCGCTCGTCGCCGCACGGGTGCCCATCACCCGGCCGCTGTTGTTTGCGGCCACCGTGGGGGAGGAGGGATCGGGGGATCTGCGCGGTGTGAAATACCTCCTCAACGGGAACCGGGAAACCGGAGACGGGAAGCCGGTCGCGTTCATCGCGCTGGACGGCGCGGGCCTCGAGCGTGTGGTCCACCGCGCGCTTGGCTCCAAGCGTTACCGCCTCACCTTCCGCGGCCCGGGCGGGCACTCCTGGGCCGCATTCGGCGTCGCCAACCCCGCGAACGCCGTGGGCCGCGCGACTGCCCTGCTCGCCGATTTGCCCGCGTCCAAAGCGCCACGCACCACCTGCGCGGTCGTGCGGCTGGGGGGTGGCACCGGACTCAACTCCATCCCGCAGGAAGCGTGGCTCGACCTGGACCTGCGCAGCGAAGACCCCAAGGCGCTCGCTCAGCTCGACGTCACCGTCGGCGCCGCGCTCGACCGCGCGCTCGACGATGAAAACCGGCGTCGCGCCTCCGGCACGCCGCCGCTGCGGCTCGAGCGCCAGCCCGTCGGCGACCGCCCGTCGGGCGTCACGCCGCGCACCCATCCGCTGGTCCAGGCCGCGGTCGCGGCCAACCGGGTGCTGGGCCGGGACGCCGAGCTCGCGAGCGCCTCCACCGACGCGAACGTGCCGATCGCCCTCGGCATCCCGGCGATCGCGCTGGGCGCGGGCGGGAAGGCCGGCGACGCCCATCTCGCGACGGAGTGGTATGAAAACACCGAGGGCGCGCTCGGCCTCGTGCGCGCCTTGCTGGTGACGGCGGCGATGGCGGGGGTGGCCTAAGCCCCGGG
>MNEL01000048.1 GCA_001917665.1 Gemmatimonadetes bacterium 13_1_40CM_69_22 | reverse complement strand
GCTCGCCTTGATCGACGCGAACGCGTCGGCCGGCTGATCGTGCTCGACGAAGGCGTGGCGGATTCCGGCCTGGTCTTCCCGCGCGAAGATCTTCTTCCAGTCGATCGTTCCGGCGCCGACGTCCATCATCTTATTGTCGGGCGGCCCGCCCGAGTCCTTGACGTGGACCAGCGGGATCCGGCCGGGCCAGCGCGCGAAGTACTTGAGGGGATCCTGCCCGCCCTTGGTGATCCAGTACAGGTCGATCTCGAGCTGCACCAGCTTGGGGTCGGTCGCCTCGAGTAGCACGTCGTACGGGAGGCGGCCCTCCATCGGTGCGAACTCGAAGTCGTGGTTGTGGTAGGCGAACTGTAAGCCGGCGTCGTGGGCCTGGGCCGCCGCGCGGTTGAAGTCCTGGGCGACCCGCTTGAAGCCGTCCAGGTTCTTGCGCGCCTCCGCGGGAATCCACGGCACGACCACGTACTGGTGGCCGATCGCCTTCGCCGCGTCGAGCGACGCGCGCCATTGGTCGGGCGCGAGCGATGGGATGTGCGCCGATGGCGCCGTCAAGCCGTGGTGATCGAGCAGGGCCTTCACGTCGGCCGGCGACTTCCCGAAGTAGCCCGCGAACTCGACTTCCTGGTAGCCCGCCGCGGCCACCTTGGCGATCGTCGCTTCGAAATCCTTCTCCAGCTCGTGCCGCACCGTGTACAGCTGGAGCCCGATGCGGTCGAGCTTGCGCCGAGGGGCTAGGGGCTGGGGACTAGGGGCTAGGGGGCGAAAGACGTACCCCAGGGCCGCGGCACTGAGTGTCTTCGTGAAGTCGCGTCGACTGGTCATCGTTGGTTTCTCCTTAGTCCCTAGTCCCTAAACCCTGGTCCTCAGACCCTACAGTTCTCTCCGTTTCATCGCCTCCACTGCATACGCCGCCGCCCGCGCCGTGAGCGCCATGTACGTGATGGACGGGTTTTGACACGCCGTCGACGCCATGCAGGCGCCGTCGGTGACGAACACGTTTTTCACGTCGTGGCACTGGTTGTGTGCGTTCAACACCGACGTTTTCGGATCGCGGCCCATACGGGCGGTGCCCATCTCGTGGATGGTCAAGCCCGGAGGGTTGTCGTCCACGAACGGCGCGATGTCACGGGCCCCCCCGGCCTCGAGCATCTCGGCGGCCGTGACCGACATGTCGTGCAGCAGCTTCCGCTCGTTGTCGCTCCACTCGCAATGGATCCGCAGCGCCGGAACCCCCCAGGCGTCCACCGTCTGGGGGTCGAGCTCCACGTAGTTGGTGGGGCGCGGCAGACACTCGCCGAATCCGTAGAAGCCGAAGTGCCACGGCCCCGGCGTGCGCAGCGCCTGCTTCAGCTCGCGCCCGAAGCCCGGCTGCGACGCGACGCGGTCCCACCCCGCGCGTCCGCCGCCGCCCTGGAACCCGTAGCCGCGCAGAAAATCGGGCTCGCTGCCCTTCACGTTGCGGAACCGGGGCACGTAGATGCCGTTCGGGCGGTGCCCGTGGGGGGCGCGGTCCTCGAATCCCGGGATCGTGCCGTTGGCGCCACCGCCCATCGCGTGGTCCATGAGGTTCCGGCCGAGCTCCCCGCTCGAGTTGGCGAGCCCGGTGGCGAAGCGCGGGGTCTTCGAGTTGAGCAGGATGCGCGTGGACTCGAGCGTCGAGGCGCACAGAAAGATCACGCGCGCCCGGAACTCGAGCGGTTCCCGCGTCTGCGCGTCGATCACGCGTACTCCCGCCGCGCGATCGCGCTCTGCGTCGTAGATCACGCTGTGGACGACGCTGTAGGGTCGCAGCGTGAGACGACCGGTGACGCGCGCCGCGGGGAGCGTCGTCCCGATGCTGTTGAAATAGGAGTGCGTGATGCAGCCGCGCTCGCAAGGGCCGCAGTAGTGGCACGCCGCGCGCCCACCGTGTGGCACCGTGAGGATGGCGACGCGGCCGATCGTGAGGACGCGCTCACCGCCGAAGCGCTTCGCCATCCCTTCCTTCACCACCTGCTCGGCGCAATTCAACGCCATCGGCGGCAGGAACTGCCCGTCGGGAAGCTGGGACAACCCCAAACGCTCGCCGCTCACCCCGACGAACCGCTCCACATGGTCGTACCACGGGGCGATGTCGGCGTAGCGGATCGGCCAGTCCACGCCGAACCCGTCGCGCCCGTTGGCGCCGAAGTCGAGGTCGCTCCAGCGGTACACCTGGCGGCCCCACATGATGGAGCGGCCGCCGACCTGGCGGCCCCGGATCCAGTGAAACGGCTTCGCGGGATCGAACGTGTACGGGTTCTCGCGGTCGTTGACGAAGAACTTGCCGCTGTACTCGTTGCACGCGTAGCAATGGCGCTGGATGAACTGGTCGCGCTCGAGCGCCTTGCGGTCGCCCATGCCGCGGAACTTCATCTCCCAGGGCGGCACGTGCTCCACGTAGTCGCGGGCGGGATCGATCGGCCGCCCCGCCTCGAGGACGAGGGTGGTGAGTCCGCGCTCGCATAGCTCCTTGGCCGCCCAGCCGCCCGAGATGCCGGAGCCGACGACGATCGCGTCGAAGCTGGGCGCGGGCATCAGAAGTCTCCCGGGTTGGCGCGCCAGCCGCCGAATGGCCGGCAGCCGTCGTAGGCACCCGGAATCGTCTCGTAATGCAGCTCGGCCTTGGCTCCGACCTCCGACGTGCAGTAACCAAACACCGTGAGGAACTTCATTTGCTGGAAGAAAGGCGGCTGCCGGGAATCGGGCGTCGCCGGGCGGGCGGCCTGCGCCTCGGCATCGAGCTGCGTGACGAGCGTGACGCGTTGCGCCTCGGTGGCACCGAGGAAGTCCGCCCCGAACGCCGCCCGGGCGCGCGCGTCCACATCCGCGAGGCCCGCGAGAAACCGCGCCCGCTCGTCGTCCGGCGACCAGTCCGCGAGCAGCGTGTCGATGAACTCGTGGACCCGCGCGGCGCGGGCGCCTGGGGTATCGGTTGCCGGGATGATCAGCTCGGCGATCGTGGCCACCGTCTCGCGCTGGTGCGGATCGAGCACCTGCAGGCCGCCGCGCCGCGCGCGGCGGTGGAGCCGCCGTCCGGCGGCGAGCAGCCGCTGCGCCGGAAGCCCGGCCAGCGCGCCGGTCGCGGCCGCGGCGCCGAGGACGTGGAGCAGGTCTCGCCGGTTCATCGGGACCGAAAAGATCGGTGCGTGCCCGCGCCGGCGCTAGACTCGAGGGGGCGTTGACAGCGCTCCTCGCGCATGTATGTTTATGCATCCGTTTGCATAAACCCACGAGGAGCGCGACATGGGGCCGCTGGTGGTTCTGGCATATTCGGGCGGACTGGATACGTCGGCGATCGTGCCCTGGCTGCGCGAGCAGTACGGCGCCCGGGTCGTGTGCTTTGCCGCCGACGTGGGGCAGGGGGCGGGGGAGCTCACCGGACTGGTCGAGAAAGCGAAGCGCTCCGGCGCGACGGACTGCGTAATCGAAGACCTCCGCGAGGAGTTCGTGCGGGACTTCGTGTTCCGCACGCTCCGTGCCGGCGCGGTGTACGCGCGCACCTACCTCCTCGGCACCTCGATGGCGCGCCCGGCGACGGCAGCCCACCAGGTCGCCCTCGCCCAGCGCATCGGCGCCGAGGCCGTCGCCCACGGCTGTACCGGGAAGGGGAACGATCAGGTCCGCTTCGAGTTAACCTACGCCGCCCTCGCGCCCGAGCTGCAGGTCATCGCGCCCTGGCGGGAGTGGACGTTCCAGGGCCGCGAGGACTTGATCGCCTACGTGAAGGCGAAGGGTATCCCGGTCCAGGCGACTCTGGACAAGCCGTACTCCACCGATCGGAACCTGTGGCATTGCTCCCACGAAGGCGGCATCCTCGAAGACCCCTCCCAAGAAGCTCCTGAAGACATCTTCGTGATGACCAAGAACCCGCTCGACGCCCCGGCGGAGCCCGTCGTCGTGCACATCGGCTTCGAGGAAGGGACCCCGGTCTCGGTGGATCACGTGCCGCTCGGGCCTGTCGAGCTGCTCGAGACCCTGAACGACGTCGCGGGCGAGCACGGCGTCGGACGCGTCGATGTGGTTGAAGATCGTCTCGTGGGGATGAAGTCCCGCGGCGTCTACGAAACGCCCGGCGGCACGCTGCTCTACGCCGCGCACCGCGAGCTCGAGCAGCTGGTGCTCGACCGGCGCACCTTGCGTCTCAAGGACGAGGTCGCCCTCCGCTACGCCGACCTGGTGTACGACGGGCGCTGGTGGACGCCCGAGCGCGAGGCGCTCGACGCACTCGTGACCAGCACCCAGAAGCGCGTCACCGGGACCGTGCGGCTCAAGCTGTACAAGGGAAGCGTCATCGTAGCCGGCCGGGACAGCCCGTACGCGCTGTACCAGCCGTCCTACGCCACGTTCGGCAAGGACAACGTCTACGACCAGAAGGACGCCGAGGGCTTCATTCATCTCTACGGCCTCGCGATCAAGATCGGGGCCGGCCTCGACGCGGTTCGTCGGGAGCAAGACGTCGGCGCGGCGGCCGACTGATGACCCGTCCCCCCACCGAGACACATGCCCCCGCCCCGCACCAGATGTGGGGCGGCCGCTTCAGCCTGGGGCCGAGCGAGGCGCTCGACGCCTTGAACCGCAGTCTGCCGGTGGACCACCGGTTGTGGCCGCAGGACGTGACCGCCAGCAAGGCGTGGGTGCACGCGCTGCGGCGGGTCGGCGTGCTGACACCGGCCGAAGAGTCCCAGCTCCTGGACGGCTTGGACCGTGTGGCCGAGCGGCTGGCGGACGGCGCAGCCCTGGGCGCGCCCGACGAAGATGTGCATACCCTGGTGGAGCGGCTGCTGTACGAGGAAGTCGGCGCCGCGGCCGGGAAGCTGCACACCGGCCGCTCCCGCAACGATCAGGTCGCGACCGACCTGCGTCTCTGGACGCTCGACGCGATCGACCAGCTCGACGCCGACTTGGCGACGCTCGGCCGTACGCTCGTCGCGCGCGCCCGGGAAGGGGTCGACCAGATCCTCCCCGGCTACACCCATGGCCAGCGGGCGCAGCCCGTGCGCTGGGCCTACGTCCTGCTCGCCCATGCGTGGCCGCTCGTGCGGGATCGCCAGCGGCTCGCCGACGCGCGGCGCCGCGTGGCGGAGCTGCCGCTCGGCTCCGGCGCGCTCGCGGGCTCGGGCTTTCCCGTCGACCGCGTGCTCCTCAAGGAAGCACTCGGGTTCCGCTCGCTCTCCGCCAACGCGCTCGACGCCACCGGCGACCGCGACTTCGTCGCCGAGGTGCTGTTCCACATCGCCCTGGTGGGCACCCACCTCTCGCGGCTAGGCGCGGAGCTGGTCCAGTACGCGAGCTCGGAGTACGGTTTCGTGCGGCTCGCCGACGACTTCAGCACCGGCTCGAGCCTGATGCCGCAGAAGCGCAATCCCGACGTCTTCGAGCTCGCGCGGGCCAAGTCGGCCCGGCTGCTCGGCGATCTCGTGGCGCTGCTCGCGACCCTCAAGGGGATTCCGGCCGGTTACTCGAAGGACTTGCAAGAGGACAAGGCGTTGCTGTTCGACGCCTGCGACACCCTCGCGGTGGTGCTTCCGGCCGTGACGGGCGCCGTCGCCTCGCTGAGCGTCGACCGGCAGCGTATGCAGGCCGCGCTCGACGCGTCGCTCCGCGCCACCGACATGGCCGACCTCCTGGTCGAGGCCGGTGTGCCGTTCCGCGAGAGCCACCGCCTCGTGGGGACGCTGGTCCGGGAGGCCGAGCGTTCGGGGGTGCCGCTCGACCAAGTGCCGCAGGCCGTAGCGGCAAGCATCCACCCCGCCCTCGGCGCGGCGCTGGCGCAGCTGGGCACCTGGGAGGACAGCGTGGAAGGGCGCGCCACGCCCGGCGGGGCGTCGCGTAAGTCCGTGGAAGATCAGCTAGAGGAGCTACGCAAGCTATTCGCTCCCGGCGGGGGGGCTTAAAGCTAGCTCTTGCCGTGCGTTAGGCGGTTGTGTAGCATACGGAGCCGTCCCGCTCGGTGTACGGGCGAGACGGCCGCTTTTTCGCCCGGAGAGATGCTGTGCGCTGCCTCGCGCTGAACGCCTCGTTTGAGCCCCTGACCATGGTACCCGTGCGGCGGGCGCTGCGCTTGGTGATCGACCGCAAGGCGGAGATCGTTGAGGCAGACGGCTCCGTGGTGCGCAGCGAGCGGCTTCAGATACCGCGGCCAGCGGTTATCCGTCTCGTGAAGTTCGTCCATGTCCCCCGTCGCTTCCGCCGCCAGGTCACCAACACCTTCCTCTTCGCCCGCG
Organism: Gemmatimonadetes bacterium 13_1_40CM_69_22; assembly: GCA_001917665.1. GTDB lineage: Bacteria > Gemmatimonadota > Gemmatimonadetes > Gemmatimonadales > GWC2-71-9 > 20CM-4-69-16. The sequence continues at coordinate 50,581 of MNEL01000048.1, read as the reverse complement.
ACCACTACCGCTGCCAACTCTGCGGGCGCAGCCAGCAGGAGCTGCGGCACCGGGAGTGCTTGACGCGGGATCACCTGGTACCGCTGTCGCGGGGGGGGACGAACGCGTGGACCAACGTGTTGACGGCGTGCAGCACGTGCAACACCCGGAAGGGTAACCTGCTGCCCGAGGAGGCCGGGATGCATCCGCTGCGGCCGCCGTTCGAGCCCCACTTCGTGCATCTCGCCTGGGCAGTGCGCCGGCTGACGTCGATCCAGTCCAAGTACATCCGGCTGTTTTACGGCGGCGAGGTGCTCGCGACCCTGGAAGCGCTGTAGGGGCACGGCATGCCGTGCCCCTACGGCCCGCGGGTAATCGTCTCTGACCGTGCCTCGAGTGTGAGGCGCGGCAGGCCCGCGATCCGCACGAGAATCCGCTGGGCGCCGCGCACCAGCGCGCCGCCCACGTTGCCTGCGCCCGAGACCGCGGGGCTCACGTCGCCTTTGAGCCAGCGCGTCAGCTCTTCCAGGTCCGTGTCATTGAGCGTCGTGACGTCGAGGCGGCACAGGAAGTAGAACTTGCCCGCTGCTTTCGGCGCGAGTCGGACGCGGTAGGGGATCTCGAGCGCCCGCGCGAGGCTGTCGGCGGTCGCATAACGTGTTACGGCTCCACCCGTCCGGATCAGAAGGAAGTCGTCCGCGAGCGGGTCGTGGCGCGCCACGGCGTCCCACGACCAGTCGCTCACGAACTGATCGAACCAGCCGGCGCGGGCGCGCCACAGCTCCAGCCGGTAGTGCAGGCGCAGCGGGAAGCCGGAACGCATCAGCCCGACGAACTGGCCGTCGGCGAGCAGGGCGGTGGCCTGGACCCGGGGCTCCCCGCTCTGGAGGATCACCGTCAATGCGGGCTGTTGCGCGCCGGCCGGGAGAGGGGGGACGGCGGCCGCGCACGCGAGCAGGGCGAGGAGACGGAACCCCGCCCTCACCTCAGAAGCGATGATCGAGTCGCAGCGTGAATCGCAGGGGCTCGCCCGCGGTCACCGCCTTCGCCACGTAGAGGCCGAACCCACCCCAGTCGACGCCGAGTCCGAGATCACCAAGCCAGCTACCCAGGGTCGGCAGCCGGTCGCTCGGCACCCGGCCCGGCCCGTTGCCGACCAGCCATGCCTGGCCGGCATCGCCCAGCACCACGAGATCGGGCCCACGCAGCGTGAGCAGCGATTTCGACTCCTCGTCCTCCGGCCGCGACGAGTTATACGCCCAGTGGAGCGAAATGTGACCCCGATACTCGGCCTGCACGAGGATCACACGGTCGCAGGCCGCGACCAGCGTGCTCGCGAACGCCGCGCCGGTGATGTCGCGGTTGCACGCGCTGCGGCGGAAGCCGTAGGCCGCGAGCGGGTCGGCGCCACCGGTCGAGAGGCGTCGCTGCAGTGGCAGAGGGTCGCCGCCCAACCAGCCGCCGACGAGCAGGCGGAGGTTCACGCGCCCTGAAGGGCTGACGCGGGTGTAGCGGCGCAGGTCGAAGAACGCGCGCGTGAACTGATAGGAGCCGTCCGTCGGTATCGGGCCGCGCACGGCCGTGGGCACGCTGGTCTGCGGGCTCACGTCGTCGCTGCGCGAGTTGTCGAGCAGGGCCGTCACGAACCATCCTGCCGTTGGGTCGGCGCGGTCGTTGCGCGTGTCCAATGTGATGGCGCCGCTGACGGTCGTGTAATGCCCCTCGTCGATCGGCGGGTTCGGGCGCCACGGCTGGTCGTTGCGGAACAAGGTCCACGGATCGCGCGCCGCCACGCTCGTCTGCCAGTCACGCCGCAGTTCGATGGTGAGGTGGAGCAGCCGCGCGGGCTGGACGAAGAGGCGGCCCGCGATCCCCTTGCTCAGGTAGTAGTCGCGGTAGTCGCGTTGGAACAGGAAGGCAGCCCAGCCGATCTCGGCGCTGTGCAACCCCCAGTCTTCGACCGGCAGGACCACATCGTACGCGCGAAACTCGGCGCCGTAGGCGGGGACTTCACCCGAGCGCAGCTCCGTGCGCAGCATGTAGCCCAGGTCGCTGCGCCGGTCCGTCAGGTCCCCCGCCGTGCGGAACACCCCCAGCCCGTCGAGCCGGAACCGCAGGTTCCGTTGGAGCTTCCAGTCGAACATCGGGCCGAACACCACCGGCAGTCCTTCGACCCGGTTGAACGTTCCCGCCGTGGCGAGAGTGAGCGAGGAGCGTGAATCGGCGGTGCCCCACGACTTTTCGACGCCCACGCTGCGGAGCCAGCGGCGCGGGCTCACTCGCGCGAGCGCGATCTCATCGCCCTGCGTGCGGTAGCCGAGGGGCGCGGCGTACACGCGGACTTCGCCCGCGACGGCCGCGCCGGGCGCCCGGGTCACGGTGCCGCCGATCACGATCAAGTCTCCCGAAATCGTGGCGCCCGAGTCGATGCTGGCGTCCCCGTTGATCACGAGCAGGCTGCCTTGGATGCGGCCGCCCACCGCGACGGCGCCGTTGCGCACCGCCACGTCGCCGCGCCACTCGTTGCCCCGCGGCAGCCGCGAGCGTCCCACCAGCCGCGTGGTGGTCGTGGCGTTGTAGAAGCGGATCGCTTCGTCCGCGACGAGGCGGGGCAGGTCCCCGGGCTGGGGCGCGACGCTCACGCTCTCGGGGTTGATCACGATCGCGGTGTCCTGGGCGGTGGCGACCCACGGGGCGAGAAGGCAGAAGAGGAACGGGACGCTCACGCGCATGCGGGGCCTCGGTTGGGGGCGCGAGCAGCACGTGCATGGCCCGTGCCGCCCCCGGCCCCGCACCGTCGTGCCTGGCGGGAGGGCTGCGAGGGTGGGAAACGTGTCATCCCGCCACGTTGCGGGGCGGCTCGAGGCCGAGCCGGCGCATCCGCCGGTACAGGTTGGCGCGATCGGTCGCCAGCCGGCGGGCAGCCTCCGCCACGTTGCCGCGCGCGGCGGAGAGGGCGCGCGCGATCAGCGTGCGCTCGAAGCTGTCGAGCGCCTCGGCGAGCGCCACGTCCGCCCAGTCCCCCGCCGGGGGCGGCGGCGTGCCATCCTGCGGGACGACGCGCGCCACGTCGTCCGCGGCGATGGTCGCCCCCGTCGCCAGGATCGCGAGGCGCTCCACCAGGTTGGCGAGCTCGCGCACGTTGCCGGGCCAGCGGTACGCGGCGAGCAACTGGACGGCCCCAGCGTCGAGTCGCACGACCCGGCCGAGGCGGGCGGATTGGCGGGCGGCGAAGTGTTGCACCAGCGGCGGAACGTCCTCCGGCCGCTCCCGCAGCGGCGGGATGTGCACGGGCAGCACGTTGAGCCGGAACAACAGGTCCTCGCGGAACTGGCCCTGTTGCGCGGCCTTGGTCAGGTCTTTGTTCGTAGCGGCGATGACCCGGACGTCCACTGTGAGCGGCCGCTCGCCGCCGAGCCGCTCGATCACGCCGGTTTCGAGTACCCGCAGCAGCTTGGCCTGCGCCTCCAGGCTCAGGTCGCCGACCTCGTCGAGAAACAGCGTGCCGCTGTCCGCGAGCTCGAAGCGGCCCACCCGCCGCTCGGTGGCGCCGGTGAACGCGCCCCGCTCGTGGCCGAACATCTCCGACTCGACGAGATCCTTCGGGATCGCGGCGCTGTTCACGCACACGAACCGCTTCGCTGCGCGGCCGCTCTGGCGATGGATCGCGGAGGCGACGAGCTCCTTGCCGGTTCCCGACTCGCCGGTGATCAGCACGCGCGCCTCCGTCGGCGCGACGCGCGCGATCAGGGCGCGTACCTCCTCCATGGCCGGGCTCACCCCCACGAGCGGGTCCGCGTGGCCCAGCGCCTCATGCAGCCGCCGGTTCTCGGCGAGCGTGCGGGACAGCTCGAGCGCCGCGCGCAGCGTCGTGAGCAGGCCTTCGGGGGTGAGCGGCTTCTCGAGGAACTGGAAGGCGCCGAGTTTGGTGGCGCGCACCGCGTCGGTGAGGGTCGCCTTGCCGCTCATCATCACCACGGGGAGGTCGGGCGCGGTGTGCCTGAGCTGCTCGAGCGTCTGGAGCCCGTCGGGCCCGCCCGGCATCATGAGATCGAGCAGCACCGCGTCCGGTGCTTCGCGCTCGACCGCCGCGATGGCAGCGGTCCCGTTCGCCGCCTCGGCGGTCTCGAAGCCCTCCGATTGCAGCAACGCCCCCACCATCTTGCGGATGTTGGTCTCGTCGTCGACCAACAGGATGCGCGGGCTCACGAGGTCGAGAGCACGATGCAGAACGTGGCGCCGCCGCCCGCCGTCTCCGACACCCGGATCGTGCCGTTGTGGGCCTCGATCGTCTGCCGCACCAGCGCGAGGCCCAGGCCGGTCCCGTCCTGCTTGGTCGTGAAGTACGGCTCGAACACGCGCTGCCGCTGCTCTTCCGGAATGCCCGGCCCGTGGTCGGCGATGGTCACGAGCACGCCCTGGCCGTCCTTCGCCACGCCGACCTCGATCGGGCCGTGGCCCCCCATCGCCTCAGCGGCGTTGCGGAGCAGGTTCGCGAACGCGCGCCGCAACGGGTCGTATTGGCCCAGCAAGGTGCACGGTCCGCCGTTGGCGCGGACCGTTACCTCGACCGCGGGTGGCACGGCGCTCTTCGCCAGGTCCACCAGCAGATCGACCAGATCGACTTCGCTCTTCGGGCCCTCCGGCAGCCGGCCGAACTCGGCGAACTCCTTGGCGAGCCGCTCGAGCCGCTCGGTCTCTGACGCCAGCACTTCCACGGCCGTCGCGGTCCGGCTGTCCGTCTGACCGCCGGTCCGCCGCAGTTGATCCACCCCGATGCGCATCGCGGTCAGCGGATTCTTGATCTCGTGCGCCACGCGACGGGCCACCTCCCGGAAGGCGCGCAGCCGCTCGGCCTCGAGCTCCTTCTCGCGCGCCTGATCGAGCGCGGTCACGAGCTCGCGCAACGCCTGGCGCAGCGCCTCGAACTCGGGCGCGCCGTGGCTGGGCGGTCCCGCGGGGAGCGGCATGCGCCGGCGGATCAGTCGGGTCCAGCCGACCAGCTCGTCGATCGGCCGCGACAGCTGGCGCGAGAGATGCCCCGCCAGGCGGATCGCCGAGATCAGCGCGAGCGAGCCGAACACGATCACCACCGCGGCGAAGCTGCCGGCGTAATACCGCAAGTATGTTTCGGCGCGGCGCGCGAGACTCACCGAGTTGGAAAGCTGCTCGAGATGCTGCCGCAGCACGACGCGCTGGCGGGACGTGAGGCGGGTCGTGTCGATCTGCTCGATCATCTGGCGTGCCGAGGCGGCGTCTTCCTCCAGCGCCACCCGCGCTCCGGCCGACGGGCCCACCGTGCGCACCGCCAGCGCCCACCCCACTACGGCGAGCGCCGTCGGCACCGCGGTGAGCGCCCCGAGGATGACGAAGATCCGCTGGCGGAACGGGAGCGCCATATTTGACGGGGCAATCTAGGCGATTGGCGCGGCTGTGACAAATCGACACGCTAGAGCAAATGCGGAATGCCGAATGCGGAATGCGGAATTTCAGTGCCGGGGTCGTGGCCGAGATCGCGCTTCGACGTTAGGACATCAATTCCGCATTCCGCATTCCGAATTCCGCATTCCGGGGGAGGCTGAATGACGTCTCACACGCATTATCTCTGGTTCAACACGAAATCCCGCCAGGAGATCATCGACGTCACCGACGAGGTGGCCGAGCAGGTCCGCACGAGCGGCGTGCAGGAGGGGTTCGTTCTCGTGAGCGCGATGCACATCACGGCCTCCGTGTTCGTGAACGACCACGAGTCGGGGCTGTGGGCGGACCTCCTGAAGTGGCTGGAGGAGACGGTCGCCCCGTGGGACCCGGCACGCTACCGGCACAATGAGACCGGCGAGGACAACGCCGCCGCCCACCTCCGGAGCCTGACGATCGGTCACGAAGTGATCGTACCGATCACCGGTGCGAAGCTCGATTTGGGCCCCTGGCAGCGGGTGTTCTACGGCGAGTGGGACGGCCAGCGCAAGAAGCGCGTGATCATCAAGGTGCTGGGAGAGTGATCAGGGCGATGCCGAAGCGACAGGGATTCATGCGGCACCTCTCCATCACGACCTTCACGCGGTACGACGCCGTTTGGCGGGGCACCAGCCGCACCACGGGTGCGTTTTCGCTCGCGCGATCGGCCGCCAGGTCGTGGCTCGAGAGGTCGGACAGTACGAGACCCAGCCGCTCACAATCTTCGTCGCAGGTGCCCACGACGACGTAGGAGACCCCCGCCTGGAGCGGCAGCGTGAACGACTCCGACTCGTCGCTGTCGAGCGTGCCGACACGTGCCGTGAGGGACCGCACGGCTCGCTTCGCACCGAGCGATCCGATGGCCCGCTCGAGCTGCCCGCGCACCTGACGCTCCCACCGGTCCCCCTGCGCGCGGGCCGGCATCGCCACGAGCAACGCGGGCGCGAACGCAAGGGCGGCCAAACGAGCGTTCATCCGACTTGACGGCGTGTCGCGCCGAGCGCGATCACCATCACGGCCCCCCCGCCCAGCAGCAAGCCGAGCAGGGTCGCACTGAGCGGCGCCGCCGGCCCGAGCGGGAGCCGAGGCACGAGGCGGCGCTGCCAGCGCTCGGTCCACTCGCCGACCGGCGTCTTGAGCGCGGTCGCGAGGGCGGTGTCGACCGGCTCGGTGGAACTCCAGAACCGCAGGAACCGATCGTGACCCACCTCCCGCACCACGTCTGCCAGATAACGGTCGCTGAAGAGGAGGCGTTGGCCCCGCCACCACGCTCGCGGATCGCTGTCGAGGAATCGGGGCAGGGAGTCTCCGGTCCATTCGTCGGCGCCGGCGAGCACGGCGGCGCGGCAACTCGTTGTTCGCCCGGCCAAGCAGCCGATGGCGGTGACCGGAAACTGGTAAACGCCCCTCCACCACCAGCGGGTCCCGTCCTGGTACATCAGGAAGGAATCCTGAGGTCGTTCAGCTCGGTCTCGATCCCAGAGGGGGACGCGGGCCAGGTCGTAGCCCCGCCGGGCCAACCACTCCCGTACTCCCCTGCCGGGCGCGCCGTAGACCGCATAGAAAGCGCACGGCCCGAGGCCGGTCCGGAGCCAGTATTCCATGGTCGCCGGCGCCATGCCCGCGGGCGTGCGTGTCCACTGCCAGGCAGGGATCAGAGCCACGCACGTCGTCCGATCGCTCGAATCGGGAAACAGGTAGGCCGGAGACGCGAAGTCCTGGCTCGGCGTTGCGGCGGCCTTGGCGGAAACGTGGCGCCGCGGGTCGACGACCAGACCCACCGACACTTTCGTCACGCCGAGCCCCAACTGGCGCGAGACCTCATCCAGAACGGGTCTCACCCGTTCGCGGACGAGCGGTACGAGCGACTCGGATGACTCGATTAGCAGCGCGGGACCGGGCTCGTCTCGCTCGCGCCGTCGCAGCAATTCCGGCTGGAGTCGCTGGCGATACTCCGGGAGCCGCAGCGCCAGGTTCGCGGCCCGCCACTGGGCGGCGAGCCCTTGCGCGCGCAGGCGGGCTGGAGTCTGGCGGATCGGCGCGTCGCCCAACCCGGGCTGCTGCTCCGCACCGCGGGGCGGCAGGTACGCCACTGCAACGGCGCCGCATGCGAGCAGCACCGCCGCCAGCCACCACCTCAGCTCACGCGCCATCGCGAGCTCCGTAAGGCGCAAACGGCGAAGACGGCCGTCCATCCGAGTGCGGCCCACGGTCCCCAAGGCGGAACGGTGACGGGCGCCGGTCTGGCCGCGAGGATCTCCGATCGCCACTGCGAGACGAGGCTATCGACGCTCACCCCGGCGGCCCCGGCGAGGCGATCGGCGATCGGTTTACCGGGTGTCGCGACCAGGCGGTGATATGCCTCGCGGCCCCCGAGCCGCAACGCGAGGTGCACCAGTGCCGCGCGGGCGTCGTAGGTCAGCGGGCGTGGGAGGGCGCCGGGGGGCAGCGATCGCAGGAGCTCGCGGCAGGCCGAATCACTGCCTGCCCGGCACGACTGCAGCGCCGGCTTGTGCGCGCCATGATCGGAAAAGGTCAAGAATTCCGCGAATGACTTGAAGACCAAGGCGCGTTGCTCGGCGGCGCTCGGGTACCACTGCCGCAGCGGGTCGGGCGAGTCGACAAGAGCGAGCGCGGTGCGGCAGTCGCTCATCACGCCAAGGAAACAGCTTCGGGCGGCCTGGGAGGGAGCGGTCACGAGCTGCACATAGACCGCCGCGCGGGCCGGCTCGGGATGAACGATCGGAAGCACCGGCCCTCCCAGCCAGTTCTGCAGCGCCGCGTCGGGTCGGCCGATCGGCACGTTGGTCAGCAGGATCATGACGAGCGATGCCACATCCTTGTCCCAGGGGACTTGGATCGCACCGCGCAGCATCGGTTTCGGGCTGGTGGTGTCGGGGTCGTACGGAGCGATGAGATAGGGGCGCTGTTCGAGCTGCCGGGCCTCAGTGCCGTACAGGCTGTCGATGACCGGCCAGGCGCGTGCCGCGGCTTGCCGCAGGCGCGCAGGGGACGGGTTCGTGACGATCCGCAGCGCGCCCACGCTGATCGTGTCCGTGCCCCCGGCGGCCCGCGCGTGGTTGAGGCTGTCTACCATGTCCGCCAAGGCGTTCGCTCGGCGCCACTCGCGTGCGAGGCTATCCGCGCGAGCTTGCAGTCGGGGAACCTCCTGCCCTGCAAGCGTCCGGACCGAAGCGGCGAGGAGCGGGAGCCACCAGCGCCAGCTACACATCGATCAACATCCAGCGGCCGCTGAAGATCGCGAGCGGCCCGGGCCAGTTGAGGACCACGATCTGCAGCTTGCCGAACAGATCGAGATCGAGGTTCGCGACCCCGGCAATGATCTGCACTAGAATGACGCCTCCGATGAGCCCGAGCATGATCCCGGCGGTGCGTGCCGTGCCCGCGGAGACCGCGAAGAACACGGCGTAGGCGACGAGGACGGCGAGCGCGAAGCGGATGGCCAGCGCTACGGGGTATCCCTGGAGCCCCGCTGGGATTGTGGCGCTCCAGGTGGCGAGCAGCGCTCCCGCCGCCACCGCGATGACGGGTGCGGCGAGCAGTGTCCCCCCGGCGCCGAACCGCAACAAGACATAGCGCCAGCGAGGCAGCGGCAGGGACAGTGCGTGCACGTGGCGCCCGCGATGATCGGGTGCCCAGGTGGCGATCGCGACGAGCAGTCCGAGCGCGGCGGCGAGCACGGGATAGAGCGTCCCCCAAGCCTGCACGGCCTGCAGTAGCTCACCCGCCCGCAACGGGTTCGAATCGGCGCGCGCCGCGCCCTGTACGGAGACTATCGGCAGAGCGAACGCAGCTATGCTACCGAGCGCGACGATCAGCCGGCTCCACTTCCATTGACTGTACAGCATTACGCGGAACATCGGCGCCTCCTAACTGCGCGGGCCTCGGAAGGTTCGCAGCAGCTCCACAAACCCTTCCTCAAGATCCAGGTCGATCACGTCGTTCAGGGCGGCGCCGATCGTTGCGAAATACGCCGCCATTTCCGGCTCCCAATCGCGCACCACCCACGTTTCTGCCCCGCCGTTGGCGTGCTCGCGGGCGAGGATGATGAACGGCGCAGCGGCGGCCGTCGGGGGTGCGCCCGTGACGCGCAGCCGCTTGAGCCCGTTCTTGAAGCGCTCCATCGGCACCTCGGTGATGAGGCGGCCGTTGTCCATGACGCCGATCCAATCGCAGAAACGCTCGAGCTCGTGGACGAGATGACTGGAGATGAACACCGTCGCCCGGCGCTGCGAGACGTAGTCGAGCAATGCCGACAGCACGTCCCGCCGCACCACCGGGTCGAGTCCGTCGGTCGGCTCGTCCAGCACCAGCAGCTCCGGCCGCTGCGCCAGGGCGAGGAGCATCATGAGCTTCCCCTTTTGACCTTTGGATAGGCGGCCGAACGGTTGCCGCTCCTGGAGCTCGAACTGGCGCAGTAGCCGCTCGGCCCACGGCCAATCCCATGTCGGATAGAACGCCGCCTGAAACGCGAGTGTCTCGCGGACGGTGAGGGTGGGATCGAGATGCGGCTGCTCGGGCACGAACCCCACGCGTGCGAGCACGCGCGGCGCGTTTGCGGGGATGGCGTCGCCCAGCACCGTGATGCGCCCCGCGAGCGGCCGGAGCAGACCCAGCACCAGCCGCATCGTGGTAGTCTTGCCGGAGCCGTTGGGACCAAGGAAACCGTAGATGGCCCCGAGCGGGACGTTCAGGTCGAGCTGCTTGATCTCGAACGCCCTGCCCGCGCGATAGTGCAGCTGGTGGATTTCGATGGCGTTGGTCATGCTGTTCCCACTCCGATCTCCTCCGCGATCGCCGCCTGCAGCTCAACCAGGGACACGCCGAGCCGTCCGGCGTCGCCGAGCAGCTGGCGGACGAGGGTGGTGGCCTGCCGGGCGCGCTCGCGCGCCCGGCCTTCCGGCGGGACCTGGCGCACGAATGTCCCTGCGCCCTGCCGCATCTCGACGAACCCGTCGGCCTCCAGGTCGCGGTAGGCCTGAACCACCGTGGCGGGGTTCACGCGCAGCTGCGCCGCGAGGTGTCGCACGGAGGGCAGGGCCGCGCCGGCGTGCAACTCGCCCGCCGCGATAGCGACTCTGCAGCGATTCGCTATTTGGGCATACAGCGGTGTGGGGCTGCGGGGATCGAGGTGCTCGAACACGGTCTGTCGTGTGTATTGTTGTTATAGTACAGTGATACAAACAGCGCGTGCCGTCAAGGCTAGAGCACGGGCGCACCGTAGCCAAGGCGCCGCAAGTTGTTTATTTTCAAAGACTCTGAACGTTGTGGGGGATGTGGTAGACGTGGCGACAGATCATCTGGCGGCGCTCTTCGCCGAGCACGCGGAGGCGCATCCTGACCGGGAGTTCCTGGTGTTCGGGTCACGCCGGATGAGCTACGCACAGGTGCAGCGGGAAGCGTTGGCGCTCGCCGACGCGTTCGGCAGTCTGGGTGTCCGGCTGGGCGATCGGTTGGCCGTCGACCTCCCGAACTGGCCGGAGTGGGTGGTTGCCTGCTTGGCCGCGGCGTATCGCGGTGCCGTGCTGGTGCCGCTCGACCCCTCGCTCAGCATCCACGAGCTCAAGTACCAATTGCGCCACGCCGACGTGCGCGCCGGAGTCGTGGCCGAGGCGTACGACGGGGCTGACTACCTGGAGCTGTATCACGAGCTACTTCCCGACCTACCGGAGCTACGGGCGCTGATCACCGTCGGCGCCGTCGAGCGCTGGCTCGACGACCGGGTTTACCGCTACGCGGATCTGGTCTCGAAGCCGCACGCGCGGACCCCACCGGCGGCGGCCGATGCCACCCAGCCGCTCGCGATTCTCTACACGTCGGGGACGATGGGGAAGCCGAAGGGCGTGGTGCTGTCGCATCGTAGCATCGTGATGACGGCGCGCGCCACGAGCCAAGCGCTCGAGCACACCGGCGCCGACCGAGTGCTCGGTGGCGTGCCGCTGTTCACCATCTTTGGCGTGCACGTCGTCGCCGTCACGATCACGGCGGGCGCGACGCTCGTGCTCCAGGAGCGCTTCGATGCGTCCGGTGCGCTGGACCTCATCCGCCGCGAGCGAGTCAGCGTGGTCCACGGCGTGCCCACGATGTTCGAGCTGCTGATGCGCGATCCCTCGTTCGAGCAGCAGCCGCCGACCACCTGCCGCTCGGGCCTGGTTGCGGGGAGCCCGGTCTCCCCGGAGCTGGCCGGCCGGATCCGGCAGTGGTGCGACGTCCAGATCGCTTACGGGCTCACGGAAACCGGGCCCACGGTGACGATCACCCGCTTCGCGGATCTCCCCGAGCAGCGGACGCAGACGGTGGGTCGGCCGATCGCGGGAGTAGAGGTGCGCGTCGTGGACCTGAAATCCGGCGCGCTGCACGGTCCCGAGGCGGTCGGCGAGCTGGCGGTGAAAGGGCCGAATGTCATGCTGGGCTACGACCGGATGCCCGGCGAGACCGCGCGATCCCTGACCCCCGAGGGATACTTTCTGACGGGCGACCTCGCCATCGTGGACGAGGACGGCTACGTCAAGATCGTGGGCCGCCGCAATGAGCTGATCATTCGCGGCGGCAATAAGGTGTATCCACGCGAGCTGGAGGACCTCCTCCGGACGCACCCTGCCGTGATCGACGCCTGCGTCGTCGGCATCCCGAACGAGACGTTCGGAGAGCTGATCTGCGCCTGCGTCGTGGGCACGGAGGGATCTATCCTGACGGGCGACGAGCTCAAGGAGTTCTGCCGTGAGAGCGTCGCCGACTACAAAGTGCCCGACCTGGTGCGCTTCTTCGACGCCTTCCCGCTGACCGGGAGCGGGAAGGTGAAACGACGGGAACTCGCGCAGGTCGTCGGCCTGGAACTGAGCACAACCACATGATGCAACAGCCACATGCCCATCTCGCACGGCAGCACAAGGAACCACCCGCCCACGCGCCGAACGCGGCGCTGCTGATCGACTTCGACAACGTGACGATGGGGATCCGCTCGGATCTCCAGACGGAGCTGAAGCGGCTCCTCCAGTCGGAGATCATCCGCGGGAAGGTGGCCGTGCAGCGCGCCTACGCCGATTGGCGACGCTACCCGCAGTACATCGTCCCCCTCTCCGAGTCGTCGATCGACCTGATCTTCGCGCCGGCCTACGGCTCGAACAAGAAGAACGCGACCGACATCCGGCTCGCGATCGACGCCCTGGAGCTCGTCTTCACGCGCCCCGAAATTGGCAGCTTCATCCTGCTCTCGGGTGACTCCGACTTCTCCTCCCTGGTGCTGAAGCTCAAAGAGTACGGGAAATACGTGATCGGCGTGGGGATTCGCGAGTCGTCGAGCGATCTCTTGATTCAGAACTGCGACGAGTACTACTCCTACAACGAGCTGGCCGGGCTCACCAAAGAGTCCGACGTCACCCACGAGCGCCACGATCCGTGGGAGCTCGTGGTCGAGGCTGTGAAGCAGATGACCGCACACAACGACGTCATGCGCTCCGACCGCCTCAAGCAGGTGATGCAGGAGATCGACCCGACCTTCAACGAGAAGGACGTCGGGTTCTCGCGCTTCTCGAAGTTTGTGGTCGAGGCGGCGCACAAGGGCCTGATCAACCTCACCAAGCTCGACAACGGCCAGTACGAGATCGCGCTCGGGCCGGGCGTGCCCGGCGCCGCAGCGCAGCCCGCCATCGCCGGTGCCCCAGCGCCGCGCGAGCGCGAGGATCGACCGCGCGGACCGCGCCGCCGGCATGACGAGGGCCGCACCCGGCGTGCCGCAGGGTTCTCGCTCGGCGACGCGTTCGGCCTGCTTAAACAGGCGCTGTCCCGGCTCGGCGGGAGCGACCAGCCCGTGAGCGCGGACGCGTTGCGTGACACTATGATCGAGCTCAACGGCGCCGACGCCGAGCCGCTCGACGCGGAGCGCTTCCCCAAGCTGCTGCGCCAGGCGCATGACGCCGAGATCATCGACCTCTCGAAGGAGGACGACGGCGTGTATGCGGTGAAGCTCCGCGAGGAGACGCCTGCGCCGCCCGCCTCGCTCGCCCCACCCGCCCCCGAGCCGGTCGGCGCGGCGGACCTGGACGAGGCGAACGATCCGCCCATGCCGGCGTCCTCCGCCCCGCCCGCACTGCGGCCGGCGTCCGCCACGCCGTCAAGAGGGGGCGTGCCGTCGCGCAGTGCCCGGTTCCGGCGTGGCTCCCGGGGGCCCCGGGTCGCGCCGCCGGAGATCCCGAAGATCGGCGTTGTAGAGGTGGACCCGAACTTCAAGCCGCGCATCGAGCTGATCCCGGCTCGCCCGCTCGCCAACGAGCCCGCGGGCACGGAGGCGCCGCCCAAGGCTCCCATTGAGGAGAATCGGCGGGAGCGGGGTGGTCGTGGCCGCGGGGGGCGTGGTCGTCGGGGCGGGGGCGGGGGTGGCGGCGGTCCGCGCGGCGACGACGCGACGAGTCGCGGCGACCGCGAGCGGGGCGAGGGGGGCGGTCGTGGCCGCCGAGGCGGCCGGGGCGGCCGGGGAGGCCAGGACCGCGGCGGGAGCGAGGAGGGTAGAGGGCGGTCGGCGGGAGAGGAGCGCAGTGAGGCGGAGCGGGCGGCGACGCCGTATGCAGCGCCCCCCACCCCCTCCCCGCGCCCGGCGCCCCCGCCCGCACCGGAGCCGCCACCCGACGAGTCAGACGGCGGGGGCGAATCCTTCTGGTCGAAGGTGAAGCGCGGACTCACCGGCGGCGCGTGAGGAGGGCGGCGCTCCCGCCGGCGTTCTACGCGCGACCGACACCCGAGGTCGCGCGTAGGCTTTTGGGCCACATCCTGCTGAGCGATGTCAACGGCCGGCGCGTGGCGGGCCGCATCGTCGAGACCGAGGCGTACGTCGGCCCCGACGACCCCGCCTGCCACGGCTACCGGGCCCGCCGCACTCGGCGCAACGCCAGCCTGTTCGGGCCCCCCGGCACCGCGTACGTCTACTTCACCTATGGTATGCACTGGTGCCTCAACGCCGTCACCGAGGCGCCCGACTTTCCGGCCGCCGTTCTGATCCGCGCGCTCGAGCCCATGGCCGGGCTTGCGACGATGCGGCGCCGGCGCGGCGGCCTCGCCGACGGCGAGCTGTGCTCCGGACCCGCGAAGCTCTGCGCCGCGCTCGGCGTCACCGGCCGGTTGGACGGCGTGTCGCTGCAGCGAGGAGTGCTCCGCATCGTGCGGAGTCCTTCACGGCAGCGACGCGACATCATCGTAACACCACGCATCGGCATCTCACGGGCCGCCGACTGGCCGCTGCGGTTCCTGATCAAGGGCTCGCCATGGGTCTCCCGCTAGGACTGCTCCTCGTGCTCCAGCAACCGATCATCCTCGACGGCCACATCGACACCCCTCAACGGATGCTCGACATGCAGGCCGACATCTCGGCGCGGCTACCGGACGGCCACGTCGACATCCCGCGGATGCAGGAAGGCGGTCTCTCGGCCGCGTTCTTCTCAATCTGGGTGGACGCGCGTTACGGGCCGGGCACCGCGTTCCGGCGGGCGCTGGCGTTGATCGACGCGGTGCAGACGCTGGTGGACACGCAACCCACGGCCGAGCTCGCGACCGACGCCGACGAGGTGCGGGGAGCGGTGGCTCGGGGTCACATCGCCGTGCTGATGGGGGTGGAGGGCGGCCACGCCATCGAGAACTCGCTCGAGAAGCTCGACTCGCTGTATCGCCGGGGCGTGCGCTACATGACGCTCACCTGGAATAACGGCAACGACTGGGCCGGCTCAGCGACGGACGAGCGACGTCACGGGGGTCTGACCGATCTGGGCAAGCGCGTCGTGCGGCGCATGAATCAGCTGGGAATGCTGGTGGACGTCTCGCATGTCTCTGACTCGACCTTCTGGGACGTGCTGGCAACCACCTCGCGGCCCGTGATCGCATCGCATTCGTCGTGCCGGGCGATTGCACGTCACCCGCGGAACCTGTCGGATGAGCAGCTGCGCGCCATTGCCAAGAACGGCGGTGTCGTGGGCATCAACTTCTATCCGGTGTTTCTCGACGACCACTTCCGGGAGCAGTACGAGGAGCTGCGGCGTCGCTTGAGGTCCGCGACCGACTCGATCCACGCCCGCTACCGGGGGCGCCCGGGCGAGTCGGCGTTCGAGATCGACAAGTTCGTGGGGGAGAAGGCCGAGGGCCTCGGTGTGCCCGGACTCGAGCGGCTCGTGGACCACATCGACCACGCGGTCCAGGTGATGGGGATCGACCACGTGGGGCTCGGCAGCGACTTCGACGGCATCAGCGTCCTGCCTGCCCCCATGAAAGATGCGACCTCGCTGCCCTTGCTGGTCGCGGCCCTGCGGGCGCGCGGCTACGCAGACAGCGACGTCGCGAAGATCCTGGGAGAGAACTTCCTGCGCCTGCTCAGTGCCCTTCGGTGACCCCTTCCTTGGCGGTCCCCATGCTGTAGCGAATCCCGCCCTGGAACGTGTGCGTGGTGCCGTCCAGCAGGAAGCCCCGCGCCGATGAGGTCAGGATGTAATGGCCGTATAGCGCGAGCCGCCCCTGCTTGATATCGATCCCGCCCATCCACCAGAAAAACGCCTTACTGGCCGCCGCGTCGGCTTCGTCCTGGAGCTGGGAGAACTGCGACAGCGTCTGGCAGCTGGAGCAGGTGACCTGCGGATTCAGGAGCTGCATGATCGCGAACCCGCCGCCGCCGAACGGCTCCACGCGCTTCTGCGCCGGGAAGGCGAGGGCGCCCACCATGATGCGGCGCATGTCGTGAAACGCCACGTTTCCCGGCTCGATTGTCCCGTCGGGCTCGATAATGGTCGTGTGCCGGTCCGAGAGGAAGAACGACTGCTCGTACGAGACGTACAGCGCCGTCCGCTTACCGGTGATCAGCCAGTGCCCGCCGAACGTCGGTTCAAAGGCGTAGCTGTCGTAGTTGGTCTTGAAGACAAACAGGCCGCCCTGGGCGCCCCAATACCACTTGTGGGCCCAGTCGCTGCTTCGCTCCTCGAAGCGGGGGCCGCCCCGCGTACGCGCCGGCGGGGGGGGAGGGGGAGGGACCTTGCCGCCCGCCGCGATGATGGAATCGCGCTTCTCCTTCGGGATCGGCGGCGGGGCGACAACACGCGGACCGCCGCCACCCCCACCGATGAAGTAGGAGAGGCCAGCGGAGCCGAGCAGGTGCACGACCGGCTTGCCCCCGAACCCCGCGGTGTTCTTGGGCGAGTAGTAGCCCCGCGCCTCCAGGCGGAGGGCCAGCCGGCTGCCGAAGAAGATCCGGTCGCCCAATCCTGCGTGTACCGCGTGCAGAGCGAAGTTGTAGGGTGGATTCACGCCCATGTCGAGCCGGGAGTAGCCCCCCAGGAGGTACAGGATGTTCTTCTGGCCCCCTGAGTTGAGCACGAGGCTCACGCTGCCGAAGCGCATCTGGGTATGCGGCCCGCCCGCCTTCGGGAACGGATAGGCGATGTTGGCATCCACCTCCAGCCCGAGGCTCTCGTTGAAGAAGAACCCGAGCCGGCCTCCCCCGCCGACCTGATTGTCGAGCAGGAAGAGCTTGTCGTAGCGGGTGTAGCTGCCGAACCCGCCGATCTCGAGCTGGTGGGCGTGCTGGGCGCTCAGCGTCGCCGCCCGCGCCGCCAGCAACACCCCAACGACAGTGACTCCCCGCATGGGCCGACTCCTCGGTATCTAGTCAGGTCCGAAAAATGCCCCCCAAAATAGGGTTTTCGGTCGGAAAACGCGATACCCCTTCGCTTTAAGCCTCGAACCCTTGAAAGTACTTGAGGCCCAGATAGCAGGCCCGTCGTGTCAGGCGCGTGGTAAATCCCGAACAAAAGCCGAAGAGCGGGCGTTAAATTAGGCCGAGGCGTGTCCCTACGCGCTTGAACGCCTGGAGGGCGAAGTCGAGGTCTTCCCGCGTGTGAGCGGCCGATAGCTGGCACCGGACGCGGGCGTGTCCCTGGGGAACGACTGGGTAGCCGAACCCGGTGACGAAGACCCCCTCCTGGAGGAGCAGGTCGCTCAGCTGGATCGCCTGGGCCGTCTCGCCCAGGATCACCGGCACGATTGGGGTCTCGCCGGGGAGCGGCTTGAATCCCAGCGCTGTCAGCTGGCCGCGGAAGTAGCCTGCGTTCTCGTGCAACCGCCGAACGAGCTCCGGATGCCGCTCCACGTGGCGCACCGCTGCGAGGGCGCTCCCGGCGACGGTGGGCGGTAATGCGTTGCTGAACAGCTGCGGCCGGGAGCGCTGGGTGAGGTAATCGGCGAGCGCCGCCGGGCCGGCGCTGAAGCCGCCGGCGGCGCCGCCCAGCGCTTTCCCCAGGGTGGACGTGATGATGTCCACTTGGCCGAGCATGCCGTAATGCTCGGCGGTGCCGCGGCCAGTCTGGCCGAGCACGCCGGTCGCGTGTGAGTCGTCCACGGCGACGACCGCGTCGTACTGCCTTGCCAGCGCCACGATGTCCGGGAGCTTCGCGATGTCGCCCTCCATCGAGAACACCCCGTCCGTGAAGATCAACCTGAGCCGGGCGTCTCGCGCCGCGTTGAGCTTGGCTGCGAGGTCGGCCATATCAGCATGCCTGTAGACGGCGGTTTGGCACTTGGCGATGGCTTTCGCCAGGCGGATCGAGTCGATGATCGAGGCGTGATTCAACTGGTCCGAGATCACGATGTCCTGCTCGCCCAGCAGCGTCGGACAGAGCCCCTCGTTGGCATTCCAGCAGCTGCCGTAAGTGAGTGAGGACTCACATCCTACGAATTGAGCGAGCGCTGCCTCAAGCTCGCGATGGATCGTAAAGGTACCGCAGATGAATCGAACCGAGCCGGTCCCGGCGCCGAACTGCTCGAGTGCGCGCTTTCCACCGGCCACGACCTCGGCCTCGTTACAGAGGCCCAGGTAGTTGTTGGACGAGAGAATCACGACCTCGCCGCGCCCTTGCATCTTGACCCTGGCGGCTTGGGGCGACTCCAGGTAATTGAGGCGTTTGTACACCCCGTCGCGCTTGAACTGCTCCAGCTCGCTCTCCAGTCTGATTCCGAGCGTCATGCGATCTCCAGGATGATCTTGCCGGCGTCGCCCGCGCGGATCGCGGCGATTGCCTCGTCGACCTTGGTGAGGGGAAACTGATGGGTGATGACCGGACGCGGGTCGAGCAGTCCGGCCGTGAGATAACGCCGCATCTGGTGCCATGTGTCGTACATCTTCCGGCCGATGACGCCGTACACGGTGATCCCCTTGAAGATGATCTCGCTCGCGAAGTCGACCGGCACCTCGCCCTTGGGGATGCCGAGCAGCTGGACCCGGCCGCCCATGCGGACCGCCGCGAACGCCTGGTGCAGGGCGGAGGGGACGCCCGACATCTCGCACACCACGTCTGCCCCCTCGCCCCCCGTCTCTTCCACGACCGTGCGCACGACGTCGTCCCGCGCCGCGTTGATGAGGAGGTGCGCGCCCATCGCGCGGGCGAGCTCGAGGCGCTTCGGGTTCACGTCGGACGCGATGACCTTAGCCGCCCCCGCGGCGCGGGCGATGCCGACCGCGAAGCAGCCGATCGGTCCACACCCCACGATGAACACGGTGCTGCCGGAAACGTCCGCCGTCAGCACCGTGTGGAAGGCATTGCCCATCGGGTCCATCACGGCCCCGACGGTGGTCGGAATGCCGTTCAGGGGCAGCACGTTGGTGGCTGGCATCGCGATGTACTCGGCGAACGCCCCGTCCCGGTCCACGCCGATGATCCGCGTGTTGCGGCAGATGTGCCCGTTTCCGGTGCGGCACTGCACACAATGCCCGCACACGATGTGGCCCTCGGCGGTCACCGGCTGCCCGACCTTGAGCTCGGCGACGCCGTCGCCCACGGCGACGATCTCGCCGGCGAACTCGTGCCCGATCACGAGGGGCGGCTTGAGGCGCCCCTGCGCCCACCCGTCCCAGTCGGCGATGTGCAGGTCGGTGCCGCACACGCCGGCGTGCCGCACCGCGATGAGCACCTCGCCGGGACCGGCGGATGGCTTCGCGACGGTCGTCACCTTCAGACCGGGGGCGCGTTTCTCCTTGACGATCGCCTGCATCACACGGGAAGCGGGAAAGGGGAAAAGGGAAAGGTCAGAATATGGATCGCGTGAAGCCCCCATCTACCTGCAGCACAGCGCCGGTAATATAACTGGCTCGTTCGGAGGCCAGGAACGCGACCGCGGCGGCGAGCTCGTCGGTGCGTCCTATCCGCCCGAGCGGGATCGCCGCCACCATGTCTCGCATCACCTCTTCCGGGGCACGGTGCTCCCGCTGGGCGCGCGTCTCGGTGAGCTCGGTGATTCGCTCGGTGGCAATGAACCCCGGGCACACCACGTTCACGGTGATGCCATCGGGCGCCACTTCGTCAGCCAGCGCCTTCGCGAAACCCAACACGCCGGCGCGCGCCGTGGTGGACAGGATCAACCCCGGAAGCGGCTGCTTGGCGGCGACCGAGGCGAGGCAGATCACCCGCCCCCACTCGAGCTGCCGCATGATCGGCAGGGCGGCGCGGGCCAGGTGCACGGCGGAGAGCAGGTTCAGCGCGACGGCCCGGTGGAACGCCTCGCCGGTGTGTTGGCTGAACGGCGCCGCCGGCGGGCCGCTGGCATTGCAGAACAGCACGTCCAGACGGCCCAGCTCGCGATGCACCCGCTCGACCAGCCCCTCCGCCTGCGCCGGCACGCCGACGTCCGCCACGAACGCGGACACAGTCTGGCCCGTCTCGGCGCGGAGCTGCGCGGCCACGCGCTCGACGGACTCCTGGTGGCGGCCGTTCACCGCGACGCGCGCGCCTTCGTGCGCCAACGTCTGCGCGACGGCGCGGCCGAGCCCCTGGGTGCTGCCGCACACTAAGGCGACGCGGCCGGCGAGCCCGAGGTCCATGGGGCGGGAATCTATGCCCGGATGTGATTCAGTCCGCGGGTACCGCGGCTGCGGCGGGCTCCACCCGCACCGCGCAGCACTTCAGCTCGGCCATCTTCGCGTACGGATCGAGCACCGGATTAGTGAGCAGGTTCGCCGCCGCTTCGCGGAAGTGGAACGGCACGAACACCTGGCCGCACGCCACCCGGTCGGAGATGCGGCATGAAATGACGAGCGAGTTGCGGCGCGACGTCACCCGTGCCAGGTCGCCGTCCTCGAGACCGAGCGCGGTCGCGTCGGCCGGGTTGATCTCCATGATCGGCGTGGGCTCGCGCTGGTCGAGTCCCGTCGCCCGCCGGGTCATCGTGCCGGTGTGCCAGTGGTAGAGCTGCCGGCCCGTGTTCATCACGAACGGGTACGCGTCGTCCGGCAGTTCCACCGGCGGCCCGTACTCGACGGGGACGAAGCTCGCCTTGCCGTCGGCGGTCGGGAACCGGTCGGCGAACAGGAACGCTGTACCCGGGTGGTCGGCGGTCGGCACGGGGTATTGGAGCCCCGCGCCCTCGAGCCGCGGGTACGTCACGCCCCGCCACGACGGGGTCACCCGGACGATCTCCGCCATGACGTCCGCGGCGGTCTCGAACGCGGTCTTGAGGCCCAGCCGGTTGGACAGCTCGACGAGGATATGCAGATCGTGCTGCGCCTCGCCTGGTAGGCTCGCCGCCTGGCGGGCGAGCTGGATGCGGCGCTCGGTGTTCACGAAGGTGCCGGTTTTCTCGGCAAAGCTCGAGCCCGGCAGCACCACATCGGCATAGCGGGCGGTTTCGGTCAGGAACAGGTCGTGCACCGCGAGAAACTCGAGCTCGCGGAACCAGTGCTCGGCGTGGGCGATGTCAGGATCGGAGATGATGGGGTTCTCGCCCATGATGTACATCCCGCGCACCCCGCTCTCCTCCTTCACGATTTCGGTCACCATGAGTCCCTCCCTCAGGGAAAGGGACTCCTCGGGTACGCCCCACGTCCCTGCGTACTCCGCCCGGATCTTCGGCTCCTTGACCGACCGATAGTCCGTGTAGACGAACGGGATGGCGCCGACGTCGGACGCACCCTGCACGTTGTTCTGGCCGCGCACCGGCATCATCGCCGCGCCCCAGCGGCCGATCATGCCGCAGGCGAGCATGAGGTTGAGGAGCGACGCGACGAGGTCGGTGCCGTTGGCGTGCTGCGTGAGCCCCATCGCCCACAGGGTGCTCGTCTTCGGACCTGCGGCATAAATCTCCGCTGCCCGTTGGATCCGCTCCGCCGGGACACCGGTGAGCTTCGCCGCGACCGCGGGGGTCATCGGGGCGACGACTTGCCGCACGTGGTCGAAGTGCTTGGTGCGCTCCGCGATGAACCGCTTGTCTTCGAGCCCCCGGGCGAGGATGTAGTTGAGCATCGCGCTGAACAGCGCCACGTCCGTGCCCGGTTGCATCTGCAGGTGGATGTCGGCCCGTCCGGCGAGCTCGGTCTTGCGTGGGTCGGCAACGACGAGCGCCGCGCCGCGCTCATGCGCGCGCTTGATCGCCGCGCCGAAGACCGGGTGCGATTCGGTCGTGTTGGCCCCAGCGATGAAGATGACGTCCGCGGCGTGCTCCACCTCGCGCATCGAGCCCGACGCCGCCGAGGTGTTGAGCGCCCGCTGCATCGCCGCGACCGAGGTCGAATGACACAAGCGCGTGCAATGGTCGATGTTGTTGGTGCCGAGCGCGCCGCGGACCATGCGCATGAGGAGATAGTTCTCCTCGTTCGAGCACTTGGCCGAGGAGAAGCACGCGAGCGCGTCGCCGCCGCGCGCGCGCTTGATGCGGAGCAGCTCCTGCGCGATGAGGTCCAGCGCCTCGTCCCAGCTCGCCTCGCGGAACGGCTCGTACCAGGACGGCGGCGTCGCTACGCGGTCGCGAATGTCCAGGTCGAGCCGCTCGAGCAGCGACAGCTCGCGCACCGACTTGCCGACCGAGCGCGGCGGGCCCGCCGGCTTCGCGTTCTGGCCTTCGCCTTCGATCGTCTGCCACGGCCCGCCGCGGCGCTCCTGACCGGTCGGCCCGCGCCACATCCAGCGGCCGCTCTCCTTCACCCACCCTTTGCGGATCAGCGGCTTGCTGAGGCGGTCGCGGTGCTGCGGGAAGTCGTAGCCAAACCGCCCCTTCACGCAGGTCGAGCCCTGGTTCGGGGTGTCGAGCTCGATGTCGGGCGACGTGACGCGGAGGATCTGGTTGTCGGTCACATGCAAGTCGATCTGGCAGCCCACGCCGCAGTACGGGCACACGGAGCGGACGATTTTGTCGGGGTGGCGCACCCGCTCAGGGGCGAAGCGCTCCCGGGGCATCACCTCGAAGATCGCGCCGGTGGGGCAGACGCGCACGCATTCGCCGCACCAAGTGCAGCCCGCCTTGTCGGGGTCGCCGTCGGCGCCGACGATAATCTCGGTGTGCTCGCCGCGGTGGCCGACGTCCAGGACCCCCACGACCTGAATGTCCTCGCACGCCCGCACGCAGCGCGTGCACAGGATACAGGTGCTCATGTCGTGGCGGATCATGGAGTCGCCCGGACGCTCGTCGCCGTGGCGCAGCGGGAGGTCGCGCAGCGTCGGCGGCGTCGGCACGACGCCGTAGCGGACGACATACTGCTCAAATTCGTTGCGGGGCTGGGCGC
The DNA here is from genome assembly GCA_001917665.1 of Gemmatimonadetes bacterium 13_1_40CM_69_22. Classification (GTDB taxonomy): domain Bacteria; phylum Gemmatimonadota; class Gemmatimonadetes; order Gemmatimonadales; family GWC2-71-9; genus 20CM-4-69-16. The sequence goes on along the minus strand of MNEL01000048.1, from coordinate 27,609 downwards.
GGCCGCCGTTCATCAGATGGTCGCCGGGGTAGCGCTCGAGCAGCAGCCGCAGGACGCCCCGCCGGTTCTCGACGGCGGCGTGCGATTCCGTCTGGACCACCATGCCATCCGCCACCTGCGTCGCGCAGGCAGGCACGAGCTTCGCCTGGCCTTCCACCGACACCAGGCAAATCCGGCAGTTTCCCACGATCGACAGCTTGGGATACCAGCACAGCGTTGGGATGTCGTGGATGCCGGCGGCCCGGGCGGCGTCGAGAATCGTCTGGTCGGGCTGGGCGGAGACGGTGCGGCCGTTGATGGTGATGCTGCTCATGTGGGGAAGATGAACCCGCGACGCGCGCGCGGCAACCCTAAGTGGTTGGCGCGCTTGCTAGATACGCTTTGGTGCTACGGGCCGGCGAGGCTGCAACAGCACGGGCCGGCTGGTGCCGGCCCTGGATGCGTCCTCAGTCGACGTGCTCGGGGAGGTGGCGGTGCGTGTGGTCGTCCGCCCCGCCTTCGTCGGTGAACCAGCAGTACGCCCAGATCTTCGCTGGGCGGAGCATCTGTCGGCCGACGCTCAGGATAATGCCGATCGGCTCGTCGTCGAGCACTAGGGGCAGGCTGGTCATGGAAAGGCCGTTGCCGGTTGCGGGATACGGCGTTGCTGGGCAAAACGTCTGCCACACGCCTCATCCGGCAACGTGCTATCCGACAACGGGTTGGTGGAGTGGGATGGAGCGGAGTGGTTACTCCGACACGTTCACGGCCGTGTCTGCCTGACGCTCGGGCTTCGTGGCAGTGAACCCGGCTCCGGCCTTGGTGCGGCGCCGGCGGGTGATGTGCCAGCCGCCGTAGTGCGCCTGCAGCGCTTCCGGACCGAGCGGGATCACCTCGTTCGCGGTGGGGCTCGGCAGCACGATATGGACGCCCCCCGGCCGTGTGCGCGCTTTCAGGTCCGCGATGACGGTGCTGCGGTCGCGGGCGCGCGCCGGGGCGAGCGCCGTCGGGTCGAGGACGACGAGGCTCGGCGCCACGTCGGGCAGCCAGCTGCCCCAGTGGATCACGAGTGCCTGGAAGCGGCCCGCGAGCTGCTCCGCGACGGCGCGGCCCTCGGCGGCTTCGATCGCCCCGAGGTCCTGATCGAGCAGGAACACCTCGGCGTCGTGCGCCGCGAGGAACAGCGCCGCGGGCAGGGCCGCCGCGCCCATGACCAGGGCGAGGTCGCCGGGCTCGAGCCGCCCCGCGCAGCTCACGAGCGGGCCGTCGGGCTCGATTCCCCAGTGCGTCGGCTCGCGCTGCGCGGCGCGCAGCGCACGGTGCGTCGAGCGCCAGCGGGGGAACGCAGGCAGCCGGAGCCGCCGCGCGATGATCCGGTCGACGTGCTCGAGCAGCAGCACTTCGGTGAGCAGGTACTGGCCGGCCGAGTTTTCCTCCAGCTCGCGCACCGCCTCGTCCCCGATCTCGAGCAGCTCCGCGCGCGACACCCTGTTCTTGTACTCCTCGATGCGCTGCAGCAGGAACTCCTGGTACTCCTGCTTCAGCGAGCGGGGCGGCCGGCGCGCGATGCGCGAGCGGAGGTCGTCATGCAGTGCGCTCAGCATGGCTCGACGTGCACCGTCACCTCATGGAGCTGGAGGTCGTTCTTGAGGCGCTCCTCCACCTGGTCGGCGATCGCATGCGCTGCGGCGACGTCCGCTTTGGGGTCCACAGCGATCGTGACTTCCGCGTAGCGCAGGTCTGAGGGCCCGCGCGAGCGGATCCCGTAGGCACTCTTCACCCCGGGCACGGTTTCCGCGGTCTGCCTGATCTCGCCGGTCGGCAGAGCTCGCTGGTCCACGAGAACGGGGACGGTGCGCACCAGGATCCGGTAGGCCACCAGCACGATCACGAGCGCCACCGCGATGGCCACGACGGGATCGATCCACCACCACCCCTGGCGGGCGAACAGCACGCCGACCAGGACGCCGACCGTGATGAGCGCGTCCGCCCGCGTATGCGCCGCGTCGGCGACCAGCAGCTCGCTCCGGAGCTCGCGGCCGCGGCGGTTTTCGAACCAGGCGATCACGACGTTGCCGCCCAGCGTCAGCACGAGCACGGCGAGCTGTGAATCGGTCACGCCTACCGGGTGGGCGCCCTGCAGCAGCTCGTTCACCGCGCCGCGGACCAGCTCGAAGCAGGTGATCGAGAGGAACCCGACGATGCCGAGGGCGCCCAGCGTCTCGAACTTGCCGTGGCCGTAGGGGTGGTCCTCGTCGGGCTCCTTCGCGGCCACCCGGACGACGATCAGGGCGAGGACGTTGTTCAGCGCGTCCACGGACGAGTCCAGGGCGCTGCCGAGGATGGCGAGCGAGCCGGAGCGCAGGCCCACGAAAAACTTGGCCGCCACGACCATCAGGTTGGCGACCAGGAGGCCGATGAAGACTCGGCGGACGAGGGCGGTCTCGGGGCGCCCCTCGGGCCGGGAAAGCGGCATGGGATGCAAGCTTGTAAGGCGGGCCGGTTTAGTCAACGGCCCGCAGCAGCACCCCCTTCAAATACCCGGTCTCGGGGACGTTGACGAGCTCGGGGTGATCGCGTCCGGCGCCCGTGAGCGCGAGCAGCTCGAGCCGCCGGCCGGAGTCCCGCGCCGCGTCGGCGAGCATCTCCGCGAACAGCGAGCGGTTGACGTGATAGGAGCAGGAGCAGGTGAAGAGCACGCCACCGGGAGACAGCAGACGCATCGCGCGGAGATTGACCTCCTTGTACCCGGCGAGCGCGCGGGGGATGCTCTGCTTGGTCTTGGCGAACGCGGGCGGGTCGAGCACAATGGTGTCGAAGGTCTCGTCCCGGCGTTCCAGCTCGCGCACCAGGTCGAACGCGTTCGCCTCGCGCCAGGTGATGTTGGTGAGGCCGTTGAGCCCCGCGTTCTCCGCTCCGCGCGCCAGCGCCTCCCCACTGGAGTCGACCGCGGTCACCGTAGCGGCCCGGCGCGCCAGGTGCAGCGCGAACGACCCATGGTAGGCGAACAAGTCGAGTGCCCGGCCGGGGCCGGCGTGCCTGGCGACGAGCGCCCGGTTCTCGCGCTGGTCGAGGAACGCTCCTGTCTTCTGCCCGGCGCGCGGCGCGGCGAGGTAGCGGATGCCGTCTTCCTCGACCTCAACCGCTTCCGGAACGGTGCCGAACGCTGGCACGACCTCGAGCGGGAGGCCCTCGTGCCGCCGGATCGCGACGTCGTTGCGGAGCAGCAGCCCTGTGGGCGTGAGCGCCGTCCGGATCCCCGCGACCACGTCGTCCCGCGCCTGCTCGATCCCCGCCGAGAGGAGCTGCGCCACGACATATGGCCCGTAGCGGTCTACGACCAGTGACGGCAGGCCGTCCCCCTCGGCGTGTACGATCCGGTACGCCGTGGCCGCGATGCCCGCCCGTCGGGCGGCGCGGGCGGCGATCCGCTCGCCCCACCAGCCCGCGTCGATCGGTTCGCGGCCGCGCGTGAGCAGCCGCAGCCGGATCTCGGACTTGGGCGAGTAGAGCGCTTGGCCGAGATGGCGGCCGCGCCGGTCGGTGACGCTCACGATGCCCGCGATATCGCGCGGCTCGTCGTAAACGTCCGTCCGGTAAATCCACGGATGGCCCGCCTGCCAGCGTGCGGCGCCCTTGGCCGACACAACGACCTGGCGCGTCAGGGTATCCTGACCGCCCGTCATTGGCTTCGATCCAGGCGCAGCTTCGCCGCCCCGCGCAGGTACGTATGTTTCAGCTCGCGCTGGGGCTTGGTCGTGTAGAAGTGCAGCAGCACGCGGATGCAGCGCGACAGGCCGTCGGGCACGGCCACCTCCGCGGCGCCGAGCAAGGGGACGTCGAGCCAGCCGAGGCCGCGCGCGGCGCGCGCGGGATACTCGGCAGTCAAGTCGGGCGACGACGTGAAGATCGCGCTCTCCACATCTTCCGGCTTGAAGCCGTTGGCGTCCTGCAGCGCCCGCAGCAGCTCGGCAGTCGCGTCCAGGATCGCGTCGCTGGTATTCGCGGCGGCGGTCGTCGCGCCGCGCAGTCCACGCAGGGTCTTGCTCATGGCACTCAGCCGTCTGTTGCGCTTGATGGTGATCACGGATGCCACGCTTCTCAAGGGGCGCGACCCGATCGAGGCGTGCCGCCGGGCGGTGGCGGGCGGGGCGACGATGGTCCAGGTGCGCCTCAAGGACGCCGCGCCGCGCGACGTGCTGACACTCGCCCGGGCCTTGGTCGGCGTCCTGAGCGTCCCGGTGATCGTGAACGACCGGGTGGACGTCGCTCTCGCCGCGAGCGCTGCGGGCGCCCACCTGGGCCAGGCCGACCCACCGCTCGACCGGCTCAGGCCCCACGTGCCGCCCGGTTTCCTGCTTGGCCTCTCCGTGGGCTCCTCCGCTGAAGCGGCGCGGGTCCAGGGTTGGCCTGCCGACTATTGGAGCGTCGGCCCGTGCTTCGCCACGACCACCAAGCCGGACGCCGGGACACCACTTGAGCCAGCGGGGTTCGCCGTGCTGGCGCGGCTCGCCCCCGCGGGGCTGCCGGTGATCGGGATCGGCGGAATCACGGCGGCGAACGCGGGCGCGCTGGCGCGCGTCGGCGCAGCCGGCGTGGCGGTGAGCGCGGCCGTGTGGAGCGCTAGCGAGCCGGCCGCTGCAGCGCACGCGCTGCGCGCCGCATTTCCTTGACCCGCTTGATGGCGGCTAGGTGCTCCGGGTACGTGGTGGAGAAGATGTGCTTGCCGTCGCTCTGCGCCACGAAGTAGAGGAACGGCACGTCCGCCGGATAGAGAGCTGCCGCGAGGCTCGCGCGCCCGGGCTGCGCGATCGGACCCGGCGGCAGCCCGGCGTGCAGATAGGTGTTGTAGGACGAGCGCACCGCCAGGTTCTTCTCCCACACCCGCTTCAGGCGCCGGCCATAGGCGTAGCTCACCGTCGGGTCCGCCTCGAGGCGCATCCCTCGCTTGAGCCGGTTGTGGTACACGGCGGAGATGAACGGCCGGTCGGGGTCGTAGCGCACCTCCGCCTCGATGATCGACGCGAGCGTGACGAGCTCGTGCCGCGAGCGGTGGAGGGAATCGAGGCGGACCTGCCACTCGGGGCTCCACTGCTCGGCGAACTGGTGCGTCATCACGCGGACCAGCTCCCGCGCGCCGATGCGCAGCGGCAGGAGGTACGTCGTCGGGAACAGGTATCCCTCGGCGCTCGGCGCTTCCTCGGGGAGCCCGAGCCCGGCCAGAAGCGCGGAGTCCTCGGCCGCCGCGGTGAACGAATCCCGGGGGATGCGGAGCTGGGCCTGGGCGAGCTGCGCCACCTCGGCGAGCCGCAGACCCTCACGCACCGTGAAGCGCTGCTCGACCCCGCGCCCGCGCTCGAGCGTGGCGACGACGTCGCTCCACGACTCGCCCTGCCGCAGCAGGTAGACGCCGCTCTTCAGCGACCCCGCGAGGCCGCGGAGCTTGGCGTACACCCGGAACGCGCCGGGATGGCTGAGCACCCGGTTTGCGGCGAGGGAGTCGATGGCGGCGTCGAGGGTGGCACCCGCTGGGATGGTCACGGTGACACGCGGGCCGTCGGGGGAGCCGCAGGCGGTGAGGGTGCCTGCGAGCAGAATGCGGAATGCGGAATTCGGAATGCGAAGTGGACCGAGCCGCCGTCGAGTCGGGCGCCCAACCTCGAGGATCGAACCATCCCCGTCAATTTCGCATTCCGCACTCCGCATTCCGCATTCGGTCACGTCGCGGTCCCCCGTCGCGCGTCGAGGTAATGCTGCAGCAGCAGCGTGGCGGCCAGCGCGTCGACGTCCCCCTTGCGACCCCGGGCCGAGCCGCCCATTTCGCGCACCGCCTGGAGCGCGCGCGCTGTGGTCATGCGCTCGTCCCACAGCTCCACCGGCCGTCCGGTCTGGCGGCCGATCGCGGCGGCGAGCTCGCGCGCGGCCCGCGCCGGCGCACCCTCCTCGCCCTGCTCGTCGAGCGGCAAGCCGACGATCACGCCGGCCACGGCGTGCTGCTCGAGCAGCGTGCGCAGCTGGCGCATCGGGAAACGCTTGCCGGCGCGGCGCGTGAGGGTGGTGAGCGGCTGAGCGAGCCTTTGACTTTCGTCGGACAGGGAGAGGCCGATGCGGCGCTCGCCCCAATCCACGGCCAACAACCGGCCTCCCGCCGTCACCCCTGAGCCATCGTCGCGAAGAATTCCACGTTGGTCTTGGTCCGCTTCATGCGCTCGAGCAGGAACTCGATCGCCTCGACGGGCGGCATGTCGGAGAGGAAGTTGCGGAGCAGGTAGACCTTGTTGAGCTCTTCCTTGGTGAGAAGCAGCTCTTCCTTGCGGGTCGAGGTGCGCTGGACCTCGATCGCCGGGTAGACGCGCCGGTCGGCGATGCGACGGTCGAGGATGACTTCCATGTTGCCGGTGCCCTTGAACTCTTCGAAGATCACCTCGTCCATGCGCGAGCCGGTGTCGATCAGGGCCGTCGCGATGATCGTGAGCGAGCCGCCGCCCTCGATGTTGCGCGCGGCGCCGAAGAACCGCTTGGGCTTCTGGAGGGCGTTCGCGTCCACGCCGCCCGAGAGGATCTTGCCGGAATGTGGCACCACCACGTTGTGGGCGCGGCCGAGCCGCGTGATGGAGTCGAGCAGGATCATCACGTCTTTCCCGTGCTCCACCAGGCGCTTCGCCTTTTCGATCACCATGTCCGCGACCTGGACGTGCCGATCCGCCGGCTCGTCGAACGTGGAGGAGATCACCTCCGCCCCCTTCACGTTCTCCTCCATGTCGGTCACCTCTTCCGGCCGCTCGTCGATCAGCAGCACGATGAGATAGATCTCCGGGTGATTCTCGATGACGGCGTTGGCGAGCTTCTGCATCAGGATGGTCTTGCCGGCCTTGGGCGGCGACACGATCAGGCCGCGCTGGCCTTTCCCGATGGGGCAGAGAATGTCCATCACCCGCATCGACAGATCGCCGTCCTTGCGCTCGAGGCGGATCCGCTCTTCGGGATAGCGCGGCCGCAGGTTGTCGAACGCGACGCGGTGCTTCGCCTTCTCCGGCTCCTCGCCGTTCACGGTCTCGACTTTGAGGAGTGCCAAGTAGCGCTCACCCTCCTTGGGGGGACGCACCTGGCCCATGATCGTGTCCCCCGTGCGCAGGTCGAACCGCTTGATCTGGCTGGGCGAGACGTAGATGTCGTCCGGGCCGTACAGGTAGTTCCAGTCCGGGCTGCGGAGGAATCCGTAGCCTTCGGGAAGGATCTCGAGCACTCCCTCGCCGTGGAGAACCGTGTCGGAATCGAGGAGCGATTGCTCGATGCGAAAGATGAGATCCTGCTTGCGGAGCCCTGAGTAGTTGGTGATGTTCAGGGTTTCGGCCATCGCGTGTAATTCCGCGACGGACTTCTTCTTCAGTTCAGCGATATCCACGTGTGCTCAGCTCCGTGTGTGCTACGGCGGGCGAACCCCGAGGATGGGGGAGTAACGGGTTGAAAATGGATTCTTTGGGAGTTCGAAGGGGTGCGATTCTATACTAGGCCGCGGCGCACCCGCCGTCAAGTACGTCTATGGACCTGAGCGAGTTCCTGCTCGCCTGGCGGACGGCAGCGCTCCCGGACCGGGAAGTGATTGACGCGCTTGTACATCCGGCGCATGCCGGGCCCTCCCCGGCGCTCGCCGCGGCGCTCGCGCGCTGGCCCGGCACCTCCTACTGGTCCGACGAGCCGGACGGACGCCATCTCATCCTCACGCGCCCGCTGGGGCGTCGGCACCGCGAGGCCTGGGCGCTGCATTTGCTGCTGTTCGCGGCGACGCTCTTCACCACGACGTTCGTCGGCGCCGTGCTCCAAGGCGCGATCCCGTTCGACCCGAACCCGCTGGCGCTCGTGCTCGGCACCTACCCCTTCCCACGGGACTTCGTCCACGCCTGGGCGACGGGGCTCTCCTTCGCCGCGCCGCTGCTCGCCATCCTGCTGTGTCACGAGCTGGGCCATTACCTCACGGCACGACGCTATCAGCTCGATGTGTCGCCGCCCTACTTCATTCCCGCGCCCGTCGTCCCGTGGTCCATCGGCACGATGGGCGCGTTCATCCGGCTGCGCACCGTCGTGTCGGACCGCCGTCAGCTGCTCGACGTGGGCATCGCTGGACCGATCGCGGGGCTCGTGGTGGCCCTGCCGGTGCTCGCGATCGGCCTGGCGATGAGTCACCCGCCGGCCGCTGGTTCGTCGCTGAGCGGGATGCTGCTGGGGCTCGATGACGGCAACGCCGTGCTCGGCGACTCGATCCTCACGCTCGCGCTGCGCCACCTGGTGCGCGGGTCGACGCCGGCCATCGTGCTTCACCCGGTCGCGTTCGCGGGCTGGCTCGGCGTGTTCGTCACGATGCTCAACCTCCTGCCTATCTCCCAGCTCGACGGCGGGCACGTCCTGTACGCGGCGCTGCCGCGCTGGCACGCCCGTGTCGCCGTGGGGTTCTGGGCGCTGATCGTGGCGCTGGGCGTCTACTGGAGGGGCTGGCTCCTCTGGGGAACGCTCGTGCTGGTGCTGTCGCGCGGCCGGCTCGGCCATCCACCGGTGCTCGACGGACCGCGGCCGCTGCCACGGTCACGGACCCTGCTCGCGTGGATCGCGCTGATCCTGTTCCTCGCCACGTTCACGCCGGTGCCGTTCAGAATCTGAGGTTGTGGAGGTCGGTGGAGGTCGCTGGAAGTCGGTGGAGGGCAGCCCAACCCTGCACCATCCTCCACCCACCTCTGGCACCGCCGAGTATTGCGTAACTAGAGCCACCCCTTATCTTTGCACAAACCAGCCCTAGGGCGACGCATGCCCGCACAATCGGCACGCTATAGCGCACCCGACTCCAACGACGCGGTCGTTCACGATCTTCCCCCCATCCGATTCGACGGACAACTCATCGCCATACGTCTCCTGGTGCGCCGGACTGAGGACGGGATCTGGCGCGGCCGCATTCTGTTCGGGGCGCCGGACACCGAGGGGGAGCGCTCCACGGCCGAGATCTTCTGCGCGACCTCGGAGCCGGATCTGTGGCAGTCGGTCCGCGACCTCCGGGACCATCACTTGCGCGATCTCTACCGCTCCCTGATTTGATGGCCCAGGGCGGCGACCCGCTGCGGACGCTCCGGCACGACCTGTCGAACCCGCTGGCGGCGATCCTGGCGGAAACCCAGTTGCTGCTGCTCAACGTCGATCGCTTCGACGCAGAGACGGTCGGGAGCTTGAAGCAGATCGAGAGCCTCGCCCGCAAGATGCGGCAGATCCTGCAAGCCCTGGACGAGTGAGCCGGCGGCACCGCCCGCGCTATTGCCCGCCCACCCGCTGGTGGTACGCGCGCCGCGTGAGCGTGGTCCGCCACCGGTGGCTGCGGTGGCCTCAGGCTCGGGATGGCGCCGGCTTGATCCGTGTCAGATAGGTCCAGCCGCTCCGCAGGTACAGCGCCAGCAGGGCTACGGTCGCGGCACTCACTGCGTACTTGAGCGCCGCCGGGGCGTCGCTTGCCGAGAGCAACCCTTCGATCGTACCGGCGAGCGCGAGCAACGAGACGACGGCGCCGATCATGCGAGCCGCGATCCGGCCCTCCAGCACAAGCGCGTCCCTGCGCGCCAGGTCTCCCGGGGCGACGAGCGCACCGGCCAGGCGGAACCCGGCGCCCCCGGCGATGAAGATCGCCGTCAGCTCGAGCACGCCGTGCCCTGCGACGAACGTCGCCAGGTAGGCGCCCGCGTGATAATTGACGAACAACCCGAATCCCATGCCGAGGCTCACCCCGTTGCTGACGAGCACGAGCGCGGTCAGCGTCCCTGCCAGCATCCCGCCCACGAAGGCCCAGAACGCCACGCCGATGTTGTTGCTGATGATCGCCGACGCGATGACCGGCAACTCCTCGTTCGGCGACTGGGCATAGCCGATCCCGCGCGCCTCGTGCTCCGCCGCCTGCTCGGCACGGCTCACCATGACGGGCGGTAGGACGTCGTCGGCGAGCTCCGGCCGGCCGCGGATCAAGCCGTAGCCGACGGCGGCGGGGACGGTGAAGAGCAGGAACGCGGCGAGCACGTGGCGCCACGATTGGACGACCGCCGCGGGGAAGTCCTGCACCAGGTAGCGGGCAAGCGACGCGCGGCGACGCCCCCGCGCCCGGTACAGCGCGTTGTGGCCCGCGCTCACGACGCGCTCGAGATACTCGATGACCTGCCGTTCGACCCCGTAGGTCCGGGCCCGGGCGAGATCGGCGGTTACTTCACGGTAGCGCGCGGCGAACGCGGGGATCTCCCCCGGCGCGAGGGCGCCGACTCCGGAGCGCTCCACGCGCGCGGCGACGGCATGGAAGGCGGCCCACGCATCCCGTTTCCCCGCCACGAACCGCTCCGCCGTCACGGTCGTCCGTCCGGCCGCGCCGGTCTGCACGCGGGTCGCGAACCGGCTCCGCCGCTTGCGCTGCTCCTCAGCGTGGAGCGTGATGAGGTAGGCGTCGGCGTCCACGGTGCGACGCGGGATGCGGTCTTGGAAGCGGCGGGCGAGCTCCGTCGCCATCCGGACCTGGAGGGCTGGGTCGAGCTGGCCCGCTCGTGCCAGGAACTGGTCGAGCAGTCTGAACTCGTCGTCGGTGAGGTCCGGTGGCCCCGTCTCGAGCGGCTCTTCGACCGCGACTGGCGCCAGCCCGAGGGCCCAATCCACCGGGCGGTCGCGCACCACGACCGTCCCCGCCGCCAGGTCGCCGAACCGCTGGTTGCGACGGTGCAGGAAGATCATCACCAGCCCCGGCAGGAGCGGCAACAGCGGGAAGTAGCAGTCGAGCAGCCGGACGAGGTTGCGCACGGTCGCCGCCGTCGGGGTCACGGCATGGCCGGTCTCCATCACGACGCGGATCCCGAGCACCTGCTTGCCGGGTGTCCGCCCGCCGTTGAGCGCCTCGAATGCGGCGAAATAGCCGAAGAACATCAGGAACGAGAGCAGGATCACGAGCGCCAGCACCCAGCCCTCGAGCGCCGCCCCGACGTGCCACAGTCCTGCCGCCCCGGCGGCGAACTGGAGCCCCACCAGCACCGTGAACACGATCATCGTGTCCACCAGCGCGGCGGCAGCCCGCGAGCCCACGCCCGCCAGCTCCAGCCGCACGGCGACGTGCTCGGGGGTCTCGATGTCGAGCTGCTGGCGCAGCTCTGATGGCGGGGCCGGGTCTCGCGCTGGCGCGTTCACGTCCTCATCTTATCGCGACACCGTCACAGGAGCGAGTCGCGGATGCCCGACCTCCGGCCTATGGACTTTGGCGAGATCCTCGACGGGTCCCTCATGATCTACCGCCGGCACTTCGGGCTGTTTCTGAAGCTCGCCATGGCGGCGCTGTCCGTGCCCCTCGTGCTGCTGGTGTACTTCGGGCTGCGTGCGATTGCGGAGCTGCAGCAGAACCCGGTCCGCGCGCTCGTGTATCTCTTGCCCGTCGGCCTCGTCTATTACGTCGCAAGCCTGGTGCTCACGGCCGGCACGATCCGCGTCATCTCCGATTCGTATCTCGGCCGCGAGCCGCGCCTCCGGGATGCGCTGGCGCTGGGCTGGTCGAGGCTCTGGCCGCTCACCGCCGTGGGATTCGGCAAGGGCATCGTGCTCATGCTGATTGTGGTCGGGGTCGGCGTCGTCGCGGGGGTCGGCGCGACGCTGTTCCGGGGCGCCGGCGTCCTGGTGACCGTCGCGCTCGTCATCGGGGGCTGTTGGTTCGTGATCTACGTGGCGTGCGGGTATGGCGTGACGACCCCGGTCGTCGTGCTCGAGGAGCTGGGCAGCTCATTCGACGCGTTCGGCCGCTCCTGGGAGCTGACTAGGAGCTTCAAGCTGAAGGTGTTGGGCCTGGCCGTCGTAGCGTTCTTGCTCACCAACCTGATTCCGTCCCTCGTGTTCCGCGGGCTCGGGGCCGCCTTTTTGGGATCGGCGCCGCCGCTGGGCGTGGCGCTGACTGCTGTGGGGTTCGTCGCGCCCCTGGCCTTGGCGCCCGTGCTCGCGGCCGTGATCACCCTCATGTACTACGACCTGCGCGTGCGCCGTGAGGCATTCGACCTGCAGGTCCTGGGTCAGCGGCTGGGGATCATCTGACGGGCGAGCCCGGCGCGGTGCTGCAGGCGGCGCCGCCCGCCGATTCGCTGCGGCGCGCGCTGGGCGAGGTGTTCGCGCGCCCGGAGTACGCCTGGGTGCCGCGCTTCAGCCTGGGCGACTGGCTCCACGAGCAAGCGCTGCGGTTGCTCGACTGGATCGGGCGACAGCACACGGCTCACCCGGCGGCTTTCAAGGTGGTGCTCGGCATCCTGGTCGTCGTGTTGGCGGGTCTGCTGATTCATATGGGATACGTCGTCTGGCGCATCACGCGCCCGACGGGACGCGCCCCGACCGGATCGGAGTGGCCAGCCGGGGGCGGGCCGCGGCTCGAGGATGCCCGGGCGCACCGCGAGCGCGCTGACGAGCTGGCCCGCACGGGACGCTACGCTGAGGCGCTGGCGCACCGGTTCGTCGCGCTGATCCTCGAGCTGGAGCGGCGGCAGGCGCTCACGTTTCATCCGTCGAAGACCCCCGCCGAGTACGTCCGCGAAGCGCGGCTGGACGAGTCGGGCCGCGCGTCGCTGGCTGATCTCGTCGCCCGGTTGTACCGCCACCTGTTCGGCGCCGTCCCCTGCGACGCGGCCGTCTACCGCGAGTTCGGGGTCGTGGCCGAGTCCGTCTTCCGGCATGTCGCGGCGGCTTGAGCTAGGCTTCGCGCTCGCGCTCGCCCTGGCGGTGAGCGTGGCCTTCGTCGCCGGGAGCCGCGGCACGAACGCGCCGCCGTTCGATTTCCGCACCTCCACTCTGGTCTCCGGGCCGCAGGGCAGCCGCGCGGCGTACGATGTGCTGGCGCGGCTGCGGGTCGCGGTCGAGCGGCGGCGCACAGCGCTGTTCGATTTCGCCCGCGACACGACGCATCGGGCCGCGCCGGCGGTGCTGGTGGTGCTCGATCCACCGCGCAGCCTCTACCCGGCCGAGCTGGCGCAGGTGATGCGGTTCGTTCGAGCGGGCGGCCGCGTGGTGGCCGCCGGCTCGGGTGGGGGCATCACGCGGTGCGTGGGGTGGCGTACGAAAAACGAGGAGGTGTTCTTCCCGCGCGACAGCTTTCGTGTCGTGTCGCCGGCGCGCTCGCTTACCCTGCCCCCAGTCGCCGACTTTCTCAAGCCATGGCGGGATGACGTGGCGGCCGAGTCACGCCTGCGGGTACGGGGCGGCCAGGTGGAGGAAGACGAGTGCGCGACGGTCCCGCCGACCGCGGAGGACACCCTGTTGCACCTGACCGATGGGCGCCCGGCGGTGCTACGGCTCCACTGGCGGGGCGGAGGCAGCGTGACGCTGGTCGCCGACCCGGGGTATTTCCGCAACCGGGTCTGGCGCTCGACCGACGTCCCCTACTTCATTGCCCCGCTGCTGATGCCGGCGCGGCAGGGCAGCGTGGTGTGGGACGAATACCATCAGGGGTTCGGGCGGGGACGATCCATGGTGGGCGTGGTGATGGGGTGGCTCGTGGGCACGCCGGGCGGCTGGGTGATCCTGCAGCTCGTAGGCGTGCTAGTGGTCGGGCTGGCCGTCGCCGCGGTGCGGTTCGGGCCCGCCCGGCGCGGCGTGACGACCCGCCGCCGCTCGCCGCTCGAGCACCTGGAGGCGCTGGCGGCGGGGCTCGAGAGCGCGGCGGGCGTCGACACCGCCGTGGCGCTCATCGTGTCCGGGCTACGCCGCCGGCTCGGCCGCACGGGACTGCTGCGCCCCGACGAGCAGCGCTCCTGGCTGGCGGCGCTCGAGCTCGCGCTGCCCAGCGCGGCGGGACGAGACGCCGTGCGCCGGCTGCAGCGGCTCATCACACAACCCGGCGGCCCCGAGCGGGCGCTCGCAGCCGCCCAAGCTGCGGAGGACGTGTGGGAGGAGCTACGCCCGCCGACGACGCGCGCCGCATCCTAGACGCGCTGCAGCACGTGATCCTGGGGCAGCAGGCCGCCACACGCGACGTGCTGGTGTGCCTGCTGGCGCGCGGTCACGTGCTGCTCGAGGGAGTGCCCGGGACGGCCAAGACGCTGCTCGTGCGGACCCTCGCGCTCGCGCTCGACGTCAAGTTCCAGCGGATCCAGTTCACGCCCGATTTGATGCCCGCGGACATCACGGGCATCTCGATCCTCACGGGGTCCCACGAATTCACCTTCCGCCCGGGCCCGATCTTCGCCGACCTGGTGCTCGCCGACGAGATCAACCGCGCACCGGCCAAGACGCAGGCCGCGCTGCTCGAGGCGATGCAGGAGCGCACCGTCACGGTCGACGGCGTGAGCCACCCGCTGTCCGCGACGTTCACCGTGTTTGCGACCCAGAACCCGATCGAGTTCGAGGGGACGTACCCGCTTCCCGAGGCCGAGCTCGACCGGTTCATGGCGAAAGTCCTGGTGGATTACCCGGGCGCCGCGGACGAGCAGGGCATCCTCACGCGCTATGTCGCGGGCTTCGAGGCGGACCGGCCCGCCACGTACGGCGTGAGCCCCGTCACGCATGCCGCCGGTCTCGAGCGGCTCCGCCACAGCGTCGAGGCGGTGCGCGTCGAGGCGCAGATCACCGCCTATATCACGGCGATCGTCCGCGCGACGCGCGACGCCGCGTCGCTCACGCTGGGCGCCAGCCCGCGCGCCGGCGTCTCCCTGCTCAAGGCCGCCCGGGCCGCTGCGCTGCTCGACGGGCGCGACTATGTGATCCCGGACGACGTGAAGGCGCTCGCGTCAGCGGTGCTGCGCCACCGGGTGAGCGTGGCGCCGGAGCTCGAGCTCGAAGGCGTGACCGCCGATGCGGCCCTCAAGGCGATCCTCGACAAGACTGAGGTGCCGACCGCGTGATCCTCTGCACCCGGCGCGCGCTGTGGGTGGGCGCGGCCCTGGCAGGGGGCGGAGTGCTGGGGCTCTGGGTGCCGTGGGCGCTCGACGCGATGTTGCTCGCTGACGTAGCGCTGCTCGCCGCGGTGTGGCTCGACGCGCGGCACGCCAGCCCCCTGGGAGAGCGGGGCAGCACCGTCACCCGGGAAGCGCCGCCCGCCTTCTCCGTCGGGCGCAGCGGTGAGGTGAGCTACCGCTGGACCAACCGGACACGCCGGCCGGCGCGGCTGCGCCTCCGCGAAGTTCGCCCCGAGCTGCTCGGCGGCACGCAGCCCCCGCGCGAGATCACGGTCCCGCCGCAGGGCGACGTGCGCGAGACGGTCGCCGTTGTCCCGGTGCGGCGGGGACGCGAGCGAGCGGGGGCGTTCGTCGTGGACTCGACGGGGCCGCTCGGCCTGGGGCGGCGCCGCTCTGCGCTGGCGCTCCCGTGGGACGCCGCCGTCTACCCGCCGCTCGTCACCGTCCGGCTGCGGGCGTCGGTGGCCGAGGCCGCGCGTCGCCATCAGGGCGTGACGCCGATCCGTCAGCTCGGCGAGGGGCGGCTGTTCGAATCGTTGCGCGAGTGGGTGCCGGGCGACGACCTGCGGCACATCGATTGGAAGGCGACTGCCAAGCGCCGCAAGGTCATCATGCGGCAATACGAGGCCGAGCGGCGCCAGCAGGTGCTGCTGGTGCTCGATACCGGCCGGCTCTTGACCGCCGAGATCGCCGGGGTGTCCCGCCTCGACTACGTGGTGCAGGCCGCGCTCGAGCTCGCGTACGTGGCTGCCCAGCACGACGACAACGTGGGCGTCATGGCGTTCGCGGACGGGGTGCAGCATTTCGTGGCGCCGCAGCGCGGCCGGCTCGGCCTGAAGCGCGTGCTCGACGTGCTGGCGGCGGTGGAGCCGAAGCTCGTCGAGCCCGACTATCCGGGCGCGTTCCGCTACCTCGCCGCGCGCAATCGCAAGCGGGCACTGACGGTGCTGTTCACGGACGTCATCGACCGGCTCGCGTCGGACGCGCTGGTCGCGAACGTGGCGAGCTTGCGGCCGCGCCACCTGCCGCTCGCGGTGACGCTCCGCAACCCGGAGCTCGACGGCGTGGCGGCGCTGCGGCCCCAGGCGGCGCGCGATGCGTTTCGCAAAGCCGCAGCCGAGGAGCTGCTGCACGCCCGCGAAGAAGCGCTCGGCCGCATGCGGCGCGGCGGCGTACTGGTGCTGGACGTCCCACCCGAGCGGGCGGCGCAGGCAGTGGTGGCGAAGTACCTGGAGCTCAAGCGCCGCGGGCGACTGTGATGCGCGTCGTCGTGGCCCGGGTGGAGCGGCCATTATAGATTGGGCCCAACTCCCCCGGGTCCCGGCGCATGCGACACCCCCGCGGCACCGCCGCGTTGGCGATGGTGTTCAGTTCTGTGACGCTCGCGACCTGCGTCTTTCCCACCGAGCGAGACGACTCCGTCCACGTGACCGTCGATCCGCTGCCGGTGCTGATCCGGGGCAGCGACACCTACGCGACCGCCCGTGCCTGGCAGATACTGGCGGCGGGGGACTCGCAGCAAATCGCCAACGTCAGCTTCGTCTGGTCGAGCGGCGACCCGCTGACCGCCACGGTGGATGCCAATGGGCACGTCGTGGGGATCAAGTCCGGCACCACCGCGATTCGCGCGGCGGCCGCGAACTTCGACAAGCGGGCCGCCGTGGGTCAGATCACCCTGCGCGTGGCGAATACGCTCGAGATCGACAGTATCCGTCCCGACACGGTGCGATACGGTGAGATCGTCACCGTGTACGGGGTGGGACTGCTCGACACCTTGGGGATCGGCCTGACCATCGGAGACGGGGGCTTGATCCCGGTGCCGTTTTCCCCCGCGCTGGACCCGAACGGAGCATCCCGGATCAGCTACTGGGTGCCCCCGCCCGCGCATACCGCGCCGCTGTTCTACATCGGCGCCGGGGTGTTCGGGTTCTCGGCGGACACCGTGCGAGTGATCCGCCGCGATCTCTATGAGCCCAACGAACTCTCGCCGACCACGATCGACCTCGAGACGTCGCGCCCGTTCCCGGGGACGATCTTGAACTTTGTCTTGTTCGCGAATCCGGCGCTGGCGTTCGAGCAACTGCCGCGCGACGTGCTCCAGGGCGTCGATTGGTACCGCTTCGGGCAGTCGACTCCGCGCGACCTGTCGATCATCCTCAGCTCCGATGTCCGCGGCACTTTTCAGACGTTCCTCACCGACTCCCTGGGCTTGCGTGCGTCGGACTCCAGCTATTTCATCGGCCGCGATGCCTGGACGTTCGGGCCGGGGTCGCACGCCTGTCACGGCGCGGCGTTCGGCCCGAAGGAGCGGGCGCCGGACTCGAGCGTGGTCGCATTCCGAGCCTATCCGGCCGGCAGTCTCGACGGCATCGCCGTGTACAGCCGGGAGGGCCGGTACGCGCTGACCGTGCTCGAGGGGTATGTCACCGCCGACAAGCGGATCCCGCGCGACGCCCATGAAGAAGACAACTACTGCGACGCAGCGGACAGCAAGCGCATTCCGCTCGCCGCGAACGTCGACCATGTCGACACGCTCGCCATCGAGAACCCGCACGACGTGGACTGGTTCCGGTTCAACGTCCCCGGCACCAGCGCCCAGCCAGTGCGCTTCCGGACCCTCGCCCGGCCGTTCGCCGCGGTGGATTCGAGCGACATCGATCTCTACGTGCTCAATGTGCCGGCCCCCGGCGACACGGTCATGACGGGAGTCGCGATCGCGAAGGCCGGTTCCGCCAACGACACCACGCTCGCCCTGGCCCCCAACGATTACTATGCCGTCGTCGTGGATTTCGCCGGCGTCCCGACGCGCTATTCGCTGTGCATCGGATTCCCCAGCACGCCGCTGAGTCCCAGGTGCGCGATCCTTGCCGCCTCGACGCCGGTCCCGCCGAGTGCGGCGCAGCTGCAGGCGAGCGTGATGCGCCGCAGCCGGCTGGAGGCCGCGATCGCGCGGCGTGGCCTGCGTCTCGCCCCGCTGCGCTCCCCGGCCCGGCGGCAATGACCAACGGCGTCGTGGAGTGCTATCGCTGTCGCACGCCGGTGCCCGAGCACAGCCGGTACTGCTCGTCGTGCGGTGCGGACGTGTCGGGCGGAGGCGCGGCACCCACCACCAGCAACGTGGACCTGCTGCAGCAGCGGCTGCAGCGGCTGATCGAGGGCCGCTACCGGATCGAGCGTCTCCTGGGGAAGGGCGGGATGGGGGCCGTGTTCCTGGCTCACGACCTCACCCTCGAGCGCGACGTCGCGATCAAGGTCCTGCCGCCCGACGTCGCCCAGGACGACCAGATCGTGCGACGGTTCCAGCAGGAAGCGAAGACCGCCGCCAAGCTCGACCACCCGAACATCATCCCGATCTATCGCGTCGAGAGCGAGGGCGGGCTCAATTACTTCGTGATGAAGTACGTCTCCGGCACGTCGCTCGAAGACCTGCTCGACCAGAAGCGGCTGCTCCCGGTGCCCGAGATCCAGCGCATCGTGTGGGAGGCGGCGTGCGCCCTGGGCCACGCGCATCAGCGCGGCGTGGTGCACCGCGACGTGAAGCCCGCCAACATCATGTTCGACCACGACGGGCGCGCCATGTTGACGGACTTCGGGATTTCCAAGGCACTCCAGGCGGCGACCGGATTCACCGCGACCGGCATGATCATCGGCACACCGCACTACATGGCCCCCGAGCAGGCGAAGGGCCAGACGGTGGACGGCCGCGCCGACGAGTACTCGCTGGGCATCGTCGGCTATCGCATGATCACGGGTGAGCTCCCCTTCGCCGGCGATTCGGTCCACACCATCCTCTACAAGCACATCTTCGAGGAGCCACCGCGCGCGGCCTCGCGCCGGGCCGACGTGCCCGAGCCGCTTTCGGCCGCGGTGGCGCGGGCGATGTCGAAGGATCCCGACCACCGCTATCCCACCATGGAGGCGTTCGCGACCGCCGTCTGGCCGGAGCAGCCGGTGGCGGCGCCTACGAAGGGCCGCGCCGCTCACCGCCCGCGTTCCAAGGCGGCGGCGGACGCGCTGACCCAGATCACTGGTACGCCGACGACACCGCTCCCCGCGCGCCAGGCGAAAGGGTCGCGGGCGGGCCTGGTGGTCGGCGTGATCGTGGTGGCGGCCGCGGGGGTGGGCGGATATCTCGCGCTGGGCCGTGGCGCCCGTTCCGAGCAGGCAGCCGGCGCGCAGCTCGCGGCTCCGGTGGCCGACACGGCGCGCGCCGCTCCCCCGGTCGCGGAGTCCGCTACGGCGGTCAAATCGCGGGCGCCCCGCCGTCCCGAGCGACCGCCGCCGCGGCCGCCCGCGCCCGCCGTGCCGGCGCCGGCGCCGCAGGGCTTCCTCACGCTCGACGCGAGTCCGTTCGGCGAGGTTTACATCGACGGCACGGACGTGGGCCAGACGCCCATCGTCGAGTACGCGGTAGCACCTGGTCGCCACGCGATTCGCATCGAGCATCCGGGCTACAAGACGGTGACGGAGACGGTGCAGGTGGACCGGGCGTCTACCGTGCGCAAGCGCTACGCGCTGCTGCCGGAGTCGCCGTGACGACCCGCTGCGTCGGTGGGCTCTTCCTGCTCGCGGTGCTCGCGCCGGCAGCAGGCCGCGCGCAGGGCGTTCAAAATGCCACGCTCCGCCGGGCGCAGCAGGCGTACGACAACCTCGAGTACCGCCAGGCGCTCTCGTTGGGCCAGGCGGCGCTGCGCGAGCGCCTCGCGGGCGCCGAGCGCGCTCGCGCTTACGAGGTCGTTGGCTTCAGCTACGCCGCCCTCGATTCGATTCTCAAGGCGGTGGACGGGTTCAAGCAGATGGTGCTCATCGACCCCGAGCGCCAGCTCGACCCCAACCGCGTGTCTCCCAAGGCGTACAGCGCGTTCGACGTCGCCCTGCGCCAGGTGCTGCTGGTGCGGCAGCTGCGCATCGACAGCACCAGCTTCGTAGCGGGGCAGGGCGCGGTGCCGATCCGCTTCATGGTCACCCAACCCGCGCGCGTGGTGACGCGGGCAATCGGCGGCGGGGGTGGGGGGGGCGGGGGCGGTCCGGCAAACTTTCTGGTCGACTCGAGCGCCTGGAACGGCCAGGTGAATCTGAGCTGGTCGCCGCGTTTGCCGAACGGCGACCCCGTGCCGGCCGGGACCTATACGGTCGTCGTGGAGGCGCGCCTCGGGCAGAACACCTTCTCTGCCTCGCAGCAGATCCGTGTCACGCATGGACGGGTGGACACGCTCCCGCACCTCACGAGCCTTCCGGGCTACCAGTACCTGCCGGAGACCGAGATCCCCCCGCAGACGTGGCGTCCCCTGGGGCTCGCTTTCCTTTATACAGGGGGCGCGCTCATCGGCACGCTGGGCCTCGAGAGCGGCAGTCTGGGAGCGAGCTCGAAGCGCGAGCTCGGAGTGGTGGGAGGGGCGGCGCTCGTCACCGGATTCGTCATGACGCTGCGCAAGCCCGCGCCGCGCCCCGCTGAGGGCAACATCCTCTACAACCGGCTGCTCACGGAGCAGATCGCCCGGCGTAACGCCGACATTGCGAAGGAGAACGTCACGCGCCGCCAGCAAGTGCAGCTCACGGTCGGGCCGCCGTTGAAAACCGGAGCGCCCCGGTGAGCCAGGGGGGCGGCATCCCGGTTGCCATGGTGCTCCTCGGGGTCGTGGGGTGGCCGGCGGGGGCGGGGGCGCAGCACCTCACGGTTGGGCCGCAGGCGGTGCTGGTCGATTACCGCGAGGTCTCGTCCGGCCTGCGCTACTCCGGGTCCGGGTTCGGCGGCGTGGCCACGGGGCGCCACGGCAAGCTCAGCGCGGCCGCGTCGGTCGTGCGGCTCACGCTCGACCCGACGGACCAGAGCACGGCGGGGGCGGGGTTCAAAGCGACGCAGCTGGACGCCTGGGTCGGCTACGATGTGGCGTCGTACGCGAGCGTCGAGGTCGGCATCATCCGGCGCACGGCCGACCCCGGGTTCGCTGCTCAGTCGCTCGGTGCGCTGCGAGTCGGCGCGCGCTCCACGTACGACCTGGGTCCGGGCGCGACGGTCTCGTTCCGAGCCAACTACCTCGCGGCACCGAAGTTCTCCGGGGGCGGCCGCGCGTCGTTCTCCATCGATCTCGGGCTCGGCCTCGACGTGCGCCTCGCCGGCCGGTTGCACGGCGTGGTGGACTACGCGTTCGAGCGCGTGAACCGCAAGACGAATCCGGGTGGGACCGGAGAGATCGACGCGCCGATTCAGCAAACGCTGGCGCGCCTGGGGCTGGGGATCGGCTTTTAGGGGGTCGCTACTCTTCCGTGAAGTACGCCTCGTCCCAGGCGACGTCCGAGATCTCCTTACAGCGCCGGCACTCCATCAGCGCCAACCGTTCCGTGAGCGGTACGCGCTCCCGGCAGTTCGGACACACGGCATACTCGCCGACGCCGGGAAACCGGGCCGGGTTTTTGGGACGGGGCACGACCGACCAGCGACGCGGCGGCGCGGTCGAGATCTCGAGCGCCGACCGCGGCACGCTCACGCGCTCCCCGATGACGTCGACCACCGCCTCGGGGGGGCGCAGCCGGCGCACCTCGTACCAGGCGCCCCGGCGCAGCGGGCAATCCAGGTCGGCTCGCAATCGAGCCCAATAACGTTTCGGCACTGACGCGACTCCGGTGCTGGTCGACAAAAGGTAAGCTAGCCTGGCTCAGCGCTGCCAGCCGTAGCGGACGTGCGGTCGTCCCCGTTCGGCGAAACGCGCAGAAGTCGCAGAACGCGCGGAACCCGTAGTCGCTCGTCGTGGGGTGTCGCCGGCGCGACAGGCCTGTCAGTACGGGGCAGGCTTGACGTCCGGGGGACGGGCCCGTAAATCGGGGTGGTGAAGGATGGGCGGAATGTGCAGTTCCGTCGTGCGGCTGCTGGACGAAGTGAGGTGGTGGCGTTGGAACGTCTCGACAAACTTCCCGCCGGACGGTGGGCCCGCTTGTTGGACGACGTGCGGCGGTGTCAGTTGCGCCGGGGAGCGTGGTATCCCGTGCTGAGCCTGGGGGCGGACGAAGCGGTTCTGGTCGTGCGTCACCAGTCGATGATCGTACCGCCGGCCTATCTCGAGATCGTGCGCACCCGCCCCAGCAGGTGGACGGTCGTTCCCCGCGAGCGCTACGCCGTTTGCCCCAACTGCGCCGAGCGCGTCGCGCTCGGTACGCGGCCGGAACGGATGCGTTGTGGGCGGTGCAGTGAAGCCTTTGAGTTCGAGCTGGAGCACGAGTACAGCGCGCCCCACGAAACTTGAAGCGCTGAGCCGCGAGTCGAGCGCGGGTTAGGCTCGCCCCTCCTCGAGCTTGCGGATGTCCCCGACGAGCCCGAGGGTGGCGTGGACGATCCGCTCATAGGCGACGAGATCGCCGGCCTCGGCCGCCTTCGCCGCCTCGTGGTGACGTGCCACGAGCTGCCGCAGCAACGCCGCCGAGCGTTCTCGCTTGCCTGGAAACTCCACGTCGAGGGTCCGCTTGCTGGTCAGCGCGAGCCGCGCACACTCTCTCGGGTTCTCGCAGCTGCCGATCGCCGTCGCGGCCAACACCGCCTCCCACAGCGCCTTCTCACGAACGCGCACCTCTACGTCATCGGCGATCCCCCGAATCTCATGGAGCTGCCGCTGCACCCACGCCGGGTCAATCCGGCCAGTGACTGGTTGCATATATCCAAGCTACTGTCCGACGGACGGATGACTAGGGCGATGATCTCTGCGGCGCTCAGCGACGACGCAGCGTGTGCTCTGCGAGTGTCCGCCAGGCCCCGACGATGGGGCTGCCACGTGACGTAGAGGCGTGAGCCTCTTATCTCTCGGGTAGGCGGTTCTCGATGAAGTCGGCGATCCGTTGCGCGGCCGGAGGGTCCATATTCGCCAGCACCACAACCGTATAGTGGGACTGCGGACAAATTTCGAGATCGCCGTTCATGCCGGGAGCACCGCCACCATGGCCAAAGCAGCGAACGCCACCTCGCAATTGCTCGCCAAAGCCATAGGCATATTTGCCCCCTCCTGGAGTATCTACCTTGCCGGTAGTCAGCAACTCAGTGTAGTGGACGTCGAGAACCTTGTGAGCCTCGAGCGCATTCGCAAACGTCAAAAGGTCCTCAACGGTTGAGTAGCCGCCGCCCGCTGATGTCCCACGGTACGGCAGCGTGCCCGTGTAGGGCCGCCAGGAGCTGTAGACCTTCATGTAGCCGTTGTTACCGCGGGTCCCTTCTCCGTCTCGCTCTCTTGGAGCAGCGACCCCGTGTAAGTGCATCAGGCGGCCACCAGAGCAGGGCCCTCCGTAATGCTTCGCTCGCAGGTAGCAGCTGCTGGACGTCGGATAGAGCGCGTGACAGGCCGGTGGAAACCGCAGAGCCCGTCGGGGCGGCACTCCGGTCCGCCCTCGATGCTGGTGGGCTAGGCGCTGCCGAAATCCAGAGCTTCGGGTCGGCGCGCGAGTTCGTCGTCCGCGCGCGGCTCGAGGGACAAGAGGGCGGCGATGCCGACACGGAAGCGACCGCCCAGGCGGTGACCCGCGCGCTGGACGAGGGGCTCGGCGCCGGGCGGTACCGGATTGCGCGGACCGAGGCCGTCGGGCCCAAGGTGGGCCGCGAGCTGCAGGGGAAAGCGGGTATGGCCATCCTTTTCAGCTTCGTCACGACGCTCATTTACCTCGCGTTCCGTTTCGAGTGGCGGTTCGGGCTCGCCGCCGTGCTCGCCACGGCGCACGACATCCTCGCGACCGTCGCCTTCATTCGCTACCTCGACCTCGAGGTGAGCCTCGTGGTCGTGGCGGCCGTTCTGACCGTGCTGGGATACTCGCTGAATGATACGATCGTCATCTTCGACCGCGTGCGTGAGAACCTGCGGAAGTACCGCCGACAGGATCTGTTGGACATCCTGAACCTGTCCGTAAACGAGACTCTGCCGCGCACGATTCTCACCGGCGGCACGACCCTCGCGACGGCGCTCGTCCTGTCGTTTTTCGCGGGCGAGGTCATCAGGCCGTTCGCCCTCGTGATGAGCTTCGGCATCATCGTCGGCACGTTCTCCTCTATCTACGTCGCGTCGCCGCTCCTGCTCTGGATCGAGCGTCACTGGCGGGGTGAGGACGCACGCGAGGCACGGCTGCTGCGCCCGACCCCGGGCGAGAGCGTTCCCGCTTAGGACCGTCTATGCACGACGTGTTTTCGCGACTTGCCCGCTCCGCTGAATCGGGTCGCGCCGCACGGGGTAGCCGCGGCCGGCGCGTTTCTGATGATCACGTTCCTGCACATCGTGCTGGGTGAGCTTGCTCCCAAAGGGCTCGCCTTACTCCATCCCGAGCGAACCAGCCGATGGGTGGCGCCGCCGCTGATTCTGTTCACGAAGGCGACGAATCCATTCATCTGGCTCCTCAACGGAACGGCGAATGCCATCCTGCGTCTCTTCGGCACGCGGGCGCCCAGCGAGCGGGAGCGGGTTCACTCCCCCGAGGAAATCATGATGCTGGTGGAGCAGACCCGGGAGACGGGCCGCATCGACGCGCAGGATGCACGCATGATCGGAGGGGTGTTCGAGTTCACTGAGGCGAACGCCCGCGAGGTCATGACGCCGCGCACAGACATGCCCGCGCTCGACGTGAGCATGTCGCTCCGGGAGGCCGCCAACCGGGTCCGGCTAGTGGGCCGTTCGCGCTACCCGGTCTACCGGGAATCGCTCGACGATATCGTCGGCACGGTGCATGCGAAAGACGTCCTCGCAGCGTTCGCGACCGGGGAAGGCCGCACCGTCGAGGACATTCTACGGCCGACCCTCTTCGTGCCGAGTACGCGCGAGGTGGAGGAGGTGCTCTCAGATATGAGGCGCCAGAGGACGCACCTTGCGATCGTGCTAGATGAGTTCGGCGGCACCGCCGGCCTCGTCACTATGGAAGATCTGCTCGAAGAGATCGTCGGCCCGACCTACGACGAGTACGACCGCCCTCACCCCGCGGCCCCTGGCACTAGTGGGCAGGGGTCCTCGACGGTGGGATGGAGATCCGGGAGACGAACGAACGTCTGGGCCTCGAGCTCGACGACTCGTGGTACACAACCTTGGGCGGGCTGCTCTTCGGGGCGCTCGGCCGCCTCCCCCGACCGGGTGACCGCGTCACGCTGAAGGTCGCGACCTTCGAGATCATTGAGATGCGAGGCCGGCGCGTGGGAAGGGTGCGGCTCGTCGATGGAGAACGGCGCAGGACGGCCCAGTAGGATGGGAGGACTCGCCGCTTCACAGAGGGTTCAGGGGGTCGCGGGTTCAAATCCCGTCCCGACTGGTTGAAGCTCAATCCCCACAGCGAGTTTCGCTGTGGGCTCCTTTCTCCGACCTTGGTAGATTCTGCCGAACCCGACGATCCGGTCCACAACTGCCCTGACTATGCAGGACGCCCACGCGTTCCTCAAGGCTCTGACCATCGTCCTCGGCGTCGCCGCGGTCACCACGGTCGTGTTCCAACGGCTGCGTCAGCCCGTTGTGTTGGGGTACATCATCGCCGGCCTGATCGTGGGCCCACATGTGCCGATCCCGCTCGTGGCCGACAGCGCCGTTGTCCAGACGCTCTCCGAGCTCGGGGTGATTCTGCTGATGTTCTCGCTCGGGCTCGAGTTCAGCATCCGCAAGCTGGCGCAGGTCGGCCCCACGGCGGGCCTCACCGCTGTCCTGCAGTCGAGCATCATGGTGTGGCTGGGCTTCATGGTCGGACGGCTCTTTGGGTGGACCACGCTGGAGAGCCTCTTCGCCGGCGCCATCATCGCGATCTCGAGCACGACCATCATCGCCAAGGCCTTCGACGAGCAGGGGATCACGGGCAGACTGCGCGAGCTCGTAGTCGGCATCCTCATTGTGGAAGACCTGATCGCCATCCTCCTGATGGCCATCCTGACGGCGATCGGCTCGGGGAGCGGCCTAGCGGCCGGGCCGCTCGCGGCAACAGTCGCTCGGCTCGCCGCGTTCCTCGTCGGGCTAGTCGCCGTCGGCCTGATGCTCGTGCCGCGGGCGATGCGCTCCGTCGGCCGCCTGAACCGTCGCGAGACGACGCTCGTCGCCAGCATCGGGATCTGCTTTACGATCGCGCTCCTCGCTCACGCCTTTGGGTACTCCGTGGCCCTCGGGGCCTTTATCGCGGGATCGCTCGTCGCGGAGTCGGGAGAGGAGACGCAGGTCCAGCGCCTCGTCGAGCCGGTTCGGGACGTCTTCGCAGCCGTGTTTTTCGTGTCGGTCGGCATGCTCATCGACCCGGCGCTGATCGCCCGCCACTGGCTTGCGGTCGTGGTGCTGACCGGAGCCGTCGTGCTCGGCAAGGTTGTGGGCGTCTCGATGGGCGCCTTCCTGACCGGCAGCGGCATGCGCACCTCGGTTCAGGCGGGGCTGAGCCTCGCCCAGATCGGCGAGTTTTCCTTTATCATCGCTGGTCTGGGCCTCGCGCTTCACGCGACGGGGGAGTTCCTCTACCCCGTGGCCGTCGCGGTCTCAGCCCTCACGACACTGCTCACCCCCTGGATGATCCGCGAATCGGAGCCGATCGCCGCCTGGGTGGACCGAAAGCTCCCGACGCCGTTGCAGACCTTCGCCGCGCTATACGGCAGCTGGGTGGAGGAGCTGCGGTCGCGCCGGCCCGCAGACACCGCGATGGCCGGCCTGCGGCGGCTGCTCTGCCTGCTGCTGCTCGACGCCGCACTTTTGGCGGGGATAATTGTCGGGATCTCCGTCTCGATGGAACGAGCCGTGGGCTGGGCCAGGGGCCGGGTCGGGATTCCGGATGCACTGGCGCGCGCCCTGCTCATCGGGATGGGTCTGGCGGTGGCGACGCCATTCTGCGTCGGGGTGGTGCGGGTGAGCCGGAGCCTCGGCGTCGCGGTGGCCGACCTGGTGCTCCCAAGGAAGACCGGGACGTCGGTCGATTTCGCGGCCGCGCCGCGCCGTGTCCTCGTGGTCACGCTGCAGCTCGCGAGTGTGCTGCTTGTCGGCGCGCCGCTGATCGCTCTCACGCAACCTTTTCTTCCGGGAGCCCCGGGGGCCGCGGCGCTTGCCGTGCTCCTCGCGGTGCTCGGCGTGGGGTTCTGGCGAAGCGCCACGAACCTCCAGGGCCACGTGCGTGCCGGCGCTCAAATGATTGTGGATACGCTCGCCGCGCAGTCGCGCAGGAGCGACAGACGGGTGGAAGACCAGGCGTTGGCGCAGGTTCAGCAGTTGCTCCCCGGTCTTGGCGCGCTCGTCGCTGTGCAGCTCGACCCTGGAAGCGCCGCCATCGGAAAGACGCTCGCGCAGTTGAACCTTCGGGGACGCACTGGAGCCACGGTGCTGGCGGTCACGCGCAGCGAGGGAGGGGTGCTCGTCCCGACCGCGAAGGAACTCCTCCGGACAGGTGATGTCTTAGCCCTGGCGGGTGCGCATGACGCGATCGAAGCGGCGAGAACAGCGCTAGGCAGTCCGAAGCCCGACTCTGCCTCGCATGTCTGACCTCCTAACCGCCCACGTTCTCCTTAGACCGTCGGTCGTACCGCTCCTTGTGGTGGCCAACACGTTCTTCGTAGCTGATGCCTTGAGTCTCTTACGCTTCTATCCTCTCGCCGCGAGAGCCCGACACGAATCGGACTGCGTTTGCCTCGTGGCACATGGCCACTCGCGCTCCTAAAGGCGCGTCCTATTGATGCTGTGGCGATGGCGGGTGAGGGCGCTCGCGTGGGCGCACGATGACGGGACCCTCGGCCCCGTTGGTA
>MNEL01000011.1 GCA_001917665.1 Gemmatimonadetes bacterium 13_1_40CM_69_22 | reverse complement strand
CGTCTCCCCCGCGGCACGGCTGTAGCTCGCGCTTACGCCGTCGGCCACCAGGAAGCCGCTGAGCGCCCCGCTCAGCGCTGGATCGACACTGCCGTACACCTTCGAGGCAGGGGCCGGCGTCACCGAGGCAGCCTTCTTCACGGCGGCCGTCGTCTGGGTCGCCTGCGCCCCGTTGTAGTTGGCATCCGCAGACCAGGTGACCGTGGCCGTACACGTAGCCGTTCCGCTGGTCATGGTGTAAGTCGGCCCGACGTTCGAGCACGCGCCGCTCGACGTGTAGACCGGACTCGCCGAACTGTTGGTCGAGCTGGCCACTGTAAAGGTGCTCTGGTACACCGCATTCCCGGGCGCCCCGGTGAAGTTCACCGTCGGGTTCACCCGAGTGAACGTGAAGCCGTTCGTCAGTGTCACGGACGCCGCGTTGCCTTGGTTTGCGTTCCCCGTGACGATGACATCCACGATTCCCGCCGTGTGGGCCAGCGTCGTCGCGGTCAGCGTCTGATTGTCGACGCGGGCCGCCGATACTGGGGCACCGGCTCCGAAGGCGACGGTGAACGGCTGCCGGCCACTAGTGAAGCTGGTTCCGGTAATCGTGACTGGGGTCCCGCCTAAGGTCGGACCAGACGCAGGCGAAACGCTGCTGACGGCGAAATTGTCATCCGTGAACGTCGCCTGCGCCACGGACCCGGAGGTCTGGCCCGTGGCGGTCAAGTAGAACCTCACATCGACGTCGTACGCATCCGGTGCAAATGTGTTGTTGAAAATGTGCCCGGACGCATCGGCAGTCGCAGTCAACGTGGGATGTGTGTCAATCGGGGGATCTTCGTGCAGCACGAGCGAGACGACCTCACCAACCTGCCACCCTGAGCCGGTGATGGTTACGACCTGGCCCGGGGCGTAGTCAGCCCGGTCCGTCTTCACCGTGGCGGCGCCGTTGCCGTACCCCAGCGAGGAGACCAGCACCACCTGGCCTCCCGAGGTCCCGCCCCTGGCGTCCGCCGTCACGCCGGAGGAGTCCCCGGGGGGCTCGATCCCGAACGATGCCATGTTGGCGTAGGCGAGCTGCTGGCCCCCGTTGTTCAGGAGCCCGGTCGCCGTGGCCGTCAATGCCTGGACCTCGCTGTAAATCCCGGGCGCGGAGTCCGCCGTCAGGCCGAGCCGGGAAATCGCCGCTACCCACGCGTAGCGCTGCGCCACCGAGTCCGAATAGTCTTGCAGCACGACGAGGCCTCTCAACCCCGACGTGGCGTAGTTCGCCGCTCCCCACGCGGCGAGGTTGCGAACGAGGGTGTTCTTCTGCGTGCGACTCACGCTGCCCTGGTCCGGTGTGCCGGACCAGACCGCAATTCGCCCGACCAGCAGATTGCGGAGCCGGTTGGTCACAGTCGCGGTCCGCAACCGGTCATATGGCTTCGCATCGGCGTTGTCCGCCAGGGCAGGGACGATGAACACGGCATACGGCGAGAGGTCCGCGCTTGCGAGATCGATCGTGCCGGCCGTTCCGTCGTAGCCCATGTCCACGCGCTCCAGGAAGGGACCGCCGGAATCGCCGAGCGCCTGGACGAGCGTCGTACAGCCGGTAGGATCGATCCCGACTGGGCAGTAGACCAGCGCCCTTTGAGCGCTCAGAACGGACGGTGCGAGGCCGAGACCGCACACCATGACAAGGGCGCGCAGGCGGCGCGCCAAGCATCCATTCGTATTCATGGCGCGGCTCAGCGGCAAGCGTCAGTGATGACCGCGCTGAGCGCGTTCACGTGGTGCAGCAGGCCAGCCACACCCGGCCGCGCCGCCGCGCGTGCCTGGGCGCGCTCCAGTGCCCTGGCGTACGCGGCGCACACCGTCGAACGCGCGGGCGCGGACGAAACCTGCATCGCTGGGCGTGCGGGCCCCATCAGCTTCTGGGGCTCGTCCGCACAAGCAGTCATGAGCAGCAATACGGCGATGGAAAACGCAGCGGTGTGCTTCACAACCCACCTCCAGAGAAGGCCCAGTGAACGTGTGGGCGGCCGGCGTTCGTCACGCAGCGCACGCTCGGCCTAGCCGCGCCCAGGACCCCGAGGCGCGTCTCTTTGGGTGTGGAGCTGACGCAACAGGTGTACCACGGTTCAGCGAGAGCAGAACGGTACGCAGTCTTCCAATCGTGTGGCACGCCAGTGACACGCGCCGAGGGGGAGCGTAGCGTGCGATAGAGCGCGCTCTATCGTTTGGTAGAGTGGAGTTGGCTGCCTGGACTACGCGAACCGCAGGGATGTGATTGCGGCGGCGATTCCGACACGATCGCTACGCGGCTGGACGCGGACCTCGCTCGGGGCGACCCGCTGGCGTCTCCCTCTGGCGCCTCACGCCCGCACCCAACGGGCGAGCTCCTTAACGCTTGGCCGCTTGCCCGTCATGAGAATCCCTATCCTGTAAATCCGCGCCGCCGTCCACGTCACACCCACGATCGCCGCCGCCAGGATCCCGAGCGACAATCCGATCTCGTACCCTGGCAGGCTGCCCGCGGCCCACCGCACCGGCATGGCGATCGGCGCCGTGAACGGAATCAGCGATAGCGCCACCGCGTACGCCGAGCCCGGATTGGTCGCCAGTGCGAACACCGACAGATAGGCGATCATCAGCAGGAACATCACCGGGAGCTGTGCCTGGCGGGCCTCCTGTTCGTTGGACGATATGGCGCCCACGACGGCGAACATCGCGGAGTAGAGGAGGAACCCGCCCAAGAAGTAGGTGAGGAACACTCCGATCGTCGCCGCCGCAACGGTCGGCAGCTCGAGCGCCACCTGCTCCGCGGTCGCCTCCGGGGGCGCCAGACCGCCCAGCAGCGCCGCCGCCCGTGAGAGGACGAGCGTCCCCCCGACGAGCCAGATGAGGAACTGGAACATCGACACGGCGCCGACCCCCACGACCTTGCCGAGCAGCAATTGGAATGGTCGGAGCGATGATACCAGCACTTCGACGACGCGAGTGGTCTTCTCCTCGAGCACCGAGCTCATCACGTTCACCCCGTAAATCGTGATGACGAGGAACAGCACGATCGCCATGACGTAGGCGAGTCCAAACGACTGGGCCGAGCTCTCCCCGGTCGTCTTGCTCCCCGAGATCTTGCGCGTGCGGAGGTCGACTCTGAGCTGCGCCCGGTTCACCAGGCCGGGATCGACGCCTGCGCGCTCCAGGCGCGCATTCACGGCGAGCCGGTCCAACACCCCGCGCAGTGCTTCGATGTGCCGGAACGAGGAGACATTGGACGCGTCGTACTCGGCGAGGCCGGTCTCGACCGTCGAGTCGGTCACGATCAGGAATCCATCGAGCTGCTTGGCGCCGACCTGCCGCGCGAGCGAGTCCGCCACGCCCGCGCCGAAGACCGCGCGGCCGACGATCGTGAACTCGGGATTCCGGGTGAGCGAATCCGCGACACGCGCCCCGAACCCTGTCGTCGTGCCGTCCACCACCACGACCCGCTTCGCACCGCCCCCGGACGCCTGGAGCTTCATCGGGATGATGACGATGGCACCGAAGAAGAGCGGACCCAGGACGGCGGTGACCCAGAACCATTTGCTGCGAACTCGCTCGACGAACTCGCGCCGCACCACTGCCCAGACCTTACGCATCGGGTCGCGCCTCCGGCCGTGCCGCCTCCGATCCCACCAGGTCGATGAAAATCCTGTTGAGCGACGGCTCCATCAGCTCGAAGCGCGAGAGCCGGACACCGGAGGCTACCAGTCGCTGCAGGATCATCTGCGCGTCAGCCCCCGCCGCAAGCTCGAGCTCCGCGTACTGCCCATAGTCGTCCGCCTTCTTGACAAGCTGCCTGTCCAAGAAGACTGGTTGCGCTGCACCGGCGCTGCCATCGAACCCGACGACGAGATGGTGTCCGCCGTGGGTTCGCTTGATGTCGCTCAACGTGCCGTCCACCAGCTTCTTACCCCGCGCGATGATGCAGAGCTCGTCGCACAGCTTCTCCGCCTGCTCCATGATGTGCGTCGAAAACACGATCGTCTTCCCGCGCCGGCGCAGTTCGACCACGGCGTCCTTGACCACCTGGGTGTTCACCGGGTCGAGGCCCAAGAACGGCTCGTCGAGGATCACGAGATCGGGATCATGCAGCACCGTCGAGATAAACTGCACCTTCTGCTGCATCCCTTTCGACAGCTCATTCACGCGGCGCAGCCGCCAATCACCGAGCCCGAGACGATCGAGCCACTCGTCCGCCTTCGGACCGGCGACCCGGCGCGACACCCCCTTCACCTCGGCGAGGAAGACGAGGACATCGAGCACCCGCATCCTGGGGTACAGTCCGCGCTCCTCGGGGAGGTAGCCGGCGCGGGCGGAGTGCGAGCGCCCGCCGAACTCCTGGCCGAACAGCCGCACGGTACCCTCGTCGGGCTCGAGGATGTCCATGATCATTCGGATCGTAGTCGTCTTCCCGGCGCCATTCGGGCCGAGCAAGCCGAAGATCACGCCCGGGGGCACCGAGAGCGAGAGGCCGTCCACGGCGGTGTGGCCGGCGAACCGCTTGGTCACGCGCTCAAGCGCGACCATAGGGGTGAGCATTTGGGGTGCTAATCTATTGCCCGGGACGTGCGGGCAAGAGGAACGGAGAGGGAAAAGGGAGAAAAACCGGCGTTGGGTCGTCTTACCACTGGCCCTTGAACGCGTCCGTCAGCGCGTTCCAAGGCAACAACGCGCACTTGATGCGTATCGGGAACTTGGACACGCCCGCGAGGGCGCGCAGGTCGCCGAGCGACTTGTCTCCCGCGGCCGTCTCGTCGCCCTGCATCATCGCGCTCATGCGCTCCGCCAGCGCGAGCGCCTGGGGGACCGCCTTCTCCTTCAGGAGCTGGGTCATCATCGAGGCCGACGCCTGGCTGATGGAGCAGCCCCGGCCCACGAACCGCACCGCCTTGATCGCGCCACCCTCCACCTGCAGTTGGAGATCGATCTCGTCGCCGCACAATGGATTGTTGAGCGACACGCTGTGCGTCGCACCGTCGAGCGTTCCCTTGTTGCGGGGGCGCCGGTAGTGATCGAGAATCAGCTCCTGGTAGAGCGCGCTGAGCCTGGGCTCAGGCGGGGACGTATCCAAACAACGCTCCGGCCTTGACCAGCGAGCCGGCGAGCGCGGCGACGTCGTCGAGGTCGTTGTAGATGTAGAACGACGCGCGCGCGGTCGCGGGCACGTTGAGCCTACGCATCAGCGGCTGAGTGCAGTGGTGGCCGGCCCGGATGCACACGCCGTCCTGGTCGAGGATGGTCGCGATGTCGTGTGGGTGGATGTCGCCATAGGTGAACGACACGACGCCCGCACGGTGGCCGCGCGGGCCGTATACGGTCACGCCGTCGATCTGTGTCAGTTGGTCGATCGCCGCCTGGGCGAGCGCCTGCTCGTGCTCGGCGACCCGCTCGAGGCCGATCGCGCCCAGGTAGTCGATGGCGGCGGCGAGTCCGACGGCGCCCTCCACGTTCGGCGTCCCGGCTTCGAACTTGTGCGGGATCTTGTTGTAGGTGGAGTGGTCATCGAACACGCGCGAGATCATCTCGCCGCCGCCGTGATAGGGCGGCATCGCCTCGAGCAGCTCCGGCTTCGCAATGAGGGCGCCGGAGCCCATCGGCGCGAGCATCTTGTGCCCCGACAGGGCGTAGAAGTCACAGTCGAGCGCTCGGACGTCGACCTTCAGGTGGGGCGTGGCCTGCGCGCCGTCCACCACGACGACCGCCCCGACCGCGTGGGCGAGCCGCGTCAACTGCGCCGCCGGATTCACCGTGCCGAGCGCATTCGAGACATAGGGGAACGCGACGATCTTGGGCCGCCCCTCGAGCGCCGTCCCGAAGTCGGAGAGGTCGATACGACCGTCCTCCGTGATCTCCACCATCCGGAGGGTCGCGCCCTTCTCCTGACAGAGGATTTGCCAGGGCACGAGGTTCGAATGGTGGTCCATCGCCGTCACCACGATGGCGTCGCCCCGTCCGACGTGGGCCCGGCCGTAGGACCCCGCGACCAGGTTGATCGCCTCGGTCGTGCCACGCGTAAAGACGACGCCCTCGGGCGTCCAGGCGTTTACGAACCCGGCGAGCTTCGCGCGGGCCGCCTCGTAGGCCTCCGTGGCGCGGATTGCGAGGCTGTACGCCCCGCGGTGGACGTTGGCGTTGGTGGTGCGGTAGTAGTCGGCGATCGCGTGCAGCACCGCATCGGGCTTCTGGGTCGTGGCGGCATTATCCAGGTACACGAGGCGGCGGCCGTGCTCCTGCCGCTCGAGCAGCGGAAAGTCGGCGCGCAGACGGGCGGCGTCGAGCATCACGCGAGCTCCGCGCGCACCAGGCGGTCGCAGCGCTCCCGCAGGTCGGCGCGCTGCATCCGGCCGAGGATCTCCGCCACGAAGCCGTAGGTCAAGAGGCTCCGCGCCGTCTCGGGCGAGAGCCCGCGGCTCTGCAGGTAATACAGCGCCGTCGGGTCGAGCGGCCCGACGGTCGAGCCGTGGGTGCACTTCACATCGTCGGCGTAGATCTCGAGCTGGGGCTGGCTGTCGGCCCGCGCCTCGGTCGAGAGCAGCAGGTTGTTGTTCGTCTGCTTCGAGTCGGTGCGCTGGGCGCCGGGCCGTACGATGATGCGGCCGTTGAACACCCCGTGCGCCCGCTCGGCGAGCACGCCGTTGAAGAACTCGTGGCTGGCGCAGTGTGCGCGGGCGTGGTCGATCACGGTGTGGTGGTCAGCATGCTGGCTGCCGCCGAGCACGTACAACCCGTTCAGAATCAGCTCGGCACCCGTGCCGTCGAGCACAGTCGTGATGTCGTGCCGGGCGAGCGTGCCGCCCAACGTGACAGCGTGCAGTCCGAGGAAGCTGTCGCGTTCCTG
Organism: Gemmatimonadetes bacterium 13_1_40CM_69_22; assembly: GCA_001917665.1. Lineage (GTDB taxonomy): Bacteria > Gemmatimonadota > Gemmatimonadetes > Gemmatimonadales > GWC2-71-9 > 20CM-4-69-16. Next base: position 38,788 of record MNEL01000011.1, on the reverse strand, counting down.
TCGCGATTGTGTCGTGGCGACATGGTACGCGCGGCGACCTTCGCGCTGCACGCGGTAATATTCGACGCGGGCGCCCTCTCCCACGACGACCTCGGTCACTGCGTTGGTCCAGTGCACGCCGTCGCCGAGCGAGGCGTAGGTCTCGACCACCGCGGCCTGCGCGCCCCGCTCGACCACGATGAGGCCGCGCGGGTGTGCGACCTTCGGCTCGTCGCTCCCGCCCTCGGTCGCGACGAAGATCACCTCGAGCGGCTGCGCAAGCACGCAACCCGCCGAAACGTGCACGAACGCGCCATCCGCGAGGAACGCCGTGTTCAGCGCCGCGAAGGCGCTGTCGCGCCAGTCCGCGTGGCGCGCGAGGTGCGTGCGCGCGAGCGCTCCGCTCGGGCCCGCCTTGAGGGCCGCAGCCAGACCGCCCGCATACACCCCGTCCGGCAATCCTGCCAATGAGGACAGCCCGGGCACGTAGCGGCCGTCCACGAACACGAGGCGGGGGCCCGCTCCGAGATTCAGGCGCTCGATCTCTGCCGCAGCGGGGAGCGGGGAGCGGGCAGCAGACGCGAGCGTGAATCGCGTCTCCGCGATCGGGGCGACGCTCGTGAAGCGCCACGCCTCCTGCTTCATCGTCGGGAAGCCGAGCTCGGCGAACCGGGCGATCGCCCCCTCGCGGATCTCCCGGAGCCAGGCGGGCGCGCCCGCGGCGCCGTTGCTCACGAACGCCTGGAAGTCGCGGACGTAGTGCTCCGTCATGCCACCGTCGCCGGTTCGCGGATCCAGTCGTAGCCCCGTTCTTCGAGCTCGAGCGCCAGCTCCTTACCGCCCGACTTCACGATCCGGCCGGCGGACAGCACGTGCACGACGTCGGGCTGGATGTGGGTGAGGATCCGGTAGTAGTGGGTCACGAGGACCGTGGCATTGTCGGGGCGGCGCAGCTTCTCCACCGTCTGCGCCACGGTCTTCAACGCGTCGATGTCGAGACCGGAGTCCGTCTCGTCGAGGATCGCGAGCTTGGGCTCGAGCACCGCCAGCTGGAGGATTTCGTTGCGCTTCTTCTCGCCGCCCGAGAAGCCATCGTTGACGGGGCGATTCAGGTAGCTGTCGTCCCAGCCGATCAGCTTGAGTTTTTCCTCGAGCGCGTCCATGAACTCCACAGGCCCGAGCTCTTCCTCACCGCGATGCTTGCGGATCGCGTTCACGGCGGAGCGGAGGAAGTACGCATTGGTGATGCCGCGGATCGCGACGGGGTATTGGAACGCGAGGAACACCCCCTCGCGGGCGCGTTCCTCGGGCTTCAGCGCCAGCAGGTCCTTGCCCTCGTACAGGACCGACCCTACGGTGACGGTGTAGGCCGGGTGCCCCCCGAGGACCTGGGCCAGCGTGCTCTTTCCCGAGCCGTTCGGGCCCATGATGGCGTGTACCTCGCCGGTGCGCACCACGAGGTCCACACCTCTCAGGACCTCCCGGCCTTCAACGGTGGCGTGGAGGTTCTGGATCTGGAGCAGCATGTTTCCCGTTTCCCGTTTCCCCTTGCCCGTCATCCCACGCTCCCCTCGAGACTGATGCCGAGCAGCCGCTGCGCCTCGACGGCGAACTCCATCGGCAGCTCCTTGAAGACTTCCTTGCAGAACCCGTTCACGATCATTGACACCGCGTCCTCGGCCGACAGGCCGCGTTGCTTCGCGTAGAAGATCTGGTCCTCGCCGATCTTTGACGTGGACGCCTCGTGCTCCATGATCGCCGTGCTGTTGCGCACGTCGATGTACGGGAAGGTGTGGGCCCCGCACTGGTCGCCAATCAGCATCGAGTCGCACTGCGAGTAGTTGCGAGCGTGCTCGGCACCCTTCAGGATCTTCACCAGGCCGCGGTAGGTATTCTGCCCATGGCCCGCCGAGATGCCCTTGGACACGATGGTCGAGCGGGTGTTCTTCCCCATGTGGATCATCTTGGTGCCCGTGTCCGCCTGCTGACGCTGGTTGGTGACGGCCACCGAGTAGAACTCACCGATCGAGTTGTCCCCCTGGAGAATGCAGCCCGGATACTTCCAGGTGATCGCCGAGCCGGTCTCCACCTGGGTCCAGGAGATCTTCGAGTTCTTGCCGCGGCACGCGCCGCGCTTGGTGACGAAGTTGTAGATCCCGCCGCGCCCCGCTTCGTCCCCCGGGTACCAGTTCTGGATGGTCGAGTACTTGATCGTAGCTGCGTCAAGCGCGACCAGTTCGACCACGGCCGCGTGCAGCTGGTTCTCGTCGCGGACCGGCGCCGAACAACCCTCCAGGTAGCTGACGTAGCTCCCCGCGTCGGCGATGATCAGGGTACGCTCGAACTGGCCGGTGGACGACGCGTTGATCCGGAAGTAGGTGGAGAGCTCGAGCGGGCAGCGCACGCCCTTGGGGATGTAGGCGAACGAGCCGTCCGTGAACACCGCCGAGTTGAGCGCTGCGAAGAAGTTGTCGTTGTGCGGGACGACCGACCCGAGGTATTGCTGGACGAGCTCAGGGTGCTCGCGGATCGCTTCCGAGATCGCGCAGAAGATGATCCCCTGCTTGGCCAGCGTCTCCCGAAATGTGGTCGCGACCGACACCGAGTCGAACACCGCGTCCACGGCCACGCCCGCCAGGCGCTTCCGCTCCTCGATCGGGATCCCGAGCTTTTCGAACGTCTCGAGCAGCTTGGGATCGACTTGCTCGAGGCTCTCGAGTGCGGGACGCTGCTTCGGCGCCGCGTAATAGCTGATCGCCTGATAGTCGATAGGCCCGTACTTGACGTTCGACCAGTGCGGCTCGGCCATCTTGAGCCAGTTACGGTACGCCTTGAGGCGCCACTCGAGCATCCACGCAGGCTCGCCCTTCTTCGTCGAAATCAGCCGGATGACGTCCTCGCTCAGGCCGGGGGGGACGACATCCGAATCGATGTCCGTGACGAACCCGTACTTGTACGGCTGCAGCACCTGGGCTTCGATGGAGGTCATGGCTGCTCCGTGACCCCGGGCTCGCGCCCGGGGTTCGCTGGTTCGGCGAACGTGATCGCGTACTCGCACGCGTTGCACCCGCTCGTGATATGCGTGCGCCGCTCGACGGCGGCTCCGAGCACGTCCCGCAGAAACCGCTCTTCAGCCGCGCACACCTCGGGGAAGCGCTCGGCGACGGCGCGGATCGCGCAGTTGTGCTCGGAGAGGCGGAACGTGCCGGCTGCCTCCTGCCACTCGGCCATGTAGCCCTGCTCGTTCATCAGCCGGGCGATGAGATCCACCCGCTCCGACGCCGCGGCGCCGGCCAACTCCGCTTGCAGCTTGCGGGTGAGCTCGCGGTAGTGATCCTCGAACAACCCAACCGCCGCCTGGCGGCCGCCCTTCCCGGCGACGCGCTCCAGCAACTGGGTGAGCGTCTCCTCGTAAGCGCGCGGGAACAGCGCCTCGCCGTCCGCGCTCAACCGGTACGCAAAGGTTGGCGCGCCGACCCCGCGCTGCTCACGACCGTAGACGATCAGGGCCTCGGCCTCGAGCTCCTTCAGATGGTGCCGGATCGCGTTAGGGGAGACACTCAGCTGGTGCGCGAGATCCTTCGCCGTCAGCGGCTGCGCACGCTTTAGCAGGAGCAGGATCTCCGCGCGAAGTCCTTTGTGCGCCGTGAGTTGCGCGTGATAGGTCGCCATGGACGCCGAATCCTAAGCGAATCACTCGGGATTGTCAACTAAACTAAACAATCTTGGCGTGAATTCGGAAGTCGCTGCTAGATAGAGATTTCAGACGTCAGACATCAGGCATCAGGCATCAGGGACGCTTCGCTCCGCACGTCTCATCAGTAGATATCCCGATTCAGCTCTCTCACCAGCCGCTCGTAATCCTCTGGGGTGTTCAGATCGTCAAGCACCGCCGGGTCGTCCACCGTGACGGTCCGGAGCTCGAACCGGTGGGCGTGCAGAACCGCCCGAGCGCCGTGCCGGGTAGCCGCCTCGCTCGTCTCGACCTCGTCGAACAACGACGCATCCCAGATGACCGGTTGGCCGCGCCGTTCGGCGAAGGCCGGGACGACGGCCGGCCCGCCGGTGCGGCGGTAGGCCTCGATCAAGCGCTCCACGGTCGCCAGCCGCACGTGAGGCAGGTCGACCGGCCAGGCGAGGACGGCGGCGGGCCGGAGCGGCCGCAGGGCCGCGAGGGCCGCCCGCAACGAGCCGATAGGGCCGGTTTCGACCTCCGGGTTCTCTACAATCACGCAGTCGTGGGTCGCGAGGATCGGCCGGACCCGTGGCGCGTCGGGGCCGAGCACCACGAATCGCAGCTTCAGGTCGAGCGCTTCCAGCGCTTCGAGGATGCGGATGATGAAGGGGCGACCGCGGAAGTCCAGCAGCGGCTTGGGGGTACCCATCCGCCCGGAGCGCCCGGCGGCCAGCACGACGCCGGCGAGGGACATGGCACCAACCTTACGCCGAGTTGCACCCGGGCGCCAAACCCCCAAATTGGCGGCCCATGGCTGTGCGACGCATTCGCCAACTGGGCGATCCCATCCTCCGGGTCCGCTGTGAGCGGGTCCAGAATCCGAAGTCGGCCGCGACCCGGCTCATCGCGGACGACCTGCGGGACACGCTGCGCGCCGCGAAGGAGAAATACAAGATGGGCCGGGCCATGGCGGCGCCGCAGATCGGCGCGCCGGTGCGGATCGTGTTCGTCCAGATGGACAAGCAGCGTTGGACCATGATCAACCCGGAAATCACCGATGTCGGGCCGGACGACTTCCTGGTGTGGGACGACTGCTTTTCCTTCCCGAGCGTGTTCGTGCGAGTGCCACGCGCCTACACGGCGACCCTCACGTACACCGACCTGAAGGGCAAGCAGCACACGATGCAGCTCGAGGGTCCGATGGCCGAGCTGCTGCAGCACGAGATCGATCATCTCGACGGCATCCTCGCGCTCGACCGCGCCGCAGGCCCCGACCCGTTCGCCTTCCGCTCGGAGTGGGAGAAGCTCCACGACGCGTCCGAGCGTTATGGCCGGCCGAAGCCGCGCGAGTTGACCTGACGCGCCGCTCGCCGCCTCGCTTGTGATCAGGAGAGGGTGGAGCGGCCGTCCGTCTCCACACCTCTCCGGATCTCATCCGACCGCTCTCAGCAACAGCCGTCAGTGCACCAGGGGCAGTCGCACACGTCGCTCACCTCCTTTCCGCCGGCCCGAGCGGCTCGGCATCATCGCGGTTCCGAACACGCACTTCCCGTCTCGCCGCAGGTCGAGACGGGTGCGCAGGCGGCGCACGTCTTCCTGGACGTCGCTACAACGACAGACAGTGGCAATGCACGCGCGGATGCTGTCGAGCAGGGGATGGTCGGGCTGGCACAGGCGGTAGTACATCCAGCGACCCTCGCGCCGCTCCTCCACGAGCCTGGCCGCCTTCAGCACCTTGAGGTGCCGGGAGACGTTGGGTTGGGACTCATCGAGGGCATCGACGAGCTCGCATACGCACGCGCCCGTCGGGACCGCGAGCAGGCAGCACGCGAGGCGCAGCCGGATGCGATCCCCAAGCGCAGCAAACAGATCATCGACGTCGTGCCATGCGAGATTCATATATTCCAATCTATGAATATATCAACGAGAGGGCAACACGACGACCAGCTTCGCGGCAGCATCTGCCCACCGTTCGGGCAGCGGCTACTGCGTGAGCACGACTGCAAGGGTGACTGCGGGGAGGCTAGATTGCGATGCGACAGGGGTGCTCAGCCGGGGTGACCCGGACGAGCTGAGATCACACCCTTTGAACCTGATCCGGCTAGCACCGGCGAAGGGAGTCGGTATGAACTGCGTCACCCAGATGTTCCTGGCCCGGCAGGGCACCATCACCCCACAGATGCGGCGTGTCGCGGAGCGGGAGGAGCTCCCCGTGGAGCTGGTGCGCGACGAGGTCGCCCGCGGCCGGCTCATCATCCCCGCCAACGTGAATCACCTGGCCCAGCGCCTCGACCCGATGGCGATCGGCAAGGTGGCGCGCGTCAAAATCAACGCCAACATCGGCAATTCGGCCGTCGAGTCGAACATCGACCAGGAGCTCGACAAGTTGCACCATGCGGTCCACTACGGCGCCGACACCGTGATGGATCTCTCTACGGGCGGCGACATCGACGCCATCCGGCAGGCGATCCTCGACGTCTCGCCGGTACCGATTGGGACCGTGCCCATCTACCAGGCCGTCACCGAGGTGCAGAAGGTCGAGGACCTCACTGCGGATGACCTGCTCGACATGGTCGAGCACCAGGCGCAACAGGGGGTGGACTACGTCACGGTGCACTGCGGCATCCTGCGCGAATACGTCGGGCTCGCGCTCGGCCGGGTGACGGGGATCGTGTCGCGCGGCGGGTCGCTGCACGCCTACTGGATGATGCACCACAACCAGCAGAACCCCTTCTACACCCACTTCGACCGCATCCTCGAGATCGCGCGGAAGTACGACGTGACCCTATCGCTGGGCGACGCGCTGCGGCCCGGGAGCCTGGCCGACGCGAACGACCGGGCGCAGTTCGCCGAGCTCGACACGTTGGGCGAGCTCACGACGCGCGCGTGGGCGAAGGACGTGCAGGTGATGATCGAAGGCCCGGGGCACATCCCGATGCACCTGATCGAGATCAACGTCCGGAAGGAGAAGGAGATCTGCCACGAGGCCCCGTTCTACACGCTCGGACCGCTGGTCACGGACATCGCGCCGGGGTACGACCACATCACCTCGGCGATCGGCGCGGCGATGATCGGCTGGTACGGGGCGGACATGCTGTGCTACGTGACCCGCAAGGAGCACCTCGGCCTGCCCAACGCCGAGGAGGTGCGCGAAGGCGTGATCGCTTACAAGGTCGCCGCGCACGCGGCCGACATCGCGCGCGGGCGCGCGGGCGCGCGCCAGCGCGACGACGCGCTGTCGCGGGCGCGGTTCGCGTTCGACTGGAACGAGCAATTCCGCCTGTCGCTCGACCCTGCCCGGGCGCGCGAGCTGCACGACGAGTCGCTGCCGGCGGAGTACTTCAAGTCAGCCGAGTTTTGCGCGATGTGCGGGCCCAAGTTCTGCTCGATGCACATCACGCGGGAGATCACGCGGAAGCTGGAAGCGGAGCAGGAGGGCGTACCGGCGGACTGAGCGGGCAGGCTTCACCACGCGTCGAGCGTTTCGCTACCGCCGTCCTTCAACCTCCGCGATCGCCTCGTCGAGCTGACGCCGCCGTTCGGAATCGGTCGCACGCTCGCGCAGGCCGCGCAGCGCGGCGAGCTGCGCCGTCCGGAGGGCCTGATCGGACGACACCGCGACGTCGGGTCGCACGCCCACGCGCTCCCAGTTCGTCTTGGTAATGGGATTGATGGCCCGCCCTGTCGGCACCCAGAGGCCGAAGTGGTCGGTGACTCGCTGCAAGCCACCGGGATGGGCGCCGCCGCCCGTCGTGTCGCCGACGATGACGGCCCGCTGCCGAGTCTGGAGATTGTACGCGAACTCCTCCGCACCCGAGAAAGTGCGCCGGCTGGTGAGCACGTACACCGGCCGCTCGGGGCCGTAGCGCACGCCCGGGACACGAGTCCGGGTATAGAAGTGTTCGGTGCGGTTGCCGGGGCGCCAGTAGAGCGAGTTCAGATGCACCGAGTCCGCGCCGAAGAGACAGCTCGACACGAACGCGACCATGCCCGGTGACCCACCGCCGTTCCGGCGGACGTCGACGATCAGGGCGTCGGTGTTGGCCAGAAACGCGAACGCCGCAGCGGCGGCGTCCCCGATCCATTCCGCCTCGAACCCGAAGCTCCGCAGCTCGAGGTAACCCACGTTGCCCGGGAGCCGCTCCACTTTCTCAAACCCGAAGTTGACCTGGCGGCCAAACGCCCGGGCCCGCGCCTCCATCTGCGGGGTCGGGCGCTGTTGCGCGTCCAGTCGTGGCAGCGGCTCGTCACTGTAGCGAACCCGGAGGTGCCGGTCCTGACTCACCGCCTGCAGGTGCGCGGTGAGCGAGTCGGCCAGCGTCTGGGCGCTCGTGATCCGTTCGTACTCGCCGCGCCGCACCCTGTCCCGGATGGCGCGCTCCATCGCGACGGCCGTGTCCGGGAAGACGTAGGCTTCCGTGAGCCGGGCCAGCACGCCGTCGATCACCTGCCGTCGCGTCGCGGCGTCGACGGTCAGGTCGGCTGGATGCGAGCCCTGCGCCAGAACCGGAGGCACGGCGACCGCGAGCAAAACGGCTGCGAGAGAGACGCTGCGACTCATAGCCCACCCCGCGCTGTGATTCGTGAAAACGACGTTGCCGATGTACCACGGGAATGACGCAGCACACGGCCAGAGGGTCGCGCGCCGCACGCTGTCTCCATGGCTGTCGCTATGGTGTGCGAATGCTGTTGAGCCCCGGCGCCACCGGGCGCTCCCCATGCCTCTGATTTTCGGGGCACCACGAAGCATCGGAGTCCCTCAACCGGGACCGGTCCCGGAGCGCGCTTCGCGTTCGATCGGAACGAGCTGGAACACGAGACGAAGGACGCGGTGCCGGCAGCCGGAGCCCTTCGGTGGCGATTGCCTGTCGCGATGCTGTGTGATTGCTGTCAGTTACTGCATGGGTTGCTTGCGAGCGCCGCTCGCGCCGGTAGTATAATCGCCACGCCAACCTTACAGCGTGACGGTATCGGGGTGCCTGTGCCGGTAGTACGGGCGTGACCACCCACACTGCTCACGCAGGAGCGTGGCATGCGATTCCTCTCGTTGGGGTTCCTCTGTACCAGCGTCCTCGGATTGTTTGCTCCTCTCCGCCTCCCCGCCCAGGGCAGCGCCGTGGGCGGCGTCGTTGTGACTCGGGCGTCGGGCGCGCCGATCGGGGACGCGCAGGTCAGCGTCTCCGGCACGACCGTGCGGGCCGTGACCGACGCGTCCGGCCGCTTTCGGATCCCGGACGTGCCAGGGACGACAGCGGTCCTCGAGGTCCGGCGCATCGGCTTTCGGGCCGTGCAGGACACGGTGAGGGCAGGGGATCTCAACGTGCGCATCGCGCTCGAGGAGAAGGCACTCGAACTGTCCTCGGTGGTGGTGACCGGGACGCCGGCGGCTACGGCGCAGCGGGAGCTGGGGAACGCGGTGTCCCGCATCGACGCGGCGAGCATCACCCAGGCCGCCCCGATCAACGACGTGCAGAACCTCTTGAACGGCCGCGCGGCGGGGGTGCTCATCCAGCCCGCGACCGGCGCGGTGGGGTCGGGGTCGCGCATCAGGATCCGTGGCGCGTCGAGCTTCTCGCTCGGCAACCAGCCCCTGGTCTACGTCGACGGGGTGCGGGTGGATGCCGACTTTGCCTCCGGACCGCAGAACCAGGACTTCGGCTCGAGCTCGATCTCCCGCTTCAACGACTTCAACCCCGACGACATCGAGAGCATCGAGATCCTGAAGGGGCCCGCCGCAGCCACGCTGCGGCACGGAGGCCTCGAACGGCGTCATCCAGATCGTCACCAAGCGGGGCACGCCGGGCACCGCGCACTGGAGCTTCACGGTGCGCCAGGGCGTGAACTACTTCAGCAACCCTGACGGGCGCTTCCCCACCAACTACCAGCTCGACGCGACTGGCAACCTCATGCGGACGCGCCAACCTCACGGTGACGCCGAGCGATAGGGTCACGCTCTCGGCCAACGTGGGCTACATGACGGGTCCCACGCACCTGAGCTGCGAGGCGGGGTGCGGCGGCCGGATGTTCTCCACGTTTTACATGAACCCGCAGAATCTCGGCACCTTCCGGCTGGGCTTTCACAGCGGGCTCCCGGCCGCCTACGATCAGGAGTACCACTTCGCCCAAGGGGTCGACCGGTTCACGGGCAGCGTCCAACTGTTGCATCACCCCGTGAAGTGGCTCACGCAGCGGCTCACGTTCGGCGTGGACCGGACCCGCGAGGAGAATTCGCTGTACCAGCCATTGATTGATTCGCTGCAGATCTTCTTCGGCTCGGATGCGCTGGGCTACATCGGCATCACGAACCGCGCCGTCGACAACACCACGGTCGATTACGCGGCAACAGCCAGCTTCGACCTGTCTTCCACGCTTCGCGCCAGCTCGTCGGCCGGTCTGCAGTTCTATCACACGGTCACCGACACCGCGTTCGCCGACGGCCAGTTCTTTCCGGCGCCGGGGCTGTCCGCGATCGACGCAACGACCGGCCCGCGCACCAACGCCGGCGGGCTGCAGGAGACGAAGAGCATCGGCGCTTACGGCCAGGAGCAGATCGCCTGGCGCGACCGGCTGTTCCTAACCGCGGGACTCCGCTCGGACGATCAGAGCACCTTCGGCGCGAACTTCAACCGGGTGTATTACCCCAAGGCGAGCGTCAGCTGGGTGACCAGCGACGAGCCGTTCTGGAAACTTGCGTTCGTGAACCAGCTCCGACTGCGGGCGGCGTACGGCGAGTCGGGCCGGGCGCCGCCGTACAACGCCGCGGTACGCACCTACACCGCGGCGAGCGGCCCGGGCGACGTGACCGCCGTGACGCCCCAGAACATCGGGAACGCGGACCTGGGGCCCGAGCGGGGCAAGGAGCTCGAGCTCGGGTTCGACGCGGGGCTCTGGAACGACCGACTGGGGCTCGAGTTCACGTACTACCGCAAGCGCACGACGGACGAAATTCTGCAGCGGCAGGTCGCCCCCTCGATCGGGTTTTCGGGGCTGCAGTACATCAACGCCGGCGCGGTGCTGAACCAGGGCATTGAACTGCTGGCGCGCGGGCGGCCTTACGCCGGCGGTGCCGTGAGCGTGGACCTGACGTTCAACCTCGCCGCGAACAGCAACACGATCCAGAGCCTCATGCCGGGCGTGACGTCGGTGTCGGCGGGGACCTTTCTGCAACACCGCGTCGGCTATGCGGTCGGCTCGTGGTTTGCGCGGCGGGTCGTGAGCGCGGAGTTCGACGCCGCCCGCAACGCCACCAACGCGATGTGCGACGATGGCCAGGGGGGCGCGGTCGCGTGCGCCAGCGCGCCCGCGGTGTACCTCGGCCGCACGCTCCCGCGCGTGGAAGGCGCGTTCAGCCCCGCCGTCACTCTGGGGGATCGGCTGCGGATTTCCGGACTGTTCGATTTCAAGACCGGATACAAGAAGCTCGATGGGAACACTCGCGTGCGCTGCGCCATCTTTTTCCGCTGCCCCGACGATTTCCCCGCCTACCGGTCCGACCCGCTACGCGTCGCGGCGATTCAGTCCGGGATTCCGGACTTCTACCTCAACGACGCGAGCTTTCTCAAGTTACGCGAGGTGTCGGTGTCCTACACCCTGCCCGACGTCTGGACGAAGGCCATCGGCGCGAGCCGGGCCATGGTGTCGCTCGCCGGCCGGAACCTCTACACCTGGACGCGCTACCCGGGGCTCGAGCCCGAGGCGATGTTCCTGGGCGGGAGCCGCGGCGGCAACTTCAGCGCGTGGGAGCAGGCCGATCTCCCCCAGCTCGCCCAGTGGATCGTGACCGTCAACGTGGGCTACTGAGGAGCGCGACCATGCGATACCCCACGATCGTCGCGGTCGCACTCGTCGCGGCGGCCGGGTGCGACCTCTTCAACAACACTCTGGAAGTCCAGAACCCGAGCAACGTCCCGGCGGGCGGGCTCGAGACGCCCGCGAACGCGCAGCTGCTCGTGAACAGCGCGATCGCGGACTTCGAATGCGCTGCCGGCGCCTACGCGGTGATGGGCGGGGAGATCACGGACGAGCTGATCGACGCCACCCAGACCGCCGATCGCTACCCCTACGAGCGCCGGAGCATGGTGTCCAGCGACGCTCGCTACGCGGTCAATGGCTGCGTCGGGCTCGGGGTCTATACGCCGCTGCAAACGGCCCGCTTCTCCGCGGTGAACGTGCTGTCGCTGCTGGAGGGCTGGACCGATGCGCAGGTGCCCGGCCGCGATACCTTGATCGCCCAGCTCGAGGCCTACGAGGGGTATAGTCTCGTGCTGCTCGGCGAGGGGTTCTGCTCAATGGTCGTTTCCACGCTCGACGCCAGCCGGACGACCGTCTACGGCGGTGAGATCCAGCGGGACAGCGTGCTCCGGCTCGCGGTCGCCGCGTTCAGCGACGCCATCACGGGCTCAGCGGCGACCGGCCAGACCGCCATCCATAACATGGCGCTGGTGGGTCGGGCCCGGGCGTACACGGACCTGGGCCAGCTCGCCCTCGCCAAGACGGACGCGCAGCAGGTCACCTCCGGCTACGTAAGGTATGTGACGGCGTCGACCATCAGCACACGCCGCAACAACCGCGTCTGGCAGGAGAACAGCGCCACCAGCGACGCCACGACGCTGGATACGGCCTACACCAACATGAACGACCCGCGCGTGCCGTTCTCCGACAAAGGACGAAACAGCGTGACGGGTTACCACCTGTTCCAGCAGCTCAAATACACGCAGTCGTCCAGCCCGATCCGACTCGCGTCCTTTGACGAAGCTCGGCTCCTCGTCGCGGAGGCCGACCTCGCGGCTAGCGACTTCGTCCACGCAGACAGCCTCATCAACATCTTTCGGGCTCGTGGTGGCCAGAGCGCGATCACGAGCACCAACCCCGACACCGTCAAGGCTGCGCTCGTCGACCAGCGGCGCCGTGAGTTCTTCCTCGAGGGGCAACACCTCGGCGACGAGATCCGCTTCGGCCTGGCGTTGAACCCGCCCGTCGGGACGGCGTTCAAGGGCGGCGGCACCTACGCGTCCCAGCTCTGCCTGCCGCTGCCGGACGTGGAGAAGCAGAACAACCCGAACTTCCCGTAAGACTGGAGCGCTTAGCGTCCCACCACGGCGAAGGCCCTGACGGGGAAGCTCCCCATCCCCTTCACCTTCGCCGGCACGGCGAAGAACCGGAATCCCGAGTCCGGCAGCGCGCCCAGGTTGCAGAGGTGCTCGACGATCGCCATCCCGGCGCCGAGCAGGATGGTGTGAGCCGGCCGAGTGCCGTCCGAGGCATCGTCGATGTTGAGCGAGTCGATCCCGACGAGGGCGGCGCCTGCCGCCACCAAATGCTCGGCCGCGTCGCGGGCGAGAAACGGATGGCCCGAGCCGTACCGCTCGGTCCGCCAGTGGGCGTCCCACCCGGTGTGCACGAGCACGGCCTTGCCCCCCACGTTATGGCCGCGGAACAGCGCGGCGTCCAGCCCGCGCCCGGTGCGCGTCGTTGCGCGGATGACGACGCCCTCCAGGTCCGCGACAGCTTCGAGCGGATAATCGGCGATGTCCTTCGCGCCGTCGTACCGATGGAACGGCGCGTCGATGTACGTCCCGGTGTTGGCGAGCAGCTCGATCTTCCCCATCTGGAACGTCGTGCCGAGGGCGTAGCGGCTGCGCGAAGCGTCCCGCGACAGCCAGTCGCTGATCACCGGTGCGGGGAGACCGGGGTAGGTGACCATCCCGTGCTCGATGGTGTGACTCAGGTCGACCAGTCGGGAGGGCGCGCGCGTCACGTCGTCGTCGGCTGAGCGGGAGAGAGCACGCGCGCCACCGCCTTGAGCAGCTGCCCCTCCGCGCTCGCCCCATCGGGCGCTTCAGCGAGCACTACAGCGAACCGGCGCCGCAGCAACGGATCGCGCATCGCGTGGGCAGCGAACTGGAGCGTGAGTGGTGTGAACCAAGGCGCCTGGCGCGCCCCTGCACCGGCCCTCGCCACGGCAGCGTACTGCTCGAACAACGCGAGCATGAAGGCGCCCTTGGATGGGAACTGGCGGTAGATCGCCCCCTTCGTGAACCCCGCTGTCTGAGCCACTTCATCCAGAGAGCCCAACTCGATGCCTCGCTCGGCGAAGACCCGCAGACCCGCGTCGATCAGCAGCGATTGCGTCTCCGCCTTGCGCCTCGCGCGAACGATACCCATAAGAATCTAAGATACCTATTAGCATCCTCATTGCAACGCGATGCGCGACATTTCCCAACTTCAGGTACCCATCAGTATCTCAATGACGGGCAACTCCCGATTTCACGGGCCCTTGCGCCCCGGTGTGACGTTGCTAATTGCGCCGCGTGAGACGCAATAAAAGATTAGGCCGCGCCCCGACACGTCCCTTTGACAGGAGCACGTCCGTGAGCGACCAGGCAGCCGCGACGACCGGCGGCAATCTGCAGTTCGAGCGCGCCGAGCGCGCGACCCAGGCGACCGGATCGGGATGCGCTGTTTGCAAGCAGGTTATCACGACCGCCTATTACGAAATAAACGGCCACGTGACCTGCCAGCGGTGCCGCAGCCGGATCATCGCCGAGCGGAACCGCGGGACCTCCGGCACGCGCTTCGCGAAGGCGCTGGGGCTCGGGTTCCTCGCAGCCGCGGCGGGCGCAGGGCTCTACTATGCCGTCGCCGCCGCGACGGGAAGCGAGTATGCCATTGTGGCCATCGTCGTCGGCCTGCTGGTGGGCAGTGCAGTGCGCAAGGGATCGAACCGGCGCGGCGGCTGGCGCTACCAGGCATTGGCGATGGTCCTCACCTACAGCGCGATCGTGGTGACGTACATACCGCAGATCGTGAAGGCGATGATGGACCGCCGTGCAGCGATAGTCAGTGAGGGCGTCCGTCGGGCCGGTGACACGGCGACGCTCACGGCCCCTACCACGGCACCGGATCAGACCGGACGGCCGGCGACCGCCGGCAATTCCGCGCGCGCGCCGGCCAAGCAGGTCGGCGTGGGTGGAGTGCTCTTGGGTGTCGGAGCGCTGTTCGTATTGGCGGCCGCCCTGCCGATCCTCGCGGGGATCAGCAACATCATCGGACTGTTCATTATCGGCATTGCTCTGTATGAGGCGTGGCGGTTGAACAAAGCGGTTGCGCTGCGGATCACGGGACCCTACCAGGTCGGCGCCCCGCCGGCCGCTCCCGCCTAGGCTTTCCGGAATGAGCGACACTCCGTTTGCAGGGTTGGCGCCACCCGTCTGTCCTGAGTGCGGCGCCCAGGTAGCACCCGCGCTGCTTGCCTGCCCGTCCTGCCACCGGCTGGTCCACGTCGAGGAGCTGAAGCACCTGGCAGCCGAAGCGGACCAGGCGAAGCGAACCGGTGACGCGAGCGCCGAGCTCGCCGCGTGGCGTCAGGCGCTCGATCTCCTCCCACCCGACACGACGCAGCACCGAACCGTCGCCACGCGCGTCGCAGAGTTGAGCCGCGCGGTGGATCGACAGCCGGCCGCCGGCAAGCAGGGCTCCCGCTTGGGCAAGGGTGCGGCGGGAGGGCTCGGTGCAATCGGCGTACTGCTCGCGAAGTTCAAGTTCGCCCTGGTCTTTGTGCTGACCAAGGCCAAACTGTTATTGCTCGGGCTCACCAAGGCGAGCACGCTCTTCTCGATGCTCCTGTCGATGGGGGTGTACTGGACGATCTGGGGCTGGAAGTTCGCGCTGGGCTTCGTCGTGTCCATCTACATTCACGAGATGGGTCACGTGCAGGCACTCACCCGCTACGGCATCAAGGCGACCGCGCCGATGTTCATCCCCGGTGTGGGCGCCTTTATTCGTCTCAAGCAGTACCCGACCGACCGCCGCGAAGACGCGCGGGTCGGACTCGCCGGACCGATTTGGGGCGTGGGGGCCGCGGCGGCTGCGTACGCGATCTATTTCGCGACGCGCGCCGGAATCTGGGGCGCAATCGCGCACGTGGGCGCGTTCATCAATCTGTTCAACCTGGTTCCGGTGTGGCAGCTCGATGGCGGACGCGGGTTCCGAGCGCTGACTCGCAGGCAACGTTGGATCGCCGTCGGCGTGATCGGGCTGGCGTGGCTGCTCACGTCGGAGGGCCTGCTCGTACTGCTGCTCGTGGCGGCGGCGGCCGCTGCGTGGTTCGGGGATGCGGCGCAGGAGCCCGATGGAACGGCCCTGCTGCAATACACCTGGCTCGTCGCCATATTGTCGCTCATGACCCGCATTTCGGTGGCCGGCGCGGCGCGGCGCTGAACGGCGCCGGGCCCGCCTGCCGCTGGTCTCGTCTCCAACCAAATGTGTCTGCCGGACTTGACTGGGGTGGGCCCGCTTCTATGTTTGCGATTCGGCCGGGATGCGCCCGCCGTCGGGACGTGAGACTCGCTGGAGCCTGGATGACGTACATCATCGCAGAACCGTGCATCAACCTGAAGGATCGCTCCTGCGTGGATGTCTGTCCGGTAGACTGCATCTACGAGGGCGAGGATCAGCTGTACATCCACCCCGACGAGTGCATCGATTGCGGCGCCTGCGAGCCCGAGTGCCCGGTCACCGCGATCTTCCCCGAGGAAGACACGCCGCCGCAGTGGAAGTCCTACATCGCGAAGAACCGCGACGTCTTTCAGAGCGCGACTCCGCCAGGCAAGCCACAGCGTAAGGGCAGCTAGCTCCCCTGACGCGGGCGCAAGCCCGGGGGGTTGCGCCCCTCACCGCAACGCTTCCAGAAAGTCCGCCATCAGCCGGCTGGTTGCGAGCGGCTGCTCGAGCGGCGCCAGGTGCCCGGCCGCTGGGACGACGTGGCACTGCGCCCTGGGAATCAGGGCCGCCATCGCCTGTGCCGCGGCCGGCGGTGAGATCTGATCTTCGCTCCCCACGAGCACCAGCGCCGGCACCCGGATCTGCCGCAGCGTTTCGGTCGAGTCGGGCCGGTCGCGCAGCGCGCGCAGGGCGCCCACGAGCCCCGGCACCGACCAGCGACGCGCCATCTCACGCACCTGCTCCGCAACCTCAGGCTGCGTCTGCCGCGCCAGCAGCTTCGGCAACAGCCGGCTCACCAGCGCGTCCTGGCCGTCGCGCTCGGTCAACGCGGCGAGCTTGTCGCGCTCGCGCCTCGCGTCCGGGGCGTCGGGGTCGGGCTTGGTATCGACGAGCAGCACGGCCGTCACCCGGTCGGCGTAGCGCCGCAACAACTCGAAGGTCACGTACCCGCCCATCGACAGCCCGCACACCGCCGCCGCGCCCACGCCCAGGGCGTCGAGGATCGCCACCAGGTCGTCGGCGTAGCGAGCGATCGAGTACCCGTCCGCCGCGGCCGAGGCGCTGGACGCACCGGCGCCCCGCAGATCGGGAGCGATGCGCTTCCAGCGCGCCAGCGCCGCGAGCTGATGCCGCCACACGGTGCGGTCGAACGGGAAGCCGTGCACCAACAGGACCGGAGGGCCATCGCCCCGGACCTCGACCGCGAGCTCGGCCGCCCCGACCGAGATGCGGATCGGCTGATGTGATCCGGAGGTCCGCGGGCCGAGGAAGCGTGCGATCTCCTCCGGTAGGGGCGTTGCGCGGCCGAGGCGGTCGACGCAGACGAACACGATCTCTGCCTCCGCGATGACGACTTCGTCCGAGACGCGCCGGACGACGTGGCGCAGCGTCATGCTAGTCGTCCCGCGCTGCGCCACGGTCGTCTCGATCCGCAACACGTCGCGCGGGTAGGCCCCCGCCTTGTAGTCGATCACCGCCCGGCGCGCGGCCGGCCAGACACCGTTGCGGTCGAACAGATCCATCCCGGGGCCGCGCGCGAGCGCCTCCCAGCGCGCGCGCTCGAGCAACGTCAGGAGCGTCGCCTGATTCAGGTGGCCGAAGGCGTCGCAGTCGTGGGGATAGACCGTCAGCTCGACGGTGGGGAATGCAGTCACCGGCCAGGCTCCGGCACGGGAGAGGGCACGCCAAACGTATGCCAGAAGATGACCCGATGCACATTGCACGTTCCACGTCCCATAAGAAACGCGAAGGCTTTGGCGCCGTACGTCGGGTCGAGGACCAGGCCGTGCTCGACGGCGCAGCGGCCGGCGGCCTCGCCCGCGGGGGACGGGTGTCCGTACCCCCGACCCAGGCCGTCCACGACGACGGGGGACCGGGGCGCGGGGAGCGGCACCGCGAGGCGCGCAAGCAGGCGCCGGGCGCCCCAGGCCAGGCGCAGGGTGCGCCAGCGGTTGGCGACGAGTACCGGGGCCACGCGCACCCCGATCACCCGGGTCGGCCAGCCGAGCTGAGCGACGCCGAGCAGCAGGCCGGCGAGCGTGCCGCCGGTGCCGAGCGGCGCGACGATCGCGTCGGGCGGGCCGGGGAGCTGGTGCGCGAGCTCGAGGGCGGCGAGCAGATGGCCCACCACGGCCCGCGGGTGCGCGCCGCCGCCGGGGACCCAGCGCCGGGGCCCGAGGCGGCCCGCGCCGCGCCACGCGCCCAGCAGCGCGAGCGGTAGGGCCGCGCGCGTGCGCGCGCGCACCACCAGCGCGGCGTGCGCGTCGCAGGCGGCGGCGACGGCGCGGCTCGCCTCGGTCTCGGGCTGCGGGAACTGGGCGAGCGCAGCGCGACAGGACAGGGCCGCAGCGTGCACCGCGGTGGCGAGGCAGTGCGTCGAGCCCGTGCCGCCGACGGTCACGAACACGCTCCCCGCCGGCGCACCGGCGAGGAGCAACTCGAGGCCGCGCACTTTGTTGCCGCCGCAGCGCGGCGCCGAGCGATCCTCGCGCTTGAGCCACAGCGCGTCCAGGCCGAGGGTCCGCGCGAGCGCGGGGGCGGGCTCGAGGGGCGTGGGCCAGCGTCCCAGACTACAGGGAGCGAGCGCCGCGCGTATCTTTCGAGTCAGTCGCTCCGGATCGGACACTGCCAACCTTCAGAACCGAGAGTCGCGATGCGGGTTTCCACGGACTACATCCGCCACGCGGCCCGCGCCGCCCGCAAATGCGCGGGCGACCCGCTGGGTGGCGCCCCCCAACCACCGGACCCCGAATTCTACAAGACGCTCGCGAAGGCGCTCGAGGAGATCGCGGCCGGCCTGGAGCAGTTGGGCAAGGAAGAGTGAGCCGGACGGGAGCACCGCGTGCATAGCTACATCCGGACGCCCGAGGCGCTCGCCGAAACCGTCGCCGCGTTCCGGCGCGAGCCGCTGGTGGCGGCGGATACCGAGGCGGCGAGCTTCCACCGGTACCGCGACCGAATTTTCCTCGTCCAGCTCTCCACCCGCGGCCGCACGGCGATCGTCGACCCGCTGGTCCTGCCCGACCTCTCGCCGGTGGGCGCGCTGCTCGCGGACCCGGGCGTTGAGAAGGTGTTCCACGATGCGGACTACGACCTGCGCATCTTGGACCGCGACTACGGGTTCCACGCGGCGCGGGTGTTCGACACCCGCATCGCCGCCCAGCTGGCGGGCGAGCCCGCGGTGGGGCTGGCGGCATTGCTCGAAAAGTATCTGGGGGTGAAGCTCGCGAAGGAGCACCAGAAGGCGGACTGGTCGCGCCGGCCGCTGCCGCCCGCGATGCTCGAATATGCGGCGGCCGACACCCAGCACCTCCCCGCCCTGCGTGACGCGCTGCGCGACCGCCTCTCCCAGCTCGGTCGGCTCGCCTGGGCGGAGGAGGAGTGCGCGCGCCTCGAGTCGCTGCGTTGGACCGGGGCACCTGACGGCACCGACGCGTTCCTGCGCGTGAAGGGAGCGCGCGCGCTGGCGCCGCGCTCGCTCGCCACGCTGCGCGAGCTGTACCGCTGGCGCGAGGCCGTCGCCCGTGAGCAGGACAAAGCCACATTCCGCATCATCGGGAACGACGCCCTGCTCGGCGTGGCGAAAGCGCTGCCTCGCTCGCCCGCGGATCTCGCGCAGATCCCCCAGCTCCCCGCAACCCTGGCGCAGCGGCACGGCCCCGCGCTGCTCGAGAGCGTCCGCCGGGCGCTCGCGCTCTCCGAGCCCGAGCTGCCGCACGTCGAGCGAGGCGCCCGGCCGCCCAGGGACGCGACGTTCGACGCGCGCCTCGAGCGGCTGAAAACGGTGCGCAACCGGGCGGCCGCCGAGCTCGGCCTCGACCCGGGCGTGTTGTGCGGCCGGTCCACGCTCGAGGCGGTGGCGCGGACCACCCCCGTCCCAAACGATCGCGCCGGGCTCGCTCGGGTGGCGGAGCTCCGGCGCTGGCAGATCGACGTGCTGGGGAGCGCGCTGCTCGCGGCGCTCGCCTAAAGCCCCATCAACGCGCGCACCTTGGGGTCCATCTTTTCCGGCGTCCAGTAGGGCTCCCACACGATCTCGATGTTCACGTCCTTCACGCCGTCGAGCGCACGGATCACCTTGTAGGCGTCGTTCGTGATCATCGGGCCGGCCGGACACCCGGGCGAGGTCAGCGTCATGTTGACCTCGACTTCGCCGCCCACGACCGCGATGTCGTACACGAGGCCCAAGTCGATGATGTTCATGTCGAGCTCGGGGTCCTTCACCTGGCGCAAGGCCTTGCGGACTACCTCTGGCGTGAGCTCCGCCGGTGCCGTCATGGACGACTCCTTCTGCATCATGCCGCCTCGTCCGGAAGCTTAGTCGCCCGCATAGCCCCGCACCAGGCAGCGCCGCTGCCGCGCAACCCAAGCGTACACCCGCCGGGCCACCGGGCGCACCCCGGGCACCAGGAAGATGGCCGCAAGCCACCGCTTCCGCAGCAGGCGCAGGATTTCGGGTGCCGCGTCTGCCCCGGCGAACACACGCCCGTCGGGGAGCACGAGATGCATCGCCGCCGCGAGCGCGGGAAGCGGAATACCGAACGTCGCGACCCGTTCCCGGTCCTGAAACGGAACCACCTCGAGCCGGTGTTCCCGGTCCCGGCGCAGCACGAGGTCGACGCACTTCCGGCAGAACCCGCACTCGCCATCGTAAATCAGCGTAGGCCGCTCAGCGCGCATCGGACGCCTGCGCGGCCGCGTCGGCAAGCCGGCCGCGCACTGTTTTCAGGACCGTAAACGGCCGTCGCGCGCGCGGGGCGTAGGCCCGGTTCGTGAGCAGCACCACGAACAGGTCGCGATCGGGGTCAATCCAGAGCGACGTCCCGGTCCAACCGGTGTGGCCGTAGCTTCTGGGGCCGAACAGCGTCCCCGCGCTCGACTGCTTCTCACCCGTGGGCAATGCCTGCCAGCCGAGGGCGCGAGCCTCGGTGCCGTGGCCGAAGTCCGCTGCTTTGGTCGTGAACCGCCGCACGGTCTCCGGGCGCACGAGGCGCCGGCCGTCCGGGCGCGCGCCGCCCGAGAGCATGAACTGGGCGAAGCGCCCGACATCGGTGGCCGTCGCGAAGAGGCCGGCGTTCCCCGACACCCCTCGCAGCTTGAATGCGCTGCCGTCGTTCACCACTCCCGCCACGGGGTGGCCGTGCCACAACCCCGTCGGCGCAATCCGCGACTTGAGCCGGCCGGGCGGCCGAAACAGGGTCTCTCGCAGGTCCAGCGGCGCGAATACCTCTCGAGCGGCAAACTGGTCGAGCGGCTCGCCGGCCGCGCGCCGCACCACTTCACCGAGCAAAATCGCATTGAGATCGCTGTAAATGACGCGCGTGCCGGGCGGGACGCGGGGCGTCTCCGTAAGGACGCGCCGCATCACGGCAGCACTGTCGGGGAGCGCCTTGAGCTCGGGGTCCGGGATGTCGGCGCGCAGCCCGGAGATGTGCGCGAGGAGCTGGTGCACCGTCACGCCCGCCGCGCCGGTCCCGTCGAGCTCGGGTATATAGGTCGCGACCGGCGCGTCGAGCTTCACTGTGCCGCGCTCGACCAGGATCATGAGTGCCGGCGTCGTCGCGATCACCTTGGTGAGCGAAGCGAGGTCGTAGAGGGTGCTGTCGACGGTGACGGCGGGGCTCGACGCGGACCAGGTCAGGTGACCGTAGCCCTTGGCGAACAGGATGGTGTCGCGCCGGCCGATCACCAGTGCCGCGCCCGGAAACGCACCCTGCCGGATGCCGTCCAAGACGAGGGGATCGAACGTCGCGGCGTCAAACGCTGCCGACCGGGGTAGGCCGACCCCGGGGCCGTGCCCCGGGGTTGCGGCCGACCCGGTTTGTAAGAGCAGCACGACCGCTAGCACCAAACGCCCGGAATCCGCCGGCTGCACGCGGGACACCGCCCGTCCACACCCACTCGCTGCTGCTTGATGACGTACCCGGAGCGCTCGATGAGCAGGTCGCCGCAATCGGGGCAGTAGGTGTTCTCCCAGCGGCCGACGCGCCCCGGGAGATTGCCGGCGTAGATGAACTTGAGGCCGGCACGGGCCCCGATGTCGCACGCGCGGAGCAGCGTTTCCGCGGACGTGTCGTCGGGATCGGTCATCTTGTAATCCTTGTGGAACGCGGTCACGTGCCACGGGATCTCCGGTGAGATCGCGGCGATATAGTCGGCCGCACGCGCGAGCTGGGCGTCGTCGTCGTTGAAGCCGGGCACGACCAGGGTGACGAGCTCGAGCCAGAGGCCGCGCTCGTAGACCATGCGGATCGCGTCGAGGACGTGCTGCAGCACCCCACCGAGCTCGCGGTAGCGCCTATCGTCCATCGCCTTGAAGTCGATCTTGTAGCAGTCGGTCCACGGCCGGATGTACTGGAGCACCTCCGGGGTGGCGTTCCCGTTCGAGATGAACGCGGTCTTGAGCCCGTGGGCCCGCGCGACCTTGAACACGTCCACGGCCCACTCGGCCGTGATCAGAGGCTCGTTGTACGACGAGCCGACCATCTTCGCACCCTGCCGCAACGCCAGCCGCACCAGGGCGTCCGGGGTCACGTCGCTGGGCAGCACGCCGGCCGCGTCGTCGCGCAGCGCCTGGCTGGTCAGCCAGTTCTGGCAATAGCCGCAGTGGAAGTCGCATCCCAGCATGCCGAACGTGAGCGTGTCCGAGCCGGGAAGGACGTGGAAGAACGGCTTCTTCTCGGTGGGGTCGCTCTGCAACGCCGCGACGTATCCGGCGGGGACGTACAGCGTGCCGTCCTTGTTGAAGCGGACCTTGCAGATCCCGCGCCGCCCGGGCCGCACCAAACAGCGGTGCCCGCAGGCGAAGCAGCGCACGGCGCCGCCCTCGAGTTGCTCGACCAGTTCCCCCTCGCGCACGCGCGCGTCCAGCACCTGAGCGAGCGTAGCGGCGCCGCCGTCGGGAGCGTCGTGGGTGAGGAAGGAGATGATACCGCGGTACGTCATGGGTGGGCCCCTGCCTGGAATATACCCCGGTCCCGTTCTACCGTAGGGTCCCGGACGGGAGCTGGTAGAGGAGTCGCGCGGAGGCGATGTCACGCGACGAGAGATCCCGCACCTTGGTCATCGCGAACATGACGTCGGTCGAGTCCGATGAGTGGTCGAGCCCGATCAGGTGCCCGATCTCGTGCAGCGCCACGACGCGGACGTCGTCCATGGAGAGGGGCCGCCCGGCGGGGTCGAACGTGGCGAGCGTGACCACGCCGTTCACGAGGCGGCCGTCCTGGTCCCAGGTGAGGTCGGTCTGGCCGGTGCGCTGGATCTCGAACTGCAGCCGCCACTTGAAGCGCACCTCGGCCGATTCCGAGTCCGCGTCCAGCCTGAACCGCACGGGCACGCCCGCCTCCTCCCAGCGCTCGAACGCGCCGCGTACCGCGGCGAGGAAGCTCGGCTGGAAGTTGGCGGCCGTACTAGGCCCGAGGAACACCCGCACCGGGCTGAGGATGCGGTTGTCCCAGCGATGCAGCATCGAGTCCTCGCTCTGGGCGACGACCTCGTTCAAGTAGGTGTAGCCCGCGCTCGCGCGGATGCGACGCCGCGTTTCGGACCGAGCCAACAGCTCCATGTAGCTCGGGCCCGACTCCGCCGAGACCGGCGGGGCCGGCGGAGCAGGGGACTGCCCGCCACGCGTGACGGTCGTGTCGCTCGCGCCGCTGGCCGGCGCTGCCGGCTTCGTGTCGGCGTGGACTGCGACCAGCGTGGTGGAGTCGGCGGCCGCGTCGGCGCGCGCCGGGCGGCGGGTCGGCGCGGACACGTTCCAGAGCACCGCGGACACGAAGAAGACGACGAGCCCGGCGATGAGGAAGGAGAAGCGACGCTCGATCATGCGCGCAATATGTCGGAACACGGTGGCGCGCCGCTAGCTTTGGCCCGCGGGCGTCTCTATGATTGTGGCCTCCTTATGTTTGGACGGTAGATGTTCGCGCTACCCGCGGGCCCGCTCGTCCGCTGGCGCGGGGGGGTCATCGCGGCATGGGCGGCGCTCGCGCTGCTGTTCGCGCCGCGAGCGAGTCGCGTGCAACAGGTCCTCGCACTGCGCGGCGGCGCGAGCGAGACCACCGAATCCGCGCGCGCCTCCGAGCTCCTCAAGCAGGCCTTCCCCAGCCCATTCGCGGACTACGTCGCCATCGTGGTGCACGGTCCGGTGCGCTGGACGAACCAGCGCTTCGGCGTCGTCCTCGACACCCTGAAGGCCGCCACCGAGCGGCGCCCATACGTCAGCCAGGTGATCTCGGTCCGCTCGATCGGCGAATCGAGCTTCGTCAGCCAGGACCGGCGCACCACGTTTCTGATCGCCGCGCTCACGCCGGAATTCACGAGCGATATCAACAAGAGCGTGATCCCCGACCTGCGGGACAAGATCCGGAACGCGCTGGCGCAGGCGCCCGGCGCCGACGGCTTCGACGTGAAGGTGACGGGGTTCCCGGCGCTCGACCACGACGTCCGGACCATCAGCGCCGAGGACACCGAGCGGGGGGAGGCGCGGGCGCTGCCGCTCACCCTCGTCGTGCTGGTGGTGGCGTTCGGGGCGATGGTAGCGGCGATGCTCCCGGTCATCGTGGGCGTGCTTGCGATCACGATCGCGCTCGGCCTCGTGACCGTCGCGGCGAACTACCTTCCGATGTCGGTGTTCGTGCTGAACATCACCACTATGGTGGGGCTCGGTGTCGGCATCGACTACTCGCTCCTCATCGTCACACGCTTCCGCGAGGAGCTGAATCGCGGGCTGTCGCCGGTGGATGCGGCGGTGCGCACCATCGAGACCGCCGGGTCGGCCGTGGTCACCTCGGGGATCACCGTGGTCGTGGGCTTTGCGGCCTTGGTCATGACGCCGCTGTCGGACACGCGGTCGGTCGGCGTGGGCGGGCTGCTCGTGGTGCTCGCGGCGGTGTTGCTCGCCACGACGTTCCTCCCCGCCCTACTCGCCGTCCTAGGACGCAACATCGACCGCCCGCGGTGGCTGGCGCGCCCGCTCGCCCGGTTCCACGCGCCGACCGGCTGGGAACGCTGGGCACGCTGGCTCGGGCACCGCCCGTGGCGGGCGGTCGCGTTCGGCGGCGTCGGGATCGGACTTCTCACCTTCCCTCTCACCCGTCTCCGCCTCGGCCTGCCCGCCACGAACTGGTTTCCGCCGGAGTCGGAGTCGGGTCAGGGGTTGGCGGCGCTGCGGGCGATGGGCGCGAGCGGCGCCATCCAGCCGATCCGCGTCGTCGTCCAGCTCCCGGAAGGAGAGGCGGCGTTATCCGGCCGCCGGCTGCCGGGCCTCAAGGCGCTGACCGACTCGCTCCGCAGAGATCCCCGGGTGCGCGAGGTGCGCGGCGTGGCGAGCATCCGGCCGGGCCTGTCGACGCTGCAGCTCGCGATCTACTACAGCGACCCCGCTGCGGTGCGCGCCAAGAACGCGAAGTTCTTCGACGCCTACCTGAGCGCCGACCAGCGCATCACGCTGCTCGACGTGATCCCCGCAGACACTGTCTCGCTGGCGGGGATGATGGACGTGGCCCGGCACGTGCGCACCGTGGTGGCGCACGGCGTGCGCGGGCTGACGGGTGCCGAAGTCGTCGTCGGCGGCTTCGCCGCTTCCAACGTCGATACCCAGCACGAGCTGCTGCGGCGTTTCCCCGAGACCGTCGGGCTCGTGCTCGCGATCACGGCGATCATGCTGTTCTTCGCGTTCCGGTCGCTCCTCGTGCCGCTCAAGGCGGTGCTGTTGAACTGTCTGTCGGTGGGCGCGTCGTTCGGCCTCACGGTGCTCGTGTTCCAGGAGGGCTACGGGGGGAAGCGGTTCGGGCTGGAAGGCCCGACCGAAGCGATTTGGGTGGTGGTCCCGGTGCTGGTGTTCGCGATCGTGTTCGGGCTGTCGATGGACTACGAGGTGTTCCTCCTCACGCGCGTAAAGGAGGTATTCGACAAGACCGGCCGGAACGACCATGCCACGATGGAGGGGCTCTCCGCGACCGCGTCGACAATTACCAGCGCCGCGCTCATCATGATCCTCGTGTTCGGCACGTTCGCGTTCGCCCGGGTCCTGGCGGTGCAGCTCGTGGGCTTCGGTCTCGCGGCGGCCGTGTTGCTGGACGCGACGCTCATCCGCATGGTGCTGGTGCCGGCGATCATGCACATCGCGGGGAGATGGAACTGGTGGCCAGGGGTCAGGGCGCCCAAGCTGGAGCGGGGGGGAGACGCATAGGGAGACGCCGTGGCGCAGAGACGCCCGGAGGATCCAAGGGGCGAGTGACGAGGTCGACCGGCGCGACCCTCGTCTCTCACATCCACTCAGCGTCTCGGCGCGCCGGCGTCTCCCCCACCGTCCAACTCCCGCAGTCGTGATCCCCAGAGATCCCAGTGCCACGCCGGCACTCTCTCGCCTGTCCTCGGATCTTTCAGCGGCTTGTACTGCAGCCACTCCGGCCGCATGCCCAGGTCGGCCCCCAGCGCCAGCAGGCGATCCTTGTCGGCGCTCACGAGGTGGACCATGGGCTCGTCGCGTAGCCGGTGACGATGAAGCCAAACGCCGCCGTCGAGGGCGAAGCACATCCCCTCGCGGCGGCGCGTGAATTCCCGGTAGGGTGGCGCTACGAGCAGGAGATGCGGCCCTCGGTCGTAGCGCTACCCACCGGGGTCGCGGCACCCGAAAAGAGGTAGCACTTGTGGGTGGTATTGGCGCTCGACGCGGTCGCCGACCAACCCTTCGCCGTGGCCTCATTGACCGTGAGGCTGACCCCCGTGGAGGCGCTGAAGTTGTTCATGGCGGTCAGGTTGTTCGTGTAGGTCGAGCTGTCGTAGAAAAAGGCCTCCTCCGCCGTCGCGAGGTTCCGCAGGTCGGATTTCATGGAGCCGATGTACGCCTTTTCCTTCGTGTTGGCGAACTTCGGGATCGCGATGGCCGCGAGAATCCCGATGATCACCACCACGATCAACAGCTCGATCAGCGTAAAGCCACGTCGACACGTCACCTGCTGACCCTCCGGGCGCCGAACGGCGCCGAACCCTCTTGAACACACCAATGGGCCCGGCGCGCCACTATAGTGGGCACCGCAGCCCATTCCTGCAAGAGCTATGCTTAGCCCTTCGCATCGACCCAATTCGTTCCCACACCGATACTTACGACGAGCGGCACCCGCAAACTGGCAGCCGCCTCCATATGGCGTTTTACCAGCTCCGTGGCGGTCCCCTGCTGTCCCTCAGGCACCTCAAACACGAGCTCGTCATGCACTTGCAGCAGCATCCGGACGGCGAGCCCTCCCTGGCGCAGGGCCTGGTGGATGCGAATCATCGCGATCTTGATTAGGTCCGCCGCCGACCCCTGGAGCGGCGAGTTCGTGGCGGTGCGCTCCCCGAACGCGCGGATATTGAAGTTCCGGTCCTTGAGCTCCGGGACGTAGCGCCGCCGTCGGAACAACGTCTCCACGTAGCCTCGCTCGCGCGCCTCGGCGACGGTGCGGTCGAGCCAGGCGCGCACGCCGGCGAAACGGGCGAAATATTGCGCGATGAACTCCTTCGCCTGCTCCTGCGTGATGCCGAGCTGGCGAGCGAGCGCGAACGGGCCCTGTCCGTAGATCGTGGCGAAGTTGATCGTCTTGGCGCGCGCGCGCATCTCCGGCGTAACCTGCTCCTGGGGCACGCCGAAGATGATCGCCGCCGTCTGGCGGTGGATGTCCCCACCCTCGGCGAAGGCACGCACGAACGCCGGATCGCCGGACAGGTGGGCGAGCAACCGGAGCTCGATCTGCGAGTAGTCGGCGGTGAGGAGCAGCCACCCCGGGGCGGCCACGAACGCGCGGCGGATCGCTTCGCCGCGCGGCGTGCGCACGGGGATGTTCTGGAGGTTCGGGTCCGAGGAGGACAAGCGGCCGGTGGCGGCGCCGGCCTGGTTGTAGCTGGTATGGATCCGCCCGGTGCGGGGATTGATGAACCCCGGCAGCGCGTCGACGTACGTCGACTTGAGCTTCGACAGCTCGCGGTACTCGATCAGGAGGCGCGGCACCTCGTGCCCCATCGCGGCGAGCTGCTCGAGCACGTCGTAATCGGTGGACGCTCCGGTCTTGGTCTTCTTGAGGACCGGCAGCTGGTGCTTCTCGAACAGCACGTGGCGGAGCTGCGGCGTCGAGTTGATGTTGAACTCGGTGCCGGCCGCCCCGTAGATGGCCCGCTCGAGCTCGGCCAGCTCCTTCGCGAACTGGCGCGAGATCTCTCCCAGCCGCTCGAGATCGATGAGCACCCCGCGCCACTCCATCTCGACGAGGACGGCAATGAGCGGAACCTCAACCTGCTCGAGCAGCGCGAGCAGCTCGTGGTCTTCGAGCTCGGGCCGGAACGCCGCGCGCAGCCGCAGCACCATCTCGCTGTCGCCGCAGCAGTAGCACGCCGCATCCGCGAGCGGCACCGCGGCGAACGGCCGCTCGCCGCGGCCCCGACCCGCGACGTCCGCATAGGTCCGCATCTGGAGCGACAGCCGCTCCCGCGCCAGGTCGTCGATCGCGTGTGAGCGGCGGCCGGGGTCGAGCACGAAGCTCGCGAGCATGGAGTCGTAGGCCACGCCCGCCAGCTCGACGCCGGCGCGGCGCAGCACGAGCCAGGCGAACTTGATGTTGTGTCCCGCCTTGGGCACGCCGGCGTCCGCCAGCAGGGCACGCAGCGGCGCAAGCGCGTCGCTCGCGAGCGCCGGTAGGTTCCGCGGCGGCGTCCCTCCAGCGAGGTCGCCGTCGGGGGCGACGTGCGCGAACGGGAGATACCACGAGCGGCCCGGCGCGGCGGCGAGCGACATGCCCACGAGGTCTCCGCGCATCGGATCGAGCGACGACGTCTCGGTGTCGAGCGCGAGGAGGGCGGCGCCCCGGCATGCCGCGACCATGGCGGCGAGCGCAGCGGGGTCGTCGACGATCGTCGGCTTGACGATGAGGGCCGTGGGCGCGAGAGGCGCCGCGACGGCGGCCGACCGCTGGCCTGCCGGAGCGGGGCCTCTCGCGCCCACCGCCCCGAGCGAGCCGAGTTTCGGGATGAGGGAGCGGAACTCCAGCTCCGTGAACAGCTCGGTGAGCCGCGGGACATCGGGCGGGCGGAGCCGCAGCGCCTCGAGGTCGAGCGGCAGCGGAACGTCCCGACGGATCGTGACGAGATCGCGCGACAGGCGCGCGAGCTCGGCGTGCTGCTGCACCGCCTCCCGCGCGCGCTTGCCGGGGATCCGGTCGGCGCTCGCGAGGATGGCATCCAGGTCTCCGAGAGTCTTCAGCAGCTCGAGCGCGGTCTTCTCGCCCACGCCTTTCACCCCCGGGATGTTGTCCGAGCTGTCGCCCACGAGGGCGAGGTAGTCGATGACGCGTTCGGGCGGCACGCCGAGGCGCGTGCTGGCGTTCGACTGGTCGACCCACTGCTCCTCCACCGCCGCCGGCCCGCCGCGGCCCGGGTTCAACAGAGCGATCCCGGGTCCGATCAGCTGGTAGAAGTCCTTGTCGCCCGAGACGATGACGGCCTGGAGCCCGCGGGCGGCCGCCGTCGTCGCGAGCGTCCCGATGACGTCGTCTGCCTCGTACCCCTCGACCCCGACGACCGGCACCCGGAACGCCGCGAGGATCTCCTCGATCCGCTCGACCGAGCGGTCGAACTCCTGCTGCAGCTCATCGGTCAGCTTCTCGCGCGTCGCCTTGTAGGCCGGGTAGGCCTGGTGGCGGAACGACTCGCCGACGTCGTGCACCCAAGCGAGGTAGTCGGGTCGCCGCGTCTCCAGCAGGCGGATCAGGAAGTTGGTGACGCCCCAAGCGGCGGAGGTGTTCTCGCCGCGCCGCGTGGTGAGCGGCCGGGCGATCATCGCGAAGAAGGCGCGGTAGATCAGGGCGTAGCCGTCGATCAGATACAGGGTCGGTCGAGACTCGGTCATGGCCGACAAACATACAAAAACCCCGCCCGGCGGTTCCGGGCGGGGCGACGCGAATGGCGTGGGGTGCGTTACAAGCGAACGACGTTCGCGGCGTGCAGCCCCTTGTCTCCCGTCTTCACTTCGAACTGCACCGCCTGCCCTTCGGCGAGCGTCTTGAACCCGTCCATCTGGATCGCCGAGAAATGCACGAAGACGTCTTCGCCACCTTCCTGCTCAATGAAGCCGTACCCCTTGGCGTCATTGAACCACTTCACCTTTCCCGTGACCATTCGAAAAGCCTCCTGCAAAGTCAGACGATAGGGCATGAGCGCCCGCTCGACCCCCTGTCGAGCGCGCGATAGAAATGACGCGGGCCGGAAAGCTTGTCAAGAAACCCTGGTGTCGCGGCGCTGTCGCCGCCTGCTCGGCGCATAACTCCCAGTCGTTCAATTGGTTCAGTCGTTCAATTGGTTGTCGCGCCGTACAGGGCGCGGTAGACCTCGCGGTTGCGGAGCACCGAGCGCACATAGCCGCGGGTTTCCTGGTAGGGGATGAGCTCGATGAACTGGTCGGGGTCCGTGGCGCCGTCGCGGGCCAGCCAGCGCATCACGGGCGTGACGCCGGCGTTGTACGCGGCCACCGCGGCGTCGGCGCGCCCCCCGAAGCGCCGCAGCAGCTCGTCCAGATGGGCCGCACCGAGGTGGAGGTTCAAGTCGGGGACGGTGATCCAGTCGGGGTAGAAGGTGACGTCGAGCCCGCGGGCGGTGAGGGCGGCGGTGCCGGGCGTGAGCTGCGCGAGCCCACGCGCGCCCGCGGGCGACAGCGCCTCCGCATCGAACACGCTCTCCTGGCGCACGATCGCGACGAACAGGAGGGGGTCGACGCCAAACTCGGCCGCCTCTGCTTGGACCGCTGGCCGGTTGGGCCACGGGAAGATGGCGCGCAGCACCCGGGGATCAGCGGGCGCCTTGAGGGACGCCTGCCACCCGAGGCGGACGGCCGCCGGGCCGAAGCCGCGAACAGCGAGCCCGTCGCTCCAGGCGAGCAGCGCGTCGACGTCCTGTTGGGGGGCCCGGCCGAGGATGGCGCGCACTTCGGCCTCCGCGGCGGTGTCGAGGCCGGCGAGCACGAGTGTATCGAGGCGGGCGAGTGCCGTCGCGACGGCGGGAGGGGGCGCGGGCAGGGGCGGCGCGGCGAGACGCAGCGGCGGCAACGCCACTTCGCGGCGCGCGCGCAGGCCGTAATACCCGATCGAGTCCTCGTGCGCGAGCGCGGTCCAGGTCGCCTCCGCCGTGGCGGTGTCGCCCCGCGAGAGCGCGAGCTTGCCCAGCCAGAAGCGCGCCGCCGTCCGTTGCGGCGCCGCCGCCGCCACCTCCGCCTGGTACAGCGCGGCCGCGCTGTCGAGCAGTTCCCGGCGCAGCGCCTGTGCGGCGAGCCGGAAGCGCGCGAGCGAAGCGCGCACGTCGGCGGGGTAGCGCGCGACCAGCTCGCCGAACCACTGCGCCGCGCCCGCCCAGTCGCCGCGGTCGGCGAGCACGTCCCCGAGGACGTAGAGCGCGGTCGGCGCGGCCGTATCGCCGGGATACGCTTGGGCGAATCCCGCGAGGGCTTCGCGGGCGCCCGGATCCCCGAGTCGTCCGAGGACCCGCGCGCGGCGATAGATCGCCAGCGGGCCGAGCGCGGCGTCCTTCGCCGCGGCCCGGTACGCACGCTCCGCGTCGCGGTAGCGCCCCGCGCCGGCGAGCAGGTCGCCGAGCAGCACCAACGTGGCCGCGCTGGAATCGCCCTGGCGCACGGCCCGCTCCACTTCCAGGCGGGCATCGGCGGCGGCGCCGTGGGGCTTCATCGCGCGCGCGAGCGCGACGCGCTCGGGCGCCGTGCGCGGCGGCAGCGACGCGAGCGTCACACCGACGGCCGCAGCGGCGTCGTCCGTCTCGGGAGCCCGTGCCATGAGCCCGTAGAGCGCGTCGCGGGCCCGGCCCGAATCGCCGCGCGCGAGGGCGAGCCGACCGACGTCGAGGGCGCGGCCGGCCTGGGCGAAGGCCTCGAGCGCACCGCTCGAGTCCCCGGCGACGAGCAGGGCGCGCGCGCGTGCGGCCGGCACTTCCCGGCCGGCCGGCGGCGACACGTCGGCGAGCAGGCGGAACGCGGCAGCGGTATCGCGCGTGACGCGGGCCTGCCGCACCCGGAGCCAGGGGTCGATCACGGCGAGGCCGCCGGCGCGCGCCGCGCCATAAGCCGCGGCCGCGCTGTCCGGTTCACCCGCGGCCTCCCAGGCGAGGCCCGCGCGCACCGCGAGCAGCGCTGTCCGTGGCCCGCGGGCGCGCGCCCGCGCGGCGGCGTAGTCGGCGGCCGCTGGGGCCGCCAGCCCCAGCCGGGCTTCCGCCTCCGCCAGCACCGCGAGCGCCTCGCCGTCGGCATAGTCCGCGAGCCATGCTTGCCCGGCGAGCAGCCCCCGGGCCCGGTCGTAGCGGCGGGCGTGCAGTTCGGCCTTTGCTCCTGCGAGGATGAAGGCCGGCTCGAAATGGAACGCGCGCGCCGCAGCGGCGAGCAGCGTTTCGGCGGCGTGCCACGGGCGGCCGGCGAGCCAGAGGGACTCCGCCCGCTGTGCCGCCGTCTGGGGAGGGCTCTGCTGCGCCGGGACCGCGAGGGGAATCGCGGCCCCGACGGCGAGAAGGGCCGCGACCCGCTTCACTGCGCGCGGCGCACCCGCGCGAGGACGCGTTGAAACTCGGCGCGGGACATCGGCGTCAGCCGGAAACGACCGAAACCGGTCTGATCCTGGAAAAAGAGGGTCAACCGCAGGCTGGTGAAGGTCCAACGAATCAAGCGCACACCGCTGCGCGACACATCGCTCGAGGCGTCGTATACGTCGTCAGGATCGCCCAGCGTGATGAACACCTCGCCCCGGTCGGTTAGCCAGCCCGGATCACCGCTCTCCCGGAAGCGCTCGTTCGCGACCTGGACGCGCCGAAAGTATTGGTCGAGCGCTTCGTTCTCGGGCGTCAGCACCACCGGATCGGTGGCTTTGTAGAACCGGCGCCACACGCCGGGACGCTCGTCGGCCGGGGCCTTGCGCAAGCTGTCGACCCAATCCTGTCGGTCGAAATAGCGCAGCAGGCTGATCATCTCGTCGAAGTTCGTGATCGCCCATTGATCCGAGAAGCTCACCACGAAGGGAGCCCGCATGGCGGGGAGGGGATTGCCGCCCGGTACGATCGCAGCGACCTCGACGCTCCCTTCTCCCACCGGGAGATCGCCGGGGCGAAATGCGAACTGCGTGGCCGCGAAGCGCCCGTCGCCCGCGAGTGCGACGGTGTCGTGTGCGACAGCCGTGCCTCGCTGGTCTAAGGCGCGTGCGGTGAGGCGCGCGCCGGGCGGCATCCCGTACGCCTCGACGTAGAACCGCAGCGTGTCGCCGCCGTAAGGCAGCGTCGCGCGCGGGTTCACGAGCAGCTTGGGCGGGTCGGTGACGCTGGTGCGCCCCGTGCCCTCGTATACGGGGATCGGCGAGCTGAGCGCCCGTCCCGCGAATCGCGGCACCGTGTCCACGCGCTCCTGGCGCGTGGCGGCGGGGGCGTTGCGGTCTCGCACGGTGACGGTCACGGTGTATACGCCCGGGCGGAGGCCGACGAACTGCTGGTAGATCACACTCTCGTCGGCGCGCAACGTCTCCTGAAAGGTACGGATCCGCACCGTTTCATCGCTCGCGATCTGCCGGGCCGGTGCCGTGTCGGCGCGGAAAGCGACCTCCACGTGGTACTGGGCGACGAACACGTTGCCGTCACGCTGGAAGCTCAGGGAGTGGTTCGCAAGCGACAGGGCGAACACGGCCAGCGTGGAGTCGGAGGTGGCGTCGGCGAGGTAGCGCACGGCGGCTACGAAGGGGAGGGGCGCACCGGCGACGAGAAACCCCATGCGGCGGTAGAGCGTCCCCGCATCGGCCAGGGCCGGCAACGCGGTGCCGGGCTGCGGCCGCGGCTCCGTGCCGACGCGTTGCCAGGAGCCGCAGGCGGCCGCCACCGTTGCGAACAGCGCCACTTCCCCGAGTCGTCTCACTTGCCCAACCTCAAATCCGGACGTTAGTTTCGCGCGTTCCCATGTCCAGCGAAAACCTCGCCGGCCGGACCATCGCCGGCTACCGCCTCCTCGAGCGCGTCGGTGAGGGAGGCACGGCCGAAGTCTACCGGGCCGAGCACCCGGAGCGCGGCCCCTGCGCGTTCAAGGTATTGCGACAGCGTCTGCGGGGCGACCCCACGGCGGTGAAACGCTTCCTGCGGGAGGCCGGCTACGGCTCGCGAGTCCGGCATCCGGGCGTGGTGCGCACCTACGAATACGGCGAGGCCGACGGTCTGCATTACCTCGCGCTGGAATGGGCGGACGGGAAATCTCTCGCCGACTACGTACACCGCGCGGAGCGCCTCGCTCCGGCGCAGGTCGGGCACCTGGTACGCCAGCTCGCGGACGCCTTGAGCGCGGCCCACCAGGCGGGCATCATCCACCGGGACCTGAAACCCGAGAATATCATCTATGACGCGGCGACGGAGCGGGTCAAGCTGCTCGACTTCGGGATCGCCCGGGACGCGGAGCTGCCGGCTGAAGAGCGGCTCACCCGGACCGGGTTCTTCGTGGGGACGCTCCAGTACGTGGCACCCGAAGCCCTATCCGGGGAACTGGTGGACGGCCGGGCCGACATCTTCAGCCTCGCCACGATCACGTACTGGCTGCTCACCGGCGTCCACCCTTACACGGGGCGCACGCCGCGGGAGCTGTTCCAGCAACTGCTGACGGCGGCTCCGGTGCCGCTGAACCAAGCGGTGGCGGGGCTCGAGTTCCCCGCCGCGCTCGAGGCCGCCGTCATGCGGGGGCTGGCGCGCGATCCCGCCAAGCGGCAGCCCACCGTCGGGGCGTTCGCCGCAGAGGTGGAGGCGGGGATCGCCGCCGGGCCTGCTCCCAAGGGTGGCGGACTGCTCGACGCCCTCAAGCGTGCCGTCGGCCGGCGGCGGTGAGATCAGATAGTAGTAGCAACTACTACTACCCTATAGCGATGTGAGCCCAACCACCCCGCTCGAACAGCGCCTGCGTGACCTGCTGCGCGCCCGCTCCCTGACGCGCGGCGACTTCGTGCTCGCGTCCGGCCGCCGCTCGAGCTTTTACATCGACGCCCGCCGCACGACCATGTCGGCGGAAGGCCTTGCGGTCATCGGGCCCCTCGCCCTCGCGCGGTTCGCGACCGCCGGGTGGGAGCCGCAGCTGGTCGGAGGGCTCACGCTCGGCGCCGACCCTGTCGCTTTCGCCATCGCTGCGGCCAGCTTGGCACGAGGGCCAGCACTCGACGCCTTCACCGTCCGCAAGCAGGCCAAGGCCCACGGCACGGCGCAGCGAATCGAAGGGTGCTTCGCCCCGGGCGCCGCGGCGGTGATCGTGGAAGACGTGATCACCACCGGCCAATCGGCGCTGGAGGCGATCCGGGCGGTCGCAGGCGAAGGGGGGCGCGTACTGGGCGTGCTCGCGGTGGTGGACCGCGAGGAAGGGGGGCGCGCCGCGCTCGAGACGGCCGGCTACCGGCTGGAGGTGTTGGTCACTGCAACGCAGCTCGGACTCCGCGCCGCCGCGCAGTAATGTCGCACTGCTCTTCCCGCTGAGCAGCGCGCCGGGCGCCCGGCGCAGCGGCATTCTCCCCCTCCCCGGACAACTGGTGTAAGATGTTCCTCGTGACACTCCCCGAAACGCTGCAGGGGCGGGGCTCGCTCGCCTCCCGGATGCGCGGCTGGAAAGATGACGCCACGGGGCTCGAGCAGCGGCTCAAGGACCTCGAGACGATCGCGCGCAGCCTGCGCCGTCGCTGGTGGCTGGTGGGTCTCGGGCTCCCCCTCGGGATCATCGGGTGGGGGTTCGGAGCGGTGCGCACGCGACCGGGGACGATGGTGCTGCTGGGCGGCGGCGGGCTCGTTCTCAACGCCCTGCTCGGCATCATCAACGAGCGCGGCTGGTACCGCTGGTGGCTCATCTACGTGCTCGCGCTGCTGGACGTCCTCCTGGTCGGCGTGCTTGTCGTGTGGTTCGGCCACGGCGGCTTCGTGGTGGCGTTCTTGATCGCCGTCCTCCCCTACGCGTTCGACCAGGGGCACACCGTCGGCAACTTTCTGGTGTTGACGGCGGCCCTGGCCTATCTCGGAGCGAGCTACCTCCATGGCGTGCTGTATGGGGACACCGGTGGCCTCACGGCGGCAGGACTCGAGACCGTGGGATTCATCACGGTGGCGTGGGCGCTGAAGCAGATCCCGGCGACCTTGATCCGGCGCATCCGCGAGGCGCGGGACGTGATGGGCGAAGCGGAGCAGGGCCAGCTCGCGGTGCGCGCCCCCGCCGAGGAATCCGACGAGCTCGGCTTTCTCGAGAAGAGCTTCAACCGCATGCTCGGGGAGATCGGCGCGACCATCTCGACGGTGCAGCGGGAGGCGGACGAGGTCGCGGCATTCGCGGAGCAGCTCGCGGCGTCGGCCGAGGAGCTGCATGCCACGTCCGAGACCGTGACGCACACGGCGCAGCAGCTCGCCCGCGACCTCGCCACACAGCGGGAGCTGGCGGAGGCAGCACGCGGCGAGAGCGCGAAGGCGGCCGACCAGGCGGAGTCGCTGCGCGTCCGGGCCGAGTTGATGCAGGTGGACGCGGCCCGGCTCGTGGCGGCGGCGCAGCGGGGGCGGGAGCGGGTAGCGCGGGCGAGCCAGACGCTGCGCGCTGTGGGCGACGAGGTGCGCGCCACCGCGTCCACCGTGGCCGGGCTGTCGGGGATGTCCGAGCGGATCGGGGGGTTCGCGCAGACGATCGCCCGCATCGCCCGGCAGACCCACCTACTCGCGCTCAACGCGGCGATCGAAGCCGCGCGCGCCGAGGAGCACGGTGAGGGGTTCGCCGTAGTGGCGGACGAGGTTCGCTCGCTCGCAGGGGAGGCAGGCAAATCGGCCCGCGAGGTTGCGGAGCTCGTGTCCGAGCTCCGGGCCGGGATCGACGCGGCCGCACGGGCGATGCAGTCGGGGGAAGCGAAAGTGCGCGACATCGGCGCCGTCGCGGCCGAGGCGGACGGCGCCCTCCAGGAGCTGCACCAGGGCATCGAGCTCGTGGGCGACCTCGTGAACGCCACGGCCGCGGTGTCGCGCGGCCAGGCCCAGCGGCTCGCCGAGCTGGCGCAGTCACTGCAGCAGGTCGCGGCGATCTCGAGCGGCTCCTCCCAGAGCGCCGACGGCGCGGCGGCCGCCACGCAGGCCCAGATCACCTCCATGGGCGACCTCACGGCGACGTCGCAACAGCTCGCCCAACTAGCCGAGCGGTTGCGGGCGAGTATCGCCCGCTTCTCCGTCCTCCGGCGCGAGCAGGAGCGGCAGGAGCACCGCGTCGCCCGCGCCGCGGCCGACTGATCACCCCGCCCGGGATATGCGAGCCGCGTTCGGGCCTTGGTCCCACATCCCCGCGTTGAGGGGGTGAAACGCGCGCAGGATATCCCGGTACGGGGTGACGAGCAGGTCCACATAGCGCTCGAGTGACACGTCGAAGGGGAAGCGGCGACGAAACTCCCCGGCCGTGACGCCCAGCATCGCTTTCAGGTGCCGGCCGAAGCTCTGGGGCGAGGAGTAGTCGAGCCGATAAGCGACGTCGGAGACCGAGAGCCCGGGGTTGAGGAAGAGATAGGCGGCGTGCAGCAACCGCATCCCCGCGAGATAGGTCTTGGGTGAGGGGAGGCCCATCCGGTAGAAGCGCGACATCAGCGTGCTGGGGCAGATGCGGAGGTGGCGGGCGAGGCCGCGCACCGTGCTCAGCACCGGTGCGAGGCGCGCCAGGGCCTCGAAGAACACGCGCACGTCCTCGGGCGCGTCCTCGAGCGCGGGCACCACGCGCGCCAGGATGCGCGCCGCCACGGGTGAGGCGGGGTGCGCGAGCAGGTCGCGCAACCGGCGCCAGCCGGCGGCCTCGGTGCAGTCTACCGCCGTGCGCACGCCCGTCGCCCCGAGCTTGAGCAGCGTCTCGGTGACGTCGCGGTCGTGGCGCGAGACCAGTGCGACCGCGGGGATCGCGGGAAACTCCCGTACGAAGCGGGCGACGACAGGCAACTCCTCGCCGCGACAGCGGTGCACCGAGAGCACCAGCGCGTCTACCCGCTTGCGGCGCACCGCATGCAGCGCGTCCCGCAGGGAGTTGGCATGCAGCGTCGTGAAGCAGCCGTCCCCCGCGGCGTCGACGCGCGGGCGCTCAGGCGGCGGGAGGACAGTGCACACGGTCACCATGCCGGGGACACGATAGCGTGACGCCATCAACGTCGGGTCAAGATTCCCGGGCCCCGAGGCACCAGGCAGCCGCGCCGGCTGGAGACGCCTCAACCCCGCGTCAACGCGCCGACCTCGCCACGCGGCTGCGTCGGCACGTTCAGACGCTCGAAGGCGTGCGCCACCCGGCCGCTACTCCTGCCCGCCACCGCGCCGCGCGGGACTACGTCGCCGCGGAGCTTCGCGCGCTCGGTCTCGTCGTCGAGCTCGCCCCCTTCGCGTTCCGCGGCCGCACCTATCACAACGTCGTCGGCGTCCTGCCCGGGCGCGACCCGCTGCGCCCGCGCCTGCTCGTCGGCGCGCACTTTGACTCGACCGCTCATACTCCCGGCGCGGACGACAACGCCAGCGGCGTGGCCGCACTGATCGAGTGCGCCCGGCACGTCCTACCACACGCGCCGGCGGGGGGGGTCGAGTTCGTCGGCTTCGATCTCGAGGAGCTGCAAACCATCACTGGCACCTACCGCGTGGGGAGCCGGGCGCTCGCCCGCGCGCGCCGCGCCTCAGGCGACCGGCTCACCGGCGCGCTGATCCTCGAAATGGTGGGCTATCGAGACCCCACGCCCGGGAGCCAGATCGTCCCGCCCTTCCTCGGGATCGACGTGCCGGGGGAGGGGAACTTCCTCGCGGCGGTGGGCGATAGTCGCTCTGGGGAGCTGCTCGAGCGATTCGTCGCCGGCGCGCGGGCCGCGGCGCCCGAGCTGCCGATCGGCCGCGGCGCCCGAGCTGCCGATC
>MNEL01000035.1 GCA_001917665.1 Gemmatimonadetes bacterium 13_1_40CM_69_22 | reverse complement strand
CACCCACCCCTGGGTCACGGGCGCCATCGGCCAGGCCCAGAAGCGCGTCGAGCTGCAGCACTTCCAGGCCCGCAAGAAGCTCCTTGAGTACGACGACGTGATGAACCAGCAGCGCGAGGTGATCTACTCGCTGCGGCAATTCGCCCTCGAAGGAGGCGAGGAGCTGAAGGCGGAAGCCTTGCATATGGTCGAAGCGGCGGTCGAGCGTCTCGCGGACGGGCTGGTCGCGGAGTTCGACGACCCCGCCCAGTGGGACCGCGCGCTCTTCGAGACCGAGTTCCTGCAGAAGTTCCTGATCGCGGTGCCAGGCGTCAGCGATCCGACGGTGATTCACAACCGCGACGACTTGGTGCGGGCGGCGCAGCAGGCGGCGCGCGAGGCGTTCCAGGCGAAGCTCGACAACCTCAAGGGCATGGAGAAAGACGTCGAGACGCAGCTCGGCGCCCAGGCGGGGTCCGTCCGTCTGGGAGAGCGGGCCTTGTCGCGCTTCATGCTCGGCGTGATCGACGAGAAGTGGAAGGACCACCTGTACGATCTCGATCAGTTGCGCGAAGGCATCTACTACCGCTCCTGGGGGCAGAAGGACCCGCTCGTCGAATACAAGACGGAGGCCTTCGAGATGTTCAAGGGGCTGATGAGCGACGTCGAGAACACGTTCGCGGAAGGGTGGTTCAAGGACTGGTGGCGCAACATGCCCATCGAGATCTCGGTTCCGGGCGGCGCGCCCGCTGCCCGGCCGCCCGCGCGCACCCTGACCGGACCGGCGGGCGGGCACCCCGCGCGCCGCGCCACCCCGGTCGTGGCGACCAAACCCGCGGCGGACGGGCTGATCACATCGGCCGAGCCACCGCCCCCGCTTGAGCGGGCGGCGGCGCGCGGCGCGCCGGAGCCCGCCTTCGCCCGCAACCCCTATGCCGGTGTCGGCCGCAACGATCCGTGCCCGTGTGGCAGCGGGAAGAAGTTCAAGAAGTGCCATGGGGCGGCGGGTTGAACGCGGAATGCGGAGTGCGGAATGCGGAATTGCACGGGGAGTCCGCTCGCGGCACGACCGACGTCCTGACATTCCGCACTCCGCATTCCACATTCCGCATTCTTTGGGTACCGGGATATATCCCGTCCCCACCTACCTTTCCCCCATGCCCCTGCGCCTCGCCGAGCACCCCGAGCACGACCGCCCCCGAGAGCGCCTCTGGAGAGTCGGCCCGGCCGCGCTGACCGGGCAGGAGCTCTTGGCCATTCTCCTCGGGACGGGCTGCGCGGGCCGGGATGCGCTGGTCGTTGCGGGGGAGCTGCTCGGCGTCGTGGACGGCTCGCTCCGCCGCCTCGGCGGCCGGCCACTGGCGGAGCTGGCGCGCATCCCCGGCGTGGGCCGGAGCAAGGCCGCGCGGGTGGCGGCGGCGCTCGAGCTCGGCCGGCGCGTCGGCTCGGAGGCAGAGCCGCCGGCGCCGCGGATCCGCGGGCCGGCGGACGTCCAGCGCATCTATGGCGCACGGTTGCGGGATCTCGCTGTCGAGGAGTTCCACGTGCTGGCCCTGGGGAGCCAGAGCCAGGTGCTCGGCGACTTGCTGATCACGCGGGGCATCCTCAACAGCTCGCTCGTCCACCCGCGCGAGGTGTTCCGGGCGGCGATCGCGGAGGCGGCGGCAGGGATCATCGTCGTCCACAACCACCCAAGCGGCGACCCGACGCCCTCGGCGGACGACCGGGCGG
This sequence comes from Gemmatimonadetes bacterium 13_1_40CM_69_22, assembly GCA_001917665.1. Lineage (GTDB taxonomy): Bacteria > Gemmatimonadota > Gemmatimonadetes > Gemmatimonadales > GWC2-71-9 > 20CM-4-69-16. The sequence continues at coordinate 19,943 of MNEL01000035.1, read as the reverse complement.
TGACGCGGCAGCTCGTGGACGCGGGGCGGCTGCTCGACCTGCCAGTGTACGACCACGTGATCGTGGGGGGCGATCGCTATGTGAGCTTCGCTGAGGCGGGATTATTGTAGCGATCCGCGCCCGGCCGTCGTACGGTGGCGGATATCGGGGGAGGCGCGGTCCTGACGGCACCCCGCGCGGCCGGAGTTGCGGCCGGGCGGGGCCTTTCTTGCCCCCGCGTTGACTCCGCCCCTGAGTCTCGCCATCCTCCAGTTGTGACCAGCACCGCCCCGATCCTCGCCCCTGAGCTCGCCCGTGCCGTCGCGGCCCAGGGGGACCGCCTCGACCTAGACCTGCTCGCTCGGGCCTACCGGGTCAGCGCCCAAGCGCACCACGGCCAGAAGCGCCTCTCCGGGGACGACTTCGTCTCGCACAGCGTGGCGGTGGCCACGATTCTCGCCGAGCAGCTGATGGACTCGACGACCATCGCCGCGGCGCTACTGCACGACGTGGTCGAGGATTCGAACACTTCGCTGGACGACATCCGCCGCGACTTCGGCGCCGAAGTGGCGGAGCTGGTGGACGGCCTCACGAAGCTGTCGACGCTGACATTCCGCTCGACGGCGGAGGAGCAGGCGGAGAACTACCGCAAGCTGCTGCTCTCGGTCGCGAAGGACGCGCGCGTCATCATCATCAAGCTGGCCGATCGGTTGCACAACATGCGGACGCTCGAGCATCTCGATGTGGAGAAGCAGCGCCGCATCGCGCTCGAGACGCGCGAGATCTACGCGCCGCTCGCGCACCGCTTCGGGATGGCCGGGGTGAAGGCCGAGCTCGAGGATCTCGCCTTCAAGTTTCTCGAGCACGACGAGTACCGGGCGCTGGCGCGCTCGGTGCGCGCGAAGAAGGCCGAACGCGAGCGCACCATCGAGCGGCTCCGCGACCCGCTGGCCGAGGAGCTGACTCGGGCCGGGCTCGTGGGCTTCGAGATCACCGGGCGGCCGAAGAACCTGTGGTCCATCTACAAGAAGATGAGGAAGCGCGACAAGCCGTTCGAGGAGATCTACGACCTCCTCGCGGTGCGCGTGCTGGTGAACACGATCCCCGAGTGCTACCACGTGCTCGGCATCATCCACCACGAGTGGACGCCGCTGCAGGAGCGCATCAAGGACTACATCGCCAGCCCCAAGTCCAACGGCTACCAGTCGCTCCACACGACCGTCTTCGGGCCCGGGGGCCAGCTGTACGAGATCCAGATCCGCACCCGCGAAATGCACCATACCGCCGAGTACGGCATCGCAGCGCACTGGCTCTTCAAGGAGGGGAAGAGCCCGGACGAGCTCGACCGGCACTTGGCCTGGTTTCGCCAGCTCATTGAGCTGCAGCAGGACGCGCACACGCCCGAGGAGTTTCTCGAGTTCCTGAAGGTCGATCTCTACCAGGACGAGATCTTCGTCTTCACGCCGCGCGGGGACGTGAAGCGGCTGCCGAAGGGGGCGACGCCGATCGACTTCGCCTTCGCCGTGCACACCGAGGTCGGCCAGCACTGCCAGGGCGCTCGCATCAACGGCCGGATCGCGCCGCTGCACCGCCCCCTCAAGAACGGCGACACGGTCGAGGTCATGACGAGCCAGCAGGCGAAACCCTCGCGCGACTGGCTCGCACACGTGCAGACGGCCCGGGCCCGCCATAAGATCCGGCAGTGGATCCGCCAGGAGGAGCATGAGCGGAGCCTCGAGCTGGGGCGCGACATCTTGGCGCGCGAGGTGCGCCGGCGGCGGCTCGAGCCGCCCGACGAGGCCCACCTCGAGCGCGCCGCTGCCACCCTCTCGGTCGGCACGCCCGAGCAGCTGCAGGCCGCGCTTGGCATGGGGGACATCGCGCTCGGCACGATCATGCGTGCGCTGTACCCCGACCTCCCCGCCGACGAGCTCCAACCGCCCAAGCCCACGGTGTTCGGCCGCGTCATCGAGCGGCTGCGGCTCGGTCGGGGCATCAAGATCCAGGGCGTAGACGGTTTGATGGTCCGCTATGCCCAATGCTGCCAGCCGGTTCCGGGGGACGCGGTGGTGGGCTATGTCACGCAAGGGCGCGGCATCTCGATCCACCGCAGCGACTGCCCGAACCTGCTGGTGCTCTCGGCCGAGGCGGAGCGGCGCGTGGAGATCGATTGGCAGGAGTCGGAGGGCGAGACGTTCGTGGTGCGGCTCGCCGTGGGCGGTGAAGACCGGCGCGGTCTGTACGCCGACATCTGCACCGCGATCAGCGAGTCGGGCACCAACATCAAGAGCGCCGAGCTCTCGACCAAGGACGGGGCGGTGTTCGGATCGGTGCTCGTGGAAGTCGAGAACCAAACCCACCTCAACAAGGTGATCCGGGCGATCCGGCGGTTGAAAGGCGTGACCGAGGTGTCGCGTCGCGAGTCGGGTCCTCAGGCACAGCCGATCGTTAGTTAACTTTCAGCGGATGCCTTTCGACCTCGTTGCCCCCTACCCGCCGGCGGGGGATCAGCCGCGCGCCATCGGCGAGCTGGCCCAGGGCCTGACCCGGGGCGACCGCTATCAGACGCTGCTGGGCGTCACGGGCTCCGGGAAGACGTTCACGATGGCGCACGTGCTCGCGAGCTTCGGCCGCCCGACGTTGGTGCTGTCACACAACAAGACGCTCGCGGCGCAGCTCTACGGTGAGCTGAAGGGGTTCTTCCCGAAGAACGCCGTCGAGTTCTTCATCTCCTATTACGACTACTACCAGCCTGAGGCGTACGTCCCCCAGACGGACACCTACATCGCCAAGGACTCCTCGATCAACGACGACATCGACCGCCTGCGGCTGCGCGCGACGTCGAGCTTGATGGAGCGCGACGATGTGATCATCGTGGCCAGCGTCTCGGCGATTTACGGCCTGGGCGACCCCGAGCTGTACCGCCGGCGGCTCGTGACGGCGGCGGTCGGCGAGGAGCAGGGCCGGGACGAGCTGCTCGAGGCGCTCGTGGCGGTGCAGTACCAACGCAACGACGTCGCCTTCGAGCGGGGCACGTTCCGGGTGCGGGGCGACACCGTTGAGGTCTTCCCGGCGTACGACGAGCAGGCGGTGCGGATCGAGTTTTGGGGCGACTCGGTGGAGCGCATCGCGAAGATCGATCCGACGAGCGGCGATACGATCGCCGAGCTGCGGCGCGCCGCGGTGTACCCGGCGACGCACTTCGTCACCGAGCGGCCCACGATCGAGCGCGCCGTCGCGGCCATCCGGCAGGAGCTGAACGCGCGCCTGGCGGAGCTCCGCGCCCAGAACAAGCTGCTCGAGGCGCAGCGGCTCGAGTCGCGCACCAACTTCGACATCGACATGCTGCTCGAGGTCGGGCGTTGCACCGGCATCGAGAACTATTCGCGCCACCTCACCGGCCGGCAGGTGGGGGAGCGCCCCGCGTGCCTGCTCGACTACTTCCCTGACGACTACCTCTGCGTCATCGACGAGTCACACCAGACCATGCCGCAGCTCGGCGGGATGTACGAAGGCGATCGCTCGCGCAAGCAGACCCTCGTCGACTACGGATTCCGCCTGCCGTCGGCGCTCGACAACCGGCCGCTCCGGATCGACGAGTTCATGGGCCTCGTGCCCCGGATCGTGTTCGTGTCTGCGACGCCGGGGGGCGAAGAGCTGAAGCTCTCGGGCGGCATCGTGGTCGAGCAGATCATCCGGCCGACCGGCCTCGTGGACCCGGCCGTCGAGATGCGTCCGGTGAAGGGGCAGGTAGACGACCTGTTGCACGAGATCCGGCTGCGGGAGAAAAAGAATGAGCGCGTCCTCGTCACGACGCTCACGAAACGTATGGCCGAGGACCTCACGGACTACCTGCAGCAGCATGGAGTGCGCGTGCGCTACCTGCACTCCGAGATCGACGCCATCGAGCGCGTGGAGATCATCCGCGGCCTGCGGCTGGGCGAGTTCGATGTCCTCGTGGGGATCAACCTGCTGCGCGAGGGGCTCGACCTCCCCGAGGTGTCCCTCGTCGCCATCCTCGACGCGGACCAGGAGGGGTTCCTGCGCTCCGACCGTTCCCTCATCCAGACGGTCGGCCGAGCGGCCCGAAACCTAAGCGGCAAGGCAATCCTCTACGCCGACCGGGTCACCGGCTCGATGCAGCGCGCGCTCGACGAGATGCAGCGACGGCGTGGGCGGCAGCAGGCCTACAACGAAGCGCACGACATCACGCCGCGCTCGATCGTCAAGTCCGTGGACCAGGTGCGCTTCACGACGCGCGTCGCGGACGCCAAGACGGCCAAGGCGGTGGGCCCCGCGCTGCGGCGCCCGGCGGACGCGCGCGAGCGGGAGGCGCTCATCCGGCTGCTCGAGACGCAGATGCAAGCCGCGGCCGAGGAGCTGGACTTCGAGCTCGCCGCGGTGCTGCGCGACCAGCTCCTCGAGGTCAAGGCCGAAGGGGATGCGGCGCACCATGCGCCTCCGCGCGAACGACCTCAACCGGTTCGGTGAGGAGCTGGGTCGCGACCTCGCCGCGCCGGCGGTGATCGGGCTCTCCGGCGAGCTCGGTTCGGGTAAGACGACCCTCGTGCAGGCGATCTGTCGCGGCCTGGGCGCCCGGGTGTTGGCGACGAGCCCGACGTACGCCCTGGTGCACCACTACGAAGCCGGTGCCACTCCCGTCTACCACGTGGACTGCTATCGTCTCAAAGCTGCCGACGAAGCGCGCGATCTCGGGTTCGAAGACATGATCCGGGAGCGCGCCATCGTGCTCGTGGAATGGCCGGAGCGGGCGGGGGCATGGGCGCCGCCGCTGGATCGGCACTTTCGCCTGAGCTACGGTGACGAGGCGGATATCCGTGTCCTCGAAGAGGTACGGTGAGGAACGTGCGGGCGGTGCGTGAGTGCGGAATGCGGAATGCGGAATGCGGAATTGAAGGGCTGGGTTCGATCCGGGGAGCTTGCCTCGGTTCTGGAACCGTGCGCGATACATTCCGGATTCCGCATTCCACACTCCGCATTCGGGGTAGGGCGGGGCGGGGATGAGCGGCCGCTGGCTGGCGATCGATACCGCCACGGAGATCGCGAGCGTCGCCGTCGGATCGCCGGCTGGCGCCGAGGCGGGAGCGTTTGTGCGGGGAGCGCGGCGTCACGCGGCCGCGATCGTTCAACTCGTCGATCACGTGCTCACGCAGGCGGGACTGCGGCCGGCGGATTTGGAGGGCATCGTAATCGGGGATGGGCCGGGAAGCTTCACAGGCTTGCGGATCGGTTGGGCAGCGGCGAAAGGGCTGGCGCAGGAGGCAGCATTGCCCCTCCGCGCCGTGCCGTCACTCATGGCGGCCGCAGCCGCCGTCGCGGGACGGCTGGACTCGGTGCCGGTCGCTGCGTGCTATGACGCCCTGCGGGGACAGGTGTACGGCGCGGTGTACGTGTTCCGCCCCGATGAGGTCGAAACGGCGCTGGCGCCTGCAGTCGCCACCGTCGCTGAGCTGGCGCGCGTCGCGCCTCCCCTGGTCCGCCCGCGGGTCGTCGTCGGCGACGGGGCGATGCGCTATCCGGACGACATCCTCAGGTGGAGCGGTGCCGCGCCAGTACCGCTGGAGAGTTTGATGCCGAACGCCACGACGCTGCTCTCGCTCTTCCCCCGGAAGGGGGCGGCGCGCTCGCTGGATGATCCCCTCGTCGCCGAGCCCGCTTACGGCCGGCCGGCCGAAGCGCAAGCGAAATGGGAGGCCCGCCACGGCCGGCCCCTACCGGATCCGTCCCGCCCAAGCGGCTGACGTGGCGCCCGTCGCCGCGATCGAGCGCGCCGTCTTCTCCGACCCCTGGTCGGCCAACGACTTCACCGAGTGTTTGGCCGCCGGGGCGTCGTTCCTCGTCGCCGTGGTAGGCCGCGCCGTCGCGGGCTATGCTGTCGCGCATTGCGCTGCCGATGAAGGGGAGATTCTCAACTTGGGCGTGGCCCAGCCGCACCGTGGCGGCGGCGTCGGGCGGGCGCTGGTCGAGCAGGTGCTCGAAACGTTGCAGGGTCGTGGCGTGCGGGTCGTCTATCTCGACGTGCGGGAATCGAACGCCGCGGCCCGCCGCCTGTACGAGAGTATGGGCTTCGCGGAGGTCGGGCGGCGGGCGCGCTACTACCGGCGTCCGGTCGAGGATGCCGTGATTCTCCGGGCTGCCATTCCAGCAGCCGGGGTCTCTGCAAAACTTTAGCCCAAGTGGCGTATCTTTGATTGACAGAATAACTTGCGATTCATATACTGTTGTCGCCCTTGGTCCCTGCCCGCCCATCGTTTGGAGGCCTGTTGTGAGTCGCAGCCTGAATAAAGTCATGCTAATCGGGAACTTAGGGGCCGATCCCGAGGTGCGGAGCACGAACAACGGTTCCCGGGTGGCGAATCTCTCCTTGGCGACCAGCCGCCAGTGGACGGGGCAGGGTGGGGAGAAGCAGGAGAAGACCGAGTGGCACCGCGTGATCTGTTGGAACAACAAGGGCGCCCAGCTGGCTGACCTGGCCGAGAAGTACATGAAGAAGGGCGACCGGATCTACGTGGAAGGGCGGATTGAGTACCGCACGTGGGAGGATCGGGAGAAGCAGACCCGCTACGTCACCGAGATCATCGCGCGAGAAGTGATCCTGCTGTCGTCCCGGGGAGGGGGAGGCGGTGAAGGCGCCGGCGAGTTCGCCCGGGCCAAGGCCGCGGCCAAGGTAGCGCCCGAGGGCAAGGCGGAGTCGCTCGACGCGCTCCCGGAGGCGCTGGATGAGGAGGACGACGATCTGCCGTTCTGATCGAGCAGCCCTGCTCGCCCTTGTAGCAGGGCTGCTCGCGGGGGTGGTGGCGCCGCCGCTCGTGGCCCAGGACACGACCCAGGCTCGGGCGGACAGCTCGAAAGCTGCGCAGGACACGTCACAGGTGCCGCCGCCCGCCGCGGCCTTCCAGGAAGGACAGCTTCCCGCCAGCCATACCGTGGTCATGGGCGAGAGTCTCTGGTCCATCGCCCAGCTGTATTTCAGCGATCCGCTGCTGTGGCCCGAGATTTACCGTCTGAACACTGCCGTGATCGAAGACCCGCACTGGATCTATCCGGGTGAGGTGCTGAACATCGGGTCTGTGGTAGCGGTGGCGCAGGCGCCTGAGAGCGCAGCGGTCGCGCCGGCCGACACGGTGCGGGCCCAGGCCCCCGCGGACACCGTGACGGCGATCGCGCCCGACACGTCGACGGCGTTCGACACGGCTGCGGTCGTGGAAGCGCCCCCGCCTGCGGCCACCGACGCCTACGAGACGATCTTCGAGCGGCGCCGCACACCCCGCGAACAGGTGCAGGACGTGCTGCGGGCGTACTCCAACCCGCTGTATCGACCGCTGCGGCGCGGCGAGTTCTACGCGGCGGGCTTCCTGACCGAGAACGAGCGACTGCCGTGGGGCCGGGTGTTGGGGAACACGGCGACTCCAGCCATCCCGCGCCTGACGGAGCGCTCCACCGCGACGCGGTTCGATCAGATCGCGCTCGCGCCGCCCCGCAATGCGTCTTACCACGTCGGCGACTCGCTGCTCATCGCGCGCATCGATCGGGACATCACCGGTTGGGGAGGGGTGGTGGTGCCGGTCGGCGTGGCCCGCGTGACGGAGCTGCAGCGCAAGCAGGTGCTGGCGGACGTGATCATGCAGTTCGGCCGGATTCACGACGGCCATCTGGCGATGCCGCTCGAGCCGTTCAAAGACCCGGGTCTCGCCCGGCCCACGCCCGTGGAGCAAGGCCTCGAGGGGCAGATCGTGGCCGAACGCGACATCCACGGGCTCACGGACCTGCAGCAGATCCTGTTCATCAACCGCGGTCGCGCCGAAGGGGTCACCCCGGGCGACGTGTTCGAGGTGTTCCGACCGGCGTCCGGCGTCCCGGGCACGGCGTCCGAAGAAGTGCGCATGGTGCTCGAGATCGTGCACACCCGGGACCACTCGGCGTCCGGACTGGTGCTCAACATCAATCATCCCGACGTTCGCCCCGGAATGCCGGTCCGTCTCGTCCGGAAGATGCCCTCCTGACCCGCCGCCGGCTCCTGGCGGGGCCGGCGCAACGCGCCCGTGGTTCTCGTACCGCATCTCCTGGCGCTGGGGCTGTATGGCCTGGCCACGGCGCTTGCGCTCGCGCCGTTCGCGGGGCTTCGGCCCGCACCGCGCGCCTTGACGCTGGGCGCCCCCCTCTCGGGCGCTACGGCGCACGTGGTCGGCGTCGCGCAGCTCACACCGGTGGGCGTCGCTCCGGTGCTGTCGATTCTCGCGCTCTTCCTGATGCTGCTGCAGGTCATGAGCGAGCGGGTGTTCCGCGCCTCCGCCGTCGCGCTGTTCACCGGTCCGCTCGCGACCGGTCTCGTGGGGCTGGCGTTGCTGATCGGGCTGGGACCCGGTGCCGAGCCCTCGGGCGGCGGCAACGCCTGGTTTATCTTGCACGTGACGCTCAGCGTGCTCGGGCTCGCGCTGCTGGCGCTCGCCTTCATCACGGCGGCGCTGTACCTGCTGCAGTTCCGCGAGCTCAAGTCGAAACGGTTCGGTCAGGTGTTTCGTCTGTTTCCCCCGCTGGAGCGGCTCGATCGCTTGAACCACGTGGCCCTCGTCGCCGGCTTCCCCACGCTGACGCTAGGCGTCCTGCTGGCGCTGGGCTATGCGGTTCGATATGCCGGTGGCATGCACGTGGACCCGGCACAGATCGTGTGGGGCTCGTTCACCTGGGCGGTGTTGGGGTCGGCCGTGTGGATGCGGGTGGTGCGGCATTGGGCGGGCCGGCGGGCGGCGTTCGCGAGCATCGCGGGCTTCGTGGCGGTGGTGCTCGTGTACCTCGCCCTCAAGCTCGCCGAGCCGGGGACACAACGCTTTCTCTAGGGCGGCAGCGCGCAATGAGCATCGCGGTCGTCGGAGTCAATCACCGGACGGCGCCCCTGGAGGTGCGCGAGCGGTTCGCGCATGCTCCCCGCGAGGTGCCGGCGTCCTTGGAGCGGGTGCTGTCGGCCGGCGCGGGCGGCGGGGTCCTGCTGTCCACGTGCAACCGCACCGAATTTTACCTCGCCGAACCGAGCGACTCGACGGCCGAGACGGTCTGGGCCATCCTGGGCGAGCGCCTGGGTGCCGGTCGCAGTGCCAGCGAGTATGGATACTTCCAGCGCGACCGCGAAGCCGTGCGCCATCTCTACCGCGTCTCGGCGGGTCTCGACTCGATGATCCTCGGCGAGTCACAGATCCAGGGCCAGGTGCGCGAGGCGTGGGAAGCCTCGCGCCCCCAGGCCGGCCCCGTGCTCCATCGCCTGTTCCAGTCCGCTCTGCTTGTCGGGGCGCGCGTCCGCACCGAAACGGCGCTCGGCACCGGGGCGGCGTCGGCTCCCTCGGCTGCCGTGGCGTTGGCTGGCAAGATCTTCAGCCGGCTCGCGGGACGCTCCGCGCTGGTCCTCGGTGCGGGTGATATGGCCGAGCTCGCCGCGGGCTGCCTCGTGTCCGAAGGCGTGCGCGTCACTATTGTCGCGAACCGCAGCTACGAGCGGGCGCGCGCGATCGCCGAGCAGCTGGGCGCACGGGCGCTCACGTTGGACGAGGTCTGGGAGCACTTCGCCAACGCCGACATCGTGCTCAGCTCCACCGCGGCGCCTCACGCCGTGGTGACATGGGAACGCGTGGCCCCCGCGATCGGGCGGCGCGGTGGACGGCCGCTCTGCATCCTCGACCTCGCGGTGCCCCGGGACGTGGAGCCCGCTGTGGGACAGCTCGAGAACGTGTTTCTGTACGACATCGACGACCTGCAGGCGGTCGCCGCGCACGCGGCCGCAGAGCGGCATCAGGAGGTTCCGGCGGCCGAGCGCATCGTGCGCGACGAGGTCGAGCGGTTCTGGGCCTGGTACGGCGGGCTGGCCGTGGTGCCGGTGCTGAAAGAGTTTCGCGGGCGCCTCGACGACGTGCGCGCGGCCGAGCTGGAGCGCGCCCTCAAGCGCCTCGCGCACTTGTCGCCGGAGGATCGGGCCCAGGTGGAGCAGTTCAGCCACGCGCTGCTCAACAAGTTTCTGCACCACCCCACGATTGCGCTCAAGCAGGCCGCGCAGGCCGGCCGCGGCTACGGTCTCCTCGAGTCGCTGAAGAAGCTGTTCGGCCTGGAGCGGCCGGATGGCTCGTAAAGTCCTCGTCACCGGTGGGGCAGGGTACATCGGCAGCGTGGTCGTCGAGCAGCTGCTGGCGCAGGGCCACGCCGTCGTCGTCCTGGACGACCTGAGTCGGGGTCATCGCGCTGCGCTCGACCCCGGCGCGGACTTCGTGCAGGGCGGGATCGGCGACCGGCGCATCCTGGAGGAGCTGCTCGCGCGCCATTCCTTCGACGCGCTCGTTCACCTCGCGGCGTACGCACTGGTCGCGGAATCGGTCGCCCACCCGGAGATGTACTTCGCGAACAACGTGGCGGCGGGCCGGGTGCTGCTCGATGCCGTGGTCGCGGCGGGCGTGCGCCGGGTGATCTTTTCGTCGTCCTGCTCGGTGTACGGCCACCCGCCCGTGATCCCGATCCCGGAGGACGCGCCCCGCGCGCCCGTCAATCCGTACGGGCAGACGAAGCTCGAGTTCGAGCACCTGCTCGGGGACTACACCCAGCGACACCAGGTCGCGTCTATCAGCCTCCGCTACTTCAACGCGGCCGGCGCCACGGCCCGCTACGGCGAGGACCACGATCCGGAGACGCACCTGCTCCCCAACGTCCTGCAGGTGGCGCTCGGCCGACGGCCAGCCGTGGACGTCTACGGCACCGACTATCGGACCCCGGACGGCAGCGCGGTGCGGGACTACGTGCACATCGCGGACATCGCCGACGCCCACGTCCGGGCACTGGACGCGGACCTGACGGGCGCCCAAGCGGTTAACCTCGGGACCGGAGCAGGCCATTCGGTGCTGGCCGTGGCCGCAGCGGCGCGGCGCGTCACGGGCCGGTCGATCCCCACGGTGGCGTGCCCGCGGCGTCCGGGAGACCCGCCTACGCTCGTCGCCGCCCCGGGCCGCGCGGAGCAGCTGCTCGGCTGGCGCCCGCGGCGCTCGGCGCTGGACGAGATCATCGCGAGCGCGTGGGACTGGCACCGGACGCACCCGTCCGGGTATTCGAACTGACCTGTTTCGGCCGCTTTCTTGGGGGGAGGGCTGACGCGTGCTGCTGCTACAGGTGGGTCGGGCGGTGCCGACGACGCCCTGGGAGCTGGTGCTCACCTCGAGCCGCGAGACGAAGTTCGTGCTCGCGATCTTGGTGGTCTTCTCGGTCGTGTCCTGGTACCTCATCTTCCTCAAGTGGTGGCAATTCCGGAAAATGCGGCGGCAGGCGGACCGTTTCATGGGGGAGATCGAACGGGCGACCCGGCTCGAGGACGCCTATCATGCCGCGATGCGACTGCCGTCCTCGCCCTACAACCGGCTGCTGCGTGAGGGCATCCAGTTCTTCTCCGAGCTCAAGCCGGGCAGCCTGAAAGGCGGCTTGAAGGGCGACGGGCCCGCCACGGTCGGGCCGCCGACCACGCTGACGACCACCCAGCTCGAAGCCCTCCGGATGGTGCTCGCCAAGGAGGTGGCCGCGGAGCGGGACGCGGCCGCGCGGTTCCTCCCCTGGCTCGCCACCTTCGGTTCGGTGAGCCCGCTGCTCGGCCTGCTCGGCACGGTGCTCGGCGTGATGGATGCCTTCATCGGGATCGCGTTGGGGGGGTCTGGGAACATCGCCGCAGTCGCACCGGGCGTCGCGGAGGCGCTCGTCACCACGGTCGCGGGCCTCGCCGTCGCCGTGCCGTCCGTGATGGCGTACAATCTGTTCGTCAACCGCCTCGGCCTGTTCGCCGGCGAGCTCGAAGGGTTTGCCCAGGAGATCATCGGCACGATGGCGCGCGAAGGGAGGCTGTGAGTGGCTGGCTTGCTGGGCGGCGGCGGCGGGCTGCGCGGACACGGTGAGCTGCCGCTCAACGCCGACATCAACGTCACGTCGCTCGTGGACGTGGCCTTCGTGCTCCTCATCATCTTCATGATCACCGCGCCCATCATGCAAGGCGGCGTCGACGTGCGCTTGCCGCGCGCCGCAGCGCGCCCACTCGACCCGAAGCAGGGGCTCATCGTGACCATCGACCGGGAGGGGCACATCTTCATCGAGCAGGCACCGTTGTCCTACGAAGATTTCCGGGCGACCTTCGGCGCCCTGGTGCGGACCAAACGCCCCAGTGGGGTGTACCTTCGGGCCGACGGTCGGGTAGCCTATGCCAGCGTCGTCCAGGTACTCGCGGTCATCCGGGCGTCGGGTGTGAGCGACGTCGGGCTCGTCGCTGAGCCGGAGACGATCGAGCGGTGAGACAGCGGCGCCGGGCGTCCCCGAATGTCGGCCTGGGCCTGGCGGGGACGATGCTGGTGCATGGAATCGCCAGCCTGTTCATCTTTGCCGGCGCGGCCGGCGCGCGCAAACCGGTGCCGCCGACCTACAAGGTGCGGCTGATCGCCGCTCCCGCGCCGACCGACGAAGAGCGCAAAGCGCCCGAAGCCGTCGAGCGGCCGGCCGAGGAGAAGCCCGCTCCGGTGCCCACCAAGAAGCCGCCGCCTAAGAGCACCGCTGCGAAAGAGGCGCCGCCCAAGACGGCGGACGACACGAAACGCGAAGCGGCGCCGCGCACGACACCCAAGACGGCGCCGCTGCCCGGCGAGACGCCCTCGACCGGAAGCGACGTCGCGACCGTCAGCACCGAAGGCGTCGAGTTTCCGTTTCCGGAGTACTTGCAAAACATCGTGGGGCAGGTGCTGCGGCGCTGGCAGCGTCCGCTCCAGAGCACACCACTCGAAGCGGAGGTGTCGTTCCTGGTGCACCGCGACGGTTCGGTGAGCGATCTGCAGTTCATCAAGCGCTCCGGCAACTTTGCCTTCGACCTCGAGGCGCAGGGCGCGGTTGAGGAGGCTGGGCGGTTCAAGGCTTTCGGGCCGTTACCGGATGGATGGACGGCCGACGTGTTGTTCGTGCGGTTCTACTTCTCGGGGAAACGGCAATGATGCAGACGGCTAGGCCGCGAGACGGGTGGACGGTCAGCAGTGCAGTGCTCGCCGTGTCGTTGCTATCCGTCTATCCGTCTATCCGTCTATCCGCCCAGGATACTTCCGCCATCGACCGCGGGGTGCGCATCGGCATCATCTACCGGCCGGGGGTCCGTCCCGGACTGGTGGTGCTGCCGGGGCCCGCGCCAGCGCTCGACTCGGCGCGCGTGATCATCGCTCGGGACTTGGACTACAGCGACCGGTTCGAGCTGATCACGCTGCCGGGCGGAGACTCGATCCGCTTCAGTGGGGCTGCTGCCTCGTCGCTGCTGGGCCGCCCGCCGACCGGCGGGCGGGCGGGGGGGGGCGCGGCGGCAGGGCTGAACTATCCGCTGTACCAGGCCCTGGGGGCCGATTTTGCCGTCGGGATCGCGCTGGCGGCGGACACGACGGTTCTGGCGGTGCACGATGTCGCTGCGGGCGGCGTGCGGCGCGAGTTTCGCGCTGTGCTGCCCCCGCTCAAGGACCCGGGGTTCCGCATGGCGGTGCACCGTTTGGCCGACCATGTCCTCGAAGCCACGTTGGGCACCGGCGGCATCGCGGCCACGCGCATCCTGTTCGTGATGGACGGCAAGGTGTATGTGATCGACCAGGACGGCGCCGACCGGCAGCTCGTCTCCTCGAGCGATCACCAGGCGATGTCTCCCGCGTGGGCGCCGGACGGGCGACGCTTCGCGTACATGGAGTTCTGGGCCGGTCACGGACAGCTATTCACCCAGCCCGTCGGGAGCGGCAAGCGGCAACCGGTGGCCACGACGGGCCAGGCGCTGGACTTCACGCCGGCGTTCGCCCCGGACGGCAAGACCCTGGCGTTCAGCCGCGCGACCGAGGAGGGCACCGACATCTACACGGTTAACGTCAAGGACAACTGCTGCTTACAGCGCTTGACCGTGGGGCGCTTTTCTGACAACTTGTCACCGACCTACAGTCCCGACGGCCAGCGGGTCGCGTTCGTCTCGACGCGCCCGGGGTTGCCGCAGATCTACGTGATGGCGGCGGACGGGACGGACCAGCAACTCTTCGCGCCGTTCGACTACGGCGTTACCGGTTCGTCCAACGCGCCGGACTGGTCACCCGACGGGCAATCCGTCGCCTTCCACCGCGACGTGGGGGGCACCCTGCAAGTCTTCGTCCTCGACGTACGGACGCGGGCGGTGCGGCAACTCACCTCCCTCGGGCGGAACGAAGATCCAACCTGGGCGCGCGACAGCCGTCATCTGGCGTTCGTGTCGGATCGTTCGGGGTACCGGCAGCTCTGGATCATCGACCTAGAAACCGGCCGCATCCGCCCGCTGTTGCAGCAGAGCGGCGCGCGTCTGCCGGCCTGGTCTCCACGGATACCGGAGACCGCCTCGTCCACCCCTTGAATTCGGAGAGGGCGCACACGATGAAACGCCTATCCTTGCTCCTGCTCGGCGGTATCGCGGTAGTGGCAGTGGCCGCGTGCGGCGGTGGGGCGCCGCCGCAGCCCGTGACCCCGCAGCAGAACGTGGACTCGATCGCGCAGGCCGAGAAGGCACGGCAGGATTCGATCGACCGGGCAGCGGCCGACGCCCGGGCGCGCGAGGAGGCCGAGCGGCTCCGCCAGCAACGGATCGCGGACTCGCTCGCGGCGCTGGGAAAAACCACCGAAGCCGTGCGCACGATGCTGGCGACGATGATTCACTTCGACTACGACAAGTCGAACATCCGGCCGGAGGATGCCAGCGTGCTCGACCAGAAGGTGGGGATCCTGCAGGCAAATTCGAATCTGCGCATCCGCATCAGCGGGCATTGCGACGAGCGCGGCTCGGACGAGTACAACCTGGCCCTCGGCAACCGCCGGGCGACCGCGTCGAAGCAGTATCTGGTGAGCCACGGCATCGATGCGGGACGCGTCGAGACCGTGTCCTACGGCGAAGAGCGCCCGCTCGCGCAGGGACACGACGAGTCAGCGTGGGCGCAGAATCGCCGGGACGAGTTCGAGATCATCGCGGGCGGCGACGCCCTGAAGCAGCCGTGAGAAGGGCGTGATGCGTTTGAAACCGACGCTGGTGGTGGCCCTGGGGCTCGCCGCCGGATGCGCCCTAAAAGGGGACGTCCGGAAGGTCGAGCTCCAGGTGGAGGCGGCGCGGGGCGAGCGGGCCCGCGCCGATGCGGAGCGCGCGGCCCAGATCGACTCGCTGCGGCTCCTGCTCGCCGCGGTGCAGCAGGCACTCACGGCGCAGCAAGCGTATCTCGTGCAACTGCGCGGCGACGTGCGCACGGACCTGCTCGCCGTCCAGCAGCAGCTCGTCCAGGTGCAGGAGCTGACCGGGCAGAGCCAGCAGCGCCTGAGCGAGCTGCGGGCGCGCATCGAAGAGCGGGCCCAGCAACCGGTGCCGCCGCTCGACACGGTCCGCGGCGCTGGAGGGGCCGGGGGCGCGGGGCCGGGCGCCGGCCCGCCGGTCGGGCGGTCGGGGAATCCGGCCGGGCCCGGTCCGGACCAGATGTACGATCTGTCCCTGCAGCAGTTCCGCCGTGGCAGCCTCGCCACCGCGCGCATCGGCTTCCGGGAATTCCTCCGCGTGTTCCCCACCCACGAGCACGCCGCTGACGCCCTGTTCTACGTGGGGGAGACGTGGGCGGGCGAAAACGCCGACTCCGCGGCTGCCGTGTATCAACAGGTGGTGAAGACCTACCCCAATTCGTCGCGGGCTCCCGCGGCCCTTTACAAGCTGGGTCTCCTCGCGGAGCAGCGTTCAGATAAGGCGGCGGCCCGCACGTATTACGCCCGGGTGATCGCCGGCTATCCCCGCTCCGACGAGGCCAACCTCGCGCGCGACAAGCTGCAGCGTCTGGGGCGCTAGCAAGCGCCGCGGCGCTCGCCCGGGGGGCCTGGACAGCCCCGGGGGGCCGGCGGGACGGGGGGGTCCGAGGGGGCCGGCGTGCCTGAGAGTCCCAATGCCCGCGCTGAGATGCCGTTCCTCGATCACCTCGAGGAGCTGCGTTGGCGCATCCTCTGGAGCCTGCTCGCTATCGTGCTCGCCACGGTGGCGGGCTGGGTCATCGTCGAGCGTGTGGACGTGATCGGGCTCTTGATCCAGCCCATCAAGCCGCTGCTCCCCGACGGCAAACTCAAGTTCACGCACCCTACCGAGCCGTTCTTCATCACCCTCAAGTTCGCGTTCGTGTTGGGGCTCGTGCTGTCGTCGCCCGTGGTGATCTACCAGGCGTGGGCTTTTCTCGCGCCGGCGCTGTACCCGCGCGAGAAGCGCTTGATCGTGCCGGCGCTGTCGGCGGGCGTGGTGCTGTTTCTCGGCGGGGCGACCGTCGCCTATCTGTGGGTGCTGCCCCGCGCCCTGCGCGTGCTGTTCGGGTTCCAACAGAACGTCTTCGATCCGATCATCACCGCGGAAGGCTACTTCGGATTTGCGGCCCAGATCATGATCGGGTTCGGCGTGGTGACCGAGCTGCCGCTGGTCGTGGTGATCCTCGCCGCGCTCGGCCTCGTCACCCCGCAGCTCCTGGCGAGGAACCGCCGCTACGCGATCGCGCTCTCGGCGGTGGCCGCGGCGCTCCTCACGCCGCCCGACGCGGTGTCGATGCTGATCATGATGGTGCCGCTGCTGCTGCTCTACGAGGTGAGCATCGTCTGCGCCTGGGTCGTCACCAAGCGGCGCGCGCGGCGCGAGCGGGCGGCGAGCGCGGCGGGCATCGTGCTGTTGCTGCTCGTCGCCGCGCCAGGACGGGTGCACGCCCAGGGGCCGCCGCCCCGGCCCGACACCTCCCACGTGCGCGCCGACTCGGCGGGGCAGGGCCGTACCCTCGACACCGCGACCGCGCGCAAGCTCGGGCTGCCGACCGGGCCTACCCGGAGCTTTCCCCCGTCGGACGCGGTGCTGGACTCGCTCCTCAAGCTCAAGGGGTACCGCGTCACGCAGTACGTGGCGGACACGATGCTCGTGGAGGGCGACAGCGCCATCTCGCTGTGGGGTCAGGCGTTCGTCGATCGCGACGGCACCAAGCTCGAGTCCGACTCGATCCGCTACCGGCAGGCGAGCTGCCGGCTCGACGCCACTGGCGATCCGCGTCTGTTCGACCAGGGTACGGTGCTCGTCGGGGAACGGATGCGTTACGACACCTGCATCAGGCGGGGCACCGTGAGCCAGGCCCTGACGCACTTCCAGCAGGGCGGTGCCACGTGGTACATGCGCGGCGACCTGGCCGTGGATTCGGGCTCCACGCGCCTGTACGGGGCGAGCAGCCAGATCACCTCCGACGACAACCCCGTGCCCGACTACCATTTCGGCGCGCACAAGGTGAAGTGGCTCAACAAGACCGTCATGGTGGGTCGCCCGGCGGTGCTGTATGTGCGGGACGTTCCGATCATGTGGCTCCCATTCATCTTTCAGGACATCCGGCCGGGACGCCGCAGCGGTATCCTCGTCCCCCGCTTCGGCCTGAACGACATCGTGCGCCCCACGCGGAGCTACCATCGCCACGTCGCGGGGCTGGGCTACTATTTCGTCATCAACGACTACATGGATTTTCTCGTGTCGGGCGACTGGTACTCGGGCCGGTACCTGGCCCTGCGGGGGCAAACGCACTACCGCTGGCTGGACCGCTTCGTCACGGGCAGCTTCTCGTTCGACTGGTACAACCAGCTCGACGTGACGGCCCACTCGATCCGCGTCGGCTGGCAGCACCAGCAAAGCTTCTCCGCGCGCACCAATTTCAACGCCAGCATCGACTACTCGACCAATACCAGCGTCATCCAGAGCAATACGGCGAATCCGTACCTGGCGACCGCCAGACTCGGGTCGCAGCTGAATTTCACCAAGCAGTTCGACTGGGGCACGCTCAACATCGGAGGCAACCGGTACCAGGACATCGGGAACGGCCTCATCTCGCAGAACTTCCCGAACATCGGCCTCACGCCGTCGCCCGTGAACATCACGTCGTGGATCACGTGGTCTCCCGGATTCTCGCTCAACAACCAGCAGACGTTTCACTCGGATTCGACGTCGCTGCTCGTGGCGGGGCCTGGGGGGGTGCCGGACACCCTGGCCCGCTTCGCCGACTCACGTGAGACCCAGCTCAGTTTTCAGACGCCGCTGCGGATCGGGCCGTGGAACTGGTCGAACAGCTTCCAGGTCACCGACCGGATCAGCGACAAGCGGACGGCGTTCGTGTTCGATTCGACGTCGCCGGGCGGAGCGCGGCGCGTCCTGTACGACCAGACGTTCGAAACCCGGGTCGAGTGGCAAACGGGTATCAACCTGCCGTCGTTGTTCACGGGAACGTGGAAGCTGCAACCGGGCGTGTCGATCGTGAACACCACCACGGCCGGGCCGTACGCGATCCGGAATCAGTTCACCGGGGGCCGCTGGCTGCACCAGGGGAAGCGCCTCGCGTTCACCGCGAGCGTGTCCCCGACGTTCTTCGGCTTCTTTCCGGGCGTGGGCCCGCTGCAGCGCATCCGCCACTCGATCTCACCGCAGCTGAGCTATTTCTACGCGCCCGGCGCCGCGGTCCCGCAAGAGTTCGCGCGGGCCCTCGACCCGACGGGCCGGAACACGCAGGCGCGCACCGATCCCCAGCAGACGATCAGCCTGGGGCTGTCGCAGAACTTCGAAGCGAAGCTGAAGCCGTCGCCCGGGGACACGACGGGCCGCGAGGCGCGCAAGATCCGGTTGCTCAGCATCAACACCACCTCGATCGGCTACAACTTCGAGCAGGCGAAGGATTCGGGGCGGACCGGCTGGACCACGCAGACGCTGGGGAACACCTTCGCCTCCGATCTGCTCCCTGGGTTCAGCCTCGCGCTGACCCACGATCTCTGGCAGGGGACCGTGGGCAGCGATACCGCGAAGTTCTCCCCGTTCCTCACGAGCATCACCGCATCCTTCGCCGTGACTCCGGCAACGATCCGTGGCATCGGGAGCCTGTTCGGCCTGGGCGGGGGAAAGGGCGCGGCGGCGCCTGCTCCCGGCCCCACTCCCGGCGGCCAGCCCGGCGGCCAGCTGCCGGGTCAACTGCCCGGTGGCCCGATTGATCAGCGAGCCTTCGGCGGGCCGCCGCCCCAGTTCGCGGCCGGTGCCGGTGGGCGAGGGTTCAACCTGACCGTCTCCTACTCGGGGACCCGCATCCGGCCGCGCGCCGACTCCGTGGGCGCGCTCAACGCCGCGCAGGGAGGCCAGCAGCAGCTCACGCTGGGACTGTCGTTCAGCCCCACGCAGCACTGGTCGGCGTCGTGGACCTCGACCTACGATGTCGACACCAAACAATTCGGCCAGCACGTCATCCAACTGCAGCGCGACCTGCACCGCTGGCACGCGAGCTTCTCGTTCTTGAAGAGCCCGAACGGCAACTTCGCTTTCTCGTTCTTTGTGAGCCTGCTGGACGAGCCGGACATCAAGTTCGACTACAACCAGCAGAGCTTCGCCCGCTAGCGGTTTCGCAACCGCGTGTCCTCTGCGGGTGACACGCTCCCTACGGCGTGATGTCATAAGCGGCTCCCCAGGGGTCACTTACGTTGGGGCACGCGCCGTGCCTACAACCTTCCCGAATGCTTCCCGAGGGCATCATGCGTCTCCTGTCGCGATACACCGGCCTGGCGGCCGGGCTCTTGAGCTGGGGCTGCCAGGCGAACACCACGAGCCTCGCTTCCACGCTTCCTCCACCGCAAAACCTCGCCTATCAGCTCGACCCGAGCGGCGACCCGGCCCAGCCGGCCGGCATCCTGCTCGTCTGGGATGACGTGCAGAGCTCGGCCTTGGGGAGCTACCGCATTTATTCGAGGGGCAGCACGACCAGCGCGTACGGGCTACGCGGCGAGACGAGCTCCAACACCTTCCACGATAATGGCGTACCCCATCTGCAGTACTACGTGACCGCCGCGGACGTGAATGGCGGCGAGAGCGACCGGAGCAACGTCATCACGGTTGACGAGCG
>MNEL01000055.1 GCA_001917665.1 Gemmatimonadetes bacterium 13_1_40CM_69_22 | reverse complement strand
CTACTCGATCCGGTATGGAATCCCCACCTCGTGCGCCCGATAGTTGTCGGGCGTGCCGAGCAGCAGCGTGGCCGCGTCGAGCGCGTCGACGACGAAGCGATCGATGCCGGTGCTGCGCGCGATTCAGCGGCGCTGCCACGTGCCGTCGCCGTTGTCCTCCATCTTGACGCGGTGCCACGACGTCCCGAGCGGGTCGATGTGGCGCACGTGCAGGAACACGAACGTCGCAGGCGTGAACCCGCTGTTCGTCGTGTTCGACACTGCCGCGACCACCTTCACCGTGTCGCCGAGGCGGAAGCGCGGAATGCGGGTGCCGACGTCGTACAGGGCGCTGGGATCGGTCACGTCGACGAGCAGGGTATCGTTGCGGTACACCTTGACGTCCGTGACGCCCACGGTCTTCCGGCTGGCATCTAGGACCGCCCAGTCCTGGGGCGACAGCTTCACCACGCGCCAGCCGCGAGCCATCGCTCGGTCGCGGACCAGGACGGCGCGCTGCGTAGGGACGGCGGGGCGGGCGCGATGTTAAAGCGTGAGGTGCGTCACAGTCGAGCGCTTCCAAACCGGGCGGCACCTTGGCAGATTGGCCATCACGGCTCATGACACCGAAGCACGCTGGACCCGCGCCGCCCATCGGGCCCCCCACCGGTCGCTCCCCCGACCCAGAGCGGCCCGATGCGCCCGTTCGGGCCGATTCCGCTCCCGCCAACAATCGCTCCCTCGTGGTCGTCTCGAACCGGCTGCCGTTCACCGCGGAACGGCGGCCCGAAGGCACCCGCTTCCGGCGCTCGGCGGGGGGACTCGTGGCCGCGCTCGAGCCCGTGCTCGCGCAACGCGGGGGCGTGTGGGTGGGGTGGACCGGTGCGGCCCGGGAGGACGGAGCAGGGGATGCGGCGGGCGGTGCCCTGCCGGCTGCCACGGACCACGTCAGCTACCGCGCCGTCCCGCTCACGGCTCATGAGATCGCGTTGTACTACGCGGGATTCGCCAATCGGACGATCTGGCCGTTATTCCATTACTTCGTGGGCCACACGCAGATCGACGGCGCCACCTGGCGGGCGTACGAACGGGTCAACGAGCGATTCGCGCACGTGGCCGCCGAAGCGAGCGACGACGAGGCACTCGTCTGGGTGCACGACTACCAGCTGCTGCGGGTGCCGTACCACATCCGGCGTCTCGCGCCACGGCGGCGGATCGCATTCTTCCTGCACATCCCCTTCCCCGCTGCTGACGTCCTCCGCGTGCTCCCGTGGTCGCGGGACCTCATGCAGGGCATGCTCGCGGCCGACCTCGTCGGAGTCCACATCCCCGCGTACGCCGATCACTTTCTCACCTGCGCCCAGCGCCTGCTCGGCTGCGAAGTCGACCGCGGCGCAGGGTTGGTCCGGTTCGAAGGGCGCGAGGTATCGGTGGAGGCCCACCCCATCGGCATCGACGTGGCACAGATCGAGCGGCTCGCCGAGGGGGCCGTACCCGCCGGCGCGGACGGGGCGCCCGCCGGCGCGCCGGTCGCCGAGATCCTCGGTGTAGACCGACTCGATTACACGAAGGGCATCAACGAGCGGATGCTCGCGGTCGAGCGGCTGCTCGAGCGGCACCCCAGCTACCGACGCCGCATCGCGTTCACACAGGTCATGGTCCCGAGCCGGGAGCGCGTCGCGGAGTATGGGGAGTTGAAGCGCGAGATCGACGAGACCGTAGGCCGGATCAACGGTCGCTTCTCCGAGCGCGGCTGGAGCCCGATTCGCTACCTGGTGCGCTCGCTCCCGCCCGCAGAGCTGGTGGTGCTGTACCGTCAGGCGGACGTGGCGCTCGTGACGCCGCTGCGCGATGGGATGAACCTCGTGGCGAAGGAGTACGTCGCGGCGCAGCTCGACGACGACGGGGTGCTCGTCTTGTCCGAAATGGCCGGGGCGGCCGACGAGCTCCAGGAGGCGCTGCTCGTGAATCCCTTCGCGGTCGACGAGGTGACCGACGCCCTGCACCGCGCGCTGTCGATGCCGGTGGACGAGCGTCATGCCAGGATGTCGGCGCTGCGGCACCGGGTGCGCGCCAACGACGTGCGGGCATGGGTGGCGCGGTTTCTCGACGCCACCGAGCGGGCCGCGCTGCGCGCGCGGTCCACGGTGGCGTCACCGGCCGACGCGCTGCAGCGCACCCTGACGCGGTGGCTGGCGCGGCGAGCCACCGTGGTGCTGTTCCTCGATTACGACGGCACGCTGACCCCGATCGCGGCCCGGCCCGAAGACGCCCGGCTGTCCGAGGCCGCGCGCCAGACGCTCGATCAGGCGGCGCGCACTCCCAATCTCGACATCGTGATCGTCTCCGGCCGCGCGCTGGCGGACGTGCGGGACATGGTCGCCGTGCCGGCCCTCACGTACGTGGGGAACCACGGCTTTGAGATCGAGGGCCCGGGGATCAGTTTTCGTCACGCCGAGCTCGAGCAGTGGCGCGCCGCGTTGGAGCAGGCGGCGGAAGAGCTGGAAAGCCTGGCAGTCGCGGGCGCGCACGTCGAGCGCAAGGGCGGGAGCGTGGCGTTTCACGTGCGCGCCGTGCCCGACGGCGAGCGGCGCCGCGTCGCGCGGCAGGCGGAAGCAGTGCTGCGACGTCGACGGTTGCGGGTCACGCCGGGCAAGGCCCTGGTCGAGGGCCGGCCGCCCGTCCCGTGGGACAAGGGTCACGCGGTGCTGCATGTGCTGGTGCACCGGCACGGCGCCGACTGGCCGTCGCGCGTGAGCGCCGTGTACATCGGCGACGACCGTACGGATGAAGACGCGTTCCGGTCGCTCGAAGGCATCGGGCGCTCGATCCGGGTCGGCCCATCGCCGGGAAGCCAGAGCTACGCCGACTACAGCCTCCCCGATCCGGACGCGGTGCTGCAGCTGCTGCGCTGGTTCGCGTCGGGAGCGTTCGCCAAGGCGAAGCCGTAACGGAGCCTACGCCGCGACCCGCGCGCCGCAGGCGTGACAATACCTGGCTTCGTGCTCCAGCGAGGCGCCGCACCGGGCGCAGTACGCGGCGGCGGACGCGAGCCGGCGACCGCACTCGGAGCAAAACTGCGCGTCGGTTTCCGGGCGAGGGCCGTGGGTGGGACACTGAGGGCGGGTGACCGCTCGGGGTTCGGCAATCCCCGGGCTTGCGCCCGGGGTTAGTGTGCCACGCTCGGCGCGCAAGGCGACCAGGGCTTCCGCCGTGTACTTCTGCTTCAACGCGTCGTAATCCGCATCGGAGAGCTTCCCGGTGGCGCGGTCGAACTCGATCTCCTTGAGAGCTCGCAGCGCGACTGCCCGTGGCGACAGATCGTCGTCCGGGTCGTCCCCTTCATCCGCGCCTGCCTCTTCCGCCTCTCCCGCCTCGAGCCCCGTCGTCGGCCGCAGCACGGGCCTGAGGACAAAGAGGACGAGTCCCGCCGCGAGCAGGACCCCGGCGACGAGCTCGAGCATACCGGCTAGCCCGACAGCTGGTCGAGCTCACGGCGCAGCCGTTCGAGCTCGTGGGGAGACGCGGGGACCTCGGCGGGGAACGTCGCCGGAGCGGCGGGCTGCGCCGCGCGGGACCAGCGCCGCAGCACCAGCGTCAGGATGACCCCGGCGGCGACGATGAGCAGCGACGGAACGAAGTAGCCCGCGAGGTTGAAGCCGCGCTTGGGTGGGGCCATGAGAATCGAGACGCCGTTCTGCTGCACGAATGCGTCGAGGATCTGCTGCGCGGTTTTGCCTTGCCCGGCGAGAGCCACCACCCGCCGGTGCATTGCCGGACTCGTGCCGCAGGTGAAATCCGTGGTGCGGCAGGTGTAGACGTCGAGGTTGCAGCCGCAGGTACAGTGGATCTGCTTCTCGATCGCCTGGATCGCGGCGTCGTTGTCTGCGGCGCTGACGGGATCGAAGGGCCTGCCTGCCCGGGACGGGTCCCACAGCTTGCCCGAGGGTCCGGTCCCCGGGAGGGAATCGGGAGACTGGGCGGATAGACGGTTAGACGGACAGACGGTTAGAAGACCCAACGTACCCGCAAGGAATCCGCGACGCGTCACGGTTCCACCAACCGTCCAACCGTCTAGCCGTCTAGCCGTCTTCATTGCTCCCCCACCAGCCGCACCGCGTACCCGGCTTGAGTCCGTTTCACCGCCGGCGAGCCGCCCCCCGGCCACATCACGATGAGGCCGCCCAGCGCCACGATCATGCCGCCGTACCACACCCACCACACGAGCGGATTGATCGTGAAACGGAAGACCGCCTGCTCGGTGCCGTTCACGAGCCCGGCCAGCACCACGTACAGGTCCTCGCGCAGATCGCTCCGGATCCCGACCTCGGTCGAGGGCTGGAATGTGGGCCGGCCGAAGCCGTCGACGTGCTGGCGTTTTTCGGTCGTGAGCACACCAAGCCGCTTGCCGTTCCGGGCGATTTCCAGCGTGGCCGCGGTGACCTGGCGGTTCAGCGCGTCGTACTGCGAGACCCCGAGGTGGGTGAACGTGTAGGTCCACCCGTACGGGCTCTTGAGGATCGCCGACTCGCCCGGTCGCAGCGTGGCTTCGGTCTCGGTCTTGAATGCCATGCCCGCAAAAGCGATGAACAGGATGACGATACCGGTGTGCACGATGTAGCCGCCGTAGCGTCGGCGGTTGCGGGCGAGCAAGCGGCCGAGGGCGACGGCGTGTCCCTCCCCGTACTGGCGGTGGCGGGCTCGCGCACCGCGCGCGAACTCCTGCACGACCGTCGCGACGACGAACCCGCCCAGCGCAATCGCCATCAGGGCGTAGCCGTCGCGCATCCCCCCGACGAGCAGCACCAGCGCGGTGAACACACCCACCGTCACCGGTGCCGCGAACTGACGCTGCAGATTCGAGATCGAGGCGCGGCGCCAGGCGATGAGCGGCCCGATCCCCGTCAGTCCCAGCAGCGCGAGGCCCAGGGGGATGTTCACCTGGTTGAAGAACGGTGGCCCGACCGTGACCTTCGTCCCCTGGACGAGCTCCGAGAGGATCGGGAAGAGCGTGCCCCACAGCACGGAGAATGCGATGCCCACGAACAAGAGGTTGTTGAACAGAAAGCTCGCCTCGCGGCTCACCATCGACTCGAGCCTCGCCTCGGCCTCGAGCAGCGGCAGCCGATTGGCGTACACGGCGAAGCTCGCCGTCGCCGCGGCGATCAGGAAGAAGAGAAAGAAGTACCCGACGTTCGATTGGGTGAACGAGTGCACGCTCGAGATGACGCCCGAGCGCGTGATGAACGTCCCGAAGATCGAGAGCAGCCACGACCCGATGATGAGCGCGAGGTTCCACTTCTTGAGCATCCCGCGCTTCTCCTGGATCATCACCGAGTGTAGGAAGGCCGTCATCGTAAGCCACGGCAAGAGCGACGCATTCTCGACGGGGTCCCAGGCCCAGTAGCCGCCCCACCCAAGCTCGACGTACGCCCACCACATTCCAAGGCAGATCCCGATCGAGAGGAACAGCCAGGAGAGCAGCGTCCATTTGCGGATCGCGACCAGCCAATCCGCGTCGAGGCGTTTCGAGAGCAGCGCCGCGATCGCGAACGCGAACGGAATAGTGATCGAGATATAGCCGAGGTAGAGCATCGGCGGGTGGAACACCATCCCCGGGTTCTGGAGCTGCGGGTTCAGCCCGTTCCCGTCGAGCGGCGTGTACGCAAGACGGTGGAAGGGATTCGCCTGCCCGAACAGCATCACCGAGACGAAGAACGTGGCGACGGTACACACGACGCCTGCCACGTACGGCAGCAGCGCGCGGTGCCGGCGGGCGGTGAGGAGCATCGCAAGCGAGCCGAACAGGGACAATACGGTCGCCCAGAACAACAGGCTCCCCTTTTGCCCCGCGTACAGAGCCGACCAGGTGTAGAAGATCGGGAGGTTGCGGCTCGTGTACGCCGCGACGTATTCGACGTTGAAGTCGTGCTGGAACAGCGCCCACTCGAGCGCCGCGACCGCGACGAAGAGGGTCGCGCACATCGCGAACACCGCGTGGCGCGCGCTCTCTTGCAGATCCCGCCGCCCCTGCCAGCCGCCCACGAAGCCGGCCAGCGCTCCCCAGACCCCCAGCAGGAAGGCGAGCCAGAGACACAAACCGCCGAGGACCGTCATCTACGCTTTGGGAACCGCTTCGTAGCGCGAGCCGCACTTCGCGAGCACGTTCGTCGCGTAGATGACGCCGTCCTTGTGGAGGCGGCCCTCCACGACAACCTCGACCGAGTCGTTGAACGTATCGGGCGGCAGCCCGTGGTAGACCACCGCATAGCGGGCGCCGCCGTCGGTGACCTGGAAGCGCAGCGTCTGCGCGGCCATGTCACGGGTGACCGACCCCGACACGACCCGCGCGCCGACTTTCATGCCGACGTTATAAAAGGAAGGATCCACCGCGATCTTCTGCGACAGCTCACTCGGCGTCAGGAAATACTGCCCGGTCTGCTTGACGCCCGACGCCATCAGGTACCCGACGGATCCGACGATCAGGACGGCCCCGATGGCGAACTTGGTGCCTGCGTTCATGCCCAATTATACCTCCCGAGCGCGCGCCTGCTCCAGGGCCCACTCGACGGCGGCCTGGGGCGTCGCGACCCGGGGAATCTCGATGGCCAACGTGAAGGCATCGTGAAGCCCGACTACGGGTGTCTGGATGCGCTGCGCCAGCGCGATCTCGGACAGCGTCCCCCACCCGCCCCCGATCGCGATGACGGCCTGCGCCGCGCGCACGATCAGCGCGTTCCGCATCTCGCCCATCCCGGTGGCGAGCGGTACCTCGATATACGGATTGGCCTCTTTGGCATCGACGCCCGGAAGGATGCCCACGGTAAGGCCGCCTGCGTCCTTGGCGCCGCGCGCGGCGGCCTCCATCACGCCGCCCAGCCCGCCACACACCAGCACCGCGCCCTGTTCCGCGAGGAGGCGGCCCACGAGCACCGCCCACTCCGTCTCCTCCGTGCTGCACCAGCTGCCGCCGATCACTCCGATGAGGAGCCGGCTCATCGCAGATCGGCCTGGAACTGCATCAGGAAGTCGTTCGCCGCGGCGCCGCCGTCCACCTGGAGCGCGTGCAGCCGGACCTCGATGGCGAGCACGGCGGTCATCAGTCCTCGCCGAACGGCGCCTTCCGCAACCCGCGATCGGTGATGTACCCCGTCACGTAGCGGGCCGGGGTGACGTCGAACGCGGGGTTCAGCGCGGCCACCGCCGCGGGCGCGACTGGCCGACCCGCGACCGTCTTCACCTCGTCAGGCGAGCGCTGCTCGATCGGAATGCCGTCGCCGTCCCGGAGCGAGGCGTCGATGGTCGAGGACGGCGCGGCGCAATAGAACGGCACGCCGTGGTGTCGCGCCAGCACGGCGAGCGGGTACGTGCCGATCTTGTTCGCGAAGTCGCCGTTCACCGCGATCCGATCGGCGCCGACGAGGACGAGATCGACATTCGCCTGGCGCATCAGCGAGCCAGCCGCGGCGTCCACGATCAGCGTGCAGGGGATGCCGGCGTGGGACAGCTCCCACGCCGTGAGCCGCGCTCCCTGCAGCACCGGCCGCGTCTCGTCGACGAAGACGTGCAGCGCGCGACCGGCCTCGTGGGCCAGATAGATCGGGGCGAGCGCGGTGCCGATCCCTCCAGTCGCGAGCGCGCCCGCGTTGCAGTGCGTCAGCACCTTCGCGCCGTCGGGGACGAGCGGGAGCCCCGCCTCGCCGATGCGGCGACACATGGCGCGGTCTTCCTCCCAGATCGCCGTCGCCTCGGCGTGGAGACGCTCCCAGATCGCCGAGCCGTCCCCGGGCGTGGCGGCGGCGACCCGCGCCATGCGGTCGAGCGCCCAGCGGAGGTTCACAGCCGTCGGCCGGGCAGCGGCCAGCAGCTCCACCAGCTGGCCCAGCCGAGCGAGGAACTGCTCGCGCGGCGCACCGCGCAGCTCCCGCGTCCCCGCCACGAGACCCATCGCCGCCGCGATCCCGATCAACGGCGCGCCCCGCACCTGGAGCGTCCGGATCGCCGCGGCCACCACCTCCGCGCTTTCCAGGTCGCGCTCGATCCGTGCCTCGGGCAGCGCCCGCTGGTCGATTATGCGGACGGCACCGGTGGGGGACCAGGCGATGGCTTGGACGCTCATGGTAATGCGGAATGTGGAGTGCGGAGTGCGGAGTGTAAATGGAAGGTCAAACCGCCGCTCGACATCCCCTGCAATTCCGCACTCCGCATTCCGCACTCCGCACTCTTCGCTTACCATTCCTTCCCATGAGCTACGCAACCCTCCTCTTCGAGCTGCGCGACGCCATCGCGTTCATCACCATCAACCGTCCCGACAAGCTGAACGCGCTGAACGACCAGGTGGTCGACGAGCTGGCGCAGGCCGCCGAGCGGGTCGCGACCGAGGACGAGATTAAGGGCGCGATCCTCACCGGCGCCGGCAGCAAAGCCTTCGTCGCCGGGGCCGACATCGGCGATCTCGCGAAACAGGGGCCGTTCGACGGCAAAGCACGCGCGCTGCGCGGCCAGGCGATGCTGCGCCGCTTCGAGACGTGCGGCAAGCCGGTACTGGCGGCGGTGAACGGCTACGCCCTGGGCGGCGGCTGCGAGCTGGCGCTGGCCTGTCACCTCCGGATCGCGAGCGAGAACGCGAAGTTCGGACAGCCCGAGGTGAAGCTCGGGATCGCCCCGGGCTACGGCGGCACCCAACGGCTGCCGCGCATCGTCGGCAAGGGGAACGCGCTCTACCTCATCCTCACCGCCGAGATGATCGACGCCCAGGAGGCGCTCCGTATCGGCCTCGTGAACAAGATCGTCCCGGCGGGCGAGCTGCTGGCCGCGACCGAGAAGGTGCTGCGGAGTATTCTCTCCATGGGCCCGCTCGCGGTGCGTCTCGCGCTGGAGGCCGTGGACCAGGGCCTCGAGATGACCCTCGAGGAAGGGTTGCTGCTCGAAGCGAACCACTTCGGCCTGCTCGCGGCGACGCGGGACATGAAGGAGGGGCTCACGGCGTTTCTCGAAAAGCGCGCGCCCCGATTCGAAGGCCGGTGAAGCGAGTCCTTGCGGCTTGCGGCATGTGGCTCGTAGCGGGTTGCCTCACCGAGCGGCCGCGCCCGGCGCCGCCTACGCTGGCGCTGTCGCTCAACAAGACGACCGTGCGGTCGCGATCGAGCCCTGCCCCCGACACGCTCGTGGTGACCGTCCGGGCGGAGGACGCGGACGGCATCGACTCCGTGTGGGTGCAGCTCAGCCCAGGACCCCCGCTGGGCGCCGACGGCCTGTTCGACCCCGTATTCGAGGGTCCCTTCCGCTTGATCGTGCCCTCCGGGCTCGGGACAGGCACGTTCCTCCCGGTGACGGTGCAGGCCCGGGATGTGAGCGGCTTCCGGAGCGAGCGGGATACCTCGGTGACGGTGGGCCCCTGAGCCCCAACGACTTAGTAAGTCTTGCCATGACAACGACTTCTGAGTATATTGGGGGGGTTGTCTGGGGCCCGCGCAAGCTGTGCCGCGCCGCGCCACGGGACCTCCCGTGGCGCTTCTCGCATCAGGGGCCCCAGATCCGGGAGCAAGGGCGGCGCGTGACCAAACGCAGGCAGGGGAAGCCGACGTCGTTGGGCGAAGCGCTGCGCGGCTACCTTGCGAAAGCGGGGCTCGAGCAGCGTCTCGCCCAGGCGCAGGTGATCCCCGACTGGCCGCGCCTCGTCGGGCCTCAGATCGCCGGCGTGACGCACCCCGAGAGCGTCACCCCTGACGGCACGCTGTTCGTCCGGGTGGCGACGAGCGCCTGGATGAACGAGTTGCAGCTGATGGCGCCGCAGATCATGGCCGCGGTGAACGGCCGCGGTGCTGGACGGATCAAAACGATACGCTGGCTCCTCACACGCTAGAGCTCTATGGCTAAAGCAAAACCCGCACCCGCGCCCAAGGACAAAGGGAACGGCGGCTACCAGGCCGACTCGATCCAGGTCCTCAAGGGGCTCGAGGCGGTCCGGCGCCGCCCGGCGATGTACATCGGATCGGTGTCGGGACGCGGGCTGCACCATCTCGTCTACGAGGTGGTGGACAACTCGGTGGACGAGGCGCTGGCCGGGTTCTCCACGAAGATCAGCGTCACGATTCACCCGGACAATGCGATCACGGTGGTGGACGACGGCCGCGGCATCCCAGTCGACGTGCACAAGACGGAGAAGAAGCCGGGCGTCGAGGTCGCGCTCACGATGCTGCACGCCGGCGGCAAGTTCGACAAGAGCACCTACAAGGTGTCGGGGGGACTGCACGGCGTCGGCGTCTCGGTGGTGAACGCGCTGTCGGAGAAGCTGGAGGTGTGGGTCGACCGCGACGGGAAGCGACACCACATGGCGTTCGAGCGCGGCGACACGAAGACGAAGCTCGAGGTCATCGGCAAAGCGAAAGGCACGGGCACGACGGTCTGGTTCAAGCCCGACACGACCATCTTCACCGACACCCGGTTCGACTACGCCACGCTCGCCACGCGGCTGCGCGAGCTGGCGTTTCTCAACAAGAGCCTCACGATCACGCTCAAGGACGAGCGCAAGGGCCAGCTGAAGGAAGAAACGTTCTTCTACAAGGGCGGGCTCGCCGAGTTCGTCAAGTATCTGCTCGGCAACCGCAAGCCGCTGCACCCGAAGCCGATCACGTTCGAAGCATCGCGGGAGGGGGTCGAGGTCGAAGGGGCGGTCCAGTACGACGACGGCTACAACGACAACACCTTCTCGTTCGTCAACAACATCAATACGCACGAGGGGGGTACCCACCTCACGGGCTTCCGCGCCGCGCTCACGCGGACCATCAACGAGTGGGCGAAAAAGGACGGCCTCCTGAAGAAAGAGGAGTTCACGCTCACCGGCGACGACGTGCGCGAAGGCCTCACGGCGGTGCTGCACGTCAAGGTGAAGGACCCGCAGTTCGAGGGGCAGACCAAGACCAAGCTGGGCAACTCCGAGGTCGAGGGGATCGTGAAGAGCGTCGTGAACGACGCGCTCGGTGAGTTCTTCGACAAGAGCCCCGCCGTGGCGCGTGCGATCATCGCCAAGGCGATCAGCGCCGCGCGAGCGCGCGAGGCGGCCCGCAAGGCGCGCGAACTGGTGCGCAAGAAGAGCGGGCTTGAGGGCGGGGTGCTCGCCGGCAAACTCGCCGATTGCTCCGCGACCGACCCCAAGCTGTGCGAGGTGTTCCTGGTGGAAGGCGACTCGGCGGGCGGGTCCGCCAAGCAGGGGCGGGACCGCATGTTCCAGGCGATCCTACCACTCCGCGGCAAGATCCTGAACGTGCAGAAGGCCCGGATCGACAAGATCCTCTCGAACGAAGAGATCCGGACCATGATCACCGCGATCGGCACCGGGGTGGGCGAGGACTTCAAACTCGACGACGCGCGCTACCACAAGATCATCATCATGACCGACGCCGACGTCGACGGCGCGCACATCCGCACCTTGCTCCTCACCTTCTTCTACAAGGAGATGAAGCAGCTGATCGACGCGGGCTACATCTACATCGCGCAGCCGCCGCTGTATCGCGTCGCCAAGGGGAAGGAAGGATTTTACGCCTACGACGAGAAAGAGCGCGAGGCACACGTGAAGCGCCTCTCGAACGGGGCCGAGCCACACGGCAACATCGTGATTCAGCGCTACAAGGGACTCGGCGAGATGAACCCCGATCAGCTCCGGGACACCACCATGGACCCGGCGAAGCGCACGCTCCTCAAAGTCACGATGGAAGACGCGGTGGAGGCGTCGGAGCTGTTCGAGACGCTGATGGGGGATGAGGTGGAGCCGCGGCGCAGATTCATCGAGGAGAACGCGAAGTTCGTGCGGAACTTGGACGTGTGATCGTCTACGTCGTCTTCGGGGTGCTGCTGCTCGCTCTGGCGTGGTTCTTCCTGGGCGGACGCCAGCAGGCGCCCGAACCCACCGCGCACCGCCGCGTCACGGACGCCATCGACTACACCGAGTTGGAGCAGGCCGAGCGGGAGGTCCAAGAGGCCCCGGACGAGGAGAGCGTGCGGGACTGGGGCCCGGGCGTCCAGAAACCGCCTATCGCTTGAGCTCTTCGACGCCGTGCTTCGTCAGCCGATGTGAGATCAACGGTAGCGGCTTCTCCGGAAGCTTGTCGCCCACCACGATAGCCTGCTGCAGCGCCTCGAAGCCGAGCTTCATCCCCCCCGGATCGCGCGCGAACACCGACGCGATCGGCTCGCCCGCCAGCACTTTGTCCCCCGGCTTCACCGTGATGACGAACCCCACCGTCGGATCGACCTCGTCTTCGACCGTGCGGCGGCCGCCCCCCATTGCCACAATGGCCCGGCCGATGGTTTTCGGCTCGACCTTGGCCACGACGCCGGTGCGCGGCGCGGCGTAGACTTCGACCTCCTGGGCCTGCGGCAGCACCGACGGATCCTCCACTGCTTTGGGGTTGCCGCCCTGCGCCTCGATGACCTGCTCGAACTTCTCGGCGGCGAGACCCGACGCGAGCGCGTTGGCGAGGCGCTGGCGCGCCTTCTTGCTGGTCTTCTCGATCCCCGCCGCGAGCAGCATCTCGGCGCCCAGCGCGTAGGTCACCTCCAACAGGTCCTCGGGACCCTCCCCGCGCAGCGCGAGAATCGCCTCCTCGGTTTCGAGGGCGTTGCCGCAGGCCCGGCCCAGCGGACGGTCCATCGCCGTGAGCAGGGCGACGGTGGGGCAGCTGCGATCCTCGCCGAGCGCGATCATCGTGCGGGCGAGCTCGAGGCTTTGCTCGAGCCTCGGGAGGAACGCGCCGCTGCCGCGCTTCACGTCGAGCACGAGCGCGTTCAGCCCCTCGGCGAGCTTCTTCGACATGATGCTGGCGGCGATGAGGGGAATCGCCTCGACCGTCCCGGTCACGTCGCGCAGGGCGTAGATCCGCCGGTCGGCGGGCGCGATCTCGGGGGTCTGGCCGATCATCGCGCAGCCCAGCTTCATCACCTGCGCCTTCGCTTCGGCGAGCGAGAGGCCGGTGCGGAAGCCGGGGATCGCTTCCAGCTTGTCGAGCGTGCCGCCGGTGTGGCCGAGCCCGCGGCCGGACATCATCGGCACGGCGACGCCGCACGCCGCGACGAGGGGCGCGAGCACGAGCGAGACTTTGTCGCCCACGCCGCCCGTCGAGTGCTTGTCCACCCGCGGCGTGGGCCACGCATCGAACGCGAGGCGCTGGCCCGAGGCGAGCATGGCATCGGTCAACGCGGCGAGCTCCTGGCGCTCGAGCCCGCGCAGCAGGACCGCCATGAGCAAGGCCGACATCTGATAGTCGGGGACACGGCCGTCGGTGTACGCCGCGACGAGGGCCGACCACTCCTCCGGCGTGAGCGCGCGGCCGTCCCGCTTGCGCTCGATGAGCGGCACCACCAACATTAGCGGCGACCTCCCCGGAGCCCCCGATGCGCCGTGCCGCCTCGTTGCTTCTCTCT
Source organism: Gemmatimonadetes bacterium 13_1_40CM_69_22 (assembly GCA_001917665.1). Taxonomy (GTDB): domain Bacteria; phylum Gemmatimonadota; class Gemmatimonadetes; order Gemmatimonadales; family GWC2-71-9; genus 20CM-4-69-16. Next base: position 19,107 of record MNEL01000055.1, on the reverse strand, counting down.
CTCCTCGTTCCAGCGCGCGCGGGGGCACAGACCCATCCGACGGTGGCGGAGCACATCGTACTCGGCGACAGCGCCCATACCGCGCTCGCGCCGGCGCAAGCGCTGCAGCACTACCGCGCGGCGCTCGCCGCGGACTCGACGAACTACGCGGCGCTGTGGAAGGCGGGGCGCGAGCTCGTGGACATCGCCAAGCAAGTCCAAGGCAAGGACGACTCGTCCAAGCACCTGCGCGACAGTCTCTATACGGCGGCGCGGGCGTACGGCGAGGCGGCCGTGCGGGTCAACCCCACCGGAGCGGACGGGCACTTCACGATCGGACAGGCGTTGGGCCGGCTGTCGCGCACCAAAGGCGGCAAGGAGCGCGTGCGCTTCGCCAAGATCATCTACGACGAGGGGATGAAGGCGATCGAGCTCGACTCGACCCATGACGGTGCCTACCACCTGGTGGGGGCCTGGCATGCCGAGGTCAAGCGGCTCTCGGGATTCCAGAAGTTCTTCGCCAAGGCGCTGTTCGGCGGCGGGTTCTTGGACAAGGGGAACTGGGACGACGCCCAGAAGTACCTGGAGAAGGCCGTCGCCTTGAAGCCGCGGAACATCTTCCACCGGCTCGACCTGGCCGAGGTGTACATCGACCTCGGGCATTACTCCAAGGCCCGCGAGCAGTTCACCACCATCGCCACCCTCCCCATCGCGGACGTGCTCGACAGCGAATACCAGAAGGAGGCGGCGCAGCTCCTCGACGACATCAAGACCGAGAAGGACGAGACCTAGCGCGCGCCGCGCATCAGCCGCTCGATCTCTAGCGTGGTGCGCGGCGCTTTCGCGGACAGCCACTCGGCCCCGGTGGGCGTCACCAGCACGTCGTCTTCGATCCGCACCCCCAGGCTCTCCCCAGCGAGGTAGATCCCCGGCTCCAGGGTGATCACCATCCCCGGCTCGAACTTCAAGCGCCCGGGCACGGTGACGTCGTGCACGTCCATCCCGATCGGGTGCCCGAGGCCGTGAATGAAGTAGGCGTCGCAGGTCCGGTCGCCGCACAGGCTCCCCGAATGCTCGCGCATGTAGGTTTGGGCGATGCGATTCAGGTCGCGCATCGTGGCGCCCGGCCGCACGGAGTCGAACGCGACCTGCTGGGTGGCGAGCACGAGATCGTAGATCGCCTTCTGGCGCGGCGTAAACCTGCCATTGACGGGCCAGGTGCGCGTGACGTCCGCCGTGTACTGCCCCCACTCGGCTGCCGCGTCGACCACCACCAGGTCGCCATCCCGCGTCTGCCGACGGTTCACGTCGTAGTGCAGGGTGGTCGAGTTCGGCCCGCTCCCCACGATCGAGGGATAGCCTACGCGATCGGCGCCGTTCCTGCGGAAGCCCGCCTCGAGCGCCGCCTCGATCTCGTATTCGTACATGCCCGGCCGGGCCGCCTGCATGGCCGCGATGTGGCCCGCCACGCTGATGTCGATCGCTTTCCGCAGGCGCGCCAGCTCGTCGGCATCCTTCACTTCCCGCAGCGAATCGGCGAGCTGGCGCAGGTTGCGCACGTCCTGACCGCTGAAGACGAGGTCGATCACGCGCCGCTCATCGCGGGTGGTCAGGTCGAGCGGCACGTAGATCGGGCCGCGCACGCGGAAGCGGGCGGCGAGCAGCCCGCGCTCGAGCGAGTCGGTGGGCAGGACGGTGGGGATCCCCGACAGGCGCGCGGCGACGCTGTCGGGCCCGAGCCGGAGGCCGGTCCAGCGCTCCTGGCTGGGGTTGCGACGCGGCAAGAACAGCACTGTCTCGAGCGAATCCGGGCCGCGCGCGGTCAGCAACAGCCAGGCGTCCTGGGTCTCGAGCTCGGTGAAATAGAAGAACGCGTTGGTCTGGCGGAAGTCGTTGTCCTGCACGTACTCCTTTTCCAAGTCGCGCTCGTGCGCAGCCGGGATGAGCGCCGTGCCGCGACCGATGCGCTGCAGCAACGCGCGGCGTCGCGCGGCGACGGCGGCGGTGTCCACCGGCCGGCCCATGCCGGGCAGCTCGGGCACCGGCGTCCACGCGCCCAGCGGAGCGGCGGTCGCGGCCCGCGCCGTCGCCTGCGCCGTCGCCGCAACCGCACCACCGGCGACGAGCAGGAGCGACACGACACAGCAGCGCATGGGCTGGGAAGCTACCCCGCGCCACGAGACGCGGCAACAGCGGCGCGGCGCTTGACGGGCCGTCCGCCAGGGACGCAAACTATGCCATGACCGGCCCCGCTACTCTCACCGCCCGTGTCGCCGAGCTCGAGCGCGAGCGCAAGCACCTGCTCGCCGTGATCGAGATCCTCAAGGAAGTGTCCACCTCGCTGCACTTCATCGATATCCTGCAGGCGATCGCACGCAAGCTGGGCGAGGCGTTCGGGCTGGACCGCTGCTCGATTTTCCTCGCCGAGCGCGGCGGCAAGTCGGTGCGCCTGGTGGCATCCTACGAGGACCCGACCATCCGCAACTACGTCGTGGATCTCGAGCGCTACCCCGAGCTCAAGCGCGCGATGCAGAGCGGCGAGACGGTGTTCATTCCCGACGCGGCGACCGATCCCAGCCTGAAGCATGTGAAGGGCGAGATGATCAACCGCCGCGTGAAGTCGATCACTGTCGTACCGATCACGTGGCGCGGCGTCGCGATCGGCGCGATCTTTCTGCGCACGTTCCGCGACGGCCCCACCTTCTCCGACGAGGATGTGCGGTTCGTACAGGTCGTCGCGTCGCTCACCGCCCAGGCGCTCCGTAACGCGCATCGCTACGAGCGGCTGGAGCAGCGGCATCAGGAGACCGACGAGACGATGCGCCGCATGGAACTCGAACGCGTGGCTCTGCTCTCGTTCCTGCGGCGCCTGCTCGCCGCGTTCGGGGAGCGCGAGGGTGCGTGGGCCGAGGCGCTGCTGCCGCGCGCGAGCTCCGAGGAGCTCGAACGGCTGGTCGGCGTCGCGATGGCCGTCATCCAGGAAGAAGCCAAGGGGCGGTGAAGGGGAGGGCCGCCGCGGCGCGCGCCGCCGAGCTGCGGCGGCTCATCGAGCGCGCGAACCATGGGTATTACGTACTCGACAAGCCGGAGATCTCGGACGCCGAGTACGACCGGCTGTTCCGCGAGCTGCAGGAGCTCGAGGCCAAGCATCCCGAGCTCCGGACCCCCGACAGCCCCACCCACCGCGTCGGCGCCCCGCCGGCGGCCGGCTTCAAGAAGCACCGGCACCTCGTACCGATGCTGTCCCTCGCCAACGCCTTCAACGAAGCGGAGCTCGCCGAGTGGGAGGAGCGGAACGCGCGGCTCAGCCCCGAGGTGAAGACGGCGGGCTACACGCTCGAGGTGAAGATCGACGGCGCGGCGGTGAGCCTCACCTACGATGACGGCGTGTGCGTCATCGGCGCGACCCGCGGGAACGGCGTGGAAGGGGAAGACGTCACCACCAACCTGCGCACAGTGCTGGACGTCCCGCTGCGGCTGCGCGGCAAGGGCTGGCCGAAGCTCATGGAAGTGCGCGGCGAGGTGTACCTGTCCAAAACGCGCTTCGCCGAGCTCAACAAGGAACGCGATCACGCCGGTGAGCCGACATTCGCCAATCCGCGCAACGCCGCGGCGGGCGCGCTACGTCAGCTCGATCCCAAGATCACGCGCAGCCGGCGCCTCCGGATCTTCTGCTTCCACGTCGAGGCTCCCGGCCAGAAGCTGCCGGTCGCGACCCAGCACGACCTGCTGCAGCAGCTCGCGGCCTGGGGCTTCCCCGTGGAGCCCCACCACAAGCTCGTCCCCGACCTGGCCGCCGCCAACCAGGAAATCGCCACGTTCGAGCCGCTGCTCGAGCAGCTCGACTACGGCGCCGACGGCGTGGTGGTGAAGGTGAACCCGCTCGAGCTGCACGCCGAGCTGGGAACCGTGGGCGACCGCGAGCCGCGCTGGGCCATCGCCCGCAAGTTCGCCCCCGAGGTGCGGGTCACGAGGCTCAAGGAGATCCGCATCAACGTGGGCCGCACCGGCGCGCTCAACCCCTACGCCGTACTCGAGCCGGTCGAGATCGGGGGCGTGACGGTGTCGACCGCCACGCTCCACAACTTCGAGCTGATCAAGGCCAAGGACATCAGGGAAGGCGACCTGGTGGAGGTCACCCGCGCCGGGGAAGTCATCCCGCAGCTGCTGGGACCGGTGATCAAGAAGGGGGTGCGCCGCGCCAGGCCATACCAGCCGCCCGACCGGTGCCCCGTCTGCAAATCGAAGGTCGAGCACCCTCCCGACGAAGTGATGGTGTACTGTCCCAACGTCTCCTGCCTCGGTCGGATCTTCGAGAGCATCGTCCACTTCGCCTCGCGGACCGCGATGGACATACGGGGGCTCGGGCCCGAGCGCGTGAAGGCGCTGCTCGACGCCAAGCTCATCAAGGACGTCGCAGACCTCTACGAGCTCACGACGATGCAGCTCCTGACCCTCGAAGGGTTTGCCGAGAAGTCGGCCCAACAGCTCGTCGCCGCGATCCAAGCATCGCAGCAGCAACCGCTCTCGACCCTGCTCTTCGCGCTCGGCATCCGGCACGTCGGCGTGCAGGGAGCGAGGCTGCTGGCCCGCCACTTCGGGACGATGAAGGCCCTGGCCAAGGCCTCCGCGGACGAGATCAACAAGATCCGCGGCATCGGACCCGCCATCGCCGAGGCCGTGGCCGGGTTCTTCGTGGAACCGAAGAACCGCAAGCTGGTGGAACGGCTGGAGAAGCTCGGGCTCAACATGAAGGAGCCAGAGGCGACCGAAGGGAAAGGGCCGCTGGCGGGGCAGGTGTACGTGATCACGGGAACGCTGCCGTCCCTGTCCCGCGCCAAGGCGGGCGAGTTGATCGAGGCGGCCGGCGGCCATGTCACCGACGGCGTATCGCGGAATACCACGGCCGTGGTGGTGGGCGCCGACGCCGGCGCGAAGCTCGAGAAGGCGAAGGCGTTCGGCGTGCCGCTGATCGACGAGGCGGAACTCTTGCGCCGCGCACGCGCCAAACCCTAAGTTGGCGTGCGATATGACCGCCCCGGCTCACGCCACCGCCGCGACCGACGGCCTGACCATCGGTCGCGGCGCGCTGCGCCAGCTGCGTCACAGTCTGCTCCGGGACGCAGGCCCCCAGGCCGTCGCGATCCTCCAGGAGGTCGGGTTCGCGGCGGGCGAAGGCGTGTACCAGTCGTTTTGCGCATGGCTGCCGGTCCAAACGGGCGCGTCGCGGCCCGAGGACCTCGACGCCGGCCAGATGAGCGAGGTGCTGTCGGCGTTCTTCCAGGCGCACGGGTGGGGCACGGTCACGGTCGGCCCGCTCGGCCGCGCGGCCCTGGCCCTGGACACCGAGGACTGGGTGGAAGCCGAACCCGGCAGCGCCGGGACCCCCATGTGCTTCTTCACGGCCGGGATGCTCTCGGACTTCCTGGGACGGCTGTCGGGCGAGCCCGTGGCCGTGATGGAGGTCGAGTGTCGCAGCAGAAGCGACGCACGCTGCCGCTTCCTGTCCGCGTCGCCGGATACACTCAATGCGGTGTACGAGCAGATGACGCAGGGGACGGGCTACGGCGAAGCGCTGGGAGCCCGCGAGTAGGCATCCGGCGTGTAGGGGCGCAGCATGCTGCGCCCCTACATTATGCCGCGCCAAGCCCAGGCTTTAGCCTGGGATCAGCGACGGGCGACGGCCACCCCCTCCAGCAGCAGCGACGGCGCGAACCGCGCGCCAATCCAACGCGCGTCGTTGCCGAGACCCCCGATCCGCTTGAGCAGCTCGTAGACGTTTCCCGCTACCGCCGCATCCTTCACGCGCCCGCTGATCTCACCCCGCTCGATGCGATAGGCGAGCGCGACCGGATGGCTGAACGCTCCTCCGATCACGTTCCCCTGCCCCACGCCGATGAGGTCGTCGACGAGCAGCCCGTCGTTCACCTCACGGAGCAGACCTCCGCCCAGCTCACCCGGGACCCGGGACCCGGGACCCGGGACCCGGGCCTCGCCCACGATGAGGTTCGTGTACGCCGGCACGGGCTTCCCGAAAATCCCGCGCTGCCCGTGCCCGGTGCTCTCGGTCTTGGCGCGTGCCGCGGTTTCGAGGTCGTAGATGAATCGTTGCACGCCGCCACCTTGCACGAGGCAGGTGACGCGGGAGGGCACGCATTCGTCATCGAGCGGACGTGAGGCGGTCCGGCCCGGCGCGAGCGGGTCGTCGGTGAGGGACACGCCCGCGTCGAAGACCCGCTCGCCGACCCGGTTCGCGAGCGGCGAGATGCCTTGCAGCACGGCTTTGCCCGAGAGGCCCTGCGTCACCGGGAGCAGCACCGCCGACAGGCCGGCCGGCGTGAACACGACCGGGAGCGCGCCCTCGGGCGGCGTCACGATCCGCAGGGCGTGGTCGAGTCTGGTCGTGATCGACTGCACCACCGCCTCGAGGGCGTCGTCCGAGGGGAGGTCCGACCCCTCGACCACCTCGCCGATGGCCAGCACGTCATCCCCGGCGATACGCCAAATGTCCGCGCTCACCGCCACGCCGGTCGAGCGGTACGTGCCCTCGGCCCCCGCCGTGTTCGCGACGCGGGTCTCGCCCACCTCGCGCTCGATCGCGACGTTGACCTGGCACCCCTCGCGAGCCAGCCGCTGGAGCAGGAATTGACCGATCTGGATCAGCCGGTCGAGCGGGGCGTCCGCCGCTCGAGCGACGTACGTGTCGACGCGAGGGAGCTTGGCGGTCGAAGGAAAGGCCAGCGCGATTTCCTCGCCCAGCTCGGCCGAGGCGAGCGCCCGTTCGAGTAGGGGCACAGCATGCTGTGCCCCTACGTCTCCGACACCGACATTCGTCGTGCCGGCGATGCCGACGCGGCCGCGGTGCAGCACCCGCAGGTTCGCCCCGGCCTCCTCGGTCACGCCCGCTGCCTTGAGGCGGCCCGCCTCGAACGCCAGCGCCGTACGCTCGACCCGCCGCTCGAGAGCATCCGCGCCTCCGTTCGCGCGGCGCCGCGCGAGCTCGAGCAACCCCTCGATCACGCGGGGACGTCGCCCCCGATCAAGGCTGCTTCGATACGGACGTGTGGGGCGCCTTCGGTGACGGGGAGCGGGTACTGCCCGCCCTTGCCGCAGCCGCCACCCATCTGATTCCAGCGGAAGTCGCCCGCGATGTGGTCGATGCGATCGAGCGTCTGGAACAGATTCCCGGCGAGCACGACGTCCTTCACCAGCTCCGTCACCTGGCCGTCGCGGATCATGTGGCCGTAGGCGGCAGTGAACGAAAAGTTCTCGAGCATGGTCTGGCCGCCGAACGCGCCGCAGGCGTACACGCCCAGCTTGATGTCGCGAATCAGGTCCGCGAACGTGCCGCGCCCGTTGCCGATGTAGGTGTTCGTCATGCGGACGATCGGCGGGTGGCGGAACGAGATCGCGCGCGCGTTCCCCGTCGGCCGCTCGCTCATCGCGGCCGCCGTCTCGCGGGAGTGCAGCCGGCCGACGAGGATGCCTTCCCGGATGAGCGCCGTGTCCTGGGTGGGCGTGCCCTCGTCGTCGAACGGCAGCGTGCCACGCAAGCCGGACGCGGCACCGTTGTCGCCGACGTTGAGCACCGGCTTGCCGAAGCGCCGGCCCAGAGTCATCATCTCGCGCGCCTGCGGGTTCTCGTAGACGAAGTCGGCTTCCGACAGGTGCCCGAACGCCTCGTGGATGAAGACGCCGGCGAGCTCGGGATCGAGCACGACGGGATAGGTCCCGCCCCGCACCGTCGGCGCGTCCAGCAGCCGCACCGCCCGCTCGGCGACGGCGCGGAAGCCGGCCGCCTTGCCCTGGACCGAGTGCCACCCGCGCCTCAGCCCGATCGACTCAAGTCCCTTCTCGATGGTGCCGTCGCGCCGCGCGATCGCCGTCCCGGACAGCGTCACCTCGGGCCGGACTTCGTGCAGCAGGGCACCTTCCGAATTCGCGTACCAGTACTCGCTCACCTCGTCGCGGTACGTCGCGAGCGTGTCGACGATGCGGTCGCTCACGGCGAGCATCTCGCCGTTGTACGCTTCGATGAGGCGCTTTTTCTCGGCGAGCGACACGCCGCGCACGTCGCCGTCCAGGTCGGGCACCCTGTCCGCCTGCTGCGGCGGGACGTCGGCGAGCCGGATCGGGCGCTCGAGCCGTACGGCACGGGACAGCTCGTCCGCGCGGGCCACCATCGCCTCGAGCTGGTCGAGCGAGGTGAACGAGGCCGTCCCCCACCCCGAGCCGCGATTCAGGGCGCGCACGAAGCCGCCCTGGTCCTCGCTCGCGGTGGCGGCTTCGAGCCGCCGGCCGCGGAAAGTGACGGCCGTGCTCCAGGTACGTTCGACGCGGATTTCGGTGTAGTCGGCGCGGGAGCCGCCGATGATCACCTCACGGTCCCAGGGGAGGATGATGAAGTTTTCGCTCTCGAGCGCGTAGAAGTCCGGCTTGTAGGCGCCGGTGCGGAACGAGACGGCGGTTTTCACGGCGGCGGGCTTGAGCTCGCGCACGGCGTTCAGGGCGAGCTTCATCGTGTCGCCCGAGTCGCAGGTCTCGTCCACGATGAGGACGCGCCGCCCGGTGACGATACGGGGCGGGCCCGCGATCACCACCGGCCGCGCGCCGCTTTCTTGCCGAGTGATGGCGACGGACGCGAAGTCGCGCTGCAGGATGCTCGCCACGACGGCGCCGGGGATCACTCCCGCGCGGGCGATGCCGATCACCACGTCGGGGTCGTACTCCCGGAAGATCTTGAGAGCCAGCGCCCGGCACAGCTCGCCGAAGAACGGCCAGTCCACTTGCAAGACACCGTGCGGCGTCTTGCGCGTGAAGCCGGTCCGCTTGGGCACGGGCGGCTGGTGCGGGGGCGGGGGGGGCGGGGGGGGCGGGGGGGCGGCGGCGGGCATGGGGGGAGAAGCTACATTGCGAACGCGAGCGGCCGCAAGCTATTTTCGGCCCATGGGTTTCTGGCGCCGCCTGCTCGGCGGCTCGGGCGCCGACGACGTCCATCCCCAGCGCCTCGATTACCTGAACGAGGCGCTCGCCCTCGAGCGCCAGGGCGATTACGACGCGGCACTCACGTCGTATCGCCTGGCACTGCGCGACCACCCCAACGACGCCCGCATCTTGCAGAACATGGCGATCGCGCTGACCAAGACGCGCCGCATCGACGAGGCGATTCGCCATTACCGCCGCGCCCTCGAGCTGGACCGGGAGCTGGCCGGCGCCCACTACGGGCTCGCGTTCCTGCTGCTGAAGCGCGGCGACCCCGACGGCGCGACGCAGCACCTGCGGGCCTTCCTCACGCATCCGCCCAAGGGCCCCGACGCCCAAAAATGGATCGAGCACGCCACGCAGGCGCTGCGGGACCTGGGGGGGGGCGCCTCGGGGCCCACCCAAGCCGCCACCGCGGAGGCGCCCTGAGGGGCCGGGTTCGCGCCCTCGTCTTCATGCTCGCGGCAGCTGTGGCATGCGGCCGGCTCGGACCCGACCTCGACCGGGTGGTCGCGATCTCCGTCACCGACCCCCCGGACTCGCTCGAAGAGCTCGATACCCTGCACCTCCACGCCGTCGCCCTGGACGGCCGGGGAGACTCGGTTCCAGCCACGATCCTCTGGGCCACGTTCGACGCGGCGCTACTAACCGTGGTGAACGACACCAGCGGCGTAATGGTCGCCCGGGCAGGGAGCGCCACCCCGGCACGCATCCAGGCGAGCGTGGGCGATCTCCCCAGCGATCCGATCGCCATCCGCATGCTGGCAGCGGCGGATACGGTATTCGCCGCCGGCCCGGCGCGCGACAGCGTCAGCCTCGCCGCGAAACCGGACTCGCTGTCGGATTCGCTGAAGGTACGGCTGCAGGACACGACCGCCACGGGACCGGTCGACCTCTCCGGCCGTCCGGTCGCGTTCGCGCTGACGGTCTACCCCGCGCCGGGCGGGGGGGCGGGGGGGAACGTCGCCCTGGTGACGAGCGATACCGCACGCGCGCCGGTCGCGGGCGACACCGTCACCACGGCCACCGGCATCGCGGTGGTGAAGCTGCGCCTCCTCGCCGGGCCGCTGCCGGACAGCGCCGTCGTGACCGCCGCCGCCCGCCGCGCCATCGGCACCGACGTCCCGGGCTCGCCCATCACTTTCGTCGTGAGGTTCGTGCCATGAACGCGGGCACCCTGACGCGGTTGTTCTTCGACGCCGTGGAGCAGTACGCGCGCCACCCCGCCGCTTTCCGTCACAAGGCGGGCGGCGCCTGGACCCCGCTCACGCACCGGGAAGCGGAGGAGCGGGTGCGGGCGATCGCGCTCGGCCTGCGCGAGCTGGGGATTCAGCCGGGCGATCGGGTGTCGCTCCTGGCGGAGACGCGCCTTGAGTGGGCGCTCGTCGACTACGCCTGCCTGTGCGCCCGGGCCGCCGACGTCCCGATCTACCCCACGCTGCCGGCCAACCAAGTCGAGTACATCCTACGCGACTCCGGTGCCACCGCCGTCTTCTGCTCCACGACCGTGCAGCTCGCCAAGGTGGTCGAAATCCGGGGCAGGCTCCCGGCGCTCCAGCACGTGATCGTGTTCGAGCCCGACGCCCGGCGCGACGGCGCGATCACGCTGGCCGACGTGGAAGCAAAGGGCCGGGCCGTGGCGGCACAGTACCCACGCTTCAAGGACGAAGCGCTGGCGGTGCGGCCCGATGACCTGGCCACGCTGATCTACACGTCGGGGACGACCGGCCAGCCGAAGGGCGTCATGCTCACGCACAACAACATCTGGTCCAACGTGATCGCGTCCGTCGAGGCGCTGCGGGTGAGCGAGGGCGACAGCTGCCTCGCCTGCCTGCCGCTGTCGCACATCCTCGAGCGCATGGTGGACTACTACTTCTTCCACGTGGGCGTGACCATCAACTACGCGCAGTCCACCGACACCATCTCGCAGGATCTGCGGGACGTGCGCCCCACGGTGTTCGTGGCGGTGCCGCGCCTGTACGAGAAGGTGTATGCGCGCGTGCTCGAGCGGGCGCTGACGGGATCGGCGCTCAAGCGCCGCATCTTCCTGTGGGCGAGGCGCGTCGGGGAGCAGTGGACCACCCATCGCCTCTCCGGGATTCCCGTCCCGCTCGGGCTGGCGCTCCGGCACGCCATCGCCGACCGGCTGGTGTTCTCGAAGCTGCGCGCCGGCACGGGCGGGCGGATCAAGCTGTTCGTTTCAGGCGGCGCCCCGCTCGCGGCCGAGATCGGGCGCTTCTTTTACAGCGCAGGCCTCGTGACCATCGAGGGGTACGGGCTCACCGAAACGTCGCCGGTGCTCACCCTCAATCCGTTGGCCCGGCCGAAATTCGGCACCGTGGGGAAGCCCATCCCCGGCGTCCAGGTCGAGATCGCGCCGGACGGCGAGATCCTGGCCAAGGGCCCGAACGTCATGCGGAGCTACTACAACAAGCCCGACGCGACGCACGAGGCGATCGACGCGGAGGGGTGGTTCCACACGGGGGACATCGGCGAGTTCGACGCCGAGGGCTACCTCAAGATCACCGACCGGAAGAAGGACCTGATCAAGACCGCGGGCGGCAAGTACGTGGCGCCGCAGCCGATCGAGAACACCGTCAAGCTGAACAAGTTCGTCGCCAACGCCGTGGTGCTGGGCGACCAGCGCAAATTCCCGATCATCCTCGTGGCGCCGAACTTCGACAGCCTCGAGCCGTGGGCCCGGGAGCGGAAGCTGGCGTACGCCTCCCGCGCGGAGCTGATCACGCTCCCCGACGTGCGGGCCAAGATGGAGCGGGAGGTGATCGGCGGCTTGCGCGACCTGGCGAAGTTCGAGATGCCGAAAAAGGTGGTGTTGATCGAGCGGGATTTCACGATCGAGTCGGGGGAGCTCACGCCCACCCTCAAAGTGAAGCGGCGCGCCGTGGAGAAGAATTACCGGGACGTGATCGACCGGGTGTACGCGGAGGCGGATGCGACGGCGGCGGCGATCGAGGGCTAACGCGGTCGCGGGGGGCTATGCCTAAATCGGTCGGAACAACTCGACGAGCTCGACGACGAAGGGCTGCGCGGCGCCCGCGGCGTGCCACCTGAGCCGCTCGCGCTCGAGGACGGGGACGCGCGCGTCCGGGGTCCACACCTCCACCTCACGGCGCTCCGCGTCCACGATCCAGTAGACCGGGATGCCCTGCTCCTGGTACAGGCGGCGCTTGGTGAAGCGGTCATATCGCAGGGACGACGGGCTGAGCACCTCGACCACAAGCAGCAGATCTTTGACCGAGGCCCAGTCGAGCGTCCGCACCTGATCGAGCGGTGCCACGAAGACGTCCGGCTCGACCAGGATGTCGGGGCCCCAGCTGATGTCCGCTCGTCCAGCGATCGCATGCCCAACGGGGAACGCACGCAGGTAGGCGCGGAGCATCTCGGCCAAGCGCGCGACGACCTCCTGGTACCAGAGGCGAGGAGCCGGGGTCACCAGCAGCTCCCCGTAGACGGTTTCGTAGCGATTCCCGTCGTCGGGGAGGTTGCGGACCATCTCGGCGGTGTAGTAGACCGGTGCGGCCATGCCCATATGAATCGCTCGCAGGACGGGGGCACACAAGGGCGGAGCATCCGCCAGAGTACGCGATATGAGCGCTATCGCCGTCATCAAATTGAGGCAGAGACCACGCGAAAGAGGGCGAGCTGCAGGAGCTGCAGGACGACCTGGATGCATGGCTGGGCTTCTACAACGAGCAGCTACCCACCGTTCGGACTTACGTTGAACGCAACGTCTTACATCAATTCAAACACGGCAGTGCGCCGCATCACCCTCGCACGTGGACAAAGGTGTTTGAATCTCGGTCGTACACGAGCCTGATGTAAAGCTCACCGCCGAGCGAGTACCCAGGGCCGGTGCGGCCTTCATTACCAAGTCCGCGATGAGACTCCGAACGCGCTGAGAATCGACCGGTGCTTTGTACAACGAGTCTCGAACGTAGACCGGCAACCCAACTGTCTTATCTATCGAGTCGGCGAGGAGGCCCGCTAAGAAGGGATCTCTCCCGCGGAGCCGGGCCCCATTCGGGAGCCAAAGACTTGGCGATCACCCGATCGCCAATACGGTCGGCATCCCCTTGCCGCCGATGCACACGACATGCCGGGCAACGGGCCGTTGGATCCGTTGATTTTTAGGGACTTACGACTTCGCGAGAACTGCCGGTGTCTCGAGTGTTCACGGAACGTTCCATGAACACCCGAGACACTTTCGGAGCATCGAGAGTTGGAGGGGTCTACTGCTTCTCCCCCACCCACATCCCCTCCCCCATCGCAAGCTGCTTCAAGCCCGCCGGAGCCGTCACGCGCTCGTCCTCGATCACGAGCCGCCGCCCCCGCAGCAGGACCCGCAGCGCCTCGCCGAGCCATGCCGTACTCGTCCGCTCCGGTCCCACAACGACGCCTCGCGCCACGGCGCCGCGCAGCGGAATCATCGTCTCGCACGCGAGCAAGCTGAGGACCGGCAGCTCTCCGACCTCGGGCGGCGCGTTGATCCCCACGAAGTGAATCCCGCCCATCAGCCCGGCGAGCCCGACCGCGTGCCGCGCCGCCGAGCCGACCAGCACTACGTAGCCGCCGGGGCCGCTGAGATCGAGAAGCGCCTGCAGGGTCTGAGCATCGGCTGGCGAGGGTGCCCCACGAAGCGACTGCGTATTCTTGTCGCGGAGTGGGGCGCCCTCGCCAGCCGAGAACTGCACCACCCCCTTCATGATCGGAAACTCCCGTCGGCACACCGGGCACCCCAAGATCCCCGACCGCACCATCCGACCCACCATCTCCCCGGTCGACATCACGAGGAACGCCTCCTCGTGCGTCTCCGGACAACGCAGCATCTCCGTCAGCTCAATGTGCACCGGAACCGAAGACGACCCAGGTCAGGCGGTTCGCCTCGACACGGATGCGTCGCGTGAGCCGCTTGCCGTCCACCACCACCGAGACGGTGTAGTCGCCCGGTTCCACGTCGCTCACGGCGAAGTGCTCCCGGTACGCGGGGTCGGGGTGGTTGTGCTCCCCATACGTCTCGGCGTACGAAAACGGCGTCTCCTGCGGCTCGGCCTTGATGAGCCCGTAGACCCGGGCTTGCGGCACCGGCTGGCCCTGCGCGTCCCATACCTGCCCCGCGACGATCCCGGTGCCGGGCAGCGGCCGGATCCACAGCTCGGGGTTCACGCTGTAGCGCGGGTAGCGCTCGTTAGGATCGACGATCAAGGGCACGGAGTCGACCGGTGCGGCGTGGACCTCCAGGTGTAGATGGTCGTTTGTCGCCCGGCCGGTGTTCCCGACCGTGGCGATCACGTCCCCGGCCTTCACGCGCTGACCCAGCGAGGAGACCAGTGCGGTGTTGTGATAGTAGACCGAGTACACGAACAGCCCCTTGAGCTTGCGGTCGTGGCGGATGGCGATGGTGTTCGCCCCCTGCTCCGCCGGACCGGCGAACACCACCACGCCGTCGCCGATGGCGTGGACGGGCGTCCCGTCGGGGTTGTTGAACTCGACGCCCTGGTGCTGCTGAAAGTTGCCGCCCATGGTCGAGCCGTAGCGGTACGTCTGGTCGATGAACGGCTGATCGGCGGGGAGAATCGGGCGCTCGAACCAAGTGTGCCGCATCGCTTCCAGGTCCGTGTCCGGACGCTGCTGGTACGAAATGCCGACGAGGGTGAGCCCCTGGTCGAAGCGGCACGACGCGAGCCCCGCCTGGCGCCCGACCGCGTACCAGCCGGGCGCGAGCGACAGGAACGCCGTGGCGGCGGGCACGGGGTCGCACAGGTTGAGCGCGCCGCCGTCCTGCTCGTACACCCCCTGTCGCGTGGCGGCGTAGACTCGTCCCGGCGCGACCCGCTCGAGCGCCTCGATCGGCGGCATGTCCACGCGACAGCCCTTCACCACCGGGGCCACGGCGCACGCCGGCCGCCCCTTCTTATCGAGCCAGGCCACGCCCCCTGTCCCCCCCTCTCCGCGCAGCGGAGCGGGGGACGGTGGGCGAGGTCGCGGATCCAGTCGGTACAGGCCCCGCTCGGTCCCCACCCACACGATGCCACCGGAATCAGGCGCCAGGGCGCGCACGCGAGCCGGTGCCGGGAACTCGCTCCAGGTACGACCGCCGTCGCGCGAGCGCGCCAGGCCGCGCAGATGAGCAGCCCAGAGGGCGCCATCCCGGCCCGCGGCGAGTGCCAGCACGTACTGGTTGCGAATTCGTCCCCAGACGCGCTGCGCCGTCGTCGCACCGGCCGAATCGGTGATCTCGGCCCAGGTCGCACCGCGGTCCCAGGACAGCTTGATGCCGTCCGCCGTGCCGATGTACACAGTGTCGCCGCGGGTGACGATGCCGTTGGGTGCGACGTACTGCCATTCAGGGCCGAGCTGTTTGAACTCCCACTTCGTCCACGTCTTGCCGCCGTCGGTCGACAGCCCCCAGCCGTTGCCGACCGTGCCGTACCAGATCTCCCCCGCGGGCCCGAACCCGAAGGCGTGCACGAAGTCCCACGAGATGGAGTGGACGGCGGAGTCGCTCGCGTGCCGCAGCTGCTCCCAGCTCGCGGCGCCCGGGCGCAGCACAAAGACTCCCTGGCCGTAGCTCCCCACCCAGATCGCCTTGTCTGGAGCGCGGGCGATGGCCAGTACGTGGACCCCGAAGCCGGTGGTGTCGGGGAGCGGGGGGAGAGCCTGGGGGCTGGAAAGAGACGGTGCCAACAGAAAGTTCAGGCCAGCAAAAAATGCGGAATGTGGAATGCGGAATGCGGAATGTAAGTGGAGGCGTCGTGCGTCGAACGACCCTTCATTGCAATTCCGCATTCCGCATTCCGCACTCCGCATTCGTCTAGCCCCTCGCCGTATAGACCGTCGGCATCAAGCGGATCTCCGTCACATCCACCCGCGGGGCTTGCGTCACCGCGTACAATACCGCCGCGGCGACGTCCTCTGCTTGCAGCATGGCGCTCCGCTTGGTGAAGCCCGGCTTCGAGTCGGGATCGACGGCATCCCAGATCGGCGTATCCACGGGCCCGGGGGAGACGAGCGTGGTGCGCACGCCGGTGCGGGAGAGGTCCTGGCGAAGCACCTCGTGCATGCCCCGCAGTCCGTATTTGCTCGCCGCATAGGCCGTCGACCCGGAATACGCCACGTGGTCGGAGACGGAGCCGATCGTCACCAGGTGTCCGGTGCCCCGCTGCACGAAATGTGGGACGAGCGCCCGGGCGACGAGAAACGGGCCCATGAGATTCACGGCGATCGTCCGCTCGAACTCGTCGGGGGTCGTCTCCTCGATCCGCTTGATGAAAAAGATGCCGGCGTTGTTGACCACGACGTCCGGGACCCCGAGCTCGCCGAGGACGCGGGCCACCGCTCGGTCTACCGCGGCGGGATCCGTGACGTCGCAGCGCAGGTCGGTGCGTCGATCGGCCAAGCCGTCCTTGAGGCTGCGCGCCAGGCGCACGACGTGCGCGCCCGCCGCGTGCAGGCCGTCCGCCACGGCGCAGCCGATGCCGCGCGAGGCGCCGGTGATGAGCGCGAGCTTCCCGTGGAGGGGAGCCTCGCTCACCCGGCGTGCACCAATCTCAGAAACTCGTCGCGGGTCTTGGCGTCCTGCAGCAGCGCGCCCCGAAGCGCGCTCGTCACGGTCTTGGAGTTCTGCTTCTCGACGCCCCGCATCATCATGCAGAGGTGGTAGGCCTCGATGACGACGCCCACACCGCGCGGCTCCAGCACCTCCATCAGGGCATCGGCCACTTGGTCGGTGAGGCGCTCCTGCACCTGCAGCCGGCGGGCGAACACCTCGATCACGCGGGGAATCTTCGACAGGCCCACGAGCCGGCCGTTCGGCAGGTACGCCACGTGCGCCTTGCCGAAAAACGGCAGCAGGTGGTGCTCGCACAGCGAGTAGATCTCGATGTCGCGCACGCAGACGAGGTTTTCGTGGCGCTCGCGGTACAGGGCGTCGCCGATGACGTCGGCGACTGACATGTGGTAGCCGCGCGTGAGCCACTTGAGCGACGCCTCCACGCGGGCCGGAGTCTGGCGCAGGCCCTCCCGGGCGGGCTCTTCGCCGAGCTGCACGAGCATCTCGCGCACCAGCGTCTCGAATGCCGGGCGCGCTTCCCCGGAGGCCACCGGCGCGAGCGGCGCGGCGTGCTCGGCGTGGAAGCTGTGCAGGCTGGCGGACTTCATTTTGTCGCGTCCCATGCTTGTTGGGCCTCCGGAGCCGGACTATCTTCGGCGCACGTGAAACTAAAGCTACTCGCTTTTGTGTCCACGGCGGGAGGCTCGGCGCTGTCGGCGCTGTGGACGTTTCCCAGCATCCTCGCGGCGGCGTTTCTCGTCGCCTGGGGCGCGGAAGCCGCGCAGTTCCTCATCTCCCAGGGCCTCGCCCTCGCCATCCTCGCCTGGCTGCAGACGCTGCCCGAGTTCGCCGTCGAGGCGGTAATCGCCTGGGACGCAGGTGCCGAGCCGGAGCGCGCCCACCTCGCGATCGCGAACCTGACCGGCGCCATCCGGCTGTTGCTCGGGCTTGGCTGGCCGATGATTTACTTCGTGTTCGCCACCGCGGGACGGAAGAGGGCCGGAGGGGCGCAGCATGCTGCGCCCCTACTGCCTGCCATCCAACTGGACCGCGAGCACGCGGTCGAGGTCGTGGGGCTCGTGCCGCCGCTGCTCTACTTCGTCGTGATCCTGTTGCGGCGCAGCTTCGGCTGGGTGGACGCCGCTGTCCTCCTCGCCCTCTACATCGCCTACCTGTGGGCACTGCTCCGCACCGCGCCGCGCGACGTGGACAGTGTCGCCGACGCGCCGGCAGTGTCCCGCTGGGCCCACCGCCAGCCCGGCTGGCGGCAGAAGGCGGCCATCGGCGGGCTGTTCGCGGCCGGTGGCGGGCTGCTCTACGCCACCGCGCATCCGTTCCTCGAGTCCATGCTCGCCGTCGCGGGATTGCTCGGCGTGAGCCAGTTCGTGCTGGTGCAGTGGGTGGCGCCGTTCCTCTCCGAATTCCCGGAGAAGGTCTCCGCGTTCTATTGGGCCCGGCGCGTCACCCACGCGCCCATGGCCCTCATGAACATGGTCTCGAGCAACATCAACCAGTGGACCGTGCTCGCCGCCATGATCCCCCTGGTCTACGGCTACTCGAGTCTCCGCCACCACGGGGTGTGGCTCGATTTCCGCTTCGACGACGCCCAGCGGCTCGAGCTGCTGCTCACGCTGCTGCAGTCGGGCCTCGCCGTGCTGCTGCTCGCGAACATGGAGTTCGATTGGCTCGACGCCACCATCATCTTCGTCCTGTGGCTGGTGCAGTTCCTGCGGCCGACGCTGCGCGAGGAGATCGCTGTCGCCTACGGGATCTGGATCGCGATCCTGGTGATCGGATTCGTGGTGCGGGGGCATGCGTTGCTGGCGCCGAAGTATTTTTGGGAGACTGTGAGGAAATGAGTGCGGAATGCGGAATGCGGAGTTGCGATGAGAGGTCGCTCGCCGAGCGACGCTTGCTCGGCCATTCCGCATTCTGCATTCCGCATTGGAAAAAACGATCGGCCGGCACCGCTGTAAACGCGGCCCGGCCGACCGGTACGTCAGGAACAGAGAGGATTATTGAAGCCCGAAGGTAATGACTGGTCCCTCACCATGGCGTCTGTCTTCCCCTCGGAGGGGGCCTGACATCGGTCACAGTATCTGGGTCCACAATCGAGCCTGTTGGCTCAATAATTCTTCTCCCCGATCCTACGCTACAATACAACGTGGACCGGAAACGTCAAGCGAGGGGGGTTCATGAACCTGACGCTGGTGGGCGCGATTGTACTGCTCGCGGTGTGGATGATTATCGTTTTCGTGGCCAACGTGGGCAGCGGGCCGGTGCACCTGCTGTATGCCGTCGCCGTCGTGCTGTTCGCCCGACGGATTCTCGCGGGCGCGCCGAAGTTCCTCTCTTGATTACAGCGTTGCCTTGAATAGCAACCGGTTGGGCGTCCCCGACGGATTCCCCGTGAGGACACCGGTCGTGGCATTGTTGATGATCCAATTCGACACCGTCGCCGACGCTGCGTCGCCGAAGGTCGCCTTGTACAGTGCCGCCACGCCCGTGACGTGCGGCGTGGCCATCGACGTGCCGCTCAGGGTCATGGTCGTCCCGGCGAGGTAGGTCGACTTGAT
>MNEL01000049.1:9984-15881 GCA_001917665.1 Gemmatimonadetes bacterium 13_1_40CM_69_22 | reverse complement strand
CGGAAACAGGGTATGTCACGAGCCGGTGCGACTCACCAGGGGCTGGCGATGGCTGGACAACGACGGCGTGAACCTGGCGGCGACGCTGGTCGGTGCGGCCGTCGCGGTGCTCGGCTCGCGGTATTGGCCGTAATCGCCGCCGCCGCCGTCACCGCCGCCTGTCCCGCAGGCGGCCGGCTGATCGGCGGCCCCGGCTTCGCCGGTGGCGGTGGGAGTGGCGGCACCGGCGGAGGCAGCCTCGTCGGCACCTGGCGCAACTTCACGACCTTCTTCGACGCGGCATCCGGGGACACGATTGTCTCGGAGACGCGCTGGACCTTCACCGCGGATGGCGCGTGCTCCAAGGTCGTCACCCACACCTTCGTCAACGCGGGCGTCCAGGACACGATCTTCCAGGGTAGCTGCACCTACACGTCCAGCGCCGCTTCGGTCACCATCACGTTCATGGGCTCGTCCGTCCCGACGACGTTCTCCGTAAGCTTCTCGAACGGGGACTTGCTACTGGGCGGCTTTCGGTTTCAACGGATCGGGTAACTCATCGGGTTAGAGGCCGGCTAACGGCGGGGGAAGGGGGAAGGGGAAAGGGTGACTCGATGGGATGCTATTGTCGTCGGCGCGGGCCCCGCAGGCTCGACCACGGCGCTCCTGCTCGCCCGGGCGGGTGCCTCAGTCCTGCTGCTCGACCGCGCCCGCTTCCCGCGTCACAAAGCCTGCTCCGAGTACTTGAGCCCGGCGACGACGCCTATTCTCGAGCGGCTCGGCGCAGGCGTGCTCGCGGCGATCGAGGGCGCGACACACGCGAAGCTCTACGGGATGAAGGTGGTCGCGCCGAGCGGCGTCGTGATGTGCGGTCGCTTCGCGTCCGATCACGGCCACGTGCCGCCTCGTCCCTACAGCTTCGCGCTGTCGCGCGCGATGTTCGATACGATCCTGCTACGCGCCGCGGCCCGCGAGGGCGCGGTTGTGCACGAGGGCGCGACGGTCGAGGAGCTCGTCTGGGATGGCCGCGCGGTGGCGGGGGTCGTCGTGCGTTGGCGCAACGGGCAACGGGCGACGTGTAACGCCCGTGTCGTCGTGGGCGCCGACGGGCTGCACTCCGTGGTCGCCCGGCGGCTCGGGCTCGTACGGACGTCGCCGCCGCGACGGATCGCGTTCACCACCCACGTCACGGATGTGGCGGGCGTGGACGGCGTGGGGGAGCTGCACGTGGGCGAGCGCGGGTACGTGGGCCTGGGGCCGATCGGCGGGGGCGTGACGACCGTGGCGCTCGTCGTGCCCCGCTCCATGGTGCGGCGGCGCCGGCAGGATTTCCGGGCCGGCTTCTTCGCCGAGCTGGAGCGATATCCCGGGCTCGCCGGGCGGTTCGAGCGGCGGCGCCTCGTGCGCGAGGTGCTTGCTACCGGACCGTTCGGCCAGTGGGCCCGCCGGCCGGCGGGGGACGGTGCCCTGCTCGTGGGCGACGCCGCCGACTTCTTCGACCCGTTCACGGGCCAGGGGATCTACGCGGCGCTGCGCGGGGCGGAGCTCGCGGCGGACTGCTTGATCCCCGCGCTCGCGTCCCGGGTTCGCGGGCTCAGTGGTCGCTCTGACCCGGGGCGCAAGCCCGGGGTTCACAGGGGCGGCGGGCCTGTGACCGCCGCGCTGCTCGAGCCCTACGTCCGCGCGCGGCGGCGCGAATTTGCTGGCAAGTGGGCGCTCGAACGGCTCATCGGCCTGGGGGTGGGCTGGCCCGCGCTTGCCGAGCGGGTGGTCGGCCGCCTGGCGCGCCGCCCGGGCCTCGCGGATCTTCTGGTCGGCGCGACGGGGAACTTCGTCCCGGCGCGTCGCGTCCTCGCACCCAGCGTCCTTGCCCGACTGCTCTGGTGACCATGCACGGCGTCGATCCCGCGCAGTTCCGTCAGCTACTCGGCCGGTTCGCCACGGGCGTCACCATCCTCACGACACGCGACGCGCGCGGCCACCCCATCGGGATGACGGCGAGCTCCGTGGCGTCGGTCTCGCTCGAGCCGCCCCTGCTGCTCGTGTGCGTCGACCGGGGCCACGACATGCACGCCGCGATGCAGTCGACGCGGCGCTTCGTGCTCAACGTGCTCGCCGCCGACCAAGAAGCGCTCTCGCGCCGCTTCGCCGCCGATCACCCGAACCGGTTCGACGGCATCGGTTACACGGAGAGCGAGCAGGGACTCCCCCTGCTCGACGGGGTGCTCGCGACCATCGAGTGCGACAAGCAAGCAGAGACGCCGGCGGGCGACCACACGGTGTTCATCGGGGTCGTGACGGGCGGCAGCGTGACCGACCGGAAGCCGTTGCTCTATTACCGCGGCGGCTACGCCAGCCTCTCCAGCGGATGATCGGCCGGGAGCTGCTGGACGACCGGCGCGCACACCCGGGCGCCGTCCGCGATGAGCTGCGGGACATCGCTCGACTCAACACGCTGTTCGGCGGGACGCGGGCGGTGGTCGAGGCGCTCGAGCCGCTCTTCCGGGACTCGGGGCTCGGGGCTCGGGGCTCGGGAGAGGCGAGTTGGACACTGCTCGACGTGGGAACCGGCCTCGGGGACATACCGCGGGCGGTAGCCCAGGCAGCGCGCCGGCACGGGATCACGCTCACGCCCATTGGCCTCGAGGTGATCCCCACGGCGGCGCGCCTCGCGCGGGACAACGGCCTGGACGTCGTGGTGGGCGACGGCGACACCCTGCCCTTCGCCCCCCGGTCCGTCGACATCGTGATCGCGAGCCAAGTGCTGCATCATCTGCCGCGGGTGGTCGCCGTGCGCTGGATCGCGAGCTTCGACCGGGTGGCGAGGCGGGCGGTCGTGCTCGCCGACCTGCGGCGCTCACGCGTCGCGATGGCGGGCGTGTGGCTCGCCTCGTTCCCTCTCGGCATGGGCGGCACGACGCGGCACGATGCGGTCGTGTCGTTGCGGCGCGGGTACACGCGAGCAGAGTTCAGTACGATGCTGCGGGAGGCCGGCGTGCCGGCGGTGGCGAGATACCGACCGGGGTTTCGAATCGTGGCTTCATGGGAGCCGTCAGACATCAGACGTCAGACGTCAGAGACTTCGCGGCACCTGACGTCCGATGTCTGACGTCTGACCTCATGCGGCATGCGCACTGTCGATGAAATCCTGATCCGTGAGTCTGTCGATCGCATCTTTCAGGTCGCGTCTGAGGTCGAACGGTGGCCCGAGATCTTGCCGCATTATCGATGGGTCCGCTTTCTCGCTCGCCGCGACAGCGGCGGAACGGTCGACATGGCCGCTTGGCGCCCGTTCGGCCCAGTCCGCTATCCCGCCTGGTGGGTGTCGGAGATGACGGTCGACCGGGCGAGGTGCGAAATCCGCTATCGTCACGTGAGGGGTATGACGAGAGGAATGGACGTCGTGTGGCGGTTCACATCGAGCGAGCCTCCCCAGAATGATGGCGTCCTCGTCACTATCGTTCACGAGTGGCGCGGACCGGCGTGGCCACTCATTGGCCGGCTCGCGGCGAACCTGGTGATCGGCCCGGTGTTCATCCACGGGATCGCCGCACGCACCCTGGCGGGGATCAAGCGGGCGGTGGAGGGCGCGTGAGGAACGGAGCGCGACGCGTGGTGATCACGGGGGTAGGAGCGGTGACCCCCATCGGCACGGCCGCGGATGGTCTGTGGACGGGACTCACCGCCCGTCGCTCGGCCGTCCGCGAGATCACGCGTTTCGATCCGACTCCGTTCCGCAGTCGCATCGCGGCGGAGATCCCCGACTTCCGCCCCCAGGACCACCTGGCCGCGAAACGCGCCAAGCGGCTCGACCGCTTCTCGCAGCTCGCGGTCACGAGCGCCCGGCTCGCCGTCGCCGACGCCGAGCTCGACGCGGCGCGCGAGGACGCGGACCGCATCGGCGCCATGATGGGCTCGGCGCTCGGCGGGGTGGCGTTCGCCGAAGCGCAGGTGAAGGGCTTCCTGCAGGAGGGCCCGCGCGGCCTCGACCCGTCGCTCGCGCTCGCCGTGTTCCCGGGCGCGGCCAGCTGCAACATCGCCATCGAATTCGGCTTCACGGGGCCCAACTCGACCAACGCCATGAGCTGCGCCTCGGGCACGATCGCCGTCGGCGATGCGTTCCACACGATCCGCGCCGGCCGGGCGGACGTGATGCTCGCGGGCGGCGCCGAGGCGCCGCTCGCGCCCATGACCTACGCAGCGTTCAGCGTGATCCGCGCGATGAGCACCCGCAACGACGACCCGGCGCACGCGTCGCGTCCGTTCGACGAGGATCGGGATGGCTTCGTGATGGGCGAGGGGGCGGCGGTGCTCGTCCTCGAGGAGCGGGACCGCGCGCTCGCCCGCGGCGCCAAGGTCTACGCCGAGCTCGTGGGCTACGGCTTCACGAACGACGCCTATCACATGACCGCGCCGCGCCCCGATGCCCGTCAGGCGGCGCGCGCCATCCAGCTCGCGCTCGAGGACGGCGGGCTCGCACCCGGCGAGGTCGGATACGTGAACGCGCACGGCTCCTCCACGCCGCTCAACGACACGACCGAGACTCAGGCGTTGAAGCAGGTGTTCGGCCCGCACGCCTACCGGCTCAGCGTGAGCGGCACGAAGGGCTACTACGGGCACGCGCTGGGCGCCAGCGGCGCGATCGAGGCGGCGATCTGCGCGCTGGCAATGCAGCGCCGCTGGCTGCCGCCCACGATCAACCTCGAGCGCCCCGATCCCGCATGCGACCTCGATTGCCTGCCCGGGGAAGGGCGCGCCGCCGCCCCGGAGGTGGTGGTATCGAACTCGTTCGGGTTCGGGGGCATCAACGCAGCGCTGGTGTTGCGGCGGGCGTAGCGGCGCCCGTAGATTGCCGCCGCTCACTCTCTCCGGAGGTCGCTCCGTGATGTCCCAGAACCTGCGCCCGCTGACGGCGGAGTTCGTCGGCACAATGTTGTTCGTGTTCCTCGGCGCCGGCAGCGTCGTGGCATTCGCCGCGGGCGGCCCGGCGGCCGGGGCGACCGGTGCCGTCGGCATCGCGCTGGCACACGGCGTCGGCATGGCGGTCATCGTCTCGATGACCATGAGCATTTCCGGCGGGCATATGAATCCCGCCGTGACCACCGGACTGTGGATTGCGAACAAGATCGACGGAAAGTTGGCCCTTCAGTACATCCTGGCTCAGCTGCTGGGCGCGCTGGTCGGCGCCGCCCTCGTCAAAGGCATCCTCCCCCGCCCGGGGGTGACGCTCGCGCTGGGCGGCACGCCCCACCTCGCCGGCGACGTCACCTTCCTGCAGGGCGTCTGGATCGAAGCCGCCCTCACCTTCTTTCTCGTGAGCGCGGTGTTCGGCACGGCCGTCTCCCCGGAGGCCCCGAAGATCGGCGGGTTCGGCATCGGTCTCGCGATTTTCGTGGACGCGCTGGTGGGCGGGAACTTTACCGGTGCCATGATGAACCCGGCCCGCGCCTTCGGGCCGGCGCTTATCAACGTTAGCCTCAATGGCCAGGCCGTCTACTGGATCGGGCCGCTGCTCGGCGCGGCGCTGGCGGCAGCGCTTTGGAAAGCGGTCTTACTTCCCCGAACGCAATAAAGCGTCACAGTTGTTCCGCGGCGCAGGGCGCGAAGTAGCTGAGGACGATGTCCGCACCGGCGCGGCGGATGGCGTAGAGGGTCTCCCACATCGCGCGCTGCTCGTCCAGCATGCCGCGCTCCCCGGCCGCCTTGATCATGGCGTACTCCCCGCTCACCTGGTACGCCGCGAGCGGCGAGCCGAATTGCTGCTTGGCACGCCGGATCAGGTCGAGGCACGGGAGCGCCGGCTTGACCAGGATGATGTCGGCGCCCTCGCTCACGTCGAGCTCGATCTCCTTCATCGCCTCGTCCGCGTTGCCGCTCTGCATCTGGTAGGACTGGCGGTCGCCGAACTGCGGCGTCGA